>CAZSBK010000014.1:0-70338 GCA_964604945.1 uncultured Candidatus Solibacter sp.
AGTTCGGCTCCCAGTGCGAGTAGTGGTTCGGCTGGCCGCTGACGAAATCGAACTGGCCGATGACGCCCTGGGCGCGGGGGGAAAACTCGGTCGTCTCGGCCGGCCATTCCGAGGGCGGCGCGAAGCGCAGGATACGGCTGTTCAGGCTGTCGACCACGAATGGAACGTCATTGATACAGAAAATGCCGCGCGCACCTTCGCCGAAGCGCGTTGAATCGGTGCTCGAAGGGGCATAACCGAACATGACGTCGTTGACGGCGGTCTGGACAGGCGCGGAAGGGATGCCAAGAATGCGTTCGGCCGGCTTGCCGTCATACTCGCCGGGGTTTCGGTAGAAGAGGACGCGCGCCAAGTTGTCGGAAACGTATAGATTTCCTGCCGTGTCGAAGGCGAGCGCCGCCGGTTCGCGCAACTGGATCTTGTTGATGCGATCGTTGATGTTGCTGATCTTGGCCGGGTTGGCCACGGCCAGTTCCATGCCCGCCTGGCCCAAAACGCGGTTGGCGGCGATCTGCGGCTCTACATCGCCATTGGATTGAATGTTGCCCGGCCCGTTGATGTCGGCAGCGGCATAGCGCAGCACGCGGTGGTTGCCGGCATCGGTCGCCCAGAGATTGCCCTCGGAATCGAAGGCCAGCGCGGAAAGGTAGGTCGTGAGCCGCGAAGCGGTGGTCTGGCTGCTCTTGAGTGTAGTCGCCGCCGGCAGCGCGGAGGAACTGGAACTCTGATTGGGATTACGAGCGATGCGGGTCTGCTGGCCAATCACCAGATCGGCTATCTGCGAGGCGTTGGCCTCGTTGAACGGGCTCGGGAAGCGCAGAATCCGGTTGTTGCCCGCATCATAGACGAATAGATTGCCGCCAGGGCCGACCACCATAGCCGCGGGCAGAGTGAGGGCACTGTGAAATGCTGTAGTGGGCGCCGACGCGGAACTGGATTGAAAATTCTTCTGGCCGATGACGATGTCGGCGAAAGCGCCATTGTAGAACTCAGCGCCGATTCTCCAGCCAAGCACACGGCTGTTCTTGGTGTCGGAGACATAGACGGCCGGCGGGTCCAACGAGGCATCCACCGCCACGGCGACGGGTCCGAACAGTTCGCGGCCTTCGAGCAGGTTGGGCGTAGTTCCGCTCGGGTTGACGGTTTCGGTGTAGGTGGCTGGACGGTTCAGTTGCCCCAGAACTCTGGCAGGGACGGGGTTGGGCGTAACCTGCGCAAACGCCGCCGAGGCCAGTCCGGCAAGGGCCGGCAAGGCGATCCGTAAGTATCCACCCTTCAAATGCTTAGAGCCGATCATCCCCCTCCTCCTACTTCCTCAACATTAGCATGCCGTAACATTATCATGGCGCATTTGGGCCTCGCAGTTCCATGGACCGGAGATACCGTGGGTACCAGGGCACCGGCTAGCCCGAAACGATCGTAATGCTACACTCAAGTTTGCCTCCGATGCCACTGACTGAACGCCGTCCACGCGTCTGCGCTGTAAGCTATCTGAACACCGTCCCGCTCGTCTGGGGCGCGCTGAACGGACCACAGCGAGGCGAACTCGACCTGACCTTTGCCGTGCCCTCAATCTGCGCCGCGCGCGTCGATGAGGGCGTCGCAGATGTCGGCATCCTGCCAGTGATCGAGGCCGCCAGGCTCGGCATGGAAACGATACCCGGAATTGGAATCGCCTGCACCGGTCCGGTCCGCAGCATCTTCCTGATTTCAAAGATCCCGTTCGACCAGGTACAGACCCTGGCCGCGGACACAGGCTCCCGCACATCGGTACAACTGTCCCGCATCGTTCTGTCTCGCAAGTTTGGGGCCGATCCCAGGGTGTTCGCCGCGCCGCCGAACCTGAACGACATGCTGAGGTCGGCCGACGCCGCTCTACTGATTGGCGATGCAGCGTTAGCCATTGAGACTAAAGGCCTTACGTACAACTGCCTGGACCTGGGACAGGAATGGTTTGAGTTGACGGGACTGCCTCTGGTCACCGCCCTGTGGTCGGGACGGCCGGGCGCGCTGACACCGCGATTGGTCGAACTGCTACACGGGTCGTGTCAATTCGGCCTGGCCAATCTGGACCGAATCGCCTCGGAGGAATCCGGACAGCGGGGCTTCACCCACAAACTGGTGGACAGTTACCTGCGCGAGAACGTCGAATTCGAACTGACCGAACGGCATACTGAAGGTCTGCAGACCTTCCTCGAGTATGCCCGCCAGTTGACCAACCCTGTTCTGACGGAGGCATCGGTTCTGAAATGATGACCGCCCGCGAAGCCGTCGAACTGTTTCGCGACGATGATCTGATTGGAATTGGTATGGCCGCCGATGCGTTGCGCCGCAAGCACCACCCTCACGGCGTTGTGACCTACATCATCGACCGCAACATCAACTACACCAACGTCTGCACAGAATACTGCTCGTTCTGCGCCTTCTACCGGCCCATCGGGCACCAGGAAAGCTACGTCCACCCGCATGAGGTCATCTTCGAGAAGATCCAGGAGACGCTCGACCTGGGCGGCACGGGTGTGCTGATGCAGGGCGGGCTGCACCCGGAACTCAAGATCGAGTGGTATGAGGACATGCTGCGCGCCATCCGGGGCCGCTTCGGCCGCCGCATCTGGCTGCACTGCTTCTCCGCCCCGGAAATCCAGAACATCGCCAAACTGAGCGGGCTGTCCCTGACCGACACGATCGCCCGTCTGCGCGACGCGGGCCTGGACTCGATCCCCGGCGGCGGCGCGGAGATCCTCGACGACAATGTCCGCCAACGGATCAGCCGGTTGAAGTGCGACACCCAGGAGTGGATCGACGTCCACCTTGCTGCCCACAAACTGGGCATGAAGACCACAGCCACGATGATGTTCGGCTGCGGCGAAACAATCGAGCAGCGCGTCAACCACCTCGAAGCTGTCCGCCGGATACAGGAAGAGACCGGAGGATTCACGGCCTTCATCCCGTGGTCGTTCCAGCGCGAAAACACGTCGCTGGGCCGCTACGTGAAGGAGGAGGCCACGGGCGTCGAGTACCTGAAGACGCTGGCGATTTCACGGCTGTACCTGGAGAACATCGTCAACATCCAATCGTCCTGGGTAACGCAGGGACTGAAGACCTGCCAGGTGGGGCTGCGCTTCGGCGGCAACGACGTCGGCTCGATCATGATCGAGGAAAACGTGGTCTCTTCGGCCGGGGCGCGCAATAAGGCGAGCGAAGAGGAACTGCGCCGCATCATCCGCGACGCCGGGTTCATCCCCAAACAGCGCGATTCCCTGTACCTGACCTACTTCCTCAACTGAGGCAGGAAGAGCCAAAGGCGGTATCGCTCCGCTCGCTTCTCCATCCTGGACAGGAGACCTCTGCCGATGGCCCGACCATCGACCCGGGGGCGGTAATCTTACCGAAATATCCAGGTTGGGTGCCCCATATAATGGGTGTTCTCATGAGTGCCGCTCCTCATAGAGATACGAGGCCGGAACCGAGGCCCGGGCGAGACAGAGCATAGACCGACTCACGGTGAAAGCATGACCTCCACGAACACGCAAAACAGCGAACGCAAGTACGCCTGGTACAGGGAACTGAACAGGTATCAATGGTTTGTTTTGATCGTCGCCAGCCTCGGCTGGGCGTTCGACACGATGGCGCAGCAACTGTTCAACATCGCGCGCGTGCCGGCGATCCGCGATTTGCTCGACACCGGTTCGGGCGCGGCCCCGACTGGCGTAGTGTCTGAACAAGCCGGCTACGCGACGATGATCTTCATGATCGGATGGGCCCTCGGGGGCGTGTATTTCGGCGTCCTCGGCGATCGCCTGGGACGCGCCAAGACGATGATCATCACGATCCTGCTTTACTCGGTGTTCACGGGCCTGAGCGTTTTCGCCGTGGGGATCTGGGACTTCAATGCTTACCGGTTCCTGTGCGGGCTGGGCGTGGGAGGGCAGTTCGCGGTTGGCGTGTCGCTGGTTGCGGAGACGATGCCGGATCGCGCGCGGCCGTACGCGCTAGGCATGGTGCAGGCGCTGTCGGCAGTGGGCAACATGTTGGCCGCGCTGACCGGGATCGGCCTGGGCCTACTGGAGCAGTCAGGGACGATTGCCTCGGCGTGGCGGTGGACCTTCGCGGCGGGCGCGCTTCCGGCACCAATGGCCCTGCTGATCTTCAAGAAGCTGAAGGAACCGGAGTCGTGGTTGAAAGCCCGCGCCGAGAAAAAGAAGATGGGTTCGTTCCAGGAACTCTTCGTCGATCCCAGGTGGCGGCGGAACTCGATTGTCGGCCTGCTGCTGGCCTTCGCCGGCGTGGTTGGGCTGTGGGGCATCGGCTTCTTCAGCTTCGATCTGCTGCGTCCCGTACTGGAAGGCAACTTCCGGGCGCAGGGCCTGTCAGGCGCGGAACTCGCCGGGCGGACCACAACCTGGATCGGCATTACCTCCCTGCTCCAGAACATCGGTGCATTCTTCGGCATCTACGCCTTCACCTACCTGACCAACTACACAGGCCGCAAGAAGGCGTTCGCCATCGGCTTTGTGGCGGCCATGGGCATAACCGCCTTCACGTTCTGGAAGCTCAAGGACTTCTCAGACATCTTCTGGATGATCCCGCTGATGGGCTTCGCGCAACTGGCGCTGTTCGCCGGATACTCCATCTATCTGCCCGAACTGTTCCCGACGCGCCTGCGCAGCACGGGCACGAGCTTCTGCTACAACGTCGGGCGCCTGGTGGCCGCGCTCGGGCCGCTCACACTGGGGCTGCTGACAAGCCGCGTCTACGCCGGGTATCAGGATCCGATGCGCTACGCCGGCGCCACGATGTGCCTGGTGTTCCTGGTGGGACTCGCAGCGTTGCCATTCGCGCCCGAAACCAAGGGAAAACCGCTACCAGAGTGATCCTGGAGAGGCGCTGCCGATCAGGCTGACATCTCCATTCGCGGACCGGTGGCGCTCACAACGCGCCTCACGGGACATCGCCATGCAACCGCCGGCGGTGTGACTCAGACGCCTTTGACGCGCTTCAGAGTGATTGAGTCGGAGATGGCCTTGGGGTCGAGGCTATACTTCTCCAGGAACGCCGCTACTGCCTGGCTGCCGGCCGTGATCACGGGTTTCGAGTCCAACATCAGATGGGCGGGTCCGCCGGGCTGAACGACCTGGTTGCGAAGCCATTCGGAATCGAGCCAATGCAATTTCAACTCGTCCGCGCGCTTCTCGACCAGCATGAAGAAGTGGCCGGGAACGCTCATGTCGGGCCGCTCGGTGGTGACGAGATCGAAGATCAGGCGACCGCCGACCTTGACGAGGCGTCCGTTGAGCCGGAGGGGTAACTCGTCTGGTTTAGCTGGGATCCAGACGATGTCGTAGTCTTTCGCGGCCGGCACGCCTGGCCGAATCCAGGCAACTGTGATGCCGTCGTCGTCGGAATGGGCCCATTCGCCGATGAGGTTGGCATCGAAGACGGCCGTTTCGGGCGTGGCGAGGGGGTGAACGGACAACAGGTCGACGCAGCCGGCCAGGACCAGCGTCATCGCCGCAAGAAGCGTGCATGGGACTGTGCGCATATGACAACCGCCGCCTTTCAGGTTCGGATTCCCGCGTACCGGCGCCCGGATCCAGACCAGTATGCGCCCTTTGGACGGCGGCGTGTCAATGAGCGAGTGCACGGCAGGGAGGGGACGCTTGCGCCTGAGGTTGCGCGGAAGTAGGCTCGAAGGGCAATGCCCACAAAGAAACCTGCCAAGATCTCGCCCGCGAGCCTGGTCGCAGCCATCCGCTCCTACTGCCAAGGAAACGCCCAGCCGGACAAGGCGAACAAGTGGGCGCGCTACTTCAGCGAAGGCTACGATTCCTGGGGACTGCTCGACAAGGAGCACCCGATCTTCACGACGCAGTATGAGGCGTGGGCGGATGAGTACGCCGCGCTGGGGCTGGATGGCTTCATCGAGGCGGGTTGCGAGTTGTTCAAGAGCGGCAAGTATGAGGAGGGGGCGCTCTCCATCCGGTTTGTCAAAGCGGTGCGCGATGAGATCGGCGAGAAGCAGTTGGCGGCGATGGAAGGCTGGTTCGACGGGGGCGTGCGGAACTGGGCGCATGTCGATGTCATGTGTATGGAAATACTGTCTCCGCTGATCGAGACAGGCAAGCTGAAACCGGCGGCGTTTGCGGGATGGCGCGCATCGCCGCACAGGTTCCAGCGCCGGGCGGCGGTGGTGGCCATGCTAGGTCTGTTGAAGACCAAGGGCGGACCCAAGAAGATGCTGGCGTTCATCGAACCGCTCATGGAAGACGAGGAGAAGGTGGTCCATCAGGCACTGGGTTGGGTGATCAAGGAGGTTTGGAAAATCGAGCCGGAGTTGGCCGAGAAGTTCCTGGCCAAGTGGAAGGACGAGTCGGCGCGGCGGGTGATCTCGACCGCCTGCGAGAAGATGACGGCGGAGAAGAAGGCTCAGTTCAAAGCGTCGCGGCGCAAGGCATAAAACAGGGGCACAGCGGCCAACTGTCCGAGAACGCAGAAGGCGATCAGGGCAGGAAGAGACCAGTCGTACATCAGGCCCATCGCCGCGCTGCCGGCGAACCAGGCGAAACCATAGACGGTGCTGAAGAGGCCATAGGCCGCGCCGCGCTTGTCGCCCGGCGCCAGAGTGGCCACCGCTGCTTTGAGGATTGATTCCTGCGCGCCCATGCCGACGCCCCAAAGCGCAACGCCGGCGATTGCGCCGCCCATCGTGCCGCCAAAGACGAGAGGCGCGAAGAAGGCGGCCAGGGCCGTGGGCAGGACAAGGACGCCCAGACCGTGGCGGTCAAACATGCGGCCGAGGACCAGGGCCGACAAGGCATCGACGCCCATCGCCGTGGCGTACAGCAGCGGGATGGTGGACGGGGCCATCAGCGAGGTCTTCTGGAAGTGGAAGGCAATCAGCGGGAAGTCGGCCGTGGCTGCGGCGACCAGAGCGACTCCGCCGAGGTAGATCCACATCGACCAGGTCTGGCCCTTGGCCGCAGGCAAGGGTTTGGCGGCAGTCAGGCCGCCGCCGCGGGCATCAAGCACTCGCGCCACGGAGAGAGTGGCGAGGGCCAATAGGGCAGGTACCAGGAGCCAGGCGAAGCTGGTGCGGTAGTCACCGCGGCCGTGCAGGATGAAAGCGACAATGAGCGGTCCGGTGACGGCGCCGATCTGGTCCATGGCTTCATGAAGCCCAAAGCCCCAACCGTGGCCGACATGCGATGTGGCGCGAGACAGGAGGGCGTCGCGGGCAGGGGCGCGCAAGGATTTGCCGAAGCGCTCGGCGATCATGAGTCCTGCGGCAGCGGGCCAGTGGCCCGCGAGGGCGAGCGCGGGTACGGCGAGAAGGTTGATGGCATAACCGAGAAACGTGATGGCCCAATACCAGCCGGTTCGATCGGCGAGTAGACCAGAGAAGAGACGGAAGCCGTAGCCGACGAGTTCGCCAAAGCCGGCAACGAAACCAACGGTGGCGGCTGGAGCGGAAAGCGAGGCGAGGAAGGGGCCGGTGACCGAACGGGCGCCCTCGTAAGTGACGTCGGAGAGCAGGCTGACCAGTCCCATCAGGACGATGAAGAAGATGGCCCGCCGCCGCATCGAATCAGTCCTCCTCGAGCAGTTTCGAACGGCCGACGCGCTCACCCTTCAGGAAAACGGCCACGATGCGTTCCGTGGCGGAGATATCTTCCAGCGGGTTGCCATCGACCAGCAGAAGGGTGGCCTCGGCTCCGGGCGCGATGCGGCCCAGAGGCTTGCCTATCGAATCGGCGGCTTGAGAGGTGAACAGCTTCAGCACTTGCTCCGGGGTGAGGCCGGATTTCACCATCAGCTGCATTTCGCGATGGAGAGACGGGCCGTGAGGCAGGCCGGCCCAGCCGGCGAGGGAATAGGGCACGGGTTTGCCGTCGGCGACCTGGGGCCTGGTGACTCCGAAGAGCTGAGGCTTGCCGCCCGCGATCTGCTGGGCTAAGGATCGCGAAAGCAAAGCGGGCGTCCGGCCGGTAGCGAGGTCGGCGGCCCACTCCTGAGCAACGAGCGGGAAACCCGCCGGGGCGGGGGGCGAGACACCGACGATCTGTGCGCCGAGCAGAGCGCCAGTGCCGAGACGGTTCATAACGGCGACGGCGGAGGTCATGGCCTGTGGGCCCACTGCGACAACGCCGGTGACGCCTGAGTACAGGTGCGACTTCAGGGCACGCGCAATGGCTTTGCCGTCGCCGGTGGGCAACTGGATGGCCCGGTCAATCAATCCGGGAAGCAGGGTCCGGCCGGCCGCTTCAATCGCTTCCGCGCGAAGCGACTCAGCTTCGGGGCCACGCCCTTCATAGATGTGGATCACCGTGCCGTTGCGCACCAGGACCGCGCCGTTCTGGATCACTTTCCCGTCGCCTGTGAAGATGCGGGCGTCGCGAATAAGCCACGTGACGCCGCGACTCTGCTGCCGGGCAAGGATCCGGGTCTTTTCGAGATTGGTCCTGGAGAAAGCCTGCCAGCCGCCAAGCAGGATGAACGGAGCCAACGCGGCCGCCACCCAGAGTTTTGCCGACGCCTTGAGCTTGTCTTCCTTCTCCCACCGGAACAGTTTCACCGAGATAAAGAGCCCGACGGCGGCGGCGGCGGCCAGAGCAGCGAGGCCCGACAGGTTGTCCCAGGCCGATTCGCCGTGCATCAACATGCCCTGCAACCCCAAGTAGAAATGCGTGGCCGGAAGGAACTGGGCGACGACCTGTAGCCAGTCGGGCATCGAGGAGAGCGGGATGGTCGCGCCGCTGAGCAGCAGCATGGGGAAGTAGAGCAACTGCACGAGCACCTGGCTTTCGCCCATGGTATTCACCACGGAGGCGATGATGAGGCCCATCGAGCGAAAGGCGATGGTGCCGAGCGAAAGCAGGATGAACAAGGACACCGGGTTGGCCGGCACGGGCAGGCTGTAACGCAGGTGGGCCAGCAGGAAGAACACGACGACGGCGGGCATGTAAATGACCCATCCCGTGACGACAGACGAGACCAGGATGGGGGCGGCGGAGATGGGAGCGACTTTGAACCGGCGCAGAATGCCGGCTTCTCGCTCCACGACGGCGCGGATGCCGCCACCGAAGAAACCGTTGCCGAGAACGCCTAGCACCAGCACCATGGAGAGGACCTGAGCGGTGTTGCCGGTGGACTTGGCGGCGTCGAAGCCCTCGCCGAAGGCGAAGAAGAAAACGACAGGGAAGAGGTAGCTGAAGAAGAGGACCACGCGGTCGCGCATTGTGAGGCGCAAGGTGGCGCGGGTGTAAGCGTGATAGGACTTCAGGTTAATCACGAAGCGATTTCCCGGTAAGTTCGATAAAGACGTCTTCGAGGGTGGGGCGGCGGATATGGAGGTCGTCGAGAACGACCCCGTTCGAGTCAATCCACTTGACCAGTTCGACGACAGCCTGGGCCGGCTTGGGGTGCGACACCGTCAGGTGATGGCGCTCCGGGCTGAAGTGGAGAGGGTACTGATCCGGCCAGCCTGGGGGCGAGCCATCAGGTAATGCACTTTCGCAGGCGATCTCGATGCGAGCCTGGCCGAGCACTTGCTGCTGCAATTGCCTAGGCTGGCCGAGGGCGACGATGCGGCCCTCGTCGACGATCGCGACCCGGTCGCAGAGGCGCTCGGCCTCCTCGATGTAGTGGGTGGTGAGCAGGATGGTGGTGCGGGCGGCTTTGAGTTCGAGAATGAGGTTGTGGATTTCCAGGCGGACCTGGGGATCGAGCCCGGTGGTGGGTTCGTCGAGGAACACGATGGATGGTTCGTTGATCAATGCCAGCGCCAGCGCAAGGCGTTGTTTCTGACCGCCGGACAACGTCGAGTACATGGCGTTGCGCTTGTCCCAAAGCTGGAACCGTTTGAGGAGCAATTCGATCGAGGCCTGGCGCGAGTAGAAGGAGGCGAACAGTTCCAGGGCCTCATAGACGGTCATCTTGTCAGGCAGGTTGGTGGCCTGAAGCGAAACCCCGACGCGGTCTTTGACGGCCGGGGCTTCGGTGGCCGGATCAAGCCCAAGCACGCGGACGTCGCCCGAGGTGCGCGGGCGCAGGCCTTCCAGGATCTCGACGGTAGTTGTCTTGCCTGCGCCATTGGGACCGAGCAGGCCGAAGACCTCGCCCTCGGCCACTTCGAAATCGATCCCGCGAACCGCCTCGAAATCACCGTAGCGCTTGTGCAGTCCGCGGACCAGGATTGCGGGTCGGTCCATGCGGGTTCTACTGGGCCTGGAGGATGCCGATGCAGGCGCGCATGAACGCGGGCAGGTCGGATGGTCTACGAGCGGAGACGAGGTTACGGTCAACAACCACCTCGGCATCGCTCCAGATGGCACCGGCGTGTTCGACGTCGTCCTTGATGGCGAAGAACGATGTGCACTTGCGGCCGCTCAGAATCTTGGCGGAACAGCAGCACCAGAGGCCGTGGCAGATGGCAGCGACGAGTTTGCCCTGCTTGTCGAAATCGGCGACGAACTGGTTGGCCTTGGGGTGGCGGCGGATAAAGTCGGGGGCGAAGCCGCCAGGACAGACGATGCCGTCGAAATCCGACGCCGACACTTCGTCGTAGCTGAGATCGGAGACGGCGGGATAGCCCAGCTTGGACGGGTAGGTCTTGCCCTTTTCGGCGGCGATGAGTTGGACCTCGGCCCCGGCTTCGATGAGACGGTACAAGGGGTACCAGACTTCCATCTCCTGATACTGCTGGTCGACGAGGACGGCGACGCGCTTGCCTTTAAGCTCCATGGGACCAGTTTAGCGTCCCAGCCACGCTCATCTCACGCGGTGGCCGTACTCGTTGATGCGTGAAAGGCGGTCGAAGTGGTCGAAAACGATGCCCGCAGCGCGCAGGACCGGGTTGCTCACGCCCTCGGCAAGCGCCGAGGAGGCGACAGCGAGCACAAAGGGCCGCCGCTCGAGATAGACGATGGCGGTTTCCGTGCTGACCCCAGGGATGCCGCCCGGTTTGGAGGCGACTTCGATATGTGAAGGAACCGCTGCGCGGACGGCGGCCTTGACGGTCTTCAGGAGCGAGACGATCTCAGCCGAGCCCTCGACCTTGCCCCGATAGATCAATTCGGCGAGGCACGCCATCTCAAGAGGAGTGGAGGCGTTCTCGTCGCCGCGGAGAGCGGCCGGGGTATCCATCATGATGCGGCGGAGGCGAGTCGATTTGAAACCGAGCTTCGTCATGAGGGTGTTGACCCTGTCCATCTCCACTTTGGCAATGAGGACGTTGGTGGCCGTGTTGTCGGAATCGCGGACCATGAGCAGGGCGAGTTCACGAAGGGTTAGCGTCTGGCTGGAGGTCTTGAGCCTATCCTGCAAGCCCCCGGAGCCACCGACGGCGTCCTTGGGTGTGAGCGTGACGGTCGCATCGAGCTTGATCCGTCCGGAAGCAACGTCGTCAAATAGCGTGACGAGAATCGGGATCTTGATGGCCGATGCCTGTGCAAAGACGACGTTCTCGTTCAGCGAGAGCGTGCGGCCGTTGGTGAGATCGATGACTGCATAGCCGAAAGCGCCGTCGACCTCGGCCGCATAGGACGACATTCGGCATTCGAGGCGTTTCCACAGCAAGTCCTCGACGCTCGATTGGGCGTGGAGGACGGAGGCGAACAGGAGCAGGAGCAAGGGCTTTGTCATAATCACATTGAAAGGATAGCTGAGCGGAATGATCTGGATGTGGGTGGCGGCGGGCGCGGCGTTGGGGGGGGTGCTGCGTTATGGCGCCAATGTCGGAGCGGGGCGAATGGGGTTGACGGCATTCCCGTGGGCGACGCTGTTCGTCAACGTGCTGGGCTCGGTGGTGATCGGGTTCTTCGCCACGGTGACGGGCGACCAGGGGCGGGTGGTGGCAAGGCCCGAGCTGCGGATGTTCGTGATGGCTGGCATTTGCGGCGGGTTCACGACGTTTTCGTCATTCAGCCTCGAAACGATGAAGCTGATCGACGACCGTGAGTGGATGCTCGCCGGACTCAACGCGGGCGGTTCGCTGGTACTGTGCATGGCGGCGGTGTTTGCTGGCGCCGCGGCCGGGGCGATGGTCAATCAGAAGTAGGAGGGCCGGGAAGATGGAACCGATGACGAAGGCGACGCTGCTGCGGATCTTCGTGGGCGAGAGCGACCGGCACCATCACCGTCCGGTTTACGAAGTGATCGTCGAGCGCGCCCGCGCCGCTCATCTGGCCGGGGCGACGGTGTTGCGCGGGCCGATGGGATTCGGGCACTCGTCGCGGCTACACACGAGCAAGATTCTGGAACTCAGTTCGGATATGTCGATTGTGATTGAGGTCGTCGACAAGCCGGAGAAGATCGAGGCTTTTCTGCCTGTTCTGGACGTGCTGTTGAGCGAGTCTGGGGCGTCGGTGCTGGTGACTGTCGAGCATGTTGACGTTCTGGCTTACGGAACCAGACGAAGCCAGGACTGAGGCCGCCGGGAGTCCGGGAGGCGATGGACCTAACGCGAGCCGCCAGATCCGCCGATAGGGGGATGAGGCGACTATGCACGCACGAACCATCCTTGCCATCCTGCTGGCTGCCGCGGCGGCCCTGATCTTCTGTCCACAGGTGTCGGCCGCCGGACCGGCCCAAGCGGCCCAGGCCCCGGCGGCGATCGCGGCCGCGGACTTGTGGTCCTACACCTTGCCTGGCGCAAAGTTCATCGCCGGCGTGGATTGGCAGCGGGCCAAGAACTCGGGCGCCGGAGCCATGCTGATGCGCAAACTGATGGCTGCGCCAGGAGCCAAAAGCAGGTTTGCACAGGCGGGCATGGACTTCGTGGACAATCTGGACCGCCTGCTGGTATCAGCGCCCGCTGGCGCTGGGGGTGGCCAACATGCCGTCATCGCTCTGTCGGGACGGTTCGACCGCGCAAAACTGAAGAAATCGATGCCTGCCGGCACGGCGATCGAAAGGATGAAGGGAATCGACCTCTTCGTTCCGCCCGCCTCAAAAGGAGAGGACATGGTGGCCGGATGGGTGAGCGAGACTCTGATGCTGGTGGGCGACCGGGAATCGATCGCCGGCGTGCTTGACGCCAGGACCGGCCTCGACGATGGCTCGTTGTTGGCCCGGGCACACCAGATGGAGGCGGAAAACGAGATCTGGCTGATCGCCGACGCACCGCCCAGCCTGGCCGCCGGTACGGCTCCGGGCGCGGCGAAGGGTATCGAGGATATCCTCAGCATGGAGCTTGGCATCAGTCTACGGCAGGGATTAGGACTAAAGGCGAATTTCACCATGGCCGACGCTGAGAAGGCACAGGGCGCGGCGATGATGGCTCAGATGTTCAGCGCATTCCCAGCCAGCCCGACGCAGCAGCCATCGGCGTTGGCCGCCATCGCGAAGAATCTCAGAGTGAAGGTGGATGGGACGGCGGTGAGAGTGGATCTGCAATTGCCCATGGCCCAACTGGAGAGGGCAGCATCCGAGGCGCGTGCAAGCCTGGAAGGGATGTCGCGCAGGACGCTGGAATCGATGATTGGCGTGGGCGGCGGCGGCTCCGTGCCAGGGATCCGCCCAGCTTACAGAGCCCAAACCGCCACAAGCGTTCCGCAGCAATCAGCGGCGCCGGTTCCCGTTTCTCACGCCCAACCGGCGAAGCGTACGATCCGGATCGTCGGCTTGGAAGAAGGCGACAAGGAGATCAGTTACACGTCCGGCAGTCGGCAATAGGAGGCGCTAACCGGCGGGAGATGCAGCAGCGGCCCGCAGCAGGATGCCTCCCAGAGCCAGCACGAGCCGGAGCGAGAGCAAGGCGCAGGGCAGCGCATAGATCCAGCGTCCGGTCCGCAGAGCGATCATCGCCAGGGGACAAACCAGCAGGCTAAAGGCGCGCGGGTAGCTGGCCGAATCGCCAAGAAACACGGGGTGGCTGGCTAGGATCGCCAGACTCGATCCCGCCAGTGCCTGCCATTCGATCGATCCATCCCGGTTGCCCCACCACAGCCAGACCGAGGCCACCGCCGCGGCCGGCAACGACAGCATGACGAGGGCGTCGAGAATCTGGAAGAGCCAGTCGAAGCTCGTATTGTAAGAGGCGGGTCCGGCGATACGCAGGAAGAAGCCATATCCAGGCGCTACGGCCAGCCAGCCTGTTGGCGGCGGGTTGGACAGCGGGGTCGCCATGCCCGAACAGAAGGCCCACCATGCCAGCCCGGGAGCGGCCGCGGCAGCCCAGCCAAAGGCCGGCACCCAACGGCGGCGCCACAATAGCTGCCCGACGGCCGCCGCCAAGACCAGCAGTCCAAGATCACGGACCAGGACGGCCGAGGCGAGAAACGCCCAGGCCACCGCGGGACGGCGTTCCCGATAGAGCAGGAATCCGGCCATGGCGGCGATCAGGGCCAGGTCGGGCAACATGCGGTCGATTGAATTGAGCGTGGCCGGCACGAACAGAAAGGCCAGGCCCCAGGCCGGGCGTTTCGACCAGGAACGAGCCAAGTCAGCGAGCAACCAGGCGCCGAGAAAGACGAAAAGGTTGATGACGGCGATGTAGGCCGTGTCAATCCAGGCGGCGTGTCCGAGGCCCAGCGCCCAGGCGAGCAGCGGAATCAGGACTCGCTTGCGCCGGTAGACGGCATTGTCCATGTACTCGGAGTAGCCTTTCAGATTGAACGGGTCATGGGCAGCCAGGCGGTAGAACTGACCGTCGTAACCCGGCGACTCCGTGTGGCGGAAGGTTGCATTGGGGAGATCGTTTGGCAACTGCCATTGCAGCCCCGAGTGGAACAGGCCCGTCCACTCGCCGCCGTACTGAAGACGGACGACAGAGAATTGGAATAGCAAGGCAGCCAGGAGCGCCACCAGGGCCCAAACCCAGCTCTTCGCCGTCAAAGTACGCATCCCAGCGTCCTCCCGGCCATCCAGCATCACATCAGGGGCGGCTTTCCCGCGGAGCACCGGCGGCACCAACCCTGGCCGGCACGCCAGCCGCCAAATACGCGCCCACGCCCAGTGCGAAGCCAAGACAGCTGTAGACAAAATAGAGCCAGTGCGGGGCCACTGAGCGCAGTGCGAACCATAGCCCCTGGCTGTTGGCGAGGAACGAATAGAAGCGCCAGTTCCGCGCCAGATAGAGGACAGCGGCAACGCCGAACAGCGACCGGGGCAAGGCGTGGCCCAGTTGCAGCGTGGGGAGCAAGACGAGCAGCAGCAACGCAAGCAGTGCGGTGAATCGCTGGCCGCGGCGGAGGTTGAGGTCGTTAGGCATCCGGCGCTGTCGCAGGATGAGACGGGTCCAGGGAATCGCGCGGTCCCTGACATCAGTCAGCGCCATTGACCAGAATGTCCAGGCTTTGTGATGGCAGACCAGCGCCTGGCGGTCGAGCCGTATGCGGTAACCGGCTCTGACGAGGTTGTTCCCTAACTCGATATCCTCGATTGCGGGCCGTTGGTAGGCTCCCGGGAACCCATTCACGGCGTTGAAGGCCTCGCGCCGGATGGCCCCGCAGGCGCCCCAGAAAGTCGAGGCCGACGGCGATGCGGTCTGGTGGGTCCAGGCGTGCAGAAGGTTCCGGTAGCGCGACCAGAAGCCGGTATGGCCGGGCGCGTCGTCATACGAACCGATCACGGCGGCCAGTGAGGGGTCTGACTCGAGCGCAGAAGCGAGACGCTCGATCGTGCCGGAGTGGACGGCGACATCGGCATCGAGAAAAAGGAGAACATCCCCTCTCGCATGAGCGGCTCCCAGATTGCGGGCGGCCGCCGGGCCGAGCGACCTGTCCACGCGCAGGACTCGGGCGCCGTGCGCCTTGGCGATGGGTTCGAGCGGCGTGGACGAGCCGTCATCGACCAGGATGATCTCGCCGGGCTTGCGTGTGGAGGCTTCGAGCGAGCCGAAGAGGAGGCCAAGTGTGGCCTGTGCTTCCCTGGCAGGTATAACCGCTGAAATGAGCATGTTCGCGTATCGGAACTCGATATTTGAACTCCCAGGATAACTGATCCAGGCAACCGGCACTCTGGAGGCGCGGGGTGGAGGATGTCGAGGCCGCTGGCCCTGGCAGTCAGCGAGGGGTGATCAGGCCGCCGAGTTTGGACGATTCGCCATCGGAGGAGCGCGGGAACAACGCGGAGTATGCCTCCAGGTACTTCAAGCCGGCTCCGGTGTTGTAGACCAGGACATCGTCGTCGTGGTGAATGACGCCCGACGAAAGCAGTTGCTCAAGCGCCGCGAAGCAAGCTGCTCCCTCGGGCGCCGCGAAGACGCCGTCCAACCGGGCGAGTTTCGCGCCGGCTTCAAGAGCCGCGCGGTCGGAGACGGCAACACAGACGCCGCCGCTCTCGCGGACCGATTTGAGGATGAGCGCGTCGCCGAGCGGCTTTGGCACCCGCAGGCCGGCGGCGACGGTGCTGGCGTTTTGCCAGAATTCGCAGCGGTCGCGGCCCTGCTCAAAGGCCCGAACCACGGGCGCGCACCCCTCGGCCTGGACGGCGATCATACGCGGCCGCTCGGCGTCCGTCCAACCGAGCGCTTCCATTTCCTCGAACGCTTTCCACATGCCGATCAGACCGACGCCGCCGCCTGTCGGGTAGAGGATGGCCTTGGGCAGCCGCCAGCGGAACTGTTCGGCGACCTCGTAGCCCATCGTCTTTTTGCCCTCGATGCGGTACGGCTCCTTCAGCGTGTTCATGTCGAACCAGCCTTCGGCGTCCTTTCGCTCGGCCACCATGCGGCCGCAGTCCGAGATCAAACCGTCGACCAGGGTGACCCGGGCGCCAAAGCTCATGCACTCGATGTAGTTTGCCTGAGGCACATCGCTCGGCATGAAGATATGGGCTTCGATGCCGGCCGCGGCGGCATAGGCCGCGGTCGCCGAAGCGGCGTTTCCGGCCGAGCCCAGGGCAACCTTGCCGATGCCCAGTTCCTTGCACATCGAGATGGCGCAGGCCAGCCCGCGGGCCTTGAACGACCCGGTCGGGTTGAGACCCTCATCCTTCAACCACAGCTCCTCCATCCCCAGCGAGTCGCCGAAACTGCGTGCCTTGAGCATCGGCGTCCAGCCTTCTCCGAGCGAAACGAGGGCGCTCGGATGCGACACAGGAAGCACGGGCGCATATCGCCACATCGACGACGGACCCGAGGCCAGCCATTCGCGCGACCAACTTTGCCGGGCGGCGGCCAGGTCGTAGCGGACCAGCAGCGGAGCGCCGCACTGGCAGAGGTTCCAAACCTTGCCGGCTTGGTAGCGGGTCTGGCAGGAGCTGCATTCCAGGTGGGTCAGGGTGGTCATGGTCTTTCGCGTCCTATTGTCCCATGGGCCGCGAATGGAGGGTATCATTGGACAACGCGGTGTCCGGCCGCAGCCCTTACCGGGGCACGAAGCCGGCCCTATTCCCCGCTTCCCTGCCCCGCCGGCGCGCGCATCGCATCCGGCCTAAGAAGCGGCTGGACCAAACCAACCTAACCGGGAGAAACCATGGCAGACCAGACGACAGACGCGGCCCACCAGATCAATCCAGGATTTGCGGCCCGTTTCCAAGATATTCATGACCGGTACTTCTCGCGCAACCCGCGTTACTGGCCGTGCTTTGGAGAGCCTGGATTCGGCCGCGTCAGCGCGTTCCGCGCCTCCCGGCTTGCGCCGCAGGACCGCCTGTCCGCGTACCCGGGCGGAGCGGGCCTGGCGGAACAAATAAAGACGATTGCGGCGATCCCTACGGCCAGCATGCCGCCTGACGGCGGAGTCGGAAAGCTGCTCGAGTTCGCTGGCGCGTTGTCGAAGGACTGGGAGAATCCCTCCAGCGCAGAAAACGTCATTACGATGCCCTGCGACCCGGCTATCTACGGAGCCATGATGGGCTCGCTGGCGAACGCAAATCTGGTCTATGAGGAATACGCCGGCATGGCCAACGAGTTGGAGAAACTCGTGGTGCGCCAGATCGCTACACTGGCCGGCTATGATCCGGCGCGAGCAGCGGGCATCTTCACTCAGGGTGGGACGTTCTGCAACCTGTACGGGTATCTGACCGGCATCCGAAAATCGCTGCCCGAAGCCAAAGACTACGGCATGGGTTACACGCACGACTACCGGATGATCAACTCCCAGGGCGGCCACTATTCAAACATCACCAACCTGTCGCTGCTCGGCGTCGACATCCGCAAGCGCGCCATCCGGATCAAGATCAGTGAGAACAACAACATCGATCTCGACGACCTGGAGCAGAGCCTCCGCGCGTGTTTCGTGGCCGGGTGCGCGGTGCCGACGATCATGCTGACGATGGGCACGACTGATACCTTTGCCGTCGATCCCGTGCGGGCGGTACACGACCTGCGCAACCGGCTTTGCGAGCAGCACGACATCAAGATGAGGCCCCACATCCACGTCGATTCGGCCATCGGCTGGACGATGCTGTTCTTCCTCGGCTACGATTTCGACGCCAATCCGCTCGGAATCAACCAGGCGACCCTGCCCGGCCTCCGGCGCAACGTCGAGTTGTTCAGCGAGCTGAAGTATGCCGACTCGTTTACAGTCGACTTCCAGAAGTGGGGCTACGCACCCTATACGTCCAGCCTGGTGATGTTCGCCGACAGCAACGACCTGACTTACCTCGAAAGCGATCCCGAGAACTTCAGCTATTTCGAAGACGAATTGCAGGGGCACACGCACCTGCAGTCGACCATCGAGTGTTCGCGCGGCGCGGCGGGCGTCTTTGCCGCGTACGCGGCATTGAACTGCCTTGGGGTCGAAGGCTACCAGACCGTGCTGGCGCATTGCCTGCAGAATGCGGTCTACTTCCGCCACCGCTTGAAGCAACTGGGCTTTGTCAAGGTGATAGCGGCGGAGAACGCCGGGCCGAGCGTCGGGTTCCGGGTTTATGATCCGGCCAGGGTTTCCGACGCGGATGAGGAGTTCGCCCGGGAGCAGAAGCTCCAGCCGGGACAGGAGGAGACGGGGAGGTTGGCGGCCAACAACCGGTATCATCGGCAGGTGTTCCTGGACCGGGGCAAAGTCGGGCTGTACACCAACTGGGTGTCGTTTATCGCGCGGACCGCCTATGACATAAAGGGACGCTCCCGGAGACTGCCTGGCGAAAAGGCGGTATTCATGAACCCGGCCACGACCCGACGTGAGATAGGCGAGTTCATTGCGAACATCCTGCCGCGCAAGTAGATGGCGGCCTCGCGCGATCCGCGCGGCAGCGCCGGCAGGGTCCGGGCGCGACTATATACAATAGGTAACCGTCATGCAGCGCCGAACGATTTGCACAGTTCTCCTGGCCGGATTCAGCCTTTGGGGAGCGCAGACATACAAAGACCCGAAGAGCGGGCTGGAGATCGTCGAGATCGAACCGCCGGGCGCGGGCACGACCAACCTCTACTTCCACTTCCCGAACTTCACGGCCGGCGACGCCAACATCATCTTCGCCGCGACAGTCGAGGGGACAAGCCAGATCTTCCGCTACGACATGGCCACCGGCAAGGCAGGTCAAGTCACCACTGGGCCGGGTGTGGGCGCGGCCGGGGCTTGCCCGCATCCCAGGGACGCGCGGCTGGTCTACTATCCGCGCGGCCAGGCGATCGAAGAAATCGACATCACGACGGGCAAGGTACGGCGGATCGGCGCGTTGCCGGCGCCCACCATCGGCGGACCGGGGCAGCCGACGTTTTCACATGATCTGAAATCGCTGGCGCTGGTCCGGCAGCGGGATGAGTCGAACTGGGAGGTCGGGTTGATGGATCTGGCAACGGGCGCGTGGCGGGCGGCAGCGACGGTGGGATTCAGGGTGGGCCACGTCCAGCACCATCCCAGCGAGCCGATGATCTTCTATGTCTGGGAAACGGGCGGATATGCGCCGCAGCGGACGTGGGTGGTGAATGACGACGGGACGGCGAACCGGCCGTTCTACTACACGACGGACCCGAAGCAATGGGTGACGCCGCTGAAGGAGTGGGTGACGCACGAGAGCTGGGTTCCGGCGACCGGCGGCATGACCCTGATCATGGACAAGATCGGCATCGTCGTCGCGGACAAGAACGGCAAGGGCCGTATTCTGCCGGGTAACTACTGGCATGCGCGGGCGCGCGACGACGGGCAATTCCTGGTTGCCGACGATTTCGACGGAAACTTGTGGCTGATCGAGACGGCGACAGACAACCGCCGGCTACTGGCCAGCGGGCTCCGGCAGACCGTGCCGGCAGTCCACGCCCATGCTTCGTTTGATCACAGCGGGCGCTATGTGCTGTTCAACACGGGCCGGTCGCGCCAAACGATCGCATACATTGATCTGGTGAAGGCGGGCCTGGCGACGCTGCCCTGATGTACGCGCTCCAACGCGAGGCCGTTCTGCTATCGTATTGAAACGGGCGAAGCTGCCCGGCAGCACAGCTGCACGAAGCATGGACGAGCAATCACCCAGTAAGCAGGAACAGAGTGGACCCAGGTTTCCGGGCACGCTCGGCTCGGTCGAGATATTCGGCATCCCGGTCCGGTTCCATTTCACCTTCTGGCTGATCGTAGTGTGGCTGATTGTGATTGGCAGCAAGGGAGCGCAATCGGCAGCCGGGACGACGATCTACATCCTGGCGATCTTCGGCTCAGTGATGCTGCATGAGCTGGCGCATGCGCTGGTGGCCAGGCGGTTTGGCATCCAGACCATTGAGGTTGTGATGCTGCCGATCGGCGGATTGGCGAGGCTGGAGAGGCAGCCGCGGGCGCGCGAGGAGTTTTGGGTAGCGCTGGCCGGACCGGGCTTGAACCTGTTGATGGCGGCAGCGGCATTCGCGTTCGTCTGGCTGAACGGCAAACCTCTCCTGCCGGAGACGTGGATGACGGCGCCGAGCGATGCGAACCTGGCGGAACGGATCGGAGTGGCAAACTTGCTGCTGGGCGTCTTCAATCTGCTGCCGGCATTCCCCATGGATGGCGGCCGGATCCTGCGCTCACTGCTGTCACGATGGCGGCCCGAGCACGAAGCGACCCGGACTGCAGCGCGGATCGGCATGGGCATGGCGGCAATCATGGGGCTGTACGGGTTGCTCGCGCCCAACTTCTTCCTGGTCTTCGTCGCGTTTTTCATCTATGCCGGCGCGATGCAGGAGCGGGTGGCATCCGAGCAACAGGTGCTGATCGGGGCCGAAGTGGTGCGGTCGGCCATGGTGACGGTCTTCCGGACGTTGAACCACGGCGATTCGCTGCGGGATGCGGCGGCGCTGCTGCTGGCCACCACGCAGCAGGATTTCCCGGTCATGGCAGGGCCCACGGTGGCCGGGCTGTTGACGCGCCAGGCGATGTTGCGCGCCATGGCTGCCGAGGGGCCCGACGCCTATGTCGCAGGGTCGATGGATCGGGACTTTCTGCGCGTGACGCCGGGAGCGAAGCTGGCGGAGGTGGTTCAATTGATCGCTGGAAGGCAGAGCAGTTGCGCGCTGGTGTTTGACGACGACCGCCTGGTAGGCATGGTGACAGCGGAGAACGTGAGCGAATTCATCATGCTGAGAGAGATCCGCCAAGCGCGTGTCAGCGCCGGAGAGCAGGAGTGATGAGTCAAGCCGACGTAATCATTGTTGGCGCGGGACTCGCCGGGCTGTGTTGCGCACGGAAACTGGCGGCTGAAGGAGTCAGTATCCAGATCGTGGAAGCGTCCGACGGCGTCGGCGGACGAGTCCGTACCGACAAACATGAGGGTTTCCTGCTCGACCGCGGCTTCCAGGTGCTGCTGACCGCCTACCCCGAGGCGCAGGCCCAGCTCGATTTCGACATGCTGAAACTGTGCGGATTCGCGCCCGGCGCCCTGGTGCGCAAGGAAGGACGGTTCTTCAGGCTGTCCGACCCCTACCGCGGCGGCGGGTATTTGGCCAACCTGTTTTCGCCCGTGGGCACGATATTGGACAAGTTTCGGATATCGCGGCTGAGATCGGACCTGCTGCGGACGCCGGTGGAGGAGCTTTTCGAAAACCCCGAGATCAGCGCCCGGCAGGCATTATTGATGCGGCACTTCTCGCAGCGGGTGATCGACGAGTTCTTCCGGCCGCTGTTCGGCGGCGCGATGCTGGATGCGAATCTGGCCGGGTCAAGCCGCATGTTCGAGTTCATCTTCAAGATGTTCTCCGAGGGCGACGCGGCCGTGCCCGAGAAGGGGATGGGCGAGATTCCGAAGCAACTGGCGTCGGCCTTGCCCGAGGGGTCGTTGCAGCTCAACACGCGAGTCGAGACAGTGAAGGCCGGTGAAGTGAAACTCGATTCGGGCGAGGAACTGAGAGCGCAGGCAGTAGTAGTGGCGGCCGACGGCCCCGAGGCGATGCGGGTGCTGGGGACAAGAAAGAAGGTGCCGTCGCGCGGCCTCTGCTGCCTCTATTTCGATGCCCCCGAGAGCCCATTGGAGGAGCCACTGCTGGTTTTGGGCGGGAGCAGCCGCGGGGTGATCAACAACCTGGCGGTGATGAGCGAGGTGTCGCCGGAGTATGCGCCGGAGGACCGGGCGCTGGTTTCTGTCACGGTGATTGGGAGCCCGGCGCGCGACGAGCGGTCGCTGGAGACGATGATCCGCGGGCAGTTGCGCCGCTGGTACGGGCGGGTGACCAAGGAGTGGCGGTTGCTGCGGACCTACCGGATTGAAAACGCCCAGCCGATATCAGTACCGCAGCAGTTGCACACTCAGCCGAGGCTCGATCCGGGATTGTATATCTGTGGCGACCACCGGGCCACACCGTCGATTCAGGGGGCGATGGAATCGGGCCGGCTGGCGGCCGAAGCGCTGCTGCGCCAGCTCAGGGGAGAACCAGACCCGCCAGAGCACGAAGTGGCCGCAGCCGGCCGTCATAGCCGCCGCAGCCTGAAGATGCAGGATGCACCTCCCACCGAGATGGACGCCGACGACATCGATTAGCCGGGCTGCGCTTCAGACTAACGAACCGGCGGGGGATTCCGATTCCGGCGCGCCGACGACCACGACACCGCCATCGGTAACCTGGTAGCCGTCCCGGCGGCATGCATCCGGCTCGCCGCCAACGACGGCGCCCTCAGGGATATGGACACCGGAATCGACGATGGCGCCGTTGAGCCGGGCATACCGGCCAATAGTGGCGCCGGGCAGCAGGATCGAATTCTCAACCTCGCAGTAACTGTTCACGCGCACACCGGGCGACAGGATGGAACGGTGGACGCGCCCGCCGGAGATGATGACACCAGGCGAGACGATCGAATCCGTGGCGACACCCATGCGTCGGCCTTCCTGAGCGAAGACGAACTTGGCGGGCGGGTATTGGGGCATGCGGGTTCGCACGGGCCAGCGGGCATCGTACAGGTTGAACTCAGGGTTGACGCTGACCAGATCCATATTGGCCTCGAAATAGGCGTCCAGCGTGCCGACGTCACGCCAGTAAAGGGCCGTTTTCTCATTCAGGTCGTGAAAATCGTAAGCGGCCACCGGGTGCGTGGCGATGAGACGCGGCAGGACATCGTGGCCGAAGTCGTGGGTAGACGACGGATCGGCGGCGTCGGCGCGCAGGGCGTCGAGCAGGACGCGTGTTTGAAACAGGTAGATGCCCATCGATGCGCTGACCATGGATGCGTTGAAGGCCGATGGGCTGGGCTGTCCGTGAGCCGGTTTCTCCTCGAAGCCCCGGCATAGCAGCGTCTCCGGGTCGATGTCGACGACGCCGAAACGGCAGGCCTCGGAGGGGTGGATCTGGATGGTGGCGATGGTGGCGGCGGCGCCACAGGAGCGGTGCCAATCGCGGATCTCGCGGTAGTCCATCTTGTAGATGTGATCGCCCGACACGATCAGGACCAACTCCGGCCGGTCCTGCTCGATGGACTCGATGTTTTGATACACGGCATCCGCCGTACCCAGGTACCAGTCGGAATGGACGCGTTTCATCGGCGGCAGCACCTCGAGATACTCGCCGAGTTCGCGGCCAAACAGGTTCCAGCCCTCGCGTAAATGGCGGTGCAGCACAAGCGATTTGTACTGCGTCATCACGAGGATCCGGCGCAGACCCGAATTGACGATGTTCGACAGTGTGAAGTCGATGATGCGGTAGTGGCCGCCGAATGGCACGGCGGGCTTGGCAATGGAGCGTGTTAGCGGCAGAAGGCGCTCTCCGACGCCGCCGGCAAGCAGGATGGCGAGTACGTCCTTCATCCGGTTTCCAGCATACGCCCTCCGGAAGCCGCCCCGCACTGCCGTGCTACAATCCAAATTCCGCGTCCAGGGCGACGAATAGCTGTCTCCGTCGACATTCAGCCGAACGATCAAGCGACCGCACAGAGGGGAGTGCCGTGAGTGCCGCCATGACCGGATCGAAGCGTTTGTCGCCATTCGAAAACTACAGTCTGCCGGAATGTTGGGACGAGATGTTCGCCGCGCAAGGGGAGGTACGCCCACATTACGCCGCCCTGAAGGAACGCATGGAAGCGATGCCGCCCGAGGAGATGAAGCGGCGAAAACAGGCGGCCGACCTTTCGTTCCTTCACCAGGGCATCACCTTCACCGTCTACGGCAAGAGCCAAGGAACAGAGCGCATCTTCCCGCACGACCTCCTGCCGCGCATCATCACAGCCGCGGAGTGGGCACGCATTGAGGCCGGCCTCACACAACGCATCACAGCCCTGAATCTGTTCTTGGGCGACATCTACCATGAGCAGCGAATCCTCAACGACGGAGTCGTGCCGCGTGAGTTAATCTGCACTTGTCCTCACTTCCGGCGCGAGATGCGCGGGGTGCACGTACCGCGGAACGCGTACGTAAACGTCGTCGGAACCGACCTGGTCCGTGTCGAGGACGGGTCGTTCGCAGTGCTCGAAGACAACCTCCGCGTGCCCAGCGGAGTCAGCTACATGCTCACCTCCCGCCAAGTGATGAAGCGCGTTTTTCCGGAACTGCTACGGCAGTACAAGGTCAGGCCAATCGACCAATACGGCAGAGAGCTGCTGTCCACGCTGCAATCTCTCGCCCCTGGTGGACGGGCGAATCCGACCATCGCACTGCTGACGCCTGGCGTGTTTAATTCCGCCTACTTCGAGCACGCCTACCTGGCGCGGCAGATGGGCATCGAACTGGTGGAGGGACGAGACCTGCTGGTCCACGATAACTGCGTTTACATGCGGACAACCGCCGGGCTGAGGCGAGTGGACGTCATCTACCGCCGGATCGATGACGACTTCACTGACCCGCTCAGCTTCCGGCGGGACTCGATCCTCGGCGTGCCCGGCTTGCTGAACGCCTACCGCTATGGCAACGTCACCCTGGCCAACGCCGTCGGCACCGGCGTCGCCGACGACAAAGCCGTTTATGCTTACGTCCCGGCGATCATCCGCTACTACCTCGACCAGGATCCGATCCTGCCAAATGTCGAAACCTTCCTGATGTCGGACGCAAAACAACGGGACCACGTTCTGTCGCGGCTTGACAAGTTGGTGGTTAAGGCCGTCGGCGAGTCCGGCGGCTATGGAATGCTGATTGGGCCGCATTCGACCGTGGACGAACAAGCGGAGTTTCGCCAACGTATCCTGGCCAATCCGCGCAACTACATCGCGCAGCCGACACTGAGACTCTCGGCAGCGCCCTGCCTGCTGGACAATGTCGAGATCGAGCCGCGGCATGTCGACCTGAGGCCCTACGTGCTGTTTGGCGAGAAGGTGACAGTGGCGCCGGGCGGCCTGACTCGCGTGGCTTTGCGCAAAGGCTCTCTTGTTGTGAACAGTTCACAGGGTGGCGGGAGCAAGGACACCTGGGTCTTGAACGATTAGGAGCGCGACACAATGCTATCCCGAGTTGCCGACAGTCTGTACTGGCTCAGCCGGTATCTTGAACGGGCCGAACACACCGCCCGCGTGGCCGGAGTCCACCTGAACCTCGTCCCGGAGCAGCCCGCGGAGATGAACCTCGGCCGGTGGGCGCGAGTGATCCAATCGCTTGGGATTGAGGAGACGGGAACCGCCCCGCTTGGCACCTCAAACGTACTCGACATGATCTGCTACAACCCTGCGAGCAGGCCGTCAGTGGTCCACTGCGTGATGGCTGCGCGGTTCAACGCGCGGCAGGTACGCGAGGAGATCAGCTCGGAGATGTGGGAACAGATGAACAGGCTCTACCATCAGGTGGTCGGCGCGGATCCGACGATCAACTCCGACGCCGACCATCTGGCGTTCCTCGACAAAGTGAAGGAGGGGGCCCAGCACTTCATGGGTATGACGGATTCGACCATGACACATGGCGAGGGCTGGCGCTTCATCGAGTTGGGAAGATACCTGGAGCGGGCGCAG
The DNA here is from genome assembly GCA_964604945.1 of uncultured Candidatus Solibacter sp. Taxonomy (GTDB): domain Bacteria; phylum Acidobacteriota; class Terriglobia; order Bryobacterales; family Bryobacteraceae; genus PNKE01. Next base: position 26,205 of record CAZSBK010000014.1, read on the forward strand.
AGCATTGCGCGGCTCCTTGAGACTCATCTGACTCACTTCGAGGCTAACTTCAACGCACCCGGCGAGGAGCCGGATGCGCTCCCCTACCCGGAGTGGATCGGCCTGCTCAAATCGGCCACAGCGTTTGAGGCCTACTGCAAGGTGCATACGCCCGCTGTGTTGCCGCGCCTAGTGGCTGACTTCCTGGTTCTGAGCGACAGGTTCCCGCATTCGGTCCGCTTCTCACTCGACCGGGTCTATGGTGCGCTGGCCGCGATTGCCGAAAACGCCCCCAGCCAGCGCGGCCAGACCGTTGTGCGTGTAGCCGGGCGGCAGCGTGCCATGCTGGGCTACTCGCAGATCGATGAACTTCTCGGTCAGGGCCTCGGGCCCGCACTTGCCTCAATTCGCGAGGAATGCGACGCCGTTCACTCTGGCCTGCATCAGGCCTTCATCGGGTATCCCGTCGAGGCTGCATTGGGAGTCTGAATGTACTACAGAATCCGCCACCTCACCCGGTTCCGGTATTCCGAACCTGTCACCGAGAGCATCATGGAAGTGCGCATGCACCCGCGCACAGAGGCGCTGCAGCGGTGTCTGGACTACCAGCTCGCGGTCACGCCCAAGGCCAACATCCACACCTACCGCGACTTCCTGGGCAACTCGATTCACCATTTTGATATCCCCGGCGCGCACTCGCAGTTGCAGATCATGGCTGAATCGTTGGTGGAGATGAAGCCATGGAGCCCGGTGCCTGATTCCCTGCCCCCATCGGCGTGGGACGATCTCAATCAGGCGGTGGCGGCAGGTGACTTCTGGGAGATGCTGCTGCCGAGCCAGTACTGCAGAACGACAGATCTGCTGGAGAGCGCCGCCGCTGAACTCGAGGCTACCCGCCGTGGCGATCCTCTCAGCCTTGTCGTGGACCTATCTTCCCGCATCTTCCGGGCATTTGAATACATGCCCAGATCCACTAGAGTGGACTCCCCAATCGACGAGGCGCTCAAACAGCGCCGGGGCGTGTGTCAGGACTTCGCCCACATCCTGATCGCATTGGCGCGCAGGCTCGGCATCCCGAGCCGGTATGTCAGCGGGTATCTTCATCACCGCAAGCAGGACCACGACCGTTCGGACGATGGCGCTACTCACGCCTGGGTGGAATGCTGGCTGCCCGAACTCGGCTGGACGGGCATCGACCCGACCAACAATCTGGTGGCCGGTGAGCGCCACATCCGCACCGCCATTGGACGCGACTATGCGGATGTTCCGCCGACGCGGGGCGTGTTCAAGGGGGGAGCAGGCACGCAACTCACCGTCGCGGTCGATGTCAACCCCTGCGATGGATTGCCGCCCGAACTGGCGGAGATGACGTTGTCGGAGGAGAACTCGTTCCCTCAGGATGTCATCGCGCTGGAGCAGCAACCGAATGACTGGGAGATCCAGCAGCAGCAGCAGTAGGAGCTGTGTTCGAAAGCGCCTTCGAGCTGACCTGCGCTTCGCCCATCTGCTCATGGGTGGCTCTTGAGTTCCGTCCATCATCAATGACGAAGGCCAGAGCCCACGCAAGTATCATGGCTATGAGGATCGGTTTCATCTCAGCCTCTATGACATAAAAGACGTGTCATCGAGCCACATAGGTGACACCGGGGTGAAATTTACAACTGCGGCCCAGGGGTCTTGCCAAAGAGATGGCCGAGGCGGTTGAGACCATCGAAGGCGGCGGTCTTGTAACACTCAGCCAGCGTGGGATAGTTGAAAACGGCTTCGACGAAGTAATCCACCTTGCCTCCAAATGCCAGCACGGCCTGGCCGATATGAACGAGTTCGCTGGCGCCTTCGCCGATGATGTGGACGCCGAGCAGCTTGTGGGTGCCGCACTCGAACAGAAGTTTCAGCAGGCCTGTAGTGTCGCCGATGATCTGGCCCCGGGCGATCTCGCGGTAGCGCGCCTTGCCGACTTCGTAGGCGATTCCGGCGTGCGTGAGTTCTTCCTCCGTCGCGCCGACCATCGAGATCTCGGGGATAGTGTAGATGCCGTAGGGGAACAATCCCGGCACGGAGGTCGCTTCGACTCCGAAGGCGTAGCAGGACGCCACGCGGCCCTGCTCCATTGAGGTGGAGGCCAGCGACGGAAATCCGATCACGTCGCCGACGGCATAGATGTCGGGCGACGACGTCTTGTACGATGCGTCAACGGCTATCCGGCCGCGCTCATCCGCCTTGAGGCCGGCCTTTTCGAGGTTCAGCGCGGCCGTGTTGCCCGTTCGGCCGATCGAATAGAGCGCCTTGTCCGAAACGATCTGTTTGCCAGATTCGAGGTGAATGCGTACCTTCTCGCCGCTTTCGTCCTCGACCAGTTCAACGCCGGCGACCGACTCGTTGAGCCGCATCGTGACGCGGTTCTCGCGCAGGTGATAGGCCAGGGTGTCGACAATCTCACCATCGACGAACGGCAACAGCCGGTCGCGCTTGTCCACCAACGTGACACGCGTGCCCAAAGTGGCGAAGATCGAGGCGTATTCGCAGCCGATCACGCCAGCGCCGATCACGGTCAGTGAACGCGGCAATTCGTCCAGCGAGAGGATGTCGTCGGAGATCAGGACGCGCCGGCCATCGAAGGGGATATGCGGATCGCGGGTGGCTTCGGTGCCTGTGGCGATCATGATCTTCTGGGCGGTGATGCGCTGTTCGCCCAAGCCATCCACCGATTCGAGCACCAGCGCGTTCGGACCGCTGAACCGCGCCCGGCCGGTGAACACTTCGACGCGGTTGCGCAGCAGTTGATGGCGCATCACGTCGATTTCGTGCCGGATCACCGATTCGACGCGTTGCAGCAAGTCCTGTATCGTGATGCGATGCTTGACGGCATAGGACAGGCCATAGAACTCGCGTTCACGGTAGCCCGACAGGTCGATTACGGCCTCGCGCAAGGTCTTGGAAGGGATCGTCCCGGTATTGACCGAAACGCCGCCCAGGACGCTCTTGCGCTCAATGACGGCTACCCGGCGGCCCAGTTTGGCGGCCTGGATTGCGGCCTTTTGTCCAGCAGGACCGGAACCGATGACAAGTAGATCGTAGTCGAAATTATGCTGAATGAAGCCCATCGCCACGCCGGCGCTAAGGTGCGCTCCGCCTCCGCCGTCCCATTGATTCTAGCAGCAGACTGCCACACCAGCGTCGCCAGCCTGCGGCGTCGCGGGGCCTAGCCTCGCGCGCCGCGGCGGAGTCTGGCCTATTCCTCGATTTCGACGCGCACCGGCTGCTCGATCAGCTTCGGCTCTTTGCCCTTGGTGAGCAGCATCAGTTTGTAGCGCACTCCGGCAACGACCTTGGCCGGAATCTTGCACTTGATCGTCGTGTCGGTCTGTTCGATCATCGCCGTCTTGATGTCCGTCGTGCCGTCGGTGAAATATAGCTCAGCCACGTTGGCTTTGCCTATGTTTTCGCCCGTGATGACAATGTCGGTGCCGACCTTTCCGCTTTGGGGCTCTACAGTGGTAAAGCGCGGGATGACTTCCTGGCCGGTGAGTAGCGGGGTCGCGATGAGTACGAGAAGTAGGGACGCGAGCATGAATTTGAAGGACAACCGCATCTGAAATTCCTCCCGTTACGATCCTAGGCAACCCGCGGACGGAATGCAAGCGGATTGAGTCCGGATTAGCGCGCCAGGGACGTCGAAAACGCCGCCTACTGGTTGCTGTCTTGCAGGTGGAGTCCCTTGTGGATGGCGTAGAGGGCCAGTTCCAGCCGGTCGCTGACGCCGAGTTTGTCGAAGATGTTGTGCAGATGGTTCTTCACCGTCTGTTCGCTGATGAACATCTTCTCAGCCATCTCCTTGTTCTTGTAGCCCTGGGCAACCAAGCCCACGATTTCGCGCTCGCGATTGCTCAGCGGCGAGCGTTCGCGCACCCGCCCGCCCGTCGAACCGGCCGTACCGCCGTCCAGCGGAGACGCAAACTGCCGCATGACGGCGGCTGTGGTGTTCGAATCGAGCCAGATCTCGCCGTTGTAGACCTTGCGGATGCTCTTGACAATGAGATCGGCCGAAGTCTGCTTCAGGACAATGCCCGAGCAGCCCAGTTTCATCGCCTGGACGAACTCGTTCTTGTCTTCCGATGCGGTCAGAATGATCACCCGCGCCTTGGACCCTGTGTGTTGAAGGGTCTGGAGGGCGCCGAGACCGTCCAGGTTCGGCATCCGCAAGTCGAGAAGAATGACGTCCGGGTGGGACTCGCCGGCCTTGTCAAGCAAGTCGCGGCCGTCACACGCTTCGCCCACCACGTCGATGTCGTCCTCGAGGAGCAGCAACTTGCGCAGGCCTTCGCGGACGATTGGGTGGTCGTCGGCGATCATCACTTTGATTTTGCGCGGCGCGGCGGCCGCGGTTTGTTCCTCTGGAGTCTGATCAGGAACTGGAATCGCCGGGTTAGCCATGATACTCCCTATGTCCTCGCTTCTGATTCTAGAGACAGTTCCAGTACCCGGCAATCTGAGGTAACACTTAGGTTCGTCGCCTGCTTTACCGTAAATAGTACTAAGCAGTTTCCCTACCTTCTCACTCAGACAGCCACCCGACGCGCTGCTCACCGCGGCAGTGACAAACGAGAAACCACCGCCGAGGCGACCGATTTCACCGCCGTTTCCGCCTGCCCGCCCTGAATACGTCCCGACCAGATCATCCGCCCGCTGTGGACGTCCGTCAACCGCGCCGTCCCCCCAAGCGCCGACCCGGCCACTGGCCATTCTCCGTCTATCATCACATCCACGCCCAGGATCCGGGCCGTCCAGTGGTCGGGGACCCTGATGAACCGGTAACGCCGGATCGTAGCCGGCGAGATAACTCGCAGGTGAGCGTCGGCGGCGAGTTCGGCGGCCAGAGCCTCGGAGAACCCCGCCGGCTCGCCCGGAAACGGCATGACGGCCAAGTCGGCCCGGCCGGCGTGTCCAGGCAGCCAACTGGATGGCCGGTAGAACTGCCAGTAAACAAATAAAAAGACGGCAGCGGCCGCGGCCATGACGGCTCCAGCCAGCAGCACTCGCCTCGGCAGACGGCCTTGCGCACTGGCGGCGGGGGCAGCGCCAGCCAGCCTGTACCCGCGCCTGGGCACGGTCTGGATATAGGTTTCCTCGCCCGGCGGCTCGCCTAAAGCCTTGCGCAACTGGGAGATATTGCGCGCCAACCCGGTCTCCTCAACCATCGTGTCCGGCCAGACGAACCTCATGAGGTCGGCCTTGTCGACAACTTCGCCTCGGCGTAGGGCCAGTGCATGAAGCGTCTCCATCGTCTTAGGCTGGAGATCCATGGGTTCGCCACCCTTGTATAGCTGTTTGCGGTCCAGGTCGTACACGAACGGCCCGAAGCGAATTTGCCGAGTGGACTCCGGCGGCTCTGTCATCTCGAAACCGCCCTTCCTTCCTTTGCGGCTGGCGCATCGGCGTCGCGAGCCGGACAATCCAGGGACCGGCAGGGGCTATGATTGAATCCGAGTATCGCCCGCATGATTTTTCGTACTGCCGTTCTCATTCTTACTCTTATAGCGGCGTTGGGGGCGCAGGACAAGCTGTCTCTGCCGGCCGCGATCGAAGCCGCGCTCGGCGCTCATCCCGACATCGCCGCCGCCCGGGCCCGCGTGGACTACGCGCGCGGCACTCGCCGCCAAGCCGGACTCACACTCAACCCGCACCTGGTCTTGCAGGCGGAGAACCTCCGCCGGTCCACCACGGGCAACCCCTTTAGCTATTCCCAGCAGGCTGACACCTTTGCCTACATCCAACAGCAATTCGAAGCGGGTGGCAAACGCACCCGGCGCGTCGAAGCCGCCGACGCGGCCATGGCGGCCCTGAATCATGACCTGGCCATGATGCGTCTGGATGTCGCTGCACGGGTGAAGGATGCCTACTGGGCCGCCGCGGGCGTTCAACAGGCCTTTGAACTATTGGAGACCAACCAGAAGACTTTTCAGCAGATCGTCGAATACCACGAGATCCGGGTCCGCGAAGGGGCAATGGCCGAATCCGACCTGTTGCGTGTCCGATTGGAGGCAGATCGTATCGCCTTGGCAGCCAACCAGGCCCGGCTCGACGCCCAGCGCGCCCGGATCCAACTGTTCCGCGCCATGGGCCAATCCACGTTTCCCGAGGTAGCCCTGATCACCTCCATCGCTCTGACCGACGATCCGCTCATCACACCCGATATTGCCACGTCCTTGGAGCGCCGACCCGACGTGCTCGCAGCGCGCGCCAACGTCGAGGCCGCCCGCGCCGGGCTTCGCCTCCAGCGCGCCAACGCCCGGACTGACTACTCTCTGCTTTTCGGCTATAAACGGACCGAGGGGTACAACACTGTGATGGGCGGCGTGCAATGGGAATTGCCCTGGCGCAATCGTAACCAGGGCAACATTGAATCGGCCTCCGCGTCGATTCACGAAGCCGAAGCGAGACTGGCCGCCACGGAGGCCACCGCCCGCGCCGAGATCGAAGCGGCCAATTCCGAATACCTGATCCGCCGGCGCCAGGTCCACGATTTCATCGATCACTTCCGCCAGCAGGCCAGCGATACGTCGCGCATTGCCCAGGCCGCTTACAGGCTCGGCGGTGCGGACCTGTTGCGCCTGCTCGATGCCGAGCGGCTTCGCATCGAGATTGAAATCCTCTCCGTGCAGTCGGCCGCGCAATACCGTCAGAGCAAGGCGGCGCTGGAATCCGCCATGGGAATCATCCAATGAAGCATCGCCTATCCTTCGCGGCAATCCTGCTGGCGCTCGCCGCGTGCAGCAAGACTCCAGAAACACCTGCGCCTGCCTCGTCCGCCGGTCCTGCGCCGAAGCTGGCATCCACTGTCACCCTCGACGCCAAGGCGCTTGAGGAGGCCAGGATCGAGATCGTGGACGCATCCCAGCGCTCGATCCCGGTGCCGATCCCCGCCTCCGGACGGCTGGCCACGAACGAGAACACTACCTGGCGCGTCGGCGCGGTCACGGACGGCCGTATCATCAGCGTCGAGGTGAAAGTCGGCGACCGGGTGACGAAAGGCCAAATCCTGGCGAGAATGCACTCGCACGACATACACGAATCGCGCGCCGCTTACCGCCGTGCCGTCGGCGAAGTGACCCGTCTGCGGTCCAACGTCGAATACGCCAAACGAACTCGCGACCGCACGCGCCGCCTTTACGAGATGAAGGCGTCCAGCCTCGAACAGGTCGACATGGCCGAGAATGCTCTCAAGAACGAGCAGGCCGCGCTCGAAAATGCCCAGATTGAAGAGAGCCGGACACGGTTGCACCTTACCGAATTCCTGCAGATTCCGGTGAATGGGCCGCCCGACCACGAAGCATCCGCAGATCCGGAAGTCCACATCGAAGACCTGATTCCGATCCGGTCGCCAGCCGCAGGCATCATCCTTTCACGTTCAGTGACCCCTGGAGCGGTGGTCACTGCGTCCTCCGACATGTTCACAGTGTGTGACCTCTCAACAATCTGGGTGATGGCCGCGTTCCAGGAAGAGCACTTGTCGCGCCTGCGTCCGGGCATGGGGGCGCATGTCTCGGTACAGGCCTATCCGGGCCGTACTTTCAACGGCAAGCTTGTCAAGATCGACGAGAAGCTCGATCCCGAGACGCGTACCGTCTCCGCCCGCATCGAAATCGAAAACCGCTCCGGACTCCTCAAGCCCGAAATGTACGCCACTGTGGAACTCGACTCCGGCGGCAGTGAACCCGGCGTCTTCGTCCCGCAGGACGCCGTCCAGGATGTCAATGGGCAAGCCACCGTGTTCATCGCCAGGTCCGATAACGAATTCAGTCCGGCGCCCGTCGTCACCGGCCGCTCCTACCAGGGACTGGTCGAGATCTCCAGCGGGCTCAAAGGGGGCGAGCGCGTGGTGGCGCGCGGCAGCTTCATCCTGAAATCCCAGTTCCTGCGCGCCTCGCTGGCCGAGGAAGAATAGCCTCCGCCATGATCGAGCGCATCATCAACTACCATCTGCGCAACCGCTGGGTTGTCCTGGTCGGATTGACTGTCCTCATTGCTGTCGGACTGCGCACGATGCTGACGATCCCGGTCGACGCCTTCCCCGACCTGACCAACAATCAGGTGGTCGTGCTCACCGAATGCCCGTCGATGGCGCCGGTGGAGGTGGAGCAGCTTGTCACCTTCCCCATCGAATCCGCGTTGATGGGAATGCCGGGGGCGCAGAGTATCCGGTCGATCTCAAAGCTCGGCCTGTCGATGGTCACCATCATCTTTGACGACGACGTGAACACCTGGTTCGCTCGGCAGTTGGTCAATGAGCGGCTGGTCGAGGTCCGCGGCCGCCTGCCTGAGGGGCTCGACCCGATCCTGGGTCCGATGGCGACCGCTTTCGGCGAGGTCTATCAGTACACGGTCGAGGGCGGCGGACTATCCCCCATGGATCTCAAAACCCTGCACGACTGGCAGATCCGCCATGCGCTGCGCACCGTGGCCGGCGTCAACGAAGTCAACTCGTGGGGCGGCGAAACCAAGCAATACGTCATCGAAACCGATCCCGCCCTCTTGCAGCGCTACGGGCTGACGCTACGCGACGTCTTCGACCGCGTCCGTGAAAACAACGCCAACTTCGGCGGCGGCTTCATCGAGCATTCGATGGAACAATACACGGTGCGCGGCATTGGCCGTACGGCATCGGTCGACGATCTGTCGCGCATTGTCATGCGGTCACGGGCCGGCACTCCGGTCCTGTTGCGCGACCTAGGCACAATCCGCCTTGGGGCGTTGCCGCGCCAGGGCGCCACCACGCGCGACGGCAAGGGCGAGACGGTCTCCGGCATGACCATCATGCTGAAAGGTGAAAACGGCAAACGGGTCATTGAGCGGGTGAAGGCTAAGATCGCCACAATCCAATTGCCGCAGGGCGTGCGCATCAACCCTTTCTATGACCAGTCGTCGGTGATTGATGGCACGGTGGGCACGGTCCGCATGGCGCTCATCGAGGGCGGCGTCCTTGTGCTGGTGATCCTGTTTCTCTTCCTTGGCAATGTCAGGGCGGCTTTGGTCGTGGTGTCGGTAATCCCGCTTTCGATGCTGTTCGGCTTCATGGGCATGGCTTTGTTCGGTGTGTCGGCGAACCTGATGAGCCTGGGCGCGATCGACTTCGGCATGATCGTCGACGGCAGCGTCGTGATGGTGGAAAATTCCGTCCACCGGTTGCGTCGGAAACCCGGCGAGCCACAGTTCGATCCCATCGAGCGGATCCGCAGTGCATCGCATGAAGTGGCGCGTCCGATCGTCTTCGCCGTCGCCATCATCATCGCCGTTTATCTGCCGGTGTTCTTCCTGGAAGGGCTCGAGGGACGCATGTTCCGGCCAATGGCGATTGCCGTCTGCTCGGCCCTGTTGGGCTCGCTGATCCTGGCCTTGACCGTTGTACCCGCCGCGACATCGGTCTTCATGCGCCGCGCCGGGTCCGACTTCTCCGACCGCTGGTTCAGTGCGCTGCAACGGTTCTACGAGCGTGTGCTTGCCTGGGCGCTCGGCCAGGGCAAGCTGCTGGTGGGCACGAGCCTGGCCGTGCTCGTCGTCTCGATCGGCTCGCTCGCGTTCATCGGCACCGAATTCATGGCCAGACTCGACGAAGGCTCGATCCTGATCGAAAGCCGCAAGCTGCCGGGCATCTCGCTGACCGAGTCCGCCGTCATCAGCACTCGCATTGAGAAGATCATTCTCCAGTTCCCCGAGGTCACCAGCGTCGTCACCCGTATCGGCCGCCCCGACGTGGCCACCGAGGCGATGGGCATCAACCAGGGCGACATCTACGTCCTGCTGAAGCCGCGCGACCAATGGACGCGATTCTCCAGTAAGGTGCAGTTGATCGACGCGCTATCCAAGTCTCTCGATCGGGTTCCCGGCGTCAGTTTCAACTTCACCCAGCCGATGGCCATGCGCCTGGACGAAACCATCTCCGGCATCAAGGCCGACGTTGCCATCAAGATCTTCGGCGAGGATCCGGCCGTGCTGGATCAGTTGGCCGAGCGCGCCTTGCGCGTCGTCAACGCAGTGCCTGGATCAGCGGATGCCCAGATGGAAATCGTGTCGGGCGTGGCCGAGTTGCGCGTCGACGTTGACCGCGACAAACTGGCCCGCTACGGATTGAACGTCAGCGACGTGCGCGATCTGATGGATGTCGCCATCGGCGGCAAAACGGTCTCGGAGATGATCGAGGGTCAGCGCCGCTTCGCCATCGTCGTGCGCCTGCCCGAGCGCTTCCGATCGGGCGATGAGGCCATCCGCCAGCTCCAACTATCGGCCCCGGGCGGCGAACGAGTGCCCTTGGGCCAGGTGGCCCACGTCTGGGTCGCGCGCGGGCCCGAAGTCGTATCCCGTGAAGACGGCCAGCGCCGCATCGTGGTGCAGTCCAACGTCCGTGGACGCGACCTGGGTTCGTTTGTGAATGAGGCTCGCCAGCGGCTGAACGCCCAGGTGGCGCTGCCGCCGGGCTATTCGATCGAATGGGGCGGCCAGTTTGAAAATCAGGAACGTGCCACAAAACGTCTGGCAGTGGTCGTGCCGGCATCGATCCTCATCATCTTTGGACTGCTGTTCGCTACTTTCGGTTCAGTCCGCTGCGCACTGCTGATCCTGCTGAACGTTCCGTTCGCCATGGTCGGTGGCATCGGGATGCTTTGGCTGCGCGGGCTGAATCTGAGCCTTTCCGCCTCCATCGGCTTCATCGCATTGTTTGGCGTCGCCGTGTTGAACGGCATCGTGATGGTGAGCTACATTCGCAACCTGGAGCACCGCGGAATGCCGGTACAGGAAGCGATTCTGAAGGGCGCTTCGGCTCGCCTGCGCCCAGTGCTGATGACCGCTCTGGTGGCCAGTTTTGGGTTTGTGCCCATGGCCTTGTCCACTTCGATCGGCTCGGAGGTCCAGCGCCCGCTGGCGTCGGTCGTCATCGGCGGACTCGTGACTTCCACCGGGCTGACGCTCATCTTGCTGCCGCTGCTGTACCCCTGGTTCACACCTAGGCCAACCGAGGACGACATCTAGCCCTCCATCCATGATCAAGACCGTTTGTGACTCCCGTTAGATCTTCCGGATCGACTGCGGGGTCAGGACCGGTTATCCCTGAACTGATTGACATCAAACATCTTATTCGTTTGGTCGAAGGAGGCGGCAGCGGGCAGGAACGTCAGCGGTATCGACTGTGCATAAGCGCGGCTAATTCAAATCCAGGCCGTCGCCGAGGGCGGCGTAGCCGGGAATCGACACTGGAAGCCGCCCGCGCACCTTCGTTTGGCCGAGCAGCGCGTCCAGGACGGCGGCTTCCGATGGCGAACATGTGGAGAAGGCAGCCATGTACGCTTTCACCCCAGGAAATGCACGCAAAAGGTACGGATTGCCGAACGAAACGTAGGCCACCGGCTTCGAGGTCGCGAGCAACCGCTTCATGAACGCCGGATAGCCTCCGGCAAGCGCCACGTTGCCACGATACGCCGATGCGGTCACCCAACTCGCGACGACGGCCGTTTCGCAGACGCCGGCCGCGTCCGCCGCGGCAGTCAATTCCGCCGCCGGCAGATCGGGGTCGAGCAATTGAACGCGGGCGCCGGGTGCGCGGCGGCGGATCTCGACCGACAGATCCCGGCCAACCGTCGAGAAACGGCTTCCCGAGAGCAGATAGAAGCAAGCTCTGGAAGGGTCACGCAACGGCAGCAGAGCGCCCTCGTTGCGCACCAGAGTCAGCGCGGCGCGTGCGGCTTTGGCTGCGAGCGCTTGGTCCTCAGGCGTGTTCAGGCCGTCGGCCAGCTTTTCCAGGTCCGCATAGCGATGGCCCTCGATGCGCAGCCGCGCTTTCGCTTCAAGGACCCGCAACACGCTCTCATCCAGGCGCTCGCGGCTGATGCGGCCCGATTTCACCGCTTCCACGACGCCCTCCACAGCCTTCTCCGGATCGGCCGGGATCAGCAGAATGTCGGCGCCGGCCAGCAGACTGCGCACGGCGGCTTCGCCGGGAGCAAACTGCTTGGTCAGCCCCTGCATATCCATGGCATCGGTGCTGATGATGCCCTTGAAGCCGAGTTCGCCGCGCAGCAGACCGGTGAGAATCGCCGGCGACACTGTGGCAGGGATCTGGTCCTTCTCCAACGCAGGCACCGCCAGATGGGCCGTCATCACCGCATCCACGCCGGCCTGGATGGCTGCACGGAACGGCACGAGTTCCACCGAGTCGAGCCGTTCACGGGATGCGCCAACGACACCCAGGCCGATATGCGAATCGGTCGCCGTGTCCCCATGGCCGGGGAAGTGTTTCACCGTAGTAAGAACGAGTGCGCCCGCCTCCGAACGGGCGCCCTCGATGAAGGCCGTGACGTGTCTAGCCGTCGCGGCCGGCTCCTCGCCAAACGAGCGAATGTTAATGATCGGGTTGTCCGGATTATTGTTGACGTCGGCCACCGGCGCGTAGACCCAGTGCACACCTAAGGCACGCGCCTCGCGGGCGGTCGCCGCGCCCCAGGCGCGCGTCAGCGCCAGATCACCGGCGGCGCCGAAGGCCATGGCGTGGGGAAACTCCGTGGTGTCCGCCAGCCGCATCGAGGAGCCGCGTTCGAAGTCGCCGCCAACCAGCAGCGGCAGCTTCGACAGGCGCTGCATGCGATTCAGGAAGGTGGCCACGTCGTGCGAACGCGCCTTTTCCACTGCGCCGGCGCGGACGCGGTTCAACAGGATCAGCCCGCCAATCCTTGTCTCGCTCACCAGACGCTTGTACTTGTCATAGCCGGCGCTGCGTGAGTTGAAATCATCACCATAGAACGGCACGATCACAAGCTGAGCGGCCTTCTCCCTCAACGTAAGCTGTTTGAACCAGGCCTTGGCCCGAGCCGCCGGCTTAACCGCCGGAGCCGCCGTCAGTGCGATGGCCAGGAATGGAATGAGGAATCGCATCAGGCAGTGCTGGCTGCCCGGCGGCCCTTCGGCGCCGGAGCGGCGGGTTTGGGCCCTTTCCTGCGGACTGCGCCGCTCAGGTGGCGGTTCACAGCTCGCACCAGATGGGCGACTTCATTGGCGCTCTTCATGATGACCACGTCGGCGCCCGTGTTGCTCTCCGTCAATCCAAGCGCATCGACGAATCCCGACAGGAGAATGATGGGCACGGACGCCTCAATCAATCTGATCTGCCAAATCAAATCGACCCCGGATTGTTCAGGCATTTTGTAGTCGGTAATCACTAATCCGAACTCTTCACCCGTATGGGCGGAGGCGGCAAAGAGCTCTACCGCCTGCTTCGGGCACGCAACACCTGTAGTTGAGTAGCCAAGCTCTTCCAGCACGCTGCGGCGCGCCGCGAGGCCGGACCGGTTGTCATCGACAAGCAGGATTCGCGGAGCGGGTTTTGGGTTGGCCGTCCTTCTCAAACTCATGAGCGAAACGCAAAGGTAGCAGAGCCGAAAATGGCGTGTCAATACCGTTGTAATGCGCTCATGGACGGGCACATCGAGTTCTTGACTTCAACGCCTGACGGGTGTATGCCTCCGCTATTCGACCGAGCGCGGAGCGTTGTAGCCTGTCTTGGCGACCACGGTGTACTTCATCGGCTTGCCCTTCTCGTCGGTGATTCTCAGCGGATCGCCGGAAGGCGCGACCAGGTCCACCTTAATCTTCCGGTACTTGCCGTCGCGGGCAATATTAGTAGGGCTGTAGGAGAGCGTGTACGTGTTGCGCAGCGCTTCCGAGATCTGGCGGAAGATGCCGCCGTACTCGCCCAGGAAGCGCGGGAACCAGGATTGTCCGCCGGTCTCCTTGGCGAATGTGCGCAGTTGGTTGTCGGCCTGCAGGAAGTCCAGACGGGCGATTGAACCCATGGCGCCGCGCGAATCGTAGTATTCACGCAAGGCCTGGAGCGTGCCCATCGCGTAGATTGGGACTCCGGCGGTCTGAAGCTTGCGGCGCGTCTGGTCAAATGTGATCTTCGAAAATGTATCCATGCCTGAGCCGATGTAGAAGATCGCCTTACGGCCTTCAATGGCGGCCATGCGGTCGGCGACATCCGTCAGCGCATCATACAAGTTGGATTCGGAGAAGCCGGGGATGCGCAGACGCGCCAGTGCTTCCTGTGTATCACGCCGGTCAGTGGAGAAGTCAGAGAGAATCTCCGGGCGAAGATCAAAAGCGACCACAGCGACAGTATCTTCGGGTTTCAGCGTTTCCAGGAAGCTGTAGCAGGCGGTGAGGGTCTCCTGCCAGCCCCATGACCAGTACTGCTGGTAGAGGTTCGAGAATTCGATCACCATGGCGATGGTCATCGGCGACTCCCCTGTGCTGAAGCCGGTGAGCTTCTGCGGGACTCCATCTTCGAGTACGCGGAAGTTGCCAGCGGGGATGCCCGGGATGAAGCGGCCCCTGTTGTCGAGCACGCCGACATCAACGGTGACCGCGAGCGTGTCGGCGCGGAACGTCGGCGCCTGGGGATCCGCCTGGCCCTGCTCGGCTTTGCGCATCTGGGAGGGGATCTTAGGCTGTTCGGCGGCGGGAGGGGCCTCGCCCTGCTTCGGGCGGGGCTTCGCGACGGCATCGCCTGACTCTTTCTTCGGACCCTGCTGCGCGACGGCGGCGCCGCCGAACAAGACGATGCCGAAGGCGGCAAGCAGGGCGATGCGTACGGGATTGCTCATGCGAAGTCCTCCCCTATCCGGATTGAGTCCATGATACCCGATCCATTAGGATCAGACGGCAAAATAGGCAAAGGGGTTGCAGGAGGAGGGCAAGGCCACACCGGAATCGGCTACAATACAGACTGTAAGGGAACGCGCCCGTAGCTCAGCTGGATAGAGCGTTTGCCTCCGGAGCAAAAGGCCGTTGGTTCGAATCCAACCGGGCGTACCACCCCTCTTTAGACACCCCTGCCCCGCGATGAAACTGAAGGTGCGCCTGGCGCATCTTTCGGTATTGAGACAGAGTTGTCGTACGCTCCGCCAAGCGGGCGCCGCGGCGACTACTAATTCATTCATCAACCATGCCTTCAACGTCTTGTCCAGCCGCCGCTGTGCTGATAGCCGCGCTGATATCCCCAAGCCTGGCGATGCAGCAGGACCCGCAGCCCGCAGCCCAATATGGCGAACCGTGGATCAAGAAAGACGCCGGCAAGGGAATTGATTGGGGAGGGCTGGTCCGGTCGAGCTTCCTGTTCCTGGGGGTCGAGCACGGCTTCCGCATCGCGACCGAACCGGGCACGCGTGACGGCCTGAGGCAGCCATTCCTGAGCGGCTACGCGGATTCGCTGTCGAGCCTGCGCGGATGGTCCGACGGCGATCCGTTCATCGTGAACTACATCGGCCATCCGATACAAGGCGCTGTCTCGGGCTTCATTTGGGCCAACCACGACCGTTCCTACCGGACCGTTGAGTTCGGCGACGGATCGGTCTATTGGAAGAGCCGGCTGCGTGCGGCGGCGTTTTCGGCCGTTTACAGCGCGCAGTTCGAGGTGGGACCGTTCAGCGAGGCCTCAATCGGGCAAGTCCAGAAGTATTACCCCCAGCAAGGCTTCGTGGATCATGCGGTGACGCCTGTGATCGGCACGGCCTGGATGGTGGCCGAGGACGCGCTGGACAAGTACGTCATCAAGACGCTCGAACGGCGGATCAACAACCCGGTCGCACTAATGTTTATCCGTGGCGGCTTGAATCCGGCGCGCTCGTTCGGCAATGTGATGAGCTTCCGGGTCCCATGGGCTAGAGACACGAGACCGGGCGTCTACTCGGGCAAGCTGAAGGACTTCCTCGACGCCGAACAGCGCGGTTTGATCGACAGGCCACTGCCGGATGCCAGGACCGACCGGACCGGGGACTTTGGCAATGCAGTTGCAGAGATCTCCATGCACTACCGGCCGATTTTTTACAATTTCGACGGCCGCCGCGTGGCCTGCCATGGCGGTGGCGGCGAAGTGGCAGTGCGCGTGAAGGCGGACTGGCAGATGCTACTGGACGTTTCCGGATGCAACCTGACGGGGCTTGATAGAGGCTGGACTGGGGACACACTGACCTATTTGACCGGTCCGCGGTGGACGCCGCGGGCAAGCGACCGGTGGAGCCCGTATCTCCAGACGCAGATCGGCGGCATGGAGGCGACCAAGGAAACTGGGCGCCACGGCACCGGGGAGAACAGCACAGCGACGCAGTTGCAGAACAACAGACTGGCGTTGAGCGTGGGTGGCGGTCTGGATCTTAGGCTGAATCCGGCAGTCGCGCTGAGGGTGGCGAGGCTGGAATACAAGCATGTGTGGGGCCCTGGCGAAGGCCCGTTGTCGTACAACAATGGAGTGAGCCTGTCGTTTGGGCTGGTGCTGCGCGCAGGCACGTGGTAGGGCGTGCAGCCGCAGCGAGGCAATTTCGTGATGAGTAACGGCCGGAGGAAAAGAAAATGATGACGCGATTGGGCCTCGGTTTGTTGTTGGCCGGGAGTCTGCTGACCGCCGACCAGGTGGCCTTGAAGAATGGTGATCGAATCACCGGCAAAATCGTCCGATCCGACGTGAAGACTCTCGTTCTGAAAACCGACTACGCAGGTGAAGTGACAATCGACCGGGCGCAGATCGTCTCGCTGGCCTCCGACGATGCGCTGCATGTCCAATTGAAGGACAGGACGGTGGTCGGCCAGGTGACGCCAGCGGGAGAAGCGGCGGTTGAGGTCAAGACGAGCGAGGGAGCGCCGGTGAGGAGCGCGCTGGGCGAGATTCTTGCGATACGCACGGCGGCCGAGCAGAAGGCCTGGGGGCGCGAGCAGGAGCGGGTTCTTCATCCGAGGCTGAACGACTTCTGGTCGGGATTTGTGACACTCGGCATGGCGGGATCGTCGGGCAACTCCCAGACGTCGTCGATCGCGACGGCGGCCTCCGCCACTCGTCAGGCGGGCAAGAACAAGATGGGCCTGTCCTTCAACCAGGTCTATGCCTCACAGTCCAATGTCCTGCCCCACGGCTCGACGGCGAACCGGATTTCTGGAGGATACCGGATCGACCGCGACGTGAACGCCAGAATGTTCGTCTTTGGCACGACCGATTTCGACTACGACAGGTTCCTCGACCTCGATTTGCGTTCCGTGATGGGCGGCGGCCTGGGCTATCACATCTGGAAGAGTCCGAATGGTTTCTGGGACTTCAACGCCGGCGGCGTGTACAACCGGGAGAAGTTCGGCACGGGCCTGATTAGAAAATCGGGCGAGATTCTGGTGGGCGAGGAATCGTCCCACAAATTGACGCGGTCGGTGAAGTTGTACCAGAAGGCGCAGTTGTATCCGAACCTGTCCGAAACGGGCGAGTACCGGCTGAACTTCGACGCCGGCGCGGCAATGCCGATCTTCAAATGGCTGGAGTGGAGCATCGGCTTCTCAGACAGGTATCTGTCCAACCCGATTCTGGGCAAGAAGAGCAACGATTTGCTGTACACTACCGGCATTCGCTTCAGCTTCGACCAAACGAAGCGGTAGCAGCCGAGAATTGGGGCGCGGCATCGAAACTGCGCCCCATGGACACTTCTACCAACCCTTCAGTTCGAAGCTGTAGCTGCCGCCGCCACACAAGACAGTGACCGCGCCACCATCCTCGCTGATCGAGGAGACGCCCTCGGCCTTCGTCACGGGTGCTTTGCCCCTCCAGATCGTCTTGCCGGATTCAAGCAATTCCGCATCCCGCATACGGAGCTTCGGAATCCTCACTTCCGCTTCAGAACCGAACGGGATGGTGACGTTGAGCGTCAGCTTGCCGTCCTCGCGCTTCCAGGCGCTGGAAACGAGTCCGGACGGGGTCTGGAAGCTGCCTTCAGCGTATTGGAGGTCGCGGATCATCTGCGGGCGGATCAGAATCTGCTTGTAGCCCTCGCCGCCCTGCTTCACCGAGATGCCCGCAAGTTCTTTCATGAAATAGGCGCCGATGGAACCGAGTGTCGGGTGGTTGTGCGAGTTCATCGACGGGCCTTCCTTCTTCTGCCACAGTTCCCAGAACGTCGTGGCGCCGTTGGCAGCCATGTAGCCCCAACCTGGGTAATCGGCGTTGACGGCGATATCGTAGGCCAAATCGGCCTGCTGGCGGGCGAGTAGCTCCATCAGATACTTCGTGCCGTGGATACCGGTCGTCAAGTGCGAATCGTACTTATAGACCACCGCGTCGCGGAAGTTCCCCGCCACTACGCCGCGCTTATCCTTTGGGACCATGTTCAAGTACAGAGGGAGGATGGAAGAGGTCTGTGAACCGTTACCGTAAGAGTTCGTTTCCGCGTTGAAGAATCTGACGTGGAAGGCGGCCTTGATCGTCTCGGCGCGCTGGCGGTAGGCCTGCTCGTCGGTGGACTTGCCCAGCGCCTTGGCGGCATCGGCTGCAATATTGGCCGACCAGAAGCTGTAGGCAGTGCTGACCAGATCACCAGGGGTCTTGTCGACCGGAACCCAGTCGCCGAACTTCACGAAAGTCAGGATGCCGTTTTCGCTCTTGGCCCAGAGCCAATCGGAGTATTTCTTGATGCCCTCGAAGTGCTGTTCGAGGATACGGCGGTCGCCATACTGGTGCCACATGTCCCAGAGGATGATGGGGTAGGCGGCGCCCCAGGCCGGATCGGAGGGACCGACGGCGAAGTGGGCGCGAGGCACGGTGTCCGGGACACTACCGTCATCGGCCTGTTCGTCGCGGATCGAGCGGAGCCAGGTGGTGTAGAAGGCGGCCATGTCGTAGTTGAGCATGGCTGTTTCGGCGACGAGGTGAGCGTCGGCCATCCAGCCCATGCGTTCGTCACGCTGGCTGCAGTCCGTAGGCACGGAGTGGAGATTCGATCGAATGCCCCACTGGACCATCCGTTGGATCTGATTCAAGACAGGCTTGGAACTGCTGAACCCACCGTGCGGGGCCACGTCGGAATGGACGATGCGGCCGGTGATGGCATTGGCCGGCGGCACGCCCGGATAGCCTGTCACTTCGACATAGCGGAAGCCGTGGTAGGTGAAACGCGGTTCCCAGACCTCTTCACCCTCACCTTTGAGAACGTAGACATCGGCGGCGCGCGCGCCGCGGAGGTTCTCGACGTTCAGCATGCCGTTGCCATAAAGCAGTTCGGCGTGGCGCAGCCGGACGCGAGCGCCGCGCGGGCCGCGGACAGCCAAACGAACCCACCCTGAGAAGTTCTGACCCATGTCGTAGACATAGACGCCCGGCTTTGGATTGGTCATGACAAACGGCGTGATCGTGCCAGTGACCCGGATCGGAGGCATGGACTGGCCCGACAGTGCTGCCGTGGGCGATTTCACAACTTGCGCCGCAGTCCAACCGGTAGCCGCGAATCCCGAGCAGTCCCAGCCCGGCTGTTCGAGCGTGGCGTCGTAGGATTCGCCGTCGAAGATCGAATCCTCGACGATGGGGCTCTTGCCAGCCCGCCAAGTCGAGTCGGTGTGGAATTCGATCGATTTGCCGCCTTCGAGTTCGACATTGATCTGAAGCCGCGCTACGCGGCCCTTGAACCAGCCCTGGCCAAGCATCACGCCGATGGCGTTGGCGCCTTGCCGCAAGCAATGGGTGACGTCATAGGCCTCATAGAGAATTCGTTTGGCATAGGGGGTATTGGCGGGATCGAGCACATGGTCGCCCACCTTGTGGCCGTTGACGCGAAGCTCGTAGTAGCCGGCGGCGGCCACGAAGATCTTTGCCGAAACGACGCGTGCAGAAAGATCAAGCTCCTTGCGCAATAACCCTCCACCCGAGATCCAATTGCCTTTCCAGTCCGAGGCGTTGAACAGGCCCGTACCGAAACGGGCCGGCGCGCTGAACGGACTCTGGTTGCCAGCCGAATCCCAGGTTCGGATCCGCCAGTAGTAGGTGCGGCCGCTTTCCAGACCCTTGCCGGCGTAATCGACGTTGACAAATCCGGCGCCTTCAACCCGGCCTGAGTCCCAGACTTCGCCGGCCGTCATCGCCGCCGACTTGGAAACCTGGATCTGATAGGCCACTTGCTTGACGCCGCGCGCCGTCACGGCTGGAACCCACGACAACCTGGGCGGGGCGGCATCGACGGTCATGGGCGATTCCAGGTACTCGACGCGCAGGCGCTCGGGTGCGAAAGCGCTTTCGGCCGCGAAAGTTGACAAGATGGTAGCCGTAATGAGGACAAGCCTGGTTAGAATACTCATGAGGAGACCTTCATCGGAGGAGTTCGACAGGGCATTCTAACACCTGCGCGACCAGCTCATTTGAAGACTGAGACGGATTGACGCTATCTCGCCGCGCCATTACGTTATTGTTGTGCGCTGCCACGGCCTATGCCTGGGATGTCCCCGCGGGCACGGTCTGGGAAGCGCGTCTGGTCACAGGCATCTCGAGTTTCACGATGAGGAAGGGGGCCCCGGTTGAAGCGATCCTTCTCGCCGTGCCCTGGGGTGGGGCAACGGCACCGGGCGGGGCCCGGTTGCTCGGCCGGATCGAAGAGGTACACCGTGTTGGATTCGGGTTGCGGCGCGGACGAGCCACCATCCGGCCGGTCTTCGACACATTGCTGTTCAGGGATGGCGAGACTGTCCCTGTCTCAACTACGCTCATCGAACTGGACAACGCCAGGGAAACGGTGGACGCGAAAGGCCAGATCCAGGGCATCCGCGCCACCAGCGTTTTCGGTCACCGCATCGCAGGAATTGCGCGCAACATCTTTTGCTGGGACCCGCTGATTCAGACCGTGCTGGCGGGGACCACCTCAGCCACACTTCGATTCCCGGAATCGGAGATCTACCTCCCGGCTGGCAGCGAATTCAAAGTCCGCATTGAAAAGCCAGTCGATTTGCGTGACGACCTGACCGTGCCGCTGCCGCAGATCGCCGCTGGAAGCGAGGCCGAACAACTGGGCGCTATTGTCTCCGCTTTGACGCTGACGACTGTGGACGCCAAGTCCGGCAATGCAGCGGATCTGGTGAACATCCTGCTGCTTGGCGAAAGCGAATGGTTGGAACGGGCATTCCAGGCCGCCGGGTGGGTGGAAGCCGACGCGCTTTCCAAGGCCACTGCCTGGAAGTCGTTCCGCGCCGTTGCCGAAGCGCACAAATACCCGGAGGCGCCCATGAGTGGGCAACTGCTGGATGAAAGGCCGCCGGAGTACCAGCTTTCGAAGACCATCAACAACTTCTCGCAACGCCATCATGCGCGCGTGTTCAGCCAGCAGGCGGAGTTCCGCGGACGGCCGGTTCACGCGGGATCGGCGACCCACGACATCGCCATCGACTTCCTGTTCACGCGCTTCAAACTGACGCATCTGGTGGACACCAACGTGGATCGCGAGCGCGCCAAGGTGGTGAACGACCTGGTAGCAACGGGCTGTGTGGACGCCGCCGAGCTCATCGACAGGCCCTGGGCTCCGCGCGAGCATATCAATACCTCAGACCAGAAACTGCGCACCGACGGCCGCATCGCTGTGCTTGAATTGAATCCTTGCCGTACGCCGTTGCGTCAAGTGAAACTGGAGCAAGTGCCCAAACCGAGCGCCTGGAGAAGGATACCGAGGCAGTTCTTTCTGACCCTCCGCAACGACTTCACCTACAACAACCCCGTCTATCAGGCGGGTCTCGGCGTTAAGTACCTGTGGAGGAAGATGGCGAACAGGAGCGCTATTCGCCGATCACCGTCACTGTGATTTCGCGCTGGCGGGGACGTTCGTCAAAATCGCACAGCACGACCTGCTGCCAAGTGCCCAGATGGAGCTTGCCGAGAACTATCGGGTAAATTTTCGATGTGCCCATCAGGGCGCTCCGCAGGTGAGCGTAGCCGTTGTGATCCCCCCACCGGGCGTTGTGAGCGTAATCGTCGTTCATCGGCGCGATCTGCGATAGCGCCTTCTTGAGATCAAGCACGGCGCCCGACTCGAACTCAATCGTTGTGAGTCCGAGCGTCGAGCCCTGCCCGCTGACATTGACCACGCCCGTTGTGACGCCGCTGTCCGTCACAGCAGACTCGATCTGATCGGTAATGTCGATGACGTCGCACAGCCCACGCGTCGGGACCGTGAACGCTGTTTGTACCACAGCCATTCCTCTATTTCGCCACAATGCGCCGGCGATGTCAGCAATGCGGGGTCACATGGCGCCGAGCAAGCGGAACAACTCGATTGAACGCTCCGCGCAGACGCTCCAGCGGTAGCGCCCGCGGGCCGTGGCCGCACCGGCCGCGCCGAGTTGATGTCGAAGCGAATCCGCGTCGAGCAGTCGCGTGAGGCCGGAGGCAATCGATGGGATACTGTGCGGATCGGCGTATTCACAGCCGTCCGCGCCCACTTCCGACAACGAAGAGACGTCCGAGGTGAGGACGGCCGTCCCAGCGGCCATCGCCTGCGCGACGGGAAAACCAAATCCTTCGTAAAGCGACGGATAGGCGGCGACGGTCGCGGCGCGCGTCAACCCAGGAAGGTCACATTCGTCGACATAGCCCAACCAGCGGACCGAGTTCGTGTTGCGTTTCAACCGCGCGAGAGTGTCCGGTGAAGCCCAGCCGGCGGGTCCGGCGAAGACCAGGTCGAAATCAGCCCGATAGCGGCCCGGCAGCGAGTCCCATACGTCCAGCAGACGGGTGGTATTCTTGCGCGGCTCGATGGTGCCAACGACGAGGACGAATGGCTTATCGAGCGAGTGCTTGGCGGCTGCGGCGCGGGCCTGGTCTTCAGTCACTTCGAAGTAGGCTTCGCCGACGCCGGAGTGGATGGCGACAACTCGCTCCGGCGGGAGACCAAGATAATCGATTGCGTCGCGGCGCGTGTTCTCGCTGACGGCGATCAGAGCATCAGCGCGCTTCCAAACGCGTTCGGCAAACTCACGGTCGGCGCGGATGTTGCCCTCGGTGTGCATCTCTGGCATCGACCAGCAGGTGAGATCGTGCAGCGTCGATGTCAGCAGAGGGACACGCGGAGGGCGGCGCACCTGGTTGGTGGCGTGGAACAGCTTCACGCCCCGCAGTTGCAAATTGAGCACGGGCAAATGCAGGTAGTTGGTTGCGTAGAGCGTTGCCAGACCGGCATAGGTGTCCAGGGCGCCAGCCATGCTGCGCTCGTGGTCGAGTTTCCCAAGGAAATCAACTTGCGGGAAAGTCCGCACTGTCTCCGCACCGGCAAGATCGACAAGCGCCTTCGCCCAATGCCAGACGTACGCCTTCACGCCTGCGCTGCGCAGCATTAGGGGCGATACGTCGATCAGCAGGCTCAAGGCGTTTCTCCTTCAGCCGGCGGCCGGTTCACGAACAGGGACTTGCCGCCGCTTTCCGTAACCAGATGCAGCGGCGCGTCTCCGGCGATGCCCTTGATCCGCTCGACCGAGGGCTTTTCGACAAGCAGGTAGGCGCGCTCCCCACTCGACCACAGGCGGGCGAACGATGCGTCGTCAAGAAACACGCCGGGCGCGCCGGGAGCATACGAACCGTATTCCAGATTGTTCACGCGGCCGTTCAATAATTGAACGTGCTGAAGATCCGCATAGAAGAACACGCTGGAAAACGTGTAGTACTGGTTATCGAATATGACCGTGCCGGGCCGCTTCACCAGTTCGTTCTTGAGAGCAACGGCCAGCGGCTGGGAACTCAGATAGGGATCGAAGGTGATCATCGCCACCCGCGCGGCGTTCAGGAACAGCACCATCATCAGGGCGAGGCCAACCTGTGTCTTCAAAGCCTTCCAACGCCAGGCGGCCAGCGCGCCGCAGAGGAAGGCCAATCCGGCGAACACGAGCGGCGTGCGCAGATAGGCGAACGAATGTAGCGTGAGGTCGCCCATGTGGCCGAGGGAAAGCGTGTAGAGGTCCGGGTTTTGCGTTAATGCGCGGGAGATGTCGCCCGGCGCAGGCAGATTCCAGACGTTGGCGAGAATGAACACGATGGCGGCAAAGGCCAGTGTGGCAATGGCCGCAGTCACCTTCGCCCCATGACGGATCCAGGCCGATCCTTCGGCAACGGCACATCCGAGCAGGAGAGCAAAGGCCGGATAGGCCGGCAGCGAATAGTATTCCTGCGTGGTCGAGAACGAGAAGAAGACCAGGATGAATCCGGCCCAGCACAGCATCAGCATCCGTGCCTGGGAGGCCCGGCCGCTGCCGCGATAGCTCAGTTTCGCCAGACGCGGGAAGTAGGCCGACCAAGGGAAAAACCACAGCAGATGGAAGAGCCAGAACAGATAACGTGGAACGGTGTTGTAGTCGCGCGGCCAGCGGCGGTCAAGGAAGCGCAGGATGTGTTCGTTGAAGAAGTAGAACCAGAAAAAACCACGGTACTTGCCGGGGCCCGAATCCATCGAGAAGTCGAAGTACGGCGGATTGCGCAGTGTGGCAATCACGTGCCAGGGAGCGGCAATCAGCAATGCGATGGCCATGCCTGAAAATGGCCGTAGACGCTTCCATGTGGCGAGGTCGAAAAGGCGTCCGGTTAGAGTGAGCCACAGCAGTCCGGCAGCGATGGGAAAGACCGCGGCGATGAGTCCTTTGAGTAGAAGACCGATGCCAATCGAGGCCGCCATGACGGCGGCCCAGAGGCGCGGCCGCGGCTCGCGCTCGTCAAGGGTTCGCATGAGCGCCCACATGGCCAGCGTGATGGTGGCGGTGAGGACGACATCGGGGATCAGAATGCGCGTAAACAGGAACAGCCCGATCGATGTGGCGATGACCAGCCCGGCATAGAAGCCCTCCAACTCGCCGAACGCCCAGCGTCCAAAGGCAAAGACGAGCCAGCACAGGGCGAGTATCGAAGCAACGACGATCAGCCGCGCCGCCCAATCGTGTACGCCAAAGACTGCGAAAGAGGCGGCCATCATCCAATACTTGAGCGGCGATTTCTCGAGGTAGGCCACGCCGTCCAGACGCGCCGTCACCCAGTCGCCCGACTCCAGCATGTTGCGCGCAATCTGCGCCTGGACGCCGTCTACGTCGTCCATCAGGTGCGGCGGCACCATTAGCGCCGGCACGTAAATGGCCGCGGAGAACAGCAATATGATCAGCGCGTAGCGGCGCATTCGATCTTCCATCTCCTCATCCATAGAAACAGAATCAGCATTCCCCACAGGCCATAGCCATGGCTCGCGCGCCGCCGCTGATGCTCGGACTTGATGCGCTCGACCGCCTGCCACTGCAAAACGCCGGTTTCGTTCACGGCCCGCTCTGAGACGGCTTCGTCAAGCAATGGTTTGAGCGGCCCGCGAAACCAGCGGTGCGCCGGGATGTCGAATCCCTCCTTGGGCCGCGTCAGCACGGTTTCGGGCAGTTTGCCGCGCATTAGGTCGCGAAGGATGAACTTCAGAGTCTTGCCCCGGACCTTCAGATCCTCGGGCAGTGACGCGGCGAACTCGACGATGCGGTGGTCTAGAAATGGCGGGCGCACTTCAAGTGAGTGAGCCATGCTCATGCGGTCACATTTGTTCAGAATGTCGTCGGCTAGGTAATACTTCTGGTCCAGCCACAGGAAACGGTTCACGTCGCCACAGGAGAACGCCTCCGTGGGCAACGTATTCATCAGGCTGCCGGGGTCAGACTGGCGCGCAAACCCAAGCAATTCGCGCTTGCTCGCCATGTTGAACGTCCCGTTCCAAAACAGGTGCGCCGAGGCGGGCTTCAGCAGTGACCCTTCCAGGAACCGCTTCGCCTTATATTCAAGGCTGATCTTGCCGTCGGAGACGGGCCAGAGCCCGAGCAAGGACAGGCCGGTGCGGCGCATCCAGGCCGGGATCCGATTGGCCTCGTGGTAGAGGTGGTCGGCCCGGTAGGTCAGATAGCCGCCAAACAGTTCATCTGCGCCTTCGCCGCTGAGCGCGACGGTGACGTGGCGGCGCGTCAACATCGACAGGTACCAGACGGGCAATGCGCCGGCGTCGGCCGAAGGTTCGTCGGAATAATCGACAAGCTTCTGGACGGTGTCAGCGAGGTCCACTTCCGGGTTGAGATCGAACTCGTGGTGGTCGGTCCCGTATTGCGCGGCCACCCGGCGAAAGTACTCGCTCTCGTCGTGCGAATGGCCCTTAAACGAGATCGAGAAAGTCTTCAGGCGCGAGACCTCTCGCGCGGCGTAATGCAGCACGGTTGACGAGTCCAGCCCGCCCGAGGCCCAGACGCCCAGCGGCACGTCGGAGATCAAGTGCTCACGGACCGACAACGCCAGCAGTTCATCCAGCCGCGCTTTGGCGTCATCGGCTGTCCAATGCTGCGGAGCCAAGCGCAGATTCCAGTACGGATTTCGTTCGATTTCGCCCGTTCGCCACTCCAGCATTTCGCCCGCGCCCAGCTTCTCGATGCCATCGACCAGCGTGTAAGGCGCCGGGACGTAGTTCAGCGAGAGGTAGTAACCGAGGCCGGTCAGATCGAGCTGGCGGGGGATCTCCGGATGGGCGAAGAGCGTCTTTAGTTCGCTGCCGAAGTAGATGTCGCGGCCGCGGTGGTAAATGTAGAGCGGTTTGATGCCCATGCGGTCGCGCACCAGGACGAGTCGTTTCGTGGACTCTGTCCAGATGGCAATGGCGAACATCCCGCGAAGACGCGAGAAGCACGCCATGTCCCATTCGACGAACCCCTTGAGCACGACCTCCGTGTCGCAACGCGTCTCAAAACGGTGGCCCAGGCTCTCGAGCTCGGTACGCAGTTCGGCATGGTTGTAGATCTCGCCGTTGTACACGATGACGATATCGCCGCCGGCAGCGTACATCGGTTGATGGCCCGCGTCGACGTCAATGATCGACAACCGAGCGTTGCCGAGCGCGACGCAGCCGGACTCATGCACGCCAGCGCCATCTGGACCCCGATGGTGGATAGTGGAGATGACGCCGGTGATCCGGCCGTGCTCGACCGGATGGTCCAGCGTTGTAAACCCTGCTATGCCGCACACAGACTACAAGGATAGCCGAGAAGCTATGCTGGAAGTCGAATCATGCGTACTCTCACCACCCCCGCAATCATCCTGGCGTGCTTCGCCGCGGCGCTCTGCGCTCAACAATCGAACAGGCGTGGCGAGCCTGGCAAGTTCGATTCGTACATACTTGCTTTGTCCTGGTCGCCAGGCTACTGCGACGGCCGTCCCGAAGACCCGCAATGCGCTCCTGGCAGGCAGTTCTCCTTCGTCGTTCACGGACTGTGGCCACAATACGCCAACGGACGCTGGCCTGAATCCTGTTCCACCGACCAAGGGTTGCCCAACGCGGACAGAATGCTTGACATTATGCCCAGCCGCAGTCTGATACGGCACGAGTGGAACAAGCATGGGACTTGTTCGGGGCTGGATGCCGAGGGCTACTTCAAGCTGCTCAGGCGGACGTATGAGTCAGTGCGAATCCCCCAGAAGTTCAAGCAGTTGAACCAATGGATCCTGGTGGCCCCGGCTGAACTGAAGCGCGAGTTCATTGCGGCCAATCCGGGCATGAAGGAATCGATGCTGAGCGTGCAGTGCAGCCGTAATGTACTGAGCGAGGTGCGGATCTGCATGGGCAAGGACATGAAGCCCGAGCCCTGCGTTTCGCAACCCGAATGCCGCGCCGAGAAGATGCGCGTACCGCCTGTCAGGTAGCTCAGTCGCGCCGTAGGGCGGCGGCAGTCCACAGTCCGAGACCCACCGCGAGAATCGTGGAGCCGGCAGCCATGACGAAGAGGAACTCCGGCCCGGCCATGGCGGTTTCGGCCAGCCGAGCCGCCAGTTCCCCGCCCCGGTTGCGATAGATGTCCGTAACGCCCCGCAGTGTGCTGCGTCCCACGGCAACTCCCGCATAGAGCGGGATCAACTTCACCCACCAGGTCAGCACAATCATGTAAGCCGACAACAGTGCCGAAGCAGCCATCACCACCCGCCCCAGCAGGCGCGCACGCGACAACACCACGCTCAGCAGTACTGCCAACAGCAGCGACAAGGGCTGTGCGTACCATGGCCCGGCGCTGTAAGCCATTCCGCGCGTGAACCAGAACGAGACGGCGATCGCGTAGCCGAGCGATGCCGCCATCAATCCGGCGAGCGGCCACATCAACCCCTCATGGGCCGGAATGCGTTTGCGCCAGTCTTGCACCACGGCTGACAATAGGCCAATGGCCGCCAGCACGAGCAGCGTCGCCACTAGGTCGCGCGACATCGGCGTGAACGAGTTGTTGCCCGTCCAGACTGCCGATCTTGCCATGTGCCACAGGGCATCCATCCAGGGCACAAGCGGCATTGCGCCCAGCGGACTGGTCCCATCGGCGCGCGACGCGAACTCGTGCATACCGCTCAAATTGCCGTACAGCAAGAAGTTGCGCAAATACCACGGGGCCGCAAGCAACAGTGGCCACAGCGCAGCCAGAGCCTGACGCCAAGGCAACCTCAACAACAGGATCAGCACGACCCACGGACCGGCGGCCAGCATCGACGCCTTGGCCAGCAACGCCGCTGCGAGCAACGCCGACAGGACGGCGCCACGCTTCACGTTCGGATGCTTCAGCAGCGACGCGCCAGCGGCGGCCATGAGCAGAAACAGCGGCGTGGCCAGCCAGTCGTTAGCCACATGCGCCGTCGTGGCATAGAACATCTGGCCCGACATCGCCACGAACAGCGCACACACTTTCGCCGCCGGCGGCGCATCCAGCAACGCCGCCAGCCAAAGCAGGGCGAACGAAGTGGCGGCGGCTGAGATCAGCGCGATGAACAGGCGCAGCCTGTAAACACGGTCGGTCAAGGGCGCGCCATCCGAAAGACGGTCAACCGCGGCCATGACGACATAGGCCAGCGGCGCTTGCTGCGCTTCGTAGTTGCCGCCGGCGCCTGGCAGAGCGGGATCAAGCGCGTTCAGCCTCGCCCGCATCGCGGCGCGCTCGCCTGCATCCAGACGGAAGTACTCGTCGAAAGTGACACCGCCGCCAAGATTGCGTTTCAGCAGATGGCTGATTGGCGTGAGTTTCAGCGATGCCGCCACTTCGCCGTCCAGCGTGGTCTTTCCCGTGATGGGTAGGGTGGCGCGGCCGTAGTCCCGCACCAGCCCGTAATGGAAAGGCTCGTCAAAGCCCTCCCACAGCGGGATGAGCGATGCGTAGAGCGCCGCGTTTACCAGCGCATAGAGGACAACCGTCCATTCGGTGACCGTCAACCGTCGAATCAGGCGGCTACCCTTCAATGGTCACCTTGAACTTCAGCAGCGCCGCCAGCGCGTCGACGGCCATGCGGTGGTCGCCATAATACGTGACCCGGTGCCAGCCCGCCTGCCAGTCCTCGGCGAGTTTGGCCGCATCGCGAGGCGTGGCCGCCAGTTTTGTCCGGCACGCCTTGTCCTCATCGATATTGGCGACCGCTTTGGCCTGGTGCATGATGACTTCTTTCCGGCCCGGCAAGAACTCAAGCGTCGTCGTCATCACGCCCAGCGGCATCAACGAACGAACGGCCGCGCCCTTGCGGTCTTCCGAATGGCTGCGGATGTGATACTCGTTGGCCGGCTTGTCCGGACCCCACACCTTGCTGGGCGCGACGCAGTGGGCATAGATGATCTGGTTGGTCGCCGTATCCAGCACGGGGTCTGAGATGTAGCCCGGCTGGCCGGTGAGATTGGTCATCAACATCATTGTCGATGTTGATGTGAGATCGGCCTCGCAAGCGCCGACGCTGCAATCGTTGTTCAACTGGAAGAAGCCCAGGCAGGGATACGAGCGGAGTTGCTTGGCATAGAACAGGTCCAGGCAGTCGACCGTTATGACGTTCGATTTTTGCTGCGCGAGCAGGCTCTTCATCGCGACATACATCCGGCCGCCTTCGAGTATCTCCTCGCGCGACGGTTCCACAACTTTCGCTGCCCCCTTGATCCACGTCTGTGCCCATTGCCCCGCGTCGCCCAGTGACGTCTTGTCGTAAATCGAATTCAGATCATCGCCGGCGACTTTCACCACCTCGGCGCCATAGGCTTCCCTGATCTCGCCGGACAGCCGCGACGGATCGCGCCGCGTGACATCAAGGATGCGCGCCCCGTTGGCCCGCTGAACAGTGTCGAGCGCCCGCAATGCCTGGACGACGTCGCTGAACCGGCTCGAGGTGACGCCGGCTACGGGCAGTCCCTTCTTCCGCGCCGGACCGTAGGCGCCGAGGAACTCGCCCGTGCCGCCGTACATGTGGTCGACCACGATGGTTGGCCGGCCCGAGAACGCGATCTCCCGCCCTGCCCCGCCGCTCGGAATGCCGAGCAGGAAGACGAGAAATCCGTCAGCATCGCGGCCGGCCTCGATGATTCGCCTCGAATCCTCCACGCTCATCGCCGTGGCCGTAGTGAACTCGGCGAACGCAGAGGCGGCTTCGAGTCCTGCCAGGATCTCCTTCTTCTTCGATTCGTAATCGAAGTTCACATACGGCCAACCTTCCTTGTCCTTGGCCGCTTGCGTGAACACCACGCTAACTCGTGTCTTCCGGCCGAGGGCCGAAGGCGCGGCGGCGTCACACGGGATTCTGGCCATGCAGGCCGCGGCGCAGCCGGCACAAGCCGAGATGAAACCACGACGCGACGGATTGGAGAGGACCTGGAATGAAGACATGGGACTCCTTTTCGGAATCACATTATCTGAAGGCGCGGACGAAATCAATGGCATCCGGCAGGCGGGCGTTCCAGTTCGCGGTCGCGAACTCCGATCAGGTAGAGGATTCCGTCCAGGCCCAGCGACGCAAGCGATTGATCGGCCGATGCGCGCACCACAGGTTTGGCGCGAAACGCGATGCCCAATCCCGCCAGTTGCAGCATCGGCAGATCGTTCGCACCATCGCCGACGGCGATGGTCTGGTCCATGCTCAATCCTTCAGCTTCGGCGATTTCGTGCAGCCGCCGCGCTTTCATCGCACCATCGACGATCTCGCCCTTCACCTCGCCCGTCGCCGCGCCATCGCGGATCTCCAGCTCGTTGGCGTGAAGGTAATCGATTCCGAGCCGCTCCTGCAGGACACGCCCGAAGAACGTGAATCCGCCGGACAGAATCGCCGTCCGGTAACCCAGCCGTTTGAGTGTCGCGGCGAGCCGCTCTGCGCCGTCCGTAAGCGGAATGCGCTCGATTACCCGCTGCAATGCGCTCTCCGGCAGTCCCTTCAGCAGCGCGACGCGCCGCCGGAACGACTGCTGGAAATCCAACTCCCCGCGCATGGCCGACTCTGTGATCGCCCTCACCTGCTCGCCCACGCCCGCCTCGGCGGCCAGTTCGTCGATCACTTCGCCCTGGATCAGCGTCGAGTCCATGTCAAAGGCAACGAGCCGGCGATTGCGCCGCCAGACCGAATCGTGCTGGAACGCAATGTCGATGTCGCCCGCGGCCGTGAGTCCGGTCAACTGTCTGCGCAGCGTTTCTTCGTCCACCACGCCGCTCGCACTGAATTCAACGCAGAATCGGGTAGCCTCGCCGGGCCCCCGCAGCGCCGTGCGCGCGCTGAGACGGTCGATCCGGTCGATGTTCAATCCCGCGCCCGACAGCACGCCGCTGACGCCCGCGATGTGTCCCGCCCCAATGGACGGGCCGAGGACAGTGACGATGATTCGCCGCTTTGTTTGCGCTTCGACCCATGCGTTGTATTCGTCCGATGTGGACGCCGAGAAACGCACCGTCACGCCCAGACCGTGTGCCGCAAGCAGAATATCGGTCAACAGGGCCGATTCGCGCATCGCGGCCGTCATCTCAACGAGAATTCCCAGCGCCAGCGCGTCGTGGATCACCGCCTGCCCGATGTCGAGCACGCGGGCTCCATGACTGGCCAGAATCGATGTCAGCGAGTGCGTGATGCCCGGCTTGTCATGGCCGCTGACCTGGATCAGCAGCGCCGATGTCTCACTCATACCGCAATGTCTCCACCGGTTCGATGCGCGACGCCGACCGAGCCGGATAGAGCGTCGCCAGCAGCGAAACGCCAAGCGCCACGGCGGAAATCCACAGCGAGTCGGCGGGTCTGGCCTCGAACGGCACGTAAGCCACTGAGTAGATCTCCTCGTCGAGCGGGAACCACTGATAGTAGCCCGCGCACCAGGAGAGCGAATAACCCGCGATCAGACCCAGCACGACGCCGGCGGCCCCGATGATCAGGCCCTGCATCACGAAGATGCGAGCGATCTGCGATCTCCGCGCCCCCATCGACATCAGCACCGCGATGTCGCGCCGCTTTTCCATCACCGCCATCACAAGCGCCGTCAGAATGTTCAGCGCCGCAACGAGCTGAATCAGCGAGATTGTCACCAAACTGACAGTCTTCTCCATGTTTAGCGCGCCCAGCAACTGCCGGTTCTGTTCCATCCAGTGTGTGGCTCCAAGCTTCGGTCCGGCAGCCGCCTCCGCGGCCTTGGCGATCGCGGGCGCATCCCCGGTCACCGCCACCCTCAGCTCGATCGCGTTCGCCACATCGCCCAGTGAGAACAGCCTCTGGGCGTTTTCGAGCGACGTGATCGCGTAGCTATTGTCCAGATCGTAGAAACCCGACTCGATGATCCCGACGACGCGAAAACGGACCTGCAATGCGCGCGGACCCAGCGGCGTCAGCTCGCCCTGCGGCGACACGACTGTGATCCACGAGTTCAACGTCATGCCCGTACGCCGGGCCAGCGGGGCTCCCAGAACCACGGTGTCGGCCTCCCGAAGCCGGTCGAGCGAGCCTTCCTTCATCGCATGACGCCACTCGACCGCCTCCGGCAGCACGCCCTTCAGCGTCGCCTCCGCCGATTGCTGCGGCCCGGCGAGAAACACTTTCCCGTACAGCGCCGGAGCCACCGAGATGACGCCCGGAAGCGCGCGTAGCTTGTCTGACAGCGGCTTCCAGTCGGCAATCCCCTCGCCGGGTTCCTTCTCAAGCAGCACGACATGCGGCGTCGCGCCCAGCAGGGTTCTCTCGAGCGTTGACCTGAAGCCGTTGTTGATCGCCAGCGCGATCACCAGCGCCATCACGCCGGCCGCCACGCCGGCCACGGAGATCACCGTGATGACGCCCAGCACCGCCTCCCGCCGCTTCGCCCGCAGGTAGCGCGCCGCCACAAAGAGTTCAAAGGCGCGCAGCACGGCGGCTATTCCTTCTCCGCCGCTTCCCGCAGCCAGTCAGCAATACCGATCGTCCCCTCGGGACGCAGCAACGGGAAGAGGATCACGTCGCGGATCGATTTCGAATCGGTCATCAACATTGTGATGCGGTCGATACCGATACCCTCGCCGCCCGTGGGCGGCATCCCGTAGCACAGCGCGCGCAGATAGTCCTCGTCCATCTGGTGCGCCTCTTCGTCGCCCCGCTCCTTCATGGCGAGCTGCATCTCGAAACGTTTGCGCTGCTCGTTGGGATCATTCAACTCGGTGAACGCGTTGCCGAGTTCCATCCCGGCGGCGAAGATCTCGAAGCGGTCGGTCATGGCTGGTTCATCCGGGTTCTGCTTGGCCAGAGGTGACACTTCGACCGGATATTCGTGGATGATCGTCGGCTGGATCAGCGCCTCCTCGCAGTGGCGCTCGAAGATGTCCACCAGCGCCTCGCCCGCCGTCGCTTTATCCGAGTGCCGGCCGAGCCAT
This sequence comes from uncultured Candidatus Solibacter sp., assembly GCA_964604945.1. Classification (GTDB taxonomy): domain Bacteria; phylum Acidobacteriota; class Terriglobia; order Bryobacterales; family Bryobacteraceae; genus PNKE01. Next base: position 59,643 of record CAZSBK010000014.1, read on the forward strand.
ACCGGATCGCGCACGTCGTCCATCGAGGGCTTCTCCTTGCCCTTATAGAACTCGCACACCGCCTCTCGAATCGTATATCGCCGCACCTGGCTGAAGTCCAGTTCGACGCCCTGAAAGGCGACTGCGGACGACCCCGTCGCATCGATTGCCACGTTTCTGAGCAGCTCGCAGGTCAGCGACATCAGATCCTGATAGTCGGCGTAAGCCTGGTAGAACTCAAGCATCGTGAACTCGGGGTTGTGACGCGTCGAGACGCCTTCGTTGCGGAAATTGCGGTTGATCTCGAACACGCGCTCCATGCCGCCGGCGATCAGCCTCTTCAGGTACAACTCCGGCGCGATCCTCAAGTACAGGTCGATGTCCAGCGTGTTGTGATGCGTCACAAACGGCCGCGCCGCCGCGCCGCCGTAGAGCGACTGCATCATCGGCGTCTCCACTTCAACGAACGACCTGGCCTCCAACTGCTTGCGGAACGACCCGACAATCCGCGCACGCGTCTCGAATGTCCTCTGCACCTCCGGGTTGGCGATCAGATCGAGGTACCGCTGGCGGTAGCGGATCTCGACGTCCTCCAGTCCGTGATACTTCTCCGGCAGCCCGAGCAGGTTCTTCGACAGGAACGTCATCGAATCGACGTGCACTGACAATTCGCCGGTTCGCGTCCGGAACATGTAGCCCTCGACGCCGATGACGTCGCCCATGTCCACCAGTTGATAGAGCTGGAAGTCGCGCTCCGGTACGGCATCCTTCTTCAAGTAGATCTGCATCCTGCCCGCGCGCTGCTGCAAATGCATGAATCCGGCCTTGCCCATGCGGCGCACGGTCATGATTCGTCCGGCGATGCGTACGCGCGGTTTTTCGGCGTCCAACTCCTCGGCCGTCTTCGGACCGTAGAGCCCGTGGAGTGCGTCAATGGTGTGTGAAAAATCGAATCGCTGCCCGTATGCGCGGTAGCCCAGCGCTTCGATTTCGCGGATGCGCGTGAAGCGCTGGTCGAAAAGTTCCTGTTCTAGGGACAAGTGTTTGGCTCCTGGGGGAGAAAGACCATTATAAAATGGGCGTTGTTGAAGTCCCTGACAATTGTTATCCCCGCCTACAACGAACAGAACCGGCTGCCGGCCACTCTGCGGACCGTCCTCGACTATCTGGACGGCCAGAAACTGGAGTTCGCGGAGATTGTCGTAGTAAACGACGGGTCGAGCGACGCCACCGCTGATATGGTACGGGAGGCGGCCGTGACCGACAGCCGCATCCGCCTGGTCGAGAACCCCGGCAACCGCGGAAAGGGCTACGCTATCCGCCACGGCCTCACCGAGGCCAAGGGCGACTGGATCCTGTTCACCGACGCCGACCTCTCGGCGCCCATCGTCGAACTCGACAAACTCGCTGCCGCCGTCGAAGCCAAACGCGCCGATGGCGCTATCGGTTCGCGCGCCCTCGACCGCAGCCTCATCGGCGTCCACCAGTCTCTGTTTCGCGAGATCAGCGGGCGTTTCTTCAACTTCGCCATGCGGCTCATGACCGGCCTGCCCTATCGCGACACACAGTGCGGCTTTAAACTGATTTCGCGCCGCGCCGCCTCGATTGTCTCCACCCGGCAGCAGATCGATGGTTTCGGCTTCGACGTCGAAATTCTGTTCATCGCCAAAAAGCACGGCCTGCGTATCGCCGAAGTCCCCGTCCGCTGGAACAACGTCGAGGGGACCAAGGTCAGCCTGATGAATGGGTTGGCCGCCTTCCTCGATCCCCTCTCCGTCCGGCGTAACGATTGGCGCGGACTGTACAAATAAGTACAGATTAGTGCACAATGGGGAAATGCCTTACTCCGAAGTCCTGATCACGCCCATGCGCGAAGACTTGACCCGCCACGGCGTCCTCGAAACCCGAACCCCCGAAGACGTGGACCGAACGATTTCCAGTCACCAAACCGTTCTCATGGTGACCAATTCTGTCTGTGGTTGCGCCGCGGGCAAGGCGCGACCGGCCGTCGTGATGGCGATGCAGAGCGCTGTGCGGCCCGACGTTGCGGCGACTGTCTTCGCCGGCGGCGACCTGGAGGCCGCCGCCCACCTCCGCCACCGCCATCTTCATGGCATTCCCCCGTCATCTCCCTCGATGGCCCTGTTCCGTGCGGGCAAGCTCGTCTGGGCCCTGCACCGGTTCCAAATCGAATCCAGTACAGCACCCGAAATCGCAGAAACCCTCAGGCAGGCCTTCGCCGAGCACTGCGCGCAGCAACCGTCCTGAACCGGCTGGGCGATTCAGACTGAACGGTCTGCTTTGCGCTAAGATTGACGTATGCGCAAACCCTTGCTGGCCGGCAATTGGAAAATGTACAAGACCCCGGCCGACACGAAAGCTTTCTTCGAGAAATTCATCCCGCTGGTTTCCGGTTCGGCCCATGCTGATGTGGCCATTTGCCCGCCCTTCGTCGCCATCGCCGCTGCGGTCGACGGCGCTGCGGGAAGCCAGGTCGGCGTCGGCGGACAGGACTGCTACTGGACCAATAAAGAGGGCGCCTTTACCGGCGAAGTCAGCCCGGCAATGCTCAAGGCCGCTGGCTGCCAATGGGTCATCATCGGCCACAGTGAACGCCGCCAGTTCTTCGGCGAGACCGACGAGTCGGTCTGCAAGAAGACCGTGGCTGCCATCGAGGCCGGTCTGAAGCCCATCGTCTGCGTCGGTGAACTGCTGGAGCAGCGCGAATCGGGCCGTACCAACCAGGTTCTGCAGACCCAGTTCGACGGCGGCATGGCGCCTCTCACTGCCGAACAGTTTGCCCAAATCGTCATCGCGTACGAGCCCGTCTGGGCCATTGGCACAGGCAAAGTCGCCACCCCTGAAATCGCCGAGGACGCTCACAAGGTGATCCGCGGACTGGTCGAGGCGAAGTTCGGCAAGGACGCCGCGGCGGCCGTTCGCATCCTCTACGGCGGTTCCGTGAAACCGGACAACGTGAAAGGCCTGATGGCCCAGCCCGACATCGACGGCGCACTGGTTGGCGGCGCCAGCCTCAAACCCGAGGACTTCGCCGGCATCGTGAATTTCTAATCCCTGCTTCAGGGGAGAGAATAAGAAGACCCCGCCCGGTTGCCCGCACTTCCAGGCGGGGTCTTCTTTTGTTTTGACGGGTCCGTCCGCCCTCTCTATGTCCCGGCCGCCGCGGCCCGCGTGATCAGGAACAGCCTCGCATCGCTCGTATCGTCCGGCACCGAGCAGCCCGGTGTGCAGAACCACTTCGGACCAGCCACCTTGGCCCCGCTGATCATCTTCTGATAGTCCGCCAGCCGCGCCCGCTTCACCTTTGTCTCGTCCAGTCCGCCCATCAGCACGCCTGAGTAGCTGCGGCGCGCCTCCGCCAGCGCGACGCCTGTCTCGACTGTCGAGTAGTTGATGACCGGATCGCCCCACCCCTTCCAGAACCGGTCCAGCCACACGCCCTTGCCGTGCAAGTGCAACGTATTCAACGGCGCACCCGACGCCGCCCCGGCCACCATCCTATCGAATGGCGCGCTGAACCGCTCATACTGCTCTTTGGTCATCACCGCGTCCTGCGCATTGGCGATGGCCAGGAAAATGCCCTTGGCGCCAGCCGCCAGCGCCCTCTTGGCATGTGCCGCCTCCGACTTCGCAATCGCCTCCAGCGCGTCCAGCAGTTGCTGCGGCCGCTCCGTCATCATCCGTTTCACTTCCTCCTTCGACGACAACTTCTCGGCGACGTTGTAGGGGTTGAAAATGGTCTCGACGAAGTACTTGGTGTTCTGGATGCCCTCGCGAATCAGCTTCAGTGCCTCGATCTGCGCCGGGAAGGGGTCGGCTAGCGGTTTCAACTCCCACCAGTTCGCACCCGTTCCCTTTGGATACGGAAAGTCGCTCATCACCTTCACCAGGTCCAGCCGGTAGACCAGTTGGAAGTGCAACGTCGCCTTGGCATGGAACTCCGGCGGCTTGCCCTGGAGTCCGAAATGATGCCAGAAACTGAACGGTGCCCGGTCCGGCGTTCCGCCCCTTAGAGCCAGTTCCATCCGCTCGATCGGCTTCATCCGGGTCCGGCGCGTCCGCGGCGCGGCGGCGGCAGCCATCAGGAATTCCCGGCGGTTCAAAGCAAATCCTCCGGGTTGTGGATGGGCGGTTGCGTGATCTCCGCGCATCCCTTGCGCGCCGGAAGCACCTTGCCGGGGTTCATGAGCCCTGACGGGTCGCACATGCTCTTGATCTTGCGCATCACTTCCAAAGCCTCCTGTCTGAACTGCTTGTCCATCAGGGCGATCTTCTCCACTCCGATCCCGTGCTCGCCTGTGATCGACCCGCCCACCTTGATGCAGTGCTCCAGGATGTCGAATCCGGCGCTCTGCGCCGCTTCCATGTCGCCCGGCTTGCGGGCGTCGAAAAGGATCAGCGGATGCAGGTTCCCGTCTCCGGCGTGGAAGATGTTCGATATCGTCAATTCGCGCTTCTTGCTGATCTTGTTGATCAATCGCAGCGTCGGCGCGATCTGCGTGCGCGGCACCACGCCGTCATGTACGTAATAAAATGGGCTCACCCTCCCTACCGCGCCAAACGCGTTCTTACGGCCCTTCCACAACAGTTCCCGCTCGGCCGCGCTCCGCGCTTCCCTCACCTCGCGTGCCCGGCACGCCTTGCAGGCGGCCTGGATATGACCGGCCTGCTCCTCCACCGCCTCGGTCAAGCCCTCGAGTTCGATTAACAGCACGCCTGCCGCGTCCAGCGGATACCCGGCGTGGGTCGATTCCTCCACCATCCTCATCAGCGTGCCGTCCAGCATCTCGAGCGCCGCCGGCGTGATGCCCCGCGCGGTGATCTCGGACACCGTCAGTGCGCAATCGTCCTCCGTGTCGTAGATCGCCAGAAACGTCTTCACTGCCTCGGGTTTGCGCATCAGCCGGACGGTCACTTTCGTCACCAGGCCCAGCGTTCCCTCGCTTCCCGTGAGCACCCCCGGCAGGTCGTAGCCCGGCGTGTCGAAGCCGCCCGCGCCGGTCTGGACGATCCGCCCGTCCGGCATCACCATCTCAAGGCCCAGAACGTGGTTCACCGTCACCCCATAGGCCAGCGTGTGCGGACCGCCGGCGTTCTCGGCCACGTTGCCGCCGATCGTGCACGCCTTCTGGCTCGATGGGTCCGGCGCAAAGAAGTACCCATCGCCCTGCACCGCCGCCGTCAAGTCCAGATTCACCACCCCTGGCTCCACTACCGCCCGTTCGTTTTCCAGGTCGATTTCAAGGATGCGGTGCATCCTCGAAAAAGACACCATCAACCCGCCCGCCACCGCCACCGATCCCCCGCTCAACCCCGTTCCCGCGCCGCGCCCCAACAGTGGAATCTTGTTGGACGCCGCGATCTTCATGATTGCCGACACTGCCTCGGCTGACTTCGGGAACAGCACCACCTCCGGCCGCGCCTTGTCCACGCCGCCGTCGTATTCGTAGAGACGCAGGTCCTCGGCCCTGTCGAGATAGCCCCGTGGGCCCACTGCCTCCACCAGACGCTGGCGCGCTCCCGATGGGATCATGTGCAGCCCTCCTCAGAGCAGCGATTCAATGTCTCTCAGCAACTCCGGCGACGACCAGTCTCGCGGTCCGATGTACTTGCGCAACACCTTGCCGTCCCGCCCGATCACGTACGTCTCGGGATACTTGAACGTGCCGTAGTTGGCGCTAATCTCGGCCGTGGCGTCCAGCGCCGTGTCGAACACGACCCGTTCCCGTGCCAAGAACTGCTGGTAGGCGGCCTGGTTTTCGTCCACCGACACCCCCAGCACCACCAATCCCTTCGGCCCCAGCGCTTGCGCCATCTGGTTCATCGACGGCGTCTCTTCCTTGCACGGTGGGCACCACGACGCCCAGAAGTTCAGCAGCAGCACGCGCCCGCCAAACTCCTTCTGCGTCAGGTTCTTGCCCTTCGCCGTCGTCACCTGGAAACCGGGCGCATTGTCTCCGACATTCGCCACCCGTTCGCGGATGCTGTCAAATACGAAGTAACCCAACACAACCAGTACGGCAGCCGCGGCGATCTCGATGATCTTTACTGTCTTCTCTGTTTTCATGCGTCCTTATAATTGTATCGAGAGATCGCCCTGGCGCATCCCTCGAAACAGGGCCGCACTTCCCCAATGCTCATTACCCGCAGAGTCGACTTCTCGGCGTCTCATCGCTGCGCCTCTCCCCAACTGGACGACAATGCCAATCTCGCTGTTTACGGCAACGAGGCGAATCTTCGCGGCCACGGCCACAATTACGCCCTCGAAGTCACCCTCTCGGGCGACGCCGACCCAGTCACCGGCATGGTCATCGACCTGAAAATCGTCAAGTCCATCCTTGATGACGAAATTGTTGGCCCCATGGATCACCGCCATCTGAACCACGAGGTCCCGCCCTTCGATCGCGTCGTGCCCACGGCCGAAAACCTCGCCATTGAAGTCTGGCGGCGCCTGGAACCCCGCTTCTCCTCCACTCCCGCCCGGCTCCATCGAGTCCGCCTGTACGAAGGGGAAGACCTCTACGTCGACTACGAAGGCCCTCGCTAGGCCATGTCCGAAGTCCTTCTCACCCGCCTTTACCGCTTCTCGGCTTCGCACCGGCTCCATTCGCCTGCGCTGTCGGACGAAGAGAACTGCCGCGTCTATGGCAAGTGCAACAATCCCTACGGCCACGGCCACGACTATCTCCTCGAAGTGACCGTCGCCGGCCAACCCGACCCCGTCACCGGCCGCCTTCTGCCGCTCAGCTTTCTCGACGCCCTGGTTCAGCGGACGATCGTCGAACCGATGGACCGCCGCGACCTCAACTCAGAAATTCCCGAATTCGCGCAATTGGTCCCCACCACGGAAAACCTCGCCATCGTGGCCGCACGCCGCCTGCATGCCGCCTGGGAGGCCCGCCACTCCGGCGCCACCGCCCGGCTCGCAGGAATCCGCATCCACGAGACCAGAAACAACATCTTTGAGATCGGCGCACCAGGCGCCCCCAACCAGCCATGAAGAACGCCAAACGCATCGAACGAATCGCCCCTGAGACTGGCCGTGAGGGCCTGATTGCCGCCCACATCGAGGACATCCTGAGCGAGATTGGCGAAGACCCTTCGCGCGACGGCCTGTTGGCCACTCCCCTGCGCGCCGAGAAAGCCCTGCGCTTCCTCACCTCCGGCTACGAGACCAACCTGGAGGAAATCGTCAACGGCGCCATTTTCGAGGAGCGCTGCGACGAAATGGTCCTGGTCAAAGACATCGAGTTCTTCTCGCTCTGCGAACACCATCTCCTGCCGTTTTACGGCAAGGCCCACGTCGCCTACATCCCGAACAACCGCATCATCGGCCTGTCCAAGATCCCGCGCATCGTCGATATGTTCGCCCGTCGTCTGCAGGTCCAGGAACGCCTTACCAAACAAGTGGCCGAATGTCTCCAGGATCTGCTTGACGCCCAGGGCGTCGGCGTCATCATGGAGGCCCGCCACTTCTGCATGATGATGCGCGGCGTCGAGAAGCAACACTCGGCCACCACCACGTCTTCCATGCTGGGTGTCCTGCGCACTCGTAAAGAAACGCGTAACGAGTTCCTATCTTTGGTTCGCCAGAATTCGCTTTACGCCTGAGCCGTCACCTGTCTGCTTCGGCTGCCCTTGCGTTAGGATGGTTTTTGAATGACGGAGCAATTGCGCAACTTCGATGTGTCCGACCCGTTTGGCCGCCTCTGGCGAGTCGAGTTCCGGTGGCTGCAAAACGCCATTTCCATCCGCCACGCCGATGCCATCGATCTGAAGTACTACATCTCGGACGGCGAGCAGCGCCGCGAGTTGGTCGTTGCCCTGCCCCACGCCAGCCTTCTGTCGCTCGCCGCCGAACGTGACCGGAAGCTCACCGACGCCTGGTGCATGCGCCTCGGCGCGCTTCAGGTTCAGCACATGATCAGCACTTGGACCGGCATGGAAAGCCCCCTGATCACGCTCGACGCCGGCAGCTTGGCGCGTCTCAACGCCGCGATCGAAGCCTCCGCCTCCGAGGCTCGTTCTTTGGCCGCGCGCACACGTTGATTTTTCGAGGTTGCCGCCGTTGCATCCTCATGCAGGTTCGGCGACAATCCTGAGTTGAGGCCACACGCCACTTCAAATGACCGAGGGTGAACCACATGTTGACTTGTCCTGAGTGCGATGCCGTTCTTGACGTCGATGAAAGTGAACTGGACGAAGGCGAAGAGTTGATGTGCGACGAGTGTGGCGCCCAGTTCATCGTGACCCAGACCGATCCCATCGAACTGGAATCCGCCGACGAAGCCAAAGGCTTCGACGATGAAGAAGACGAATTTGATGAGGATGAGGACGAGGACGAACTGGAAGAAGAGGATGAGGAGGAAGAGGAAGAAGAAGAGGATTGGCGGTAACCGGCTGGCACTGCTGTTGTTCTGCCTGCTGACACTGGCCGCCGTCTTGCCGGCCGCCGATAAGGCCCGGGCCGTCGTCGCCGGTACCGTCTTCCGTGACCCCGGATTCGCCTTCCCGCGTGTCCAGGTCACCCTTACCCCTGTCACGCTTCCTCCTGGCGTGAAGAAACTCAAGCCGATGCACGTGCTCACCGACGCGCGCGGCGAATTTGCCTTCTATCCGCCAGCCGGCGAGGCCCGCTATCAGGTGCGCGCCGAGGCCCCAGGCTTCACCCCGGAACAGAAGGAGGCCACGGTCTCGGCCAGCGAGCGGGTCGATGTTTACCTTACACTGAAACCGAACGCGCCCTGACGCATCCCATAGTTGAGGAGTATTCCATGGCCCGCCGCCTTTTTCTTGCCGCCCTTTGCCTTTGCCTTGCCCTGCCCCTGTCCGCCCAGTGGAGCAACCAGAAGAAAAAAAAGAACCGGGACCCGAATGTCCGCAACCTGGAAGGTGTCGTCACCCTGCCCGACGGCAATCCAGCCAAAGGCGCAGTCGTCAAAATCAAGAATCTAAAGACCCTACAAGTCACTTCCTTCATCACCCCCGTAGACGGCAAGTACCGATTTCATAACCTGTCCTCCAATATCGACTACGAAGTCCGCGCCGACTTCAACGATCTGTCCAGCGACAAGCGCATGCTCAGTGTCTTCGACTCCCGCCTGGACGCTGTCATTAACCTGCCGCTCGCGGCAACAACCAACGACAAGGACAAGGAAAAGGAGCGCAGTCAATGAAATCACTCAGGCAGGTAGTACTCGCCTTAGCCGCTTGCGCGGCACTGCTTCCGGCGGCTGAGCCGCTGAAACTGACCGGCCTCGATGGCAAAGCTGTCTCCATCGGGCTTGAAGGTAAGACCACCGCCGTCGTCTTCGTCTCCGTGCAGTGCCCGGTTTCGAACGCGTACAACGGCCGCATGAAGAGCCTCTATAGCGAATACAAGGCGAAGGGCATCGATTTCGTCTTCGTCAACTCCAACGCCACTGAATCTGCCGGAGACGCCGCCAAGCATGCCCAGACGAACGGCTTCACGTTCGCCGTCTACAAAGACCAGGACAACCGCCTGGCTGACCGCCTCTCTGCTCAGGTCACGCCCGAGGTCTTCCTGTTCGACAAGGCCGGCAACGTCGTCTACCACGGCTCAATCGACGATTCCCGCGCCGAGGAGCGAATCTCCAAGCGTCCTTTGAAGGATGCCCTTGATGCCGCCCTGACTGGGAAACCAGTCCCAGTGGCCGAGTCCAAAGCCTTCGGCTGCACAATCAAACGCGCCAGCAAACAATCGTGATCAAACTCATCCCCCTACTTCTTGCCGCCGGCACTTTGTTTGCCGCCAATCTGAAACCGCTCGACGAGCCGGCCTACACCAAGATGGTCGCCTCGTCGAAAGGCAAGGTGGTCCTGGTCAACTTCTGGGCCACCTACTGCGTCCCCTGCCGCAAGGAGATGCCGGCTTTGGTCGCCATGCAGGCGCGCCTGGCGGCCAGGGGCTTCCAGTTGATCACCGTCTCGGCCGACGAGCCGGAACAGGAGAAAGACGCTGCTGCGTTTCTCGACAAGGCCAAGGTCGCCGCGCCCGTCTACATCAAGCGGGTGAAGGATGACGATAAGTTCATCAACTCGCTCGACCCGAAGTGGTCTGGCGCTCTTCCGGCGTCGTTCCTCTACGACAAGTCAGGGAAGAAGGTGAAGTCCTACTTCGGTGAGGCCGACTTGAAGCAGCTCGAGGCGGACGTCTTGAAGCTGCTGTAAGTTCTTTCCTACCAATCTGTTACTTCGAGCCAAACGAACTCTCCATGGCGCCTGGGAGTTCGTTTGGTTTTCGTTTTTTATTCGCCCGCCTATTCGTTTTCTTCCATCGCCCCACCGCGTCCGCCGCCCGACGGGCTGCGGAATACAGCATTCAGGAACACCACATTCAACCCGTCCATGAACCCTCGGAAGTTCGGGTCGGCGGTGAATCCGACCACCGTGCCCCGGCCCGCGCTCTGAACCACCACAAACGGCTTGTAGGCGAGTTGCTTGCGGTTCTCTTCCCAGAGCACGCCCGAAGCGCGCACCTGATCCGGTCCGGCGAAGATGATCGGGTTGACGCCGGCATCAGTCTTCAGTGGCGAGTAGATCGTCCGGCCGTCGTAGAGAACGTGCAATTGCTCCGGCAGTCCATGGCCGATCCAATGCTCCTGATCGGGCTTGGCCCTCAAAAGCACACCGGCCACGGCATCGGGCAGTTCCCGCTCGGCCTTGATGGCGTTGG
>CAZSBK010000015.1:0-69211 GCA_964604945.1 uncultured Candidatus Solibacter sp.
GGGGCTCAGGCCGGATTCTCGCCGAAGGTGCCCTGGAGGCCGAGTTCGGCTGCGCCGGGCTGACGCGCTCGCCTCGTTCCCCTTTTGCTACGCTCGTGAAGGAAGTGGGAGTGCCGTGACCTGGATGAGGTGGCAATACGCGGTGGATTTCGTGGTGCTGGCCGCGGCCGTCTACATCCTGCTTCAGTGGGCTAAAGGGACGCGGGCGCTGCGCGTGGTTCTGGCCATCTTCGGGCTGCATGCCCTGGCCCGCGTCGCGTGGCAAGTGGATCTGACGATCACGGGCTGGCTTCTGAACATAGCGAGCGGGCTGCTCGTACTGATGCTGCTGTTCTTTTTTCAGCCCGAACTGCGGCACGCCTATATGTGGTTTGACGGCCTGCTCTCGCTCGGGCGCCGGCAGGGCGGCACCGGAGGCAGGCTCCAGGACATGATCAGCCGAGCGGCGTTCGCCATGGCGGCGGATCGTGTTGGAGCCCTGATTGTCATCGCGCGCAAGGATTCCATGAGCGAACTGGTCAGCGGCGGCACTCCCCTCGGCGCGGAGGTTTCTCCGGAAATTCTCGCCGCCATCTTCAACAAGCAGTCGCCCATCCACGATGGCGCGCTGCTGATTGAGGGCGAACGCATTTCCCGGGCGGGCGTGGTTCTGCCGCTGACGCAGAGCCGCGATGTTCCTTCACAGTACGGCACCCGGCACCGGGCGGCCATGGGGATGGCGGAACGATGTGACGCGCTGGTGGTGGTCGTGTCGGAGGAGCGCGGGGAGGTCACGCTGATGAATGGCTTGGAGGCAACCTTGGCTGGCACGCCGGAGTCGTTGGCCGCGACGCTGGAGTCGCTGACCACGGCTACCCGGGTGCCTGCGCTGGCGCGCTTGAGACGCTGGCTATTCGCCGACATGGAGTACAAGCTGGCGGCTGCCAGCATCGCAGCGGTGCTGTGGCTGATGTCTATCATGGGTGTGGGCGCGATGGTAAGAACCGTGAGCGTGCCCGTCGAGTTCTCGGGCGTACCGGCCGGCATGGAGATTACGAGCCAGTCGGCGACCCACGTGGAAGTCCAACTCCGCGGCGCATCGTGGCTGCTCTCCTCTCTCCAGTTGACCCGCCTGGTGGCCCGGTGCAACGTGGGGGACACAAGCTCTGGCGCGGTCACGCTCAAAGTCGGGCCAGCCAATCTGGACCTGCCGCCCGGTGTCACACTCGAGCGCGTCCGGCCTGAAGTCATCAAGTTGCGCCTGACTCGCGCGCCTGGCTGAGATTCTCCCGGCGGGATCGGCCGCTGCTGGCACGTCTGCTGGAATCGGCATCCGGCGCCATCAAACTGACCCTTCCTCCAACTCGCAGTTCGCCCATCCCAGCCCGTGCGACAATCTGGAGATCTCGTGTAGTGGAGGTGCGACATCAGGCGCAGGGAATTTCTTTCATCGCTCGCGGCGGTTCCCGGCGCGGCGGCCGAGGCACAGACTCCGCCGCGTCCCAATATCGTACTGATCCTGGCGGATGACCTTGGGCTGGGGGATCTTGGCTGTTATGGCCAGACGAGGATCCGGACGCCGCATATCGACCGCATGGCTTCCGAAGGAATGCGCTTCGGGCAGGCGTATGCGGGTTCCAGCGTCTGCGCCCCATCGCGCTGCTCGCTGCTCACCGGCCTGCACACAGGGCACTGCCGCGTGAGAGACAACATCCCGCACGGCGTGTTTCTGCAGCCCTCGGACGTGACGATTGCCGAGGTTCTGAAACAGGCCGGGTATCGCACGGGCGGAATCGGAAAGTGGAGTCTAGGGAATCCGGGGTCGTGGGGCACACCGACGCAACAGGGATTCGACGAGTTCTATGGATACCTGAATCAGGACCACGCGCACACGTACTATCCGGAGCATCTCTGGGACAACGAGAAAGAAGTGCTGCTGACGGGCAATCGGGCGAACACACGGAAGCAGTATTCGCCGGACCTCTTCCTGAAGCGCGGGCTGCGATTCATCACAGAGAACAAGACGCGGCCGTTCTTCCTGTACTTTGCGCCAACGCTGCCGCATTGGTCGGATTTTCCACGGAAGTCGCCCATGTCGCAGGATGTGCCGAGTGCCGCGCCCTACGAGAACGAGGCGTGGCCCGAGGTGGAGAAGAAGTATGCGGCGATGGTGACGCGGCTGGATTCAGCCGTGGGGCAGATGCTGACAACGCTGAAAGGTTTCGGGCTTGATGACAACACGCTGGTGCTATTCACAAGCGACAACGGACCATCGGCCGAAGCGCTGCATAGCCCTGAATTTTTCCGAAGCGGAGGAGGGTTGCGAGGAGTGAAGCGCGACCTGTACGAGGGCGGAATCCGGACGCCGCTCGTGGCGCGATGGCCGGGACGAATTGCGAAGGGGACGACGAATGAATCGGTGGTGGCGTTCTGGGACGTTCTGCCGACCCTGGCTGAGATTTCGGGTCTGAGCGCGCCGGCGGGACTCGATGGGCGCTCCTTTGCTGAGTGCTTCCGGGGGACGCTGCGCAAACAGGGCGGGCCGCTCTACTGGGAGTATGGGCACGACAGGGAGGTGTTCAGCCAAGCAGTGAGGAAGGGCGACTGGAAGGGAGTCCGGAACGGAAGCCGGAACGAGGTGGAGTTGTACGATCTTGCGACGGATCAAGGCGAGCAAACGAACGTGGCACAGAAAGAGACGAAGGTTGCGACCGAGATGAAGGCGCTGATGGAGCAGTTGAGGTCGGATTCGGCGGATTACCGCATCAGGGACCGCGCCGTGTGACATTGGCGGGTGCGCTGGAAGGGCGCGCCCGCCGAGGGCTCTACATCGTCCCGTCGACGCCGGCCCAGAGGTTCATGGTGTTCAGTTCCTCGCGGCCGCAGGATTTGAGGTAGCAGAAGAGTTGGGTCCGGTAAGCGGCATGCCCACACAGCACCATGCCTACGAGCATGGGTCCGCGCTTGCCCTTCGAGCCGAACATCTCGATGTCGCTGCGCAACTCTTCGTCGGAGAAGGCATTCACTGCGGCAGCATACTGGTCCGCCTGCGATTCGAGGTCCTTCACGATCGCGGCAAAATCCATCGAAGCCGCGTTGGCCTCAGCGGCGTTCCATTGATCCATGAGGAACGAGCCGGCTTTGATTGACGCGACGAGGACGGGCCCCATCACGGTGAGATAGCGCAGCAACTCGATCGTGCTGCGCTGTTTCGGAGTGGGCCTGTAGTCGAGCATTCCCGGCTCCACCTTGCCGCAGAGGTGCACGAGGATGCGGACTTCATTCTGGAGGGACGAAATCAGTTCTTGCCTTGTCAGTACCATAGTTGCCTATGGATCATTCTACACTGCTGGGTCAGGTTTATGCCGCTTCTCGAAGCGCGCCCTTCCAGCCGAGATTGCCTGTCCGTTGTGTCCGGCCAGTTCACCAATGCGTTGTGGCCCGGGATCCAACAGTTGATCCAGGCCCGGGTTCCAGAGCGGCAAGTCAGGCCAGAGGTTTCCTGCAGCGCACTTCGTCAAAACCGACACCGGGTTCCCGGCGGGCTGCATCACAAGTATCGGTTGGAGTAGGCGGAGCGAAGTTCCCATGGTGGCCGCGGAGCACGGACGTTCCTGCCGCCGCCAGAGACGCAACCACCCACGCCGTCATGGCTTCCTCCGGAACACTTGCACGCCGTGCTTGTCTCGGCTCTCCACTGCGACGTATACGTTTCCGGCGTCGTCGACGGCGGCCGTCTTGACGCCCTGTTCCCCTTCCGCGGCCATCGCCGTGATAGCCGTCACATATGCTCCGCGGTTGTCGTAGATGGCGATGGCGTTGCGGCGGTCCTGGTTGCGTGCCGCCAGATAAGAATTACCCTGGTTGTCGGTGGTCATGCTGTGGAAGTGCATCCAGCCGCGGAAGCCCGCCGGCGCGAAGTCGAAGAGCAACTTGCCGTCGGCTGTAAACCGCTGGGCCGGCCCGTAGTAGTTGGAGACGATCACATCGCCGTTCGGCGCGATGCCTAATCCGTGGGCATCGCGGAACTCGCCCGGCCCTTCGCCCTTGTTGCCGAAACTGAACAGGAATTCCCCCGAAGGTTTGAACACACTGATGCGGTTGTTATCGACATCCACGACATAGAGCCTCGCGTGATCCACAGAGAACTCCAATCCGTGGCCCCGCAGCAATTGTCCCGGCCCTCTCCCCTTGCTGCCGAACATGCGCAGAAACTTCCCTTCGTGACTGAAAACCTCAATACGGTAATTGTTCGCGTCGGAAACGAAGATCTCGCCGGAACTGTGAACACGTGCATCGCGCGGCCGATTGAACTGGCCGGGTCCGCTTCCGGGTCCGAGCCCAATCTCGGAAAGCCACTTGCCTTCCGGCGTGAATCGATGCACACGCGATCCAACGCTGTCGACCAGGATGAGATTGCCCTCCTTGTCGAAGCAGAGCGAATGCACCTCCTTGAGCGGGCTCGGCATGCCGGCCGGGTTCAGCCAGGATCGAACCACTTCATACTGCGGTTCGGGTGCGGGCGCGGTCTGAAGAGGATCGGCAAAACTCAGCAAGTCGACCTTGAGTTTCCCCTTCTCCATGATCTTTGACACCGTGTAGATGCGCTTATCGAGCCCTACGGCGATCGATTGCGCCCAATTGGGCCGCCGTCCGTTGTCCAGCACCAGTGCCCCGTGGTCGGTGTACTTCCTCGTGGGAATGTGATACGTGACGAAGTGAATCTCCTCTCCTTGTGGGGTGCCCGTGAGGAAGTACAGTGTGTGGCCGTCGGGGCCGAGCGTCAAGCCGAGGTAGCCGTACGGGAACGCGTCGAACCGGCCCATGGCAATGGTTTTCTCCGAAGCGATTCTTTCTACGACCTCAATGCCGCCGCCGACCGGATCGAATCGAAACAGGTAGCCAGTGTTGGCGTGGATCCCATAGAAGGCACGCTCCGGCGGGTACCAGACAACTTGCCGCCAGTTGTAGCCCATGTGGCCCGGTTTGTTCGGATCCCACGTTCCCAGAATGGGGCGCTTCAGGCTGGACCCGGGGATGGTGTGAGGTTCTCTCTCCGGCTGTACCCCGTCGTAGCGCCAGATTCCGCCCGTGGAGTCGCTGAAGAAGGCGGTTTCGTGGAACGGGTCGACGGCAATAGCACGGCATACGACCCGGAACATGTTTCCCACACCCTTCTCCCCCTCACCCGCCGTGAGGCCTAAGTCCTTCAGTTCCCGCTTTGCCAGGTCGTACATCAGGAACCTTCCGGATGGCCAGGTCAGCCCAAACAACCGTTCCTTCCGCGTATCCATCGACATTGTGATGATTCCCTCGTTCATCGGCGCGGTGGCCAACTTGTCGATCTTTCCGCTGGCCAGGTCATAGGCGAGAAAGTGGCCACCGGGATAGGGCTTGTAGCCGGGCGGAGGGACTCCTACCAGTTCTTTCCCATCGACCACCTGGTAGTAACCCATGTGAGTCGCGAAATAGAGCTTACCCTTGTGCTCATAGAAATTGACGTGACTCTTACCGTGCGGTATGGACTTCAGCCCTTTTTCACCGCTGGCTTCGGTCAAGTCGGCCAGATGAACGACCCTGCCGCTGGCCGGATCGTAGGAAAACATCTGCGCGCCCAGGTCAATCCCGTGAGCGGCGATGACATAGTAGATCTTGCCGTCGCTCGCCGCTGTAACTGCGTTGTAATTGTCGTCGCCGACGAAACCGGAACTGTGCCAGCGTGCGGCCAGTACCCCCGTCGAAACAGTCTGGGCGCAGAGCGCCGCTGACAGCAGGAAGAGACAGAGATAGTACACCAGTCTGCGCATGAAAAGTCCTTCTTGCCTCCGGAACATTTCTTCCCTCAGAATCAGACGCCGCGAAAAACCTGGCGAACCTTCCACGCTGCCGATGATGCCGATAGTGCCGGTCGCCGGGGTGTAGCCGTGGAGCGAGCCACCGCACGCGGGCATATTCATCACGTTGCTGGTCAGCGTTCAGGCTCGATACAAGCCTTCCGGGCAGACTAGCACTAATTGTAAGACACGGGTTCAGACTCAGAACATCCACAAGGGGGAATCCGAGTCATGGCGGATCCAGGCCGGAAGTTCGTGCAAGGGCCTAAGGTGTCCGCCGTCCAGCGACTGCATGCGGGGTATCCGGTTGACCTGGCGGGCGGCTTGCGGGACCGGCGCGGCCGAGAGCCCGCATCATGGCGGCCCAGCGGCGGCGGGAGACCGGCAGAATGAGGCCGCCGCGCAGTTTCACCTCGCCTCCGGATGATTCCGCCGGATGAGCCCATTCGATCGCCGCCACCCGCAAGAGGGACGCGCGCGACACGCGGATGAAAGCCGCCTGGTCCAGGCGAGCTTCGAGTTCGTTAAGCGTCAGGCCGATATAGTAGTCGAAGGCCGTACCGTCCCGTCGGCGGCCCCACAGGTGGGTCTGGCCCGCTTCGGAGGTGAAACACTCGATTTCGGTTGCCTCGACCACCAGACACCGGTCGCCACTGGATACTATCAGGCGTTCGACACGCAGGAGCGAGGGCGGAGGCGATTCGCGTCTCAATCGATCGATGGATTCGGCGAGGCGCGCGGGTTCGATCGGTTTGAGCAGGTAGTCGAGCGCATTGAGTCGGAATGCGTCGACGGCGTACTGGTCATACGCAGTCACAAAGATGATGCGCGGGGCGGGTGAAGGCAGCGACGCGGCAACCTCTATGCCGGTGGCGCCAGGCATCTCGATATCCAGAAACAGGGCTTGAGGCTTGAGTCCGGCCACCAGCGCCAAGGCTTCGACCCCGGTGGCGGCTTCGCCGCAGATGTCGATTACAGGGTGTGCCGAGAGCAAACGGCGTAAGCGGCGGCGGGCGGGGGCCTCGTCGTCGGCGATGAGCACGCGAATCATGCGGGGATCTCCAGTAGGGCGACGGTGAGTCCGGCCGTCTCGTCGCGGGCGAGTGTGGAGCGGGCGTGCGGTCCGTAGTGGCGGTGGAGGAGTTCCTCAAGGATTGCGAGGCCGCGGCCGCTTGAATCATAAGGGCGAGACAGGCTGGGCCCGTTGTCGGCGACACGCAGGAGGAGTCGCCCGGATTGCCGTGTGGCGGAGATCTCAATGCGGCGTGGCGGGGCGGCCTTGGAGATGCCGTGCTTGAAGGCGTTTTCCACCAGAATGTGCAGGGCCATGGAGGGGATGCGGGTGGACTTGAGTTCCTCGGGCAAGAGGATTTCGGCGTCCAGTGCGCCGAACCGTTCACGTTCGACGGCGATGCAATCGGCAATGAAGGCGAATTCGGATTCGAGAGTGGTCCACTCCGAGCGTGCCCGTTCGAGCGCATGGCGGAATACGCCGGCCAATCGCAGGACAGTGGATTCGGCGCGTTCCGGGTCATCATGGATCAGCGAAGCGATGGTATTGAGCGAGTTGAACAGGAAGTGCGGGTTGATCTGGGCCTGGACGGCGCGGAGTTGGGCGCGACGGTTCTCAAGCGCTGTGGCGTAGAGCGCGGCGAGAGTATCGAGGAGTTGATGGTCCTGGCTGAAGTAGGGCCGGCGGTCGGCGCGGTGGCCGATCGAAAGCCAGCCAAGGCTACGGTCACGAGAACGGATGGCGGCGCGGGCAGCGGATTCGGTGATGGGAGCCGATTCGTGCAGGACGCGTGCGGGCGCACCGAAGATCTCGCCCAGCGCTTGCCCTGCCTGTTCAGCCAGAGCGGGCTCCGTGGCCGCGGACTGGGTTCGTTCGATGAAAAGCCGCTGGGCTTCAAGCAGTTGCATCGGCCGATGCCAGAGCACTCGATCCAACCGGCCGCCCACAATGCCGCAGATGGCGGGGATGAGATAGAGCAGCGGCAGCAGGGCCAGCGACAGCACGAAGGCGGGCAAGCGTCCTTGCGCTGTGGTGATCAAGCCGAATACGGCGCTGAGGGCGATCAGATAGTACGCCACCCACTTCACGAAGAGGTCGAGGAAGAGGAACCTGCGCCGTTCGTAGCTTTCGACGAACAGAAACGCCAGGGGGAGGGATCGCAGAAACAGCGTGAGCGCCGGATGGCGCACCCATACGGCAGCCACAGCCGCCGCAAGGGCCGCAATGGCAAACCAGATCCGGCTCGCGCTGGAGGAGCCGGGACGAATGCTGGCGAACAGGGCCAAGCCGAGCAAAGTGAGGTAGGAGGCCGAGAGAGGTGTATCGAGGGCCGCACTCCGCCCTACGAATTCCGCTGCCAACGCCGCAGCGGCGATGAACGCAGCCAGGACCGATGTGGCCCAGGCGCCCCTGCGCTCAGAGAGCCGGTGGAGCAGGGGCGGAAAGACGCAGGCGGCAGCGAGCAGGACAAGAAAACCGCCGGTGGCCAGATTCAGCACGAACCAACCGGCGAGGATGGAGAAGAGCCAGGGATAGAACGGCGAGGGCCAGGGCCAGTGGGGTTGGCGGTGCTGGCGAAACCAGAGCAGCGTCAGACCGGAGAAGGCCAGCGCGCCAAAGCCGAAGATGATGCGGCCGATTACCTGGATCACGTCAAGCGTCATCATAGTCGAGCCGGAGCGCTCATGGCGTGCCGGACACCTAGTTCCCCGAGGCCAGCAACACTGTTACCGCGATCATGTGCAGCACAAGGTAGAACCCACCTATTACCGCAAATACGTCCCGCACCTTGTTCGACGGTTGCCGGATCGACTTGATCTCGCTCGCCGGAATCGCGCGTTCCGACACCGTGTCCGCCGTCGCCGCCATCACTGTGACTGCCTCTGCCGTGGCACCCAGCAACCTGCCGCGGACCTCCTCACCGGATGTGAGCCGCAGGATGACGACCGTGCCAGTGCTCAGCGTGTTCGCCTTCGCCGCCGGCGGCTGAGCTGCCGGACACAACACCCCCAACACCAGAACGAATGCCAGCATCCGTTTCATCATCACCAACCTCATTTCAATTGCCCAGCGCAATCATCACGACCGTCCCGACGATGACAAGCACGCCAAATCCTGCCAGCACGTTCCTCGCCACCGCCGGCCTCTGTTTGAACGACTTCATTTCGTTGAAGGCGATTTCACGGGGCTGCAGGCTGCCGCCCTTCTTGCCTGGGATGATCGTGACTCCATCCCTGGTCACGCCAAAGAGCCGTCCCTTTAGTTTCTCCCCGGTTGACAACACAACTTCCACCGCCGCCCCATCCGACGTCCGCGCCGCCGCAACGCGTGGCGCCAATCGCTCCGCATGCGCCGGCCAAGTCATCAGAAGTGCCAGCACCAGACAAATCGTTGCCCGCATGGTTCGTCCTCCTTCACTGGCACAATGCCGGAGACCCGCCAGGAAGGGAAGTGCGAACTCAATGAGCGGTCGGATTCGGCTGATGAGCGGCGGCGATTCAATTGGTGGGCGAAGCGCCGGAGGGCTAAGCCGTCCTGATGACTCGAGCCATGGCCAGTCCGGCCAGGGCGAATGACAGCGTCGTGTCCAGGATTTGAACGACAGTGAAGTGGCCCGAATAGCTGAACCAGTTCCATGCCGACGCCTGGATGATGATGGACGCCAGCAGGCCGAGCATGGCCACGAAGCACACTTTGCGCCAGTAGCCGAGGCCGGCGGTCTGCGCCAGCAACCACGCCGCAGAAAGGCCTGCCGCCAAGTCGAGGAAGAACCCGAAGGCCAGGGCCGGGCCTATGGGCTCTGGCGGGCCCGGCGTCACTGCCGCGAAGACGACCGGACCGTTGGGCGTTGTCGGGTCCGTTTCGCCCGCATGCGGTCCCGGATAATCGTACATGCCGGGCGCGGTAATCTGCGACATCTCCCCGGCGACGGCAAGTCCATGAGGTGGGGCGTCAGGGTATGGAATCCCTCAGGGATTGGATGCACTTTCTCGTTCATCGCCTGCAGTCCCACAGGGTGCTCCGATTCATGACTGAACCATATATTAACTTCGTCCGGTTTCTTCCGGTAAGTCCAGGATGGCGCCCGCCTTGCCGGCGTTATACGCCCTGGTGCCACCGATCACCGCGGTCCTCCCCGCCGCTTCGTGGATATGGCCGCAGACGAAGTACTCTGGCTGCGCCCGGTCGATGAAAGCGGCGACCGACGTCGAGCCCAGATGCAAGCCAAAGCCAGCCTGGTCGAGCAGGGTGCCCTTTGGTGGGCAGTGGCAGATCATGACCAGCGGCTTCAACCCGGCAAATGGATCGAGCCGCTCAGCCAGTTCCCTTTCGGAGTACTCGCCGGGCGTGTTGAAAGGGGTCGGGTTGGAATAGCCGAGTCCGGCCACCGTGTAAGCGCCCAGTCGAAAGCTGCGCTCGTGCAGAGGGTTCAGGCCGCGAGCGGCGCACATCGATTCGACCTGTGACTCGCTCTCGTGGTTGCCAGGCAATACCCACACTTTGCCTGCTCGCCGCTGCAGGATAGCGCCCATGGCGTCCAGTCCGCGTGACCAGGTGCACAGATCGCCCGCCGCAACGTAGGCGTCCGCTTCACTCTCCATCAGCCGTCCGAGAGCCGCAGCATCGCCATGGATGTCGGAAAAGACCAGCAACTTCACGCTCCGATTATCACCGATGGCCGCCGCTTCAGTACAATTGAGCTTCAGCGCATTGTTTCAATTGAGTTACACAGGTCTCGCCAACCGCTCCGGCCGCGCCTTCGTTGTCTTCCTGCTGGCAGCCGCACCGCTGTGCGCGCAGACGGGTTCGGCGCCCTATGACAAGCGCCAGCAGTGGTTCATTTACAGCGCCGATCACGCAGTCAGTTCGAAGTGGGGCTTTCATTTTGACGGCAGTTGGCGGCAGATGAACGACGCGCTGTGGAATCAGTGGAACATCCGGCCCGGCGTTAACTATCAGCTCAGCCGGAATGTCCAATTGTCCGCCGCTTACTCCTACTTCAACTCCCACCCCGAAGGGCTCGCCTCGACGAATCGCGCGTCTCCGGAGCACCGGCTGCAGGAGCAGATCGTGGTTGGCCAGCCGGCTGGAAAATTGGCCCTTCGCCATCGCTTCCGTTTCGATCAGAGGTTCCTTGGCAGCGGATACGAGCCCGGGCGTGAGCGCACCTGGAACCTTCAAGAACGGGTCCGCTATATGATCCGCACCGACATTCCGATTAAGAAAGCGAAGGACGACCGGCCGGTGGTCTACCTCGGCCTTTACAACGAGATGTTTCTCCGCTTCGGGTACGCCGGCCACTCCACTTTCGATCAGAACCGCATCTATGCCGGTCTTGGCTTCCGGCCGTCGAAGAGATACGGGATTGAAACCGGCGTTTTCAACCAGCGGTTCAAGCCCATGGCCGGAGGCCGTCTGGAGAACAACTACGTCCTGGTGGTTACCTTCATCAACCAGATGCCCCTGAAGGAGCTATTTCGACTTCGCCCGCACGCCGCGCTCAACTCGCTAACTCATGGTGACTGAGGAGCCGGGTAGGTTGATCAGTCTTCAAACTGGCTTTCTGACGGCGTCCCGGAGATCTTGGTGAGTCGCTCACACAGATCCGGCAGTTTGTTCTGGATGACGTCCCAGATGATCCCCAGCATGATACTGGCGCACTCGTGGACGTGTATGTCCCGCAATCCGGCGACCTTCCGCCACTCAATACCTGGGTTTGAAACGCGGAAGTCCAAGGGCACTCGTTTTGCGGCTTCGCCGGCAATCTCCAGATTTCTGAGTGCCGCATCGGCTCCAGCCAATCAGGCCCAGGCCGGACCGTCCGCTTGCTTCCCATTGCGGGGATTGCGGCAACCCGGCTCTCCGCAGAATCATTAGTTGAAGTCCTCGGCTGGGACTTCGGCCCTGGTGGAGTGGATGCGGTTCGCGTGATCGTGCTCAACTCCGACATGCCGATCAGCTATTAGAACCGAGTAACTCACTTCGCGGGCAAAATCAGTTCACTCGCGGACCGGATTCAAGCCGAGTTCTTGCAGAAGATCCTTCCCGGAGGCGATGGAACCGGTCTTCGCTTGTTTCACGATCCCGTCCTCGCCGATGGTCAGGTACAAAGGGATGGCCAAGGACTGTTTGGTGCCGATCATTCTCTTCGCCCACTCGCTGCCCTGGAGAAGAACGGGAAAGCTATATCCCGCCTCGTTCATGCAGGCAACCACTGGCTCACGTTCCTTGTCGATGTTCACCGTCACGACCCTGAACCGTTGTGTCCTTTGCCCTTCTTCGTAGGCGGATTGGATACGCGGAAGCGAAGCCCGGCAAGGAAGGCACCATGTGGCCCACACGGCCATCAGCGTGATCTTCCCCTGAAGCGACTCCAGTGTCCACACACTTCCGTCAAGCGCCTCCAACGAAAACTCCGCGATGCGCGCACCAGTCTTCACTGAGCCGAGGTGTTCTGTGCGAATCTGAATCTCTCCCGAATCCACCATCGCCTTGAACTTCTCGGGAGTCACGTGATTCAAGCGCATGCCCTGCAATGCGTCTTGTTTCGGGGCTTCAGTCTTGTTCGGCCTGGCTGGACCTGAGGGCGCCTCCTGCTTCTCAACGACTCTGGCCGTTGCCTTGTCCGAGTCTCCGCCCGGCTGTCCCGCAAGCCGGCCCACGGACAACAGCACCAAGCAGACCGCCCCGGCCGCGATCCGCCCGCGGTCTCGACCAGGCCAAGGCCGCCTTTTGAGCGAGAACTGCGACGCTGCAACCATCACTGTTTCTTCGGCGGCGCCGGCTTCGGCTGGTCCACCTCATCTCCATACGTGATCGTCGATTCGCTCTTGAACTGCTTGTAGTCCTTGTAAGTCACCAGCATCTTGATGGGCAGCGGGCCACTTTCGAACGCCAGGGTATCGTTAGCCGCGGTATAGGTCGGGAACCAGTACTTGCCGTCGATCTGCTCGCGCCATGTCTCGAATTTTGGGAAGCGCTGCTTCTCGACTCGCTTGCCGATGCCGATCGCCCGTCCGTATGTCTTCACAATCTGCAGATCCCGGTCGTCCACCCAAATCGTGCCGCCGAAATACCGCTTGCCCTCCACCATCCGCTTCGGCTTCACCGCGAATACGTACGTTCCGATATCGTCGATCTTCTCCCGGCCTATGTAGCGGATCTTGTAATCAGGAATGTCCTTTGTCGTCAGCACGAATGGCTGCACGTTTCGCAAGTCCTGCTCGTCCTCGGGGGTCATCTGCAGCCCCTGAAGCGTATTCATCGGCGCGAAGACGATCCGCTCGGTACGCTTGCCGTCCGAGGTGAAGATGATGTCGGCGACGGTCTCCAACTTGCCGACCACCTTTCCGCTCATATCAAGCTCTTCGATTTTGTAGCGCTGGCGGTAGGTGTAGTTCTCCCGCGCCCTGGCAAACTCGGCCTCTTTCGCCGCGAACTTCTGGATGATTGCATCGACGTCCGCCTCGCTCATCTGCTGGCCCCAGGCCGAGGCGGCCAACACGAATACAATCGCCAGTCGTGTCATGTTCATTCCTCTCATCCCAGTATCTGCTTTGCGATCGTCAGCAGCTGCATGTTTGACGTACCTTCATAGATGCGTCCGACCTTCGAATCGCGATAAAACTTCTCCACCGGGTAGTCCTTCGTAAAGCCCGCGCCGCCAAAGATCTCAACCGCGCGGGAAGCCACGTTTTCGGCCATTTGCGAAGCCCAGTATTTCGCCATCGCCGCTTCCTTCACAAACGGGGCGCCGGTTTCCCTCAACCTTGCGGCGTTATACACCAGTAGACGCGCCGTCTCGATATCGGTTGCCATCCGGGCGAGATCGAATTGAACGCCCTGGAACTCGGCGATCGGGCGTCCGAACTGCTTTCTCTGCTTTGCATACGCGACGGCGTGGCCCAACGCGCCGCGCGCCAGTCCCGCCATCTGGGCGCCGATGCCGATGCGCCCCTCGTTCAGCGTCTCGATGGCAATCTTGTAGCCCTTGCCCGGCTCGCCCAGCACGTCCTGTTTCGGTACCCTCACCCCATCCAGCACGACCTCGCAGGTCGATGATGCCCGGATGCCGAGTTTGTCCTCTTTCCGGCCAATCAAGAGCCCGCTTGCGCCACGCTCGACAACAAAACAGGTGATCCCTTTGTATCCCGCCTCAGGGTTGACGTTCGCGAACACCAGGAACAGTCCAGCCTCGGCCGCGTTGGTGATCCACAGCTTTCGACCCGACACCAGATAGTCGTCGCCGTCCTCGACCGCGCGCGCCTGCAGCGCGAACGCATCGGATCCGGCGCTCGCCTCGGACAGAGCATACGCGCCAACCGTGTCCGCTGCTAACCGGGGCAGCCATCGCTGCCTCTGTTCCAAGGTCGCCCACCGCATCACGGCGCTGTTGACAAGCGTGTTCTGTACGTCAACGATCACTGCCGCCGAGGGGTCCACCGCCGCCAACTCCTCGATCACGATCAACGCGTGGATGAATGTGCCGCCCTGCCCTCCATACTGTTCAGGGATCTCAATGCCCATCAGCCCCTGCTCGAAACACTTCCTGAGCAAACACTTGTCGAATACACCTTCGTCGTCCATGCGCCGCAGTATGGGTACGACCTCGTTTCTTGCGAAATCGGCCACCATGGCGGCCAGCATCCGCTCTTCGTCGTCGAAAGCCGTCAAAGCCCGTACCAGTCCCAGGTTGGTCAGCTCGTCCATGCCATGATTAAACCATGGCCGATTGGAGCAAGGCCGCCGAGGCGCGCGGCATCGAATTGAACGAGACTCAGAAGGAACGGCTGGAAGCCATGGAGAAATCCGTCACGCTCCTGGCCGCCATGATCGACTGGAAGGAAGAACCCTGCCAGGTCTTCCGCGTTCAGGAGGACCCACAGTGACTGTCGCCGAAGCAGCCCAGGCCCTGCGCTCGGGGCAGATCTCGTCGTCCGAGCTCACTGAAGGCTGTCTCAACAAGATCGACAAGCTCAACCCACAGTTGAATGCGTTCATCACGGTGACTCCGGAGATCGCCCGCCGACAGGCAGCCCAAGCTGATGCCGAATTGCACGCGGGCCAGGACCGCGGACCGCTGCACGGCATTCCAATCGCCCACAAGGACCTGCTCTGCACCCTGGGCGTCCGTACTACATCTGGATCGAAGATCTTCGCCGACTACGTCCCTGATTTTGACGCCACAGCCGTCGAGCGCCTCGCCGAAGCCGGCGCGGTCATGCTCGGCAAGACGGGCCTGCACGAACACGCCTGCGGCGTCACCTGCAACAACCCGCACTTTGGCCCGATCCGCAATCCATGGGACCCGTCGCGCATTCCAGGCGGCTCGTCCGGCGGGTCCGCCGTTGCCGTGGCCACGGGAATGGCCCTCGCCGCCACCGGATCCGACACCGGAGGGTCCATCCGCATCCCGGCTCACTACTGCGGCGTTACCGGATTCAAGGGCACCTTCGGCCTCGTTTCGAAATACGGCGCGCTGCCGCTCGCCTTTTCGCTCGACCACGTCGGCCCCATCACCCAGACCATCCTCGATTCGGCCCTGATGCTCGAAATCCTTGCCGGCCATGATCCCAAGGACCCCTCGTCGGTCCGTAGGCCGAAGGAGAGCTTCGTTCCCGCGCCAGAGGACCCCGCCGCCGTCCTCAAATCGATTCACGTCCTACTACCGCGCAACTTCTTCTTTGAGAAGATTGACACCGACGTCAAACGAACCATCTTGCTGGCGGCCCAGAACGTCGAATCGGCGGGCGCTACCTTCGTCATGGGCGCCGTACCGGATGTGAATCAGCTCAACGCCGTTGCCAACCTGACTTTTGCCGTCGAGGCCGCCGCCGTTCATGAGCCGTACTTGCGCAAGCGCCGCGCGTCCTATGGCGCCGATGTCGCCTCAAACGTGGACATCGGCCGCGCCATCCCGGCCACGGCTTACGTCCAGGCGCAGCGGCTGCGGACGCGCTTCCAGCAGGTATGGCGCATGTTCCTCGACAAGGCCGATTGCATCCTGACGCCGGTCTGCCCCATCGCCGCTCCGCCCATTGGCCAGAACACGGTCGATGTCGCGAGCCAATTGGAAGACGTGCGCGTCGCTTCCACCCGCCTGTTGCGCGGCATCAACGCCCTGGGCTTCCCGGCCGCTGTCATCCGCGCCGGGTACACCCCGTCGGGATTGCCGGTCGGACTGCAATTGATTGGCCGTCCATTCGGCGATGCCCAATTGCTGCGCATCGCCCACGCTTTCGAGACCGCGCTTGGTGTCGAGAGGCTCACGCCGCCGGACGTATCCTAAACGCCAGCGGGGGCGCCGCACGCCGTGGGATTGATCAGAGAAGATGGCGGAGGAAGAGGGATTCGAACCCCCGAGCGAGTTACCCCGCTAACGGTTTTCAAGACCGCCGGTTTCAACCACTCACCCATTCCTCCGCCTTCAGATTAGCCGAACGGCGGGGCCGAAGCCAAGCGGATCTGCCGGCCACAACTACTTTCCCATCAACAAGCCGTGGTGGTGGCCGAGCCAGTAAGGCAGCAGGAGTGTCGTCCCGTCGTCCTCGCCGCAGCCGCCACAGCCGCCGTCGACCACGAACGGGTTACCGTTCCATTTCATCACCGGGCGCTCGTCCGCCGGCAGCAGGTTGGCGAATTCCGCCCGGCGGTGGCGGTCTGGTTGATCCAACTTCACCACGTCGGCGCGGTGCGAATTCCGGATCGTCCATTTGACCAGGTCCACCGGCAGCCGCTGCATCGTCCACACGGCGCCTTCGATGTCCACCTTCGCGGCGGGGTTAGCCACGGCGTAGATGAACGTCCAGAGCGGATTCAACTCGCGCTGGATGTTCTTCCACCACTGGTCCAGCGCCTGGCGGTAGATGCCCAGCAGAGCAGGGTCCTTCTCATACAGGAACAGCGGATAGAAGGAGAGCAGGGCGAGTTCCTCGTCCGAGTAGTTCAGCTCCTCCTGCAATTCCAGGTAACGCGTGGTGAGTTTGGCATAGCCCATGTCGTTGGCCAGGTGGAGGTACTCGCGCTGGTATTTGGCATCGCCGGTGATGTGGTGGGTCACCTTGAGGAACATCAGGATCTCGGCCGCGTTCAGGGGCCCGTCGGGGCGGCCGGTCTCGCTGGCGAAATAGTCCGGGTGCCACTTGCCCCAGAGGGTTGGTTTGCCGGTGACGTCGACCAGGTACAGGTTGTTGCCCAGGATGTGGTCCATGATGCGGACGGCGGTGGCGCGGACGCGGGCTTTCAGATCCGGATCGGGCAGCAGGTCGTGAACGAGGGCGAAGATCAGGAAGTGTCCAACGATCTCGTCCGACGAGGTATCGGCCTTCCAGCGGATGCCGTCCTTGCCGTCGTACCAGAAACCGTCTGTTGGCTGAGTTTCGCCGGGCTTGATATAGGACCGGGCCGGGAACCCGGGCCGCCCCGAGACCTGCTCCAGGAAGAGGATCGCCTCTACGGCTTTCCTGGCTTTGGCCAGAGCATCTGGAGATTTTGTGACCGAGTACCGGAAGCATTCCGCGGCGGCGTACATCGCGGTCCACAGCCCGTCATTGTCGTTCGAGAAGTTCTGATTTGAGGCCGGGTCGCCCGGCGTCCGGAAGTGCGAATCGGCCACGAAACCGTGCCGGTCGTGGCGGGCGGCGATGCGCTGTTCGAAGGCCGAGGCCTTCTGATCGAGGGTCGAGGGCGTGAACCGGATATGGGATACACCTTCCCTGGTTCGAACCCAGACGCTATCGCCGTCTGCGAGCAGAGCCAGGACGTGGTCGGCGGGCAGCCAGCGGCGCGATGCGAAGTACTGAACACGATCGCGAGGACCGGCCGACTTGTCGATCCGGATCAGGCCGTTCGGGGTCCCAATCCACTGAACCGGACCCGCGGAGGCGTAAGCGGTCACTTCGGCCAGCGGCAATGCTGGTGGCGCCGGCGGCAACCCCGCCGGGATGGCCGGATCGCCCGTCGCGTAAAAGGCAACCGATTTGCTCTTGTATGCCTGAAGCCGGATGGGCTCGACGGCAAACACCGGGAGTATGGTGCCGGCGCCGAGAAAGACCGATAGTATATAGGTTAGGGTAGAGCGATGGTTCCGCACTGTTTATGTAGGCTAGCAGTACAAGCCGCCCTTCGCCTAGTGGAGGACCGCCTCCCGGCAACTGACTGTGCTGCTTCTGGTGACTAGAGCAGGAGTAGCGCGACTTGGACACTCCGGGCGCAAGCAGCATGAAGATCCTCATCGCCGACGACAGCCTCGTGATGCAGAGGTTGCTTCAAGCAACGCTCGAAAGCTGGCATTTCGAAGTGACCTGTGCTGGCGACGGCGCCGAAGCCCTGGCTCGCCTACAGGGGGACGCTCCACCTGAACTGGCCATTCTGGACTGGATGATGCCGGTGCTCACCGGACCTGAGGTCTGCCGGTTGGTCCGTGAACGCGCCACCAGCCCTTACACTTACCTGATTCTGCTCACGGCGAAAAGCCAGCGCGAAGACATCGTGGAGGGCATGGGGGCGGGAGCCGACGATTATGTCGTCAAGCCCTTCGATAAGCACGAACTCGAAGTCCGGCTCCGCGCGGGCCGGCGCATCATCGAGCTACAGAATCAACTCATGCTTGCGCAGGAAGCGCTTCGCGAGCAGGCGACCCGCGACGCGCTGACAGGCTGCTGGAACCGTCGGGTCATCCTGGAGACGCTCAGCCGGGAGACGATCCGGGCCGAGCGCGAGACACGCCATCTTGGGGTGGTGATGTTGGATCTGGATCATTTTAAGCAGATTAATGACACGCATGGCCACGCGGCGGGCGACGAAGCCCTGCGCGAGGTCGTGCGGCGCGTGATGGGCATGATCCGCGGCTATGATGCCCTTGGACGCATTGGTGGTGAGGAGTTCCTGATCGTACTGCCGGGATGCGACGAACTGCGTGCATTGAGCCACGCCGAGCGGATCCGGCAGGCCGTTGAGAGGACGCCAGTGATTGTGGATGGGCACGAGATCAAGGTGACGGCCAGCTTCGGCGCTAGTTCCATGCCTCCGGGCATCGCAATGCCCGCGGACCTGCTGGTGCGCGCAGCCGACGAAGGACTCTACGCGGCCAAGCGGCAGGGCCGCAACCGGGTATCATTCCAACTGCCGGAACAGCTTGGACAGACGCGCAAAGCGGTCAGCTAGTCAGGCGAGGCTATCTTTTGACGTTTTGGCCCGTGCCTGGAGAAGTTTCCTGCGCGACCGTCATCTTGCTCAGCGTCGCGGCGTAGTCGGCCAACCCCTGGAAGAGGGCATCCGCAATCCGGTCGCGGTGGTCGGACCGTTTCATGAGCCCCTCCTCCCGCGGGTTTGTCGCAAAGCCCACCTCGGCAAGGATGGAGGGCATGGACGCGCCGATCAGAACGACGAAGGGCGCCTTCTTCACGCCCCGGTTCCGGGCCCGCGCCTGAGGGGAATTCAACTTGTAGAGCGACAGTTGGACGCGGCGGGCAAACTCACTCGATTCGGCGATCTTGTCCTTCAACGCGATCTTCTGAAGTAGTTCGCTGAGTTCAAAGATCGACTTGCCGTGGCCGGCGTTCTCGCGGGCGGCGACTTCAAGATCGTCCTTCGAGTCGGTGAAGTTGAGATAGAAGACTTCGGGCCCGGATGCCGAGCGAACCCGCGACGAATTCACATGGATCGAAAGGAACAAGTCGGCGCGCATCCGGTTTGCCAAGGCCGTCCGCTCTTCCAGGGGAATGAAGACGTCGGTTTCACGCGTATAGACGACTTCGGCGCCCAACCGCTGCTCAATGAGCGCGCCGAGACGTTTGGCCAGATCCAGCGCGAGGTCCTTTTCCACGAGGCCTCCCGGGCCAGTCGTGCCGTGGTCGTGCCCGCCGTGGCCGGGGTCGATGGCGACTCGAGTGAGTTTCAATCCCAGGGCGCGGGTCATTGAAGTCCGCTTGCCGGCTCCGGGGTCGGCTGGTTTCGGCGCGGATTTCAACTCGACCGGGGCCGGGGATTCCGGCGGTGTTGTTTTCGGCTCTGGCGTCTTGTCGCGTGCGGGCGCAGCCGTTGACGGCAATTGGACCGGTGGCGGCGAAGGTGCAATTGGCCTCGGCTCGGCTTTGGCCACCTCCACCCTGGCGGACGGTATCCCGGATTCCGCAGGCCGGCTTGGAGCCGGATGCGCTGGTCCGGGCTTGGCCGGCGACTGGGACGCGGCGGCGGGCGCCGGCAGCCGAAACGGTTGTCTTTTGGAGTCGCCGGCTTTGGTGCGCACCGAGGCATTGGGCGTGGAGGTAACTGAGGCCGGGACGGCTGGCGACGGCGCGATTGGACCGGCGGTGGACGTCTGCGCTCCAACCAGGTTCTCCGAGATGGTGCTGCCAGTGTCGGTGGGCGACGGCCTGGGGCCGGCGCCCTTGGCGCGCAATTCGATCATCAGCCGCGTTGGGCTCGCCAACTGGCTGATCTCGAAGTCGACCGGCTGTTTCAGGTCGAAGACGACGCGGGCCACGGTTGGCTTGTTCAGCGCGATGCGGATGCGCTCGACCAGCGGATCGTCCACCTTCATGACCCGCGAGTAGCCTTCGTCGAGTTTGATCACACAGCCATGAAGGTCAAGAAAAAGCCGTGGCGGCTGAGTGATCTGGTCACGCCTGAACTCAACGTCGCCGGTGAGTTGAATGGCGACGCGCGTCACCTGACCCACCGACCATACCCTGACCGAAGTGAGGGCCACATTCGCCGGAGCAAGTTCGGCGCAAAGCGAGTTTGCCGTTGCCAGGCACGCCAGGACAGGGATAAGACTTGTCAGGCGCGCCTTGAGGTTCATGGAGTCCCGGGCGACTTTCTAGCTGAACGTTCTCCGGTGACGAAATGAATCCGCCCGGATTCGTCTGTGACCAGCGCGAGAGTGCGCACCGGTTCGGCGGCGGGTTCAGCCATTTCGCTCGCCAGTTCGTTCGGTTGCGGGACGATCGGTCCAGGTTGGCCCGGCTGGGCGGACCCGCTGCCGCGGACCGCCTCCAGTTTCTTGCCGACCTTTCGGACGTACTGCTCGGTTTCGCGGTATGGCGGCACGCCGCCATATTTCATGACGGCACCCTCGCCGGCATTGTAGGCGGCCAGCGCAAGCTTGTCGTCCTGGAACATGTCCTGCAAATATCGCAGATACTTGACGCCGGCTTCAATGTTCTGTTTGGCGTCGAAACTGTCAGTGACGCCAAATCGTCTTGCAGTTGCGGGAATCAACTGCATCAGTCCCTGGGCGCCCTTCGGCGAAACTGCCAGCGGGTTGAAGCCGGATTCCACCGCGATCACCGAATGCACCAGCGCCGGATCCACGCCATGCAAAGCTGCTGTCCTCTCGACAATCGCGCCCACATCGGTCGTCTGGTCCGTTTCCAGCGGCGCAGGCATGGGCGCGGGCTGGAACGGTTTGACGGCAAGCGGCGCCGGCGTCCTCCGGACGAATGAAGTCCGGACGAGCCGGCCGGTCCGGGCATCGGCCCGAACCACGCTGCGCACTTGAAGGCGAGGTTCCGCCATGGCCACCACCGGGGAGGCAAGCAGACAGGCGAAGACGAAACAAATCGCCTGAGCCATGTTTTTTCTATTATACCGGCGGTGTCCAGTTTTGTTCATCGGGAAATCGACTGAGGCCAAACGGTTTGTCCCTGCTAAAATTGTCTCATGCGACGGGCGGGATTCGTTCTGGCCGGGGGCGCCAGCAGCCGGATGGGCCGCGACAAGGCGTTGCTCGACTATCAGGGGATGGCCTTGGCCGCCTGGGTGGCGTCGCGTGTTGAAGCGGCGGCGGGCAGAGTTAGTTTGGTTGGGGGCGGCGAAAAGTACGTTCATCTGGGTTATCCGGTGTTGAATGAGCGGTATGCGGATTGCGGGCCATTGAGCGGCATCGAGGCGGCGCTGCGGTTGGGGGGCGCTGAATGGTCGCTTGTGGTGGCCTGCGACATGGCTGGCGTGCAAACCGGATGGCTGGCTGGGATTCTCGATGCGGCCGGCGGGCCGGGCATCCAGGCCGTTTGTGTCCGTCAGAGTGGCGGCGCCATTGAGCCACTGTGCGCGGTCTATCATGAAAGCTGCCTCGGGCCGGTGCAGGCGTTGCTCGAGAGCGGAGTGTACAAAGCATCAGCATTGTTTAGCGAAATCAATGGTTTAGCGTTGGACGCGAAGTGGGCCGGCGAGTTGCGCAATGTCAACACGCCCGAGGACTGGGAGGCCGTGAAACACCACTCATGAAGGACCAGTATCCGTACTACATAGAGTTCCGCCACGTGTATAAGACGTTCGACTACCCCGTTTTAGTCGATTGCAGTTTTCACTGTGCTCCTGGTGAGACCCTGGCCATCATCGGGCGGAGCGGTGTGGGCAAATCCGTCAGCCTGGCGCACATCATGGGATTCCTCAAGCCGGATGAAGGACGCGTCATCGTGGCCCACCGCGACATAACCGATCTCGAGGAATCCGAACTGCGCAAGATCCGCAAGAAGGTGACCATGGTCTTCCAGAGCGGGGCGCTGTTTGACTCTCTCACCGTCGGAGAGAACATCCTTTTTTCCTTGGAGTTGCGGGAGGACTACGACGAGGCCAACCGCATGGACGTCGTGCGGGGCCTGCTTGACATGGTGGACCTGGCCCAATACGAGGACGCCTACCCTGCGGACCTCTCCACGGGTTACCGCCGGGGGGTGGCAATCGCGAGGGCCCTGGCGGCCCAGCCTGAGTGCGTACTGTACGACGAACCGACGACCATGGTCGATCCGATCATGTCGGAGGACATGGGCCGGCTCATGGTGAGGCTGAAGCACCAGCTCGGACTGACGTCCGTGGTGGTGACGCATGACCTGGACCTGATGCGAAAAGTCGCTGACAAGGTGGTTTTCCTCTACGACAGCCGGGTCATCTACTTCGGCCCGGTCAGCGAACTTGAAGACTGCGGCCATCCGCACGTGGAGGAGTTCCTGGCCATGGACCGTGTGGATCTCAGCGGGCTGAGCGGTTGAGAAACGGAACCCAGGCGGGCAAGCGATCGCGCCAGCCGCTTTGGACAGGACTTTGCAGGGCTGAGCCAACGGATTGCGTTTCCATAGCTTCGGGCTGGTACCACTGCCTGGGCGGGGTTGCGGGACGACGCCCGGCGAGCCGGACCCGGAAACCGTTGATCGAATAGACACGGGTTTGCAGAGAGCCGTCCTTCTCCATCATGACCACTGTGAATTCAATCGCATCCCCGGCCCGGCGGCGGTCGATCAGGATTGGCAGGAAGCCGTTCAAGTTGCGCTCGATGTAGGAAGTTTCGTAGCGTTCACGCCGAGTATTCCAACTGAACAGCCGCAGACAATCGAAGTCAGCACCGGGCCGGGAGGCGGTGGCCCACAGCCAGCCAGGGTGAGAGACGCCCGATTTGTCCACAGTCTCGCTCACTCGGAAGAAGGCGGCGATGCGGGCGCGTTCGGCGTACTGTGCGACCGCGTCCGGCAAATCCATCATCAACATGCGGGCCAGCACCCAGCCCGAGCGCCCTTCGCGGCTTCGGACGAGCGTCCACAATTCGTTCACCACCGGCGCGGCCGTGACGGCTTGAACTGGGGGTTCGGTGACTGGCGGCGGGCCGCCGGACATTTCGATCCAGTTCTTGGGCACCGGCGGCGCGGCAGGACGGGGCGGCGGCGGGTATTGCGGCTGCCGTTTGGCCCTTTTTGAGGCCGCTAATTCAGATGCCAGAGCAGGCATGAGCGGCGCGGGTGGCCTGTAAGGCGCGCGAGGCGCGAGTTGGTGAGCGATCACTGTGACCTTGGCGCCGGGGGTGATCTGGAAGATGGCCGGCGCCTGCCGGTTCGGCGCCGTGTGTACGTTCAGTGTGTCGAACACGGTCGCCAAACCCTGTGATGGGGCCTCGCCGGTCTCCCGCGACAGATCGCGCAGATG
This sequence comes from uncultured Candidatus Solibacter sp., assembly GCA_964604945.1. Taxonomy (GTDB): domain Bacteria; phylum Acidobacteriota; class Terriglobia; order Bryobacterales; family Bryobacteraceae; genus PNKE01. The sequence continues at coordinate 23,746 of CAZSBK010000015.1, forward strand.
CTCCATTCCGGAGGTCGAGAGAAGTTGCCAGGAATCGGTCCAGCCGACGGCCCCGGTCGAGGTCCGGATCTTGTAGAACCGGCGGCGGCGGCCGATGATTTCGACCCGGTCGCCGTGTTTCAAGCTCGCCACCAAGGGAGCGCGGGCCACCAACTCGGCGCGCAATTGGAGCGTAGCTGGAGCAATGAACGCCTCGGCCAGGACCGGCTCCCGGTTCGGATCGTCGCCGCATCCAGCCAGGAACAGCAAGGCCGAGGCGATCAATGAAGCCGCCAGACGGGGCGGCCGCCTAACTGATGTTTTCCTTAACAAACGCTTCGAAGCGGTCCAGTCCTTTCTTCAAATCCTCGATCGACGAGGCATAGGAGATGCGCACGTGCGACTTGGTGCCAAACGCCTCGCCCGGCACGACGGCGACGTGTTTCTCCGCGAGCAGCCGTTCAGCAAAAGCCATGGCTGTGGGAAGTTTTTCCGGAGACAGCACGCCCGCAATGTTGGGATATGCGTAAAAAGCGCCTCGCGGCTCCGGGCAAACCACACCCGGCATGGCGCGCAACCGCCCGACCACGTAATCGCGGCGCTTGTGATACTCGGACAGCATCTGGCTTACTGAATCCTGCGGCCCCATCAGCGCCTCTATGGCGCCCTTCTGGGCGATCGAAGTGGGATTTGAGGTCGAGTGCGACTGCAGTTTGACGATAGCAGTGCAGACCGCCGCCGGGGCCAGGACGAATCCGATACGCCAGCCGGTCATCGCATAGGTCTTCGACAACGATCCGGCGACGATGGTGGTTTCCTTCATGCCTGGCAGCGAGGCGGCCGAAAACGGCGTCGAGTCATACAGGAAATGGCTGTAGCACTCGTCTGTCATCAGCCAGATGCCGTTATCGCGGGCCAGGTAGGAGATCTTCTCCAGTTCCGCGTTATCGATCACCGCGCCTGACGGGTTACAGGGCGAGTTGATCATGATGATGCGCGTCTTCGGCGTGATGGCGCGCTCCACCTCGGCGGCCGTCAGCGCGAAGCCGTCCTCTTCCCTGGTTTCGACGAAGACGCACCTGCCGCCAGCGTAGTTCACCACGTCCTTGTAAGTGACCCAATAGGGCACCGGGATGATGGCTTCGTCGCCGGGGTTGATGACAGCCTGAGTCAGGTTGAAGATGGCGTGCTTGCCGCCGACTGTGGCCACGCACTCGGTGGGCGTGTACGTCGTGCCGTATTCGAGGTTATGGCGGTCGCAGATCGCCTGACGCAACTCCTGAACGCCCGCCATGGCGGTGTAGCGAGTGAAGTTTGAGTCCAGCGCATGGACGGCGGCCTGTTTGATGTTGTCGGGGGTGGGGAAATCGGGTTCGCCGACGCCGAAGTCGACCACGTCAACGCCAGCGCGGCGCAGGCGGTCGGCTTCGGCCGAAACCTTTGCAGTCGAAGAAACGCTGATCAATCCGATGCGGTCAGCGAGTGTGGATGTGGCTTGCATGAGGCTGCTTGGACTCGATTCTCTCTATTTGATTTTCCCGCAGTGACGGGTCTATTTTCCGGGGGTGAGGAGCCTTCGCCGAAGCATCTCCTCGACCAAAGGCGGGACAAGGCCGCTGATGTTGCCGCCAAGCCGGATGACCTCCTTCACCAAGCGGGAGCTGATGAAGGAATGCGCCTCTCCGGCCATCATAAACATGGTTTCAATCTCCGGCGCCAGGCGCCGGTTCATCAGTGCCATCTGAAGCTCATATTCATAGTCGGAGATGGCCCTGATGCCTCGAAGAAGGAGTCTGGCCCCTTTGCGCCGGGCGTAGTCAATCAATAATCCGTCAAAGCTGTCCACTTCAACATTCGGAAACACCTGAAGCACGCCGCGCAACATCCCGACGCGCTCCTCCAAACTGAAAAGCGGACTCTTCGTGTCGTTCGCCAACACCGAGACCACGAGCTTGTCCACAAGGGGAGCGCAGCGCTGGACGAGGTCCAGATGACCATTCGTTAGCGGGTCAAAACTGCCGGGATAGACCGCAACAAGGCCGCCCTGCACGTGCGTCACTTATAAGTCTCCATGCTTGAACGAGGGATATTGATTCATTGTAGCTTATACCTTGCGACGGTTCACCATCCGCGAAAGGGCCGGCGCACAGAGGATTGCAACCAGCACCAGAAGCCACAGCCGGCCATTCCAAATCGCATAATCCTGGATTAGACGCTGCCAGGAATGCCCCATCACGAAGTGCCCGAAAACGAATTCCCAGGCGATGGTCAGCAACAACCAAACGAATCCTGTTGTCCAGGCTTGCCGGTCCGAAAGGAACGGCCACTTCCGGCCGGCAAGCACAATCGTCAGCAGAATCAATGAGATGCCAGTTGCGCACGAAGCCTGGTGCGCGGGCAGTTCTTCCAAAAATCCGCGTAGGACAACCTCGCGGAGGGCTCCATTGGCAAAAGCGATGGCGAACAGCAGGACCCAAACGGACAAAGCGCGAGGCCACGTCATAGGAGCGTCCCGTCAAGTCAGCCGCGCCAGCGGACGCCGAGCCCCAGTTCCCTGCGGCCGTAGGCGACGCTGCGTTCGACATGCTCCCGTTGCTGGTATTGAAGCGCGGCCTGATAGGGTTCGGGCACTGGCTTGCCGGGCGTGTCTTCGATGACCATGGGCAATTCGTAGGGCCGGCCGCGCCGGGCCAGGGCGAGGAATCGGGCCAACTCTGATGCCCGGGCCTTGGGATAGGTCTTCCAGTAGGAGTCTTCCAAATAAGGGATCACCTCCGGCGGGCGACCCGTGATGGGCTTGATGTAGACGTAAACATTTGGGCAGAGCCGCTTGGCGGCTCCCATGATCTCCTTGAAATCGACCACGCCTTCGCCCAGCGGCACCCACTGCACGGCGACGCCGCGCGGATGCTCATAGATCACCGAATCGCGCAGGTGAAGCGTGAGAATGTAGGGCGCCATGGTCTCCAGAGTCGTCATCGGGTGTTCAAGGACGAAGACGGGATTGCCGGTATCCATATAGGTCCCGACGAAATCCTTACCGGCCTCTTCGATGATGGCGCGGTGCTCCCAAGCCTGGAAGTCCTTATGGATCTCGATAGCGATCTTCAGCCCGGCATCGACCACGCGCGTCTTGACGGCTTTCAGCAGGCGCACGGCAGTTGCCATGTGCTGCTCGGGCGGCCCCGGGGGCAGGGAAGCGCGGTTGCCGGCAAGCACGCAGCGGATGATGGGCGAGCCCATCGCCTTGGCGCGCCCGGCGTTGTAAACGACGTTGTCGACTGATGCCTGGAAGGCGTCCGGGGTGCGGGGCAGGATGCCGCCGCCGCCAGTTTCCAGGTGCAATTGGCGCTCGGTGGCCCAGGCGTTGACCTCGGCCCAATGGGCAGGGTCTTTGGTTCGCGGATCGGGCGAATCCTGGAGGAACACGGCGTCGTGTTTCTGCTCGGCAGCGTAGTCGAGGAGTTGGCGGTCGGTCCAGCGCAGGGCGCGCAGACAGTAAGTGTTGAAGCCCATCTTCATCGGCCCTGACTGGGCAGAGGCCCGAAAGGCGGTCTGGGCCATGGCCGTAGTGGAGAGGAAGTTACGTCGTGTCATCAGGATTCAGCTCTCGGGCGAATCCTAACATGAACGCTGAACCGCGCGCCGGATGAAGATACGCTGTAGGCATGGAGTTCAACGCGCCTTGGAGCGATACCCTGCGGCTGATGAGCTTGGGCGCCTCGGCTGTGGTTCTACTGGCGGCAGTCTTGGCAACTGTAAAGCGTCAGTCGTGGATTCGAATCACAGCGATTGTCGTGGCGGCGGGGTTCCTGGCCGGGAGTTGGGGCTTCGCGCCTGGCGGTTACCGGGTGGACTCCGGTCAGGTGACCGTCAGGCGGCCGTTCAGTGATGTGGGGATCGCGCGGCAGGCGATCCGCGACGCCCGGCCGTTTGATGACGCCGACAGCGCAGGGATGACCCGGACGGCAGGTAATGGGGGTTTGTTTGGTTACTACGGCGAGTACAAGAGCGACAAGCTTGGAGCACATGTCTGGTATGTCACGGACATGTCCAAGAGGGTGGTGCTTGACACGGTGGACGGGGCGGTGGTGGTGAGTCCGGACGATCCGGAGAAGTTCATCAAGGCGGTGAGGGCGCCAGAATAGAGTTGTCATGGACATACCTTTGGAGCCGCCGTCGCTGGCGGCGATACTCGACTCCGGCGACAGTTCGCTTTTCAACGTCAGGACGAAGGGCAAGGGGCCGGATGGCGAGTTGCCGCTGACCGCCGAGATGCTGCGGAACTCCCCCTCCGGCGACCTGTTCGGCTGGACGATGAACGCCGGCATGGGCTGGGACCCGCAGGCCATGGGCAGTCCGGAGGTTTTGCTGCTCTCGACGCACGGCGGCTTGCGGGCGCCGGATGGGACGCCGATCGCGCTCGGCTATCACACGGGCCACTGGGAGGTGAGCCTGCTAGTGGAGGCGGCGGCAAGGGAACTGAAGGTGATCGGCGCTGTTCCATTCGCCGGTTACTGCAGCGACCCATGCGATGGCCGGACCCAAGGGACTACCGGCATGTTCGACTCGCTGCCGTACCGCAACGACTCGTCGATGGTCTTTCGGCGGTTGATCCGGAGTTTACCCCGGCGGTCGGGCGTTGTTGGTGTGGCGACGTGCGATAAGGGGCTGCCGTCGATGATGATGGCGCTGGCCGCTAGCCGGACTCTGCCGAGTGTATTGATTCCCGGTGGGGTCACACTGCCCGCCGAGGATGGCGAAGACCTCGGCATCATTCAGAGCATCGGAGCTCGCTATTCGCATGGCGTCATCACGCGCGAATATGCGGCTGAGATGGGTTGCCGGGCTTGCGGTTCGCCTGGTGGCGGGTGCCAGTTCCTTGGAACGGCGGCCACCTCGCAGGTTGTCGCCGAAGCGCTCGGCATGACGCTGCCCCATGCCGCGCTGGCACCTTCCGGCGACCCGGTCTGGCGCGATATGGCCGTCCGCAGTGCGCGCGCGGTGATGCGCCAGATTGCACTTGGCATGACCATGGGCAGAATCCTGACTCAGGCATCGATCGAAAACGCCATGGCCGTCCACGCGGCGTTTGGAGGATCGACCAATCTGATTCTGCACTTGAGCGCCGTTGCCTATCATGCGGGACTGCACCGGCCCACTGTGGACGATTGGGCGCGCGTCAACCGCGCCGCGCCCAGGCTTGTCGACGCGCTGCCAAACGGACCGGCCGGCCACGCGACTGTTCAGGTCTTTCTCGCCGGGGGCGTACCCGAGGTGATGCTGCACCTTCGACGCGCCGGGCTGATCGACACGTCAGCGATGACTGTGACCGGTACGACGATTGGCGACACGCTCGACTGGTGGGAACAGAGCAAACGGCGATTCGCGTTAAGAAAGCGGCTGGCAGGGGCAGACGGAATCGATCCCGATGATGTCGTAATGACGCCTAACCGGGCGAAGTCGCGAGGACTGACGTCCACGGTCTGCTTCCCGGTGGGCAACCTGGCGCCCGAAGGGTCGGTCATCAAGAGCACTGCGATCGACGCGTCAGTGGTCGGTGAGGACAACGTTTATCGGAAACGAGGTCCGGCGCGAGTCTTCGTTGCCGAGACCGGGGCCACTGAAGCTGTCAAGTCGGGCAGCATCCAGCCTGGGGATGTGCTCGTCCTGTGCTGTCGTGGACCCCTTGGGAGTGGCATGGAAGAGACCTACCAACTGACCAGCGCACTGAAGCACCTGCCGTTCGGCAAGCACGTCGCGCTGATCACCGACGCGCGATTCAGCGGCGTCTCGACGGGCGCATGTATCGGCCATGTCTCGCCGGAAGCGCTTGCCGGAGGAGCGATCGGCAAGCTGATCGACGGCGACGTGATCGAGATCTTCGTCGACAGGAATAAGCTCGAGGGCCGGATCGACCTTGTGGGGCAGGGCGATGAGATCTTTGGAGCGGAGCAGGGGGCAGCAGTGCTGGCCGGGCGTTCGCCCCGGCCCGATCTCGCGCCGGACCCGAATCTGCCGGACGACACGCGGCTGTGGGCGGCTTTGCAGGATGCCAGCGGCGGCCCGTGGGCGGGCGCGGTTTACGATGTCGAGAGAATCCTGGAAGTGATCGCGGCGGGCAAGCAGGCGCTGGCCGCGCGGAAGGAGACGGGGAAGTGAAGCGAATAGTCGCAATTGCCGCCACGGTGGCGGCGCTGTGGGCGGGCGAAGGCAAGTGGACGCCGCAACAGGTGCTGAAGTTGAATCCGGCCGAACTGAAGCGCCAAGGCCTTGAACTGCCCGTCCGCCGCCTGTGGGACCCAGCGCGAGGGACGGGACTGCTGGCCGCCACGGTGAACACCGGCGGATGTTCAGCCGGATTTGTCTCCGCCGAGGGGCTGATCCTAACCAACCACCACTGCCTGTTCGGCATGGTGCAGGAGCATAGCCGACCGGGCCGCGACCTGATCACCAACGGTTTCATCGCTGCTTCGCGTACGGACGAATTGCCGTCGAAGACAGGCCGGGTCCAGGTCCCGCGCAAGTTCACCGACGTCACCAAAGAGATCGAGGCAGCCGTGCCGGCCGGCGCGACTGACATTCAACGCGCCAAGGCCATCGAGGGCAAGGACAAGCAACTGGTCGCCGACTGCGAAAAGACTCCGGCTGCGCGCTGCCGGGTGGCGGCCTTCGACGGGGGATTGCAATACGTGCTGGTTGAGTCGATGGAGATTCAGGATGTTCGTTTGGTCTACGCGCCGCCGCGCGCGATCGGCGAATATGGCGGCGAGATCGACAACTGGATGTGGCCCCGCCACACGGGCGACTTCTCAATGGCCCGCGCCTATGTTGCGCCTGACGGCAAGCCAGCCCCGTACAGCAAGGACAATGTCCCGTACAGGCCCGATTTCTTCTTCCCGATCTCCACCGCCGGCGTGAAGCCCGGCGATTTCGTCATGGTGCTCGGCTATCCCGGGACCACGGTTCGTTCGCTTACTGCGCTGGAAATGGCTGACCGGGAGCGCAATCTCTATCAGCGCCGCGTCGACCTTCACGGCGCCTGGATTCGTCTCATTGAGGAGACCACAAAGGGCGATGAGGCCGGCACCATCGCCACGGCGGCCACGCTGAAGAGCCTGAACAACGTCTACAAAAACGCCGCCGGCCAGATCGCCGGGCTGAAGCGCGGGTCCATCATCGACAAGCAGAAGGCAGCGGAAGTTGAAGTGGAGAAATGGGCCGCGGGCAAACCCGAATGGCAGTCCGCGATCGATGCCAAGCGGCAACTTGATTTGATGGTGGCGGAGAAGGAAAGGACAGCCGCCAGGGGATTCCTGCTGTCAGTGGTTTCTTCCGGATCGTCCGCATTACGGCAGGCGGTTCAGTTGGTCAAACTCGCCAGCGAGCGGCAGAAGCCCGACGCCGAACGAGAAGCCGCCTACATGAACCGCAGCCTGACCATGATGAAGGCGAATCTGGAGCGTGCCCAGAAGAGCTACTTCCGGACGGCGGATCAGGCGTTGCTCGCCGATTGGATCGAGCGGGCACTGAAACTCGGCTCCGGAGAGCGCATCGGAGCGGTTGACGCGGCGTTTGGCGCCGGAGACCGAAAGGCTTCTATCGAGCGGATCTTCTCGACGACCAAAGTGAATGACCTCGATGAGCGGCTGAAGATGTTCGAGGAGACACCGGTTCAGCTTGCCGCCCGGCAGGATCCACTGCTCGATTTCGCCATCGCCCTGCAACCTGAGCTTGACGCCTACAACGAGGCGGGCAAGACGACAGATGGGGCCGTCGCCCGGCTGCGTCCTTTGTGGCGGAAAGCGGTAATCGCACATGCTGGAAAACCCATCGCACCGGACGCCAACTCGACTTTGCGGGTGAGCTTTGCCCATGTCAAAGGCTACGCCCCGCGTGACGGCGTGATCTACACGCCCCAGACCTCACTCGCCGGCATGATCGAAAAGCACACGGGAGAGGACCCGTTTGATGTCCCGGTGCGGGTGCGCGATGCCTTCGCCGCCGGAAAGGTGGGGCGCTGGAAGGACGCGCGGCTGGGCTCGGTTCCACTCTGCTTCCTCGCCGATGCCGACACGACCGGTGGCAACTCAGGCAGTCCGACTGTGAATGGCCGCGGCGAACTGGTTGGATTGAACTTTGACCGTGTCTGGGAGAATGTCGCCAACGACTTCGGCTACAACCCGGAGATCGCCCGCAATGTGAACGTCGATGTCCGTTTCTTCCTCTGGCTGCTCGACGAAGTGGAGAATGCGGATTCCATCCTGAAAGAACTCAAAATCAGGAAGTGATCGTGAAGGGCTGACCGGGCATCAGAGCGCGACGACTCTGCGGCCCTCGATCCTGTACTTGCCCGACAGAACGAGCCCAATCGCCTCGCTGTAGATCCGGTGCTCCTGGCCCAGAATCCGGGCGGCCAGGGCATCGGCATTGTCGCCGTCCAGAATCTCGACGGCGGCCTGTTTGACGATAGGCCCGGTGTCCATGCCGTTGTCCACGAAATGCACTGTGCAACCGGAATATTTGACGCCGTAGTCGAGCGCCTGCTGCTGGACGTGCAGGCCCGGGAAACTCGGCAATAGCGATGGGTGGATGTTGAGAATTCGTCCAGCGTACGCCTCCAGCAGCGGCCTGCCTACACGCCTCATGAAGCCCGCCAGGCAGATCAGATCCGCCGAGAACGGCTTCATCGCCTCCACCGCATTCGCCGCCCATACATCCGTATCGACGCCCTTCGACGGCAGGCAAAGCGTCTCCAACCCAAACGCGGCGGCGGTCTCCAGTCCCTTGGCTTCCGGGTTGTTCGATACCACGACGGCGATTTCGGCATCGAGTTTGCCGTCACGCACGTTTCGGGCGATCGCTTCGAAGTTGGACCCCCGCCCCGAAAGAAAAATCGCCAGCCGCTTCATTTGTAGATCACCCGCTCCTTCTTACCGCGAGGTTGTTTCACGATGCGGCCCACTTCGTAGAAAGGCTCCTTCAGCCGCTTCAGAACCCGCTTCGCTTTGTCGGCCTTGGCTTCTGGCACGGCCAGAATCATGCCCAGCCCCAGGTTGAACGTCCGGCGGTAGTCGTCGTCGGGCACCGATCCCAGGCGCCGCATCAGCTCAAAGACCGGCAGCACCGGCCATGAACCGAGCTTGATCTCGGCCGCCAGTCCGGCCGGCAGCATCCGCGGCGTGTTGTCGGTGATGCCTCCACCGGTGATGTGCGCCGCGCCGCCGAGCGCGCCCGCCGCCATCAGTTTCTGGATCGGCTTCAGGTAGCTCTTGTGGACTTTCAGCAACTCCTCGGCCACCGTGCAGTCGAGCTCTTTCACGAAGCTGTTCACCTTGTGTCCGGCGACATCGAAGAACAATTTCCGGGCCAGCGAGTATCCGTTGGTGTGCAGGCCCGTGGACGGCAATCCCAGCAGCACGTCGCCCACCTTCAGTTTCCTGCCCGTGAGCAGCTTGCTTTGTTCGACGCAGCCGACGATGAAGCCGGCGAGATCGTATTCGCCTTCGTTGTACAGGCCGGGCATCTCGGCCGTTTCTCCGCCGATCAGCGAGCAGCCGTTCTCGCCGCACGCCTTGGCCAGGCCGGTGACCACCTGCCCGGCCACGTCGGCGTCGAGTTTTCCGACTGCGAAGTAGTCGAGGAAGAACAGTGGCGCGGCGCCCTGGACGGCGATGTCGTTGACGCAGTGGTTCACCAGGCATTGGCCCACGGTGTCGTGCTTACCGGCCATGAAGGCGACCTTCAGCTTTGTGCCGACGCCGTCGGCGGATGAGATGAGGACGGGCCGCTTGTAGCCGCTCAGCCTGTATCCTGCGCCGAAGCTGCCGATGTCGGTCATCACCCGGCTGGTAAATGTCTTCCTCGCCGACTGCTTGATGAAGCCGACCGCGCGATCCGCCTCGTCGATGTTCACGCCCGCGTCGCGATACCGGATAGGTTGTTTGGTTGCCATGTGGTCTCTACCCCAGTTTAGTTAGAATGACGCGCTGCCGCATCGGCGGTGGGGCCGATTGGGCGCAGTTGTGCTAAGGCCATGACGGGACAGAGCTTAGCGGACGAATTCGGAATGGTCTATCCGGGGCAGATCGGGCACGGTTGGGAGCGCTTGGAGAGGTTATTTCTGGTGTACTTCTAACTGCGGCTCACAGTGCCGCCCGGGAGGTGCGGGCATGGACAGGCTCCGAGACGAGATAGACGCTGACCACGGTGAGGTGGTGTGGCCTGTTGGTACGCAAAAATTTGAGCGGCGCGATGTGGCCTCCTTCTCCAGCCGGGCCCAAACGCAGCTCACCCACCCCACACAAGGGACAGAAGTGGTCCTCTCTTGCTCCGCACCGGAGATTCCTTTCACTCCGCCGCTGACGGCGACTGCTTCTGATCGCCATTGCTGGCGATCCAGCCCCTCGATTTCCGCGAGAGCGATACCCTGCCGCGGTTAAGCCCGCTTACCGAATAGACACGATGAAGACGGAATCACACGCCGAGTCTCGAGCGCCGGACCAGTTCTCCCAAGGTCTGGTTGGTCTGGGGCTGATAGCCTTTCAACGGCAGTATCCGTTCGTGGATCGCATCCAGCAGCCAGGCCGGTTGCGGGAAGAACAGGGTCTCAAGCTCGGCCGCGGGAGTAATCCAATTTCTCGATCCCACCACCACGGGCGGCGCATCCAGATCGTCAAAGCAGAGCTGAGTCAGGTTTGTCGCGACGGTCTGCATCACACATCCACGCTCCACCGCATCGCACACCAGCAGCACTTTCCCCGTCTTTCGGACGGAAGCAGCGAGAGGCTCGTAGTTCAGCGGATTGGCTGCCCGGAGGTCGACGACTTCGGCCGAGATGCCGAATTGGGATTCGAGATCCCCGGCGACCGTCAGGGCGGTATACAGCGCCGGACCCAAAGTGACGATTGTCAGATCCTTACCTTTGCGCTTGATGGAAGGCTCGGACAGTTCAATCTCGTAGTACCCCTCGGGAACGCCCTCCTCTACGAACATTTCGCCGTAATCGTAGAGTTTCTGGCTTTCGAAGAAGACCACCGGATCGGTGCCGGCCAAGGCACTGTTCATCATCCCCTTGGCATCGTAAGGGGTCACCGGATAGACCACTTTCAAGCCCGGCATGTGATGCGCCAGCGCGGTCCAGTCCTGCGAGTGTTGCGCACCATACTTGGCGCCCACAGAGATGCGCAGCACCACTGGCATGTTCAGTTGTCCGGCCGACATCGCCTGCCACTTGGAGAGCTGGTTGAATATCTCGTCGCCCGCGCGGCCCATGAAGTCGGCGTACATCAGCTCCGCTACTACTCTGCCTCCCTCGAGCGCGTATCCCACCGCCGCACCCACAATCGCCGCTTCCGAAATCGGCGAGTTGAACAGCCGGTGGTAGGGCAACGCCTCGGTCAGGCCGCGATAGACGGCGAAGGCGCCGCCCCAATCGCGGTTCTCCTCTCCAAATGCGGCCATCGTGGGGTCGATCGCAAAACGGTAGAGCAGGGCCTCGAAGATGCCGTCACGAATGTTGTACATCTTCATCTTGGGAACGGGTTTCCCGTCCTTGGTCGCGGTCCGTATCTTCTGTTTGATTTGCAATACCCTGGGATTCTGCGAGAGGTCTTGCAGAAACTCGGGCTGCCGACTGTCGAACTTCTCGACCCGCCGGTTCGAGAACATGACCGAGCCAACCAGTTCGGAGCCGGCTCCCACTCGCGGGCTGGCTTCCAGATCGACGGCCAGCCGGAACATCTCGAAGATTTCCGACTCGATGTGCGCCTTGGCGCTATCGAGCTCAGCCTCAGTAGCCGCCCCGATCGTGAGCAGTTTCTCGCGGAAAGCCGGGATCGAATCGGCCGCTTGCCAGCGTTCGATCTCTTCCTTGGACCGGTAGCTCGAAGCATCGGAAGGCGAGTGGCCGCTGATGCGGTAGGTGACCGTATCCAGTAGGACCGGCCCGCGGCCCTCTTCGATCACCTGTCTCTTGCGCCGGAAGGCGTCGATCAAAGGCAGGGGATCGTAGCCGTTGACGCGCTCAGTGTGCATCTGTTCCGGGTTGACGCCCGCGCCGATGCGCGCGATGAACTGCATTCCCATGGTCTCTCCGAGTGGCTGGCCGCCCATCCCATAGAAATTGTTCATGCAGTTGAAGACGATCGGGAGTCCGCCGCCGAGCGACGCATCCCACAGCCGGCGGTACTGATCCATCGCGGAGAACGTGATACCTTCCCACACTGGACCGCAACCAAACGAAGCGTCCCCGATGTTGCAGACCACGATGCCCGGCTTCCGATTCACACGTTTGAAGAGCGCCGCGCCCGGCGCGACTGATCCTGAGCCGCCCACGATGGCGTTGTTGGGGTAAATCCCAAACGGCGTGAAGAAGGCGTGCATCGAGCCGCCCAATCCGCGGTTGAACCCGGTCTCGCGCGCGAAAATCTCGCTGTACGCCCCGTAGATGAAGAAGCGCGAGGCGAGGCCCCTGACCGTCCCCTGGTATCCTTTCTCCACTGGACCGAGCACAGCGCCGTCACGGTAGGATTTCATGACATCCAGGAGCTGTGCCTCGCTCCAGTGGCGCATGGCCGAGAAGCCTTTCGCCAGGATCTCGCCGTGACTGCGGTGCGACCCGTAGATGTGGTCGTCCGAAGTCAGCGAGAACGCCATGCCGACTGCGGCCGCCTCCTGCCCGACGGAAAGGTGAGCTGGGCCGGCATGATTATAGGCCAGGCCTTGAAACGCCCCCTTGGTCTTGATCTCGTTGAGAATCGTCTCGAACTGCCTTATCGCGCACATGTCCTGCCAAATGGCCAGAAACTCCTCGGGAGAATAGGCGGCGAGCTCTTCCTCCCCGGTGCGCTGATAGGCGTTCACCTGAATGTCGGACAGTTGGATCGTGCCTCGTGCAAAGGCCTTTTCCGGTTCTATGATGATCGATTTGGGCATTCCGCCTTGACTCCTAATGAACTCCGAGAATCGCTTCCCGCAACGCTTCTGAAACCGTGGGGTGCGGGTACACGATCTCGCTGGCATCGGACACGCACATCTCCGTCTCGACCATGGCGGCGGCCGCGACGATGAACTCGCTGGAAGCATCGCCGATCGCATGGACCCCCAGGATCTCGCCGAACCGCGCTCCGGCCAGTACCTTTACCATTCCCGTTCCGCCGTCGTGCTCCACGAGGAACCTGCCCGCAACCGCCATGGGTACAACGGACTTCTTGTACTCGATTCCCAGGGCCTTGATCTCCTCTTCAGTCTTGCCCACCGAGGAGACTTCCGGGTGGGTGTAGATCACCGAAGGGATCCCCTGGTAGCGGATACGGTCCTTCTTCCCGAACATGTTGTTCACGGCGACTATCCCCTCGCGCGTGGCAGCGTGGGCCAGCATGCGCCGCCCGGTAACGTCTCCGCAAGCCCAAACGCCGGCGACGTTGGTCTTGCCCAGGTCTGAGGTCTTCACGCCCTTGGGGCTAAAATCGACGCCCACTTCCTCGAGGCCCAAGCCGTCCACCACCGGGGACCTCCCCGTGGCGTTCAGGATGCAATCGGCCGAAACGCTGGACTCCGAACCGCCGGACGCGGCGTAGCGGATTGTGTTGCCATCGATCCCCAGCACCTTCGCGGAAAGGTTGAATTCGATTCCCGCGCGCTTCATGATGTGCAGCAGCCGGCTGGAAATCTCGAGGTCGCTTCCGGCGGCTATATTGGGCAGCATCTCAAAGACGATGACTTTTGAGCCGATCTCACTGAAGAAGCAGGCGAACTCCAGGCCGATGACGCCACCACCAATGATCACGACCCTCTCCGGGACGCGCGTGAGGGCAAAAACCGTGTCCGAATCGAGCACGCCTTCCGAAGCAAGTCCCGGAATGGGCGGTTTGGCGGGACGCGAACCGGTCGCCAGCAGGATGTTCGCCGCTTCGTAGCGCTCCGCGCCTACCTGCACTGCGTTGCGTGCGATCAACCGGGCGTGGCCGGTAATGGATTCGACCCCGGTGCGCTTCAACATGCCCTCGACGCCCTTGGTCAGCGTGTCCACCACGCGATTCTTGCGCGCCACCACTGCGGGCATGTCGAACTCGATCGAGCCGAGGCGCACACCGTAGCTGGCTGCCTGGCCGCATTCATGGAAGAGCTTCGAAGACCGGAGAAACGTCTTGGCGGGGATGCAGCCCACGTTCAAGCAGGTGCCGCCGAGACACCCCCTCTCGATCAGCGCAACCCTCTTGCCCATTCTGGCGGCGTGAGCGGCGGCCTCATATCCTCCGGGACCGGCGCCGATCACAATCAAATCGTACATAGGGACTCCACACTTTCGATTTTCTCTCTCACTACCTTCAGGAACCTCGCGCCAGGAGCGCCGTCGATTACCTGGTGGTCCAGGGTGAGCGAGAGGCCGATGGAGTCGATAAACTCGATTCGTCCATCACGGCGGACCGGCTTCAATTGGATGGCATTGACGCCGAGGATGGCGACTTGCGGAGGGTTGAGCAGCGGGGTAAACGACTCGATCCCCAAGCTGCCCAGGTTGCTGAGCGTGAACGTCGCTCCCGATAAATCGTCCACTGAAATCGCCCCCTTCACCGCCTGGCCGGTCAGTTCTTTCACCTTCAGCGAAAGTTCGCCGGCCGTCAGCGTATGGGCGTTCCTGACCACGGGAACCATCAAGCCCCTCGGCGTGTCACAGGCAAATCCGATGTGAACCTCCGTGTGCCTGCAAATCTTGCCGTCGATGAACTCGACATTCAACTCGGGCACTTCGAGCAGGGCGCGGATGGTGCAGAAAGTCACCAGGTCGTTGATGTTGATATCCACCACGCCTTTGGAAGCCTTGACCTTGGCACGAAGCAGGAGCAGGCCGCTGGCGTTGGCCGATGCGGTCAACGTATATTGCGCGGTATTGGCCAAAGATTCTCGCATGCGCCGCGCGATCTTCTCGCGGATGCCGGAGATGCGAGTGGCTGGCGCGACAAGGTCGCCGGAAAGGACCATCCCGGCCACACCAGATCCCGCGCCTGCAACTTCCGTGCAATCCTGCATGCGCTTCTTCGCCAACGATGACACTCGTGGAGACGAGTAAAACTCCTTGCGCAGGTCTTCTTCCAGAACCCTGCCTCCGGGGCCGGAGCCTGCGACAGCCGGCGGATGGAAGTTGTGCTGGGCGGCAAACCGTCTGGCCCTCGGGCTAAGAGCGCCGGCGGATGCAGTCGGTGCGTGGGCCGGGGCCGGACTCGCCGCCGGACGATCCGCAATCTGCGTCACGGGGGGGACGGAGGCGGAAACCTCGGCCACCGCGGCGGCCTGCGCGGGTGCCGCCCCCTGCGGCCGGAAGGCGGCGGCGCTCTCGCCAGCCTCGCCTAAGACGAAGAGATTCGTGAAGACCGGAACCAGGGCGCCTTCCTCGAAGAATGTCTCCAGCACAGTGCCGTCCACTGGCGCGGGGATCTCAAAGGTTGCCTTATCCGTTTCAATTTCCACCACGATTTCTCCGGTGGAAACCCACTCTCCCTTACGCTTGAGCCATTTTGCGATGAGACACTCTTCTACGCTATTGCCGAACTTCGGCACTTCCACGGGAATCGCCATTTATTCAGTAGGCCTCCATCAGTTTCCACCCGGCTTCGTTGAGCTGGATCGCGGCACTCCGAATCAACCCGTCCAGGCGATCTGGCCTGACCGAACTTCTGTGCCAGTTTGATAGTGAGTATAACTCTGACTGAGGGTCGCTAGCTGGGGTTGGCTGATACTAGACGGGAGAGCACCTCAGAAGAATGAGGTCATCAACGGTGTGTACGCTGACGTGCTGGGCAAGCCGGTACTTGTCCCACGTGGAGAGGCTACTGGCCTAGGCGCCGCCATCTTTGCGTTCCTGGCGGCGGGAACGTTCCGGACGGTCGAGGAGGCGCAGGATGCCCTCTGTTTGAGCCATCGGACGGTTGAGCCGGATCCGGCGGCGGTGAAGATCTACGACCGTCTCTACCCGCTCTATCGGAGACTCTACTTCGGATACGGGCACACCACGGCCGCCGCCATCGAGAATGACGATATCCTGCCGGCCCTGCGGCGCATTGCGGTCTTGGCCACCAGCGCAGACGGCGTGCTGTAACGATGCTGTAACGATGTTGAGCGGTTGTGGATAGTCGAAACGTGATAGCATGTTCGATCATGGCGCGAGCGGGTGTTGAAAACCGCGCTACGCTTGCGCGCGGACGAGGTTGACCGGCGGTGAGCGCCAGCCACCGGGTGTCCGGAATAAGCAGAAACCAGAGTAACTGGCATGATCGAAAATTCGACTGATACTGCCGGTAGATCAGCCCGTGAGTTCTCAGAGATAGCCGGAACGCACCCATACAGACAAGGCGTGGCGCGAAGGCAGGACTGGGCGCGAGAATGAGCGCCCGGCAATCGCCAGCCGAAGAAAGAAAGGTGGGATCACAGATGAAAGCCGCAGTCTATTACGGGCCACGCGACATTCGAGTAGAGACTGTACCGAGTCCCTCGGCAGGTCCGGGCGAGGTCGTCCTCCGAGTGCGCCGCTGTTGTGTATGTGGCACGGACAAGCGCATCTTCACTCACGGGCAAAAGAACGTTGTTCCGCCGACGATTACAGGGCATGAAATCGTTGGGACGGTGCACGAAGTCGGATCGGGTGTGGACGCCACCATCGTGATCGGCCGGAACGTCGTCGTTGCCACCGTGGTTGGTTGCGGGAAGTGCGTCTACTGCCAGCGAAAACAATACAATCTCTGTGATTCCTTCACCGCCCTCGGATACGATTATGCCGGTGGGTTCGCGGAGTACGTGAAGATCCCCGCGGCGGCGGTGGCCCAGGGGAACATCATCCTCATCCCGCCAGCCATGTCTCTGGAGCGCGCCGCGCTGGTTGAGCCGCTGTCCTGCTGCCTTAACGGCCAGGAGTACCTGAATGCGCAACCGGGCGACCGTGCCTTGGTCTTCGGCGCCGGTCCGATCGGAATGATGCATGCCGCCATTCTCAAGGCCCGCGGCTGCAGCTACGTCCTTGTATCCGACGTCTCCGACGAACGGCTGGCTTACGTGCGGGAATTCGGCCTCGGACAGACAGTCAACACAAGCGGAGGCGACGCGGTGGAGATGATCCTCGACGCCGCCGGAGGCGAGAAGTTTGACGTTGCCCTGACCGCCAACTCCGTGAAGGCCACTCAGGCGGCCGCCCTGAAGTTAGTGCGTAAGAAGGCGCGCGTTTCATTCTTCGCCGGCATCCCGAAAGACGATCCGGTGTTAGCTATCGATACCAACGCCATCCACTACAACGAGATCTCGGTTTTCGGGTGTTTCGCTTCAAATCTAGCCCACTACCACCAAGCGCTGGAGATGATCAAGCGCGACGACATCCCCTGGGACCGCTTCCTGACGCATAGGTTCAAGCTGGACGACATGGTCAAGGCCTTTGCGGTGATCGAAGCGGGACAAGGCATCAAGACGGTTATCGACTGCGAGTAACGGCTGCTGTAATGGACGAGAATTCCCTGGTTCACCTCATTGAGATCTCCCATGTCGTGGGAGCCAATCCGGAGTACGTGCAAGCCGCTGGCGGCAACACCTCCGTGAAATCGCCAGACGGCCGGAAGATGGCCATCAAAGCCAGTGGCACCGCCCTCACCCTGATGAGCGCGGTGGCCGGTTGGGTGGAAATGGATGTCGCGGCGGTGTTGAGCGTTCTCGAACGGGCGGATCTCGCCGCGCTCCCGGTGAAGGAGCGCGAGGCGCGCGTCCTCGAGTGCCTACACTCCGCTGTTACTGGGGGACACGGGCGACCTTCCGTGGAAACCGCGCTGCATGCCATGCTCGGCCGCGTGGTTGTACACACGCACGCAGTGGCGGCCAACGCCTTGAACTGCGGGCCGGGCGCCCAGACGTTGACGGAGCTTATGCATCCGGGAGAACTGCCGCCGCTTTGGGTGCCCTACACCGACCCGGGCTGGTGTCTGGCAACCGCCGTGAAGACGGCCGCGGAAGCGTACCGGAAACAGCACGGTAGCGCGCCGGCGGTTATCTTCATGGAAAACCATGGCATCCTGGTGTCGGCCTCCAGCGCCCGCGAGTGCCTGGCGCTCCACGATGAATGGGTAGCGCGTTGTGAGCGGTATTTTTCGCCGGCTGCGCCGCCTGTGTGCCCCGCTTCCGGAATCGCGCCTTCCGCACTGCGCAAGTCCCTGGCGGATCTCCGCCGGGTCTGGCGCGAGGCGTTCGGAGCTACGCCTTTCATCCGCTTTTCCGGCGATAAGGAACTGAGTGGAGCGGCTTGCGGAGAAGCAGCCGACCTATTCGCCGCGGGCTCGCTCACGCCGGACCACATCGTTTACACTGGCGCCCGTGCGGCGGTTGCCGAGTCGCTTGACGAACTGCCCGCGACCCTGAAACCCGCCTTGTCCGAGAAGTCTCCCCCGCGGGTGGCGCTGGTCAGAAACGCCGGAGCCTTCGTGCTGGCCGCGGATCCCGTCAAGCTTGACGCCGCGGAGGACTTGGCCGTCGCCGGCGCCAAGATCGTGCGCCTGGCCACCGGACGTGGTGGCGCTCACAATCTATCCTCCGACTCCGCCGGGTTCATCATCAACTGGGAGGCCGAACACTACCGCGCCAAGCTCATGGGCGCAGGCCAGGCGCCGCTGGCCGGCAAAGTGGCCCTAGTCACCGGAGCCGCTTCGGGATTGGGCTGCGGCATCGCTTTGGGATTGGTGGAAGCCGGAGCGGCAGTGGCTTTCTGCGACATCGACGATCGGGGCGTGGAGACGGCGGCCGCCAGCTCCGCGGACCCGCGGCGTGCGCTGGCCGTTCGTATGGATGTGACCAGCGAGGAGTCGGTAATGGCGGCGTTCGATCGAGTCCTGAGCCATTGGGGCGGCGTCGACATCGTCGTCTGCGCGGCCGGAATCGCCCCTGCGTTTGAGTTAGTCGATATGCCACTGGACAAGTGGCGGCTGGCACTGGAGATCAACCTCACAGGTTACTTCCTGGTGGCGCGCGAAGCTGCCCGGATTATGCGCGTGCAGGGTGATGGCGGATCGATGGTCATGCTCTCCTCCAAGACCGGTCTGGACGCTTCTAAAGCCAATTCTGCGTACAACGCCACCAAGTCCGGCGAGTTGCACCTGATGCGCGGCTGGGCACTGGAGCTTGGACCGGATGGGATTCGCGTCAACGCCGTGGCGCCGGGCAATGTCTTCGAAGGCTCGAAGATATGGAACCCCGAATACATAAAGACCGCTGCCCGCAAGAAGGGAATCCAACCCGAGGAAGTGATCCCTTACTACACTTCGCTCACTGCCTTGAAGCGGGAGATCAAGCGCTCCGACATCGCCGCGGCAATCATCTTCTTGTGCTCCGACGAGGCGCGTTGCATCACCGGACAGACCCTGGTGGTGGATGGCGGACAGGTAATGGTGCGATGAGCGAATCCAAGCAGGTTGGCACGCCGGAACTTGAAGCCGCGCTTTCCGGTGGATCGAGGGAGAGCCGTATCGAGGCCCTGCGCCAGTTGTGCGCACGGCTCGGAGAAAGACCCCGCCGAGGCACCAACTGCCACATTCATACGAACGAATCCTTCAGCGTGTTTCGGTCGCCCTCCGAAGCCGTTTGGCAGGCTGCGCGTGAAGGGCTGTCGGTTCTCGGCATCAACGACCATTACACTGTGGCTGGGCATGAAGAGTTTCGGCAGGCTTGCAGGATCGCTGGCATCGGCGCCGGGTTTTCCATGGAGGCCGTCGGCATGGATCGCGCCGCGGAAGCCAGCCGTCTGCTGTTGAACGATCCCGACAACCCGGGTCGCGTTTACCTCTGCGGCAAAGGGATCACCAGGATTCCGCCGGAGTCATCCCCAGCCGCGCAGAGCCTCGCCCGCATGCGCGCAGCCCTGGAACTGCGCAATCGCGAGATGACCGTGAAGGTGACTCAACTCTTCCAAGAGCGGCTGGATGCCGCGGGTCCGGAGTGGGAAGATGTCCGGGCGTTGACACCGCAGGGCAATACCACGGAGCGGCACGTGGGCAAAGCGGCGCTCCTGCGGCTGCGCGAAATCGCCGCCGGGCGGGGAGTGCCTGTGGTCGAAGTGATCGAGCGCTGCTGCGCGTCCGCCCCCCCTGAGGGAGCCGACGACGCGGCGCTACAGAATTTCCTTCGCGCGAAGCTACTAAAGGCCGGCGCGCCTTGCTACGAACGCGAAACCGAGGACGCATTCGTTCCGTCCGAGGAACTACGTCAGATGTTCCTGGCCTTCGGCGCCATCCCCACCTACCCGGTTCTCGGTAATCCCATTACTTCCGGCGAGCGTGATATCGATGCGTTGCTCGACCGTCTGGAAGGGTCGGGTTTCCTTGCGATCGAAGTCATACCGCGCCGGAATACGAGGGAGCGTCTGATGGAGATTGTTTCGGCGGCGCGCCGCCGCTGGTGGCCGGTATTCAACGGCACGGAACACAATACTCCCGAGGCACATCCGCTTCTCGATCCTTTTGCACTCGATCCGGAGTTCGAGCCGTGGTTCCGCCAGAGTGCCAGCCTTCTGCTCGGCCACCAGGCTTCCGTGAGTCGCGGTGAGCCGGGGTTTGTCGGAGAGGATGGCTGCCCCTCGATCCCGGACGCGCAAACCAGGTTTGAGTTTTTCCGTCTCTTAGGAAGCTGAGTGAACAGGCACGTTGGCGGCCTGCGCAGGGTAACTGCCATAAATTCAATCAGATAAAAAGGAGTACGCAGCAGTGGCAAACATAGAGATTGTCGAGCCGAAAGGTAAACTGGGTGTTATGACGGTGGGCCTAGGCGCCGTCGCGACGACCATGATAGCGGGTGTCGAAGCCGTTCGCCGGAAGCTGGCTCTCCCGATTGGGTCAATGACTCAGATGGGAACGATCCGGCTCGGCAAACGAACCGATAAGCGCGTCCCCAAGATCAAGGACTTCGTGCCCCTGGCCAGCCTTGACGATCTGGTGTTTGGGAGCTGGGATCTTTTTACCGACAATGCCTACGAGGCGGCCCTCAAGGCCGGCGTTCTGGACAACCGGCTAGTCGAGCAGCTCAAGGATTTTCTCGAGAAGATTCAGCCCATGCCCGCCGCTTTCGAGCAGACGTGGGTCAAGAGGCTGCACCCCAACAATCTGAAAACCGGCAAGACCAAGATGGATCTGGCCGAGCAGATCATGGAGGACATCCGTCAGTTCAAGAAGCGCACCGGGGCGGATCGCCTGATCATCATCTGGTGCGCATCGACAGAATTGTTTACCCAGCCCCACCCCGTCCATGAGACGCTGGAGGCGTTCGAAGAGGGACTTCGCAACAACTCTCCTGATATCCCGCCCAGCATGATCTATGCCTATGCGGCGCTGAAGCTCGGCGTCCCGTATGCCAACGGCGCACCCCATCTGACAGTGGATATCCCCGCCCTTACAGACCTCGCAATCCAAAAGCACATCCCCATCTGCGGTAAGGACTTCAAGTCCGGACAGACCTTCATGAAGACCCTGCTGGCGCCCGGCCTGAAACTGAAACTGCTCGGTCTGAGCGGTTGGTTCTCGACCAACATTCTCGGCAACCGGGACGGCGAGGTTTTGGACGACCCGGAGAACTTCAAAAGCAAGGAAGAAACCAAGTCGTCAGTTCTCGAGCGATGCATTCAACCTGACATCTACCCCGAACTCTACGGGAATTACTTCCACAAGGTAAGGATCGAATACTATCCGCCTCGTGGCGATGCCAAGGAAAGTTGGGACAACCTGGACATCTTCGGATGGCTGGGCTACCCCATGCAGATCAAGGTCAACTTCCAGTGCCGCGACTCGATTCTGGCCGCTCCCATGGCCTTGGATCTGGTCCTGTTCCTGGACTTGGCTCAGCGCTGCCCCGAACTGGCGAAAATGGGAGTCCAGGAATGGCTCTCCCTCTACTTCAAAGGCCCCCAGGTAGCAGCAGGCCTGTACCCGGAACACGACGTGTTCATCCAGGTAATGAAACTGAAGAACACGTTACGCTACCTGCGCGGCGAAGACCTGATTACCCACTTGGGGCTGGAATACTACGACTGACACCGCCGACCGCGTCCCACGCCGGTCGCGATTGACCCTAGGTAACAACCGGGAGTTCGGCCCCGCCCCCCTGAGGCGGGGCTGAACCCGGCTTTCCCACACGCCCAGCCTCGATCGCCGCATCAACTTGCCGAGCGTTTGGTTGGTCTCAGGCTGATGATCTTTCAGCGGCAGTATCCGTGTGCAAACCGCATTCAGGAGCCAGGCCGGTTACCGGGAGAACAGGGTGTGAACTCCGCCACGGTCGTAATTTGCTTCTTCGACACCGCCGCCCCGGGCGGCGGTTCCAAGGCTTGCGCAATAAGAGGCGTGGCGTGTAATGCATTCATACCATTGACCTAACCTGGGGGACACAGACATCGCTATCCGCTGTTGGGATAAAATGACGTACTAATATGCGTCTTCGCTGTCTGATTCCATGCGCGCTCGCCCTGGCGCAACTGCCGGGTCTGTTCGCCGCGGGACCGTCGGCGCCCATTCTCATCAAGGATGCGCGCATCGTCACCGCCGCCGGACCGGTCCTCGAAAAGGGATCCATACTCATCCGCGATGGCCTCATCGTGCAGGCTGCGCCAACAATCCAGGCGCCAGCCGGGGCCTGGGTGATCGAAGCCGCTGGCCTGACCGTCTATCCTGGCCTCATCGATGCCCTGAGCACTTGGGGTATCCCCGCGACCGCGCCTGCCGCAGCCACCCCAACTTCAGCGGCTCCCGCCGTGGCCCGCACTCAGTCCACTCAGCCGCGTGCCCAAGGACCGGAGGACCGGCCCCAAACCACAAGCTGGGTGCGCGCCGCCGATCTCGTGCAGATCACTGATAGGCGCCTTGACCAGGCCCGCTCCACCGGATTCACCACCGCCATCACTTTCCCAAGGGAGGGAATCGTGGCTGGCCAAGGTTCGGCCATCAACCTCGCCGGCCCGTCCGCCGGCGCAATGGTTCTCGACCCTTCAGTTGGCATGTATGTCTCCTTGCGATCGGGCCGCGGTTTCGGCGGCGGATTCCCCAGTTCGCTCATGGGCGTCATGGCCTATGTCCGCCAGTTGTGGATGGACGCGCGATGGTACAAGTCCGCGGTCGAGGTATATGAGAAAGATCCCCAATCCGGGCCTCGTCCCGCCTACGACCGCGCGGCCGAGGGCGTCCTGGCTGCAAAGCGTGTTCTCCTGCCCGCCTCCACCCGAGTGGAATTCGAACGCATCGGCAAATTCGCCGCTGGGTTGAACACCCCTGCGATTCTCTACGGCGGCCACGAAGCGTTCCGCTCGATCGGCTTCATCAAGAAGGCTGGCATGCCTGTCATCGTCAGCGTCAAGTGGCCCACCAAGGAGCGCGACGTCGATCCCGAGCTCGTCGAGACATATCGCACCCTCGAAACCCGCGACAAAGCGCCCTCCTCGCCGGCCGAACTGGCCAAGGCCGGCGTCCTGTTCGCGTTCACATCCGACGGGCTCGACTCCCCGGCCGACTTCCTCAAGGCCGTGAAGAAGGCCATCGACGCGGGTCTAAAGAAGGACGACGCTATCGCCGCCCTCACCATCAATGCTGCACGCATCTATTCGCTCGACCGCCGGATCGGCTCGATCGAGGCCGGCAAAATCGCCAACCTCGCCGTCGTCAAGGGCGATCTGTTCGACTCTTCTTCGAAGCTCCAGATGGTCTTCATCGACGGCGTGAAGTACGAGCCCGCCCCTGAATCACCGACTCCTCCTGGCGGTCCCAGCGGCAACCGCCGCTCCGGACCCGGTCTTGAGATCAGCTCCGAGGTGACCCAATGAGATCCGCCATCCTGATCCTGCTCGCCTCCATAGGCGCACTCTCGGCACAGGACGCCATCGTCTTTCAAAACGCCCGCATCCACACTGTGACCAAGGGCAATCTGAATGGCTCAGTCGTGGTCCAGAACGGCCTCATCACCGCTGTCGGCGAAACCGTCATGGCCCCGCCGGGTGCGCGGATCATCAATCTGAACGGCAGGCACCTGATGCCGGGCATCATCGACTGCCACACCCACATCGCCCTAGATTCGATCAATGAGGGCAGCGTCTCGGTGTCGTCGATGGTTGATGTCAGCGAGATGCTCAACCCCGAGAGTCTCAGTATCTACCATGCCTTGGCCGGTGGCGTCACGGTGGCCAACAGCCTCCACGGTTCGGCCAACGCCATCGGCGGCCTCAATGTGGCGTTCAAGACCCGCTGGGGCAAGGACGCCGCCGGGCTCATTATGAAGGAGGCCCCGCCGAGCATCAAGATGGCGCTCGGTGAGAACCCCAAGCGCCAGGGCCAGGGCGGCAGCCAGTTCGGGCAACAGCAGCTACGCTATCCCGGTACGCGCATGGGCGTCGAGGATGTCATCCGCACGGTCTTCACTGAAGCGAGAATCTACCACGCCGCCTGGAAAGAGTACGATGCCAAACGAACCAAGGGCCTTCCGGCCATCGCGCCGCGCCGGGACACGAGGCTCGATCCTCTGGTCGAAGTCCTCGAAGGCAAGCGGCTGGTTCATGCCCACTGCTACCGCGCCGATGAGATCTTGATGCTGCTTCGTGTGTCGCAGGAGTTCGGTTTCAAGATTGCAGCCCTTCAGCACGTGCTTGAAGGCTACAAGGTGGCCAAGGAGATCGCCGAGGCCGGAGCCGGCGCATCGACGTTTTCCGACTGGTGGGCATACAAGATGGAGGTCATCGATGCCATCCCGTACAATGCCGCCATCATGCAGAAGAAGGGGGTGCTGGTCAGTCTGAATTCCGATGACGCCAGCGGCGCCGAACTCATGCGCCGCCTCAACACCGAAGCCGCAAAGGTCGTGAAATACGGCGGCGTCACCGAGGACGAAGCGCTCGCCATGATCACCATTAACCCGGCGCGCCAAATGGGCATCGACAAGTACGTTGGCTCCATCGAGGCCGGGAAGCAAGCTGACTTGGTCATTTTCGACGGCGATCCACTGTCGATTTACTCGAAGGTTCAGCAAGTCTACATCGACGGCGAACTCTATTTCGACCGCGAGAAGGACGTCTCCGAGCGCGGCAGGAAAGCTGCCCTCAAGAACGGCCTGATTGAGAAAGAGAAGGCCGACCAGAAACGGAACGCATCGCAACCGCCCGCTTCCGGCGCAAAGCCGGAAGGCGCCAATCCCGAACTCGCCAAGCCGCCGGCCTCCGCGTTTGAGTCCGCGAGCGTAGACGGCGGGTCGCAAACGGATCTTGGCACTGGCAATTTCGCACGGAGGCCCCGATGAGACTCACGATGCTATTCGCCCTGACGGCCTCCTCGCTGCTGGCCGCCGACAACTCTTTCCTTCTGAAGAACGTAACCGTCCACGCGGTTTCCGGGCCCAACTTGGCCAACGCCTCGCTGTTGGTGCTGGACGGCAGAATCGCCGAGGTCGGCGTCAAACTCATTTCAAAGGCCAAAGTGAAGATCATCGACGCCAAGGGCCTCCATGTCTATCCCGGCATGATCGACGCCGGCACGATGGTCGGTATCTCCGAGGTCTCTTCGGTCCGCGAAACCAGTGACTATGGCGACGTCGGCGACTTCAATCCGCAGCTTCGCGCGGCTGTCGCCGTGAACCCGGAAAGCGAACATATCCCTGTGACCCGCGCCAATGGCATCACCAGCGTGCTCGTGCTGCCGGGGACGCCATCAGATGGCGGACGCGGCGCAGCTGGCGGCTACATCCAGGGTCAGGCATCACTGATGCACTTGGATGGCTGGACCTGGGAACAGATGCGCATCCAGTCCGGCGGCGCCCTTTTGGTGCGTTTGCCCTCGATGACCGGCGGCGGCACTTTTGATCCTGCCACCTTCAGCCGCCGGCCCGCCGCCTTCGCCGAATCCAAACGCAATTACGAAGACCAGATGCGCTCGATACGTGCCTTCTTCGATGATGCCCGCCGTTACAGCGCCGCTAAACTCGCCAAGGACCCCGGCCTGAAGCCCGACGTCAAGTTTGAGGCCATGCTGCCGGTGCTCGAAGGCAAGGTGCCAGTCATCATTCCGGTCACGCGCCAGCGCGACGTGCGCCTCGCAATCGAGTTCGCCGAGAAGCAGAAGCTGAAACTCATCCTCGCCGGACTCCGCGACCCCGGTGATCAACTCAAGGCAATCGCCGACAAGAAGATCCCCGTCATCCTGGGTTCGCCCTTTGAGACGCCACTTGGCGATGACGACGACTACGACCAGCCCTACACCCTGGCCGGGCGCCTCAACCAGGCTGGCGTCAAGTTCGCCTTCGCTTCATTCGGCGAGCAGTTCGCCCGCAACCTGCCGTATCAGGCTGGCCAGTCATCCAATTTCGGCCTGCCGAAGGACGTCGCGTTGAAGTCGGTGACGTTGAACGCTGCCGAGATCCTCGGCGTCGCTTCAATGGTCGGTTCGATCGAGACGGGCAAAGTCGCCGACTTGATCGTCACAGACGGGGACCCGCTCGAGATCCGGACTCAGGTGAAGATGATGTTCATCGAGGGCCGCGCCGTCAATCTCGAATCTAAGCATACGCGACTCTATCAGAAATACCTCAACCGTCCTTGAGTGGGCCGGCTAGGCCGAAGCTTACGCCCGCCGGCACAGTTCGAGCACATGCGCCGCGATTCTGTCCACCGGTAGCACGCGCTCTGCGGCGCCCCGTGCTATCGCCTCGCGCGGCATTCCAAAGACCACGCAGGAAGCTTCGTCCTGGGCGCAAGTGTGCGCCCCTGCCCGCCTCATTGCGAGCAACCCTTCGGCGCCGTCGCTGCCCATGCCGGTCAGAATGACCCCGGCTGACCGGGCCCCTGCCTCCACGGCTACCGATGAGAACAGGACATCGACCGACGGACGCTGATAGCAGACCTTCGGCCCGTCGTCCAATGCGATGCGCCACCCTTCTCCGCCCTGGCGGACACGCATATGCCGGTTGCCCGGCGCAATCAAGGCGAGTCCGGGCCGCGTCTGGTCCCCATCGCGAGCTTCTCTGACCTCGACCGCACACACTCTGTTCAGACGTTCGGCAAAGGCCGTGGAAAAGCCGGCCGGAATGTGCTGCGCAATCACCATCGGGGGCGTCTCGTTAGGCAGTGCCGACAACACGCGCTCGATCGCCACCGTGCCGCCCGTCGACGCGCCGATTGCTACCAGCATGGACTGCCTGAGCGGCTTGGCCTCCTCCCCGGCCGCCAGTGAGGCGCCGGCATCGGCAACTGGTAGCCTTGACGCGACGGGGGCCTGAGCAGGCCTGAAATCCATGGCGCTGCAAAGGCGCAGCCTCGCGCTAGCCGCCGCCCTAACCCTGCGCGGCAAGTCGTTCTTTAGATCGCCCACCGAGTATGGGCCACCGGGCTTGGCCAGGACATCCACCGCGCCCCTGCTCATCGCCTCCAGCGAGGCTCTCGTCGAACTCTGCGCCAGTGAACTGATCATGATCACCGGTAAGGGATGGTGCTGCATGATCTTTTCGAGAAACGTCAAGCCGTCCATCCTCGGCATTTCGATGTCGAGCGTCAGTACGTCCGGCTTCAGGCTCAAGATCTTGTCGCGCGCGATATAGGGGTCCGGTGCCGTGCCCGCGACCTCAATATCCGGTTCTGCGTCGAGGATCGCCGTCAGTACTTTCCTCACGATGGCCGAATCGTCCACGACCAACACACGGATCTTGCCGCCAATCGGCATCACAGACTCGCGATCCTCAGGCACACCGCAACGGCTCCCGACTCCAGAGGGAATGTCAACCACTCCTGCCCCTCGTTGCCGGTCAGCGAGGCCACCGGCGTCACGATCTGGAACCGGCCATGCGGCTCGATCCGCGATAGCGCATTGCCGCAAACCATATTGGCCATCTCGCACGCCACCAGCCGCACTTCGGCCTCGGCGATCGTCGACTCGTCCTCGCGGCCCAGGAAACTCGCCGCAAGCCGGCGGGCCGCCCATGGCTCGCAAGCCACGCACAGGGATCCCCTCAGGTCCCCACTGAACACAGCCGTGGCTGCCACCGCCGGCTCAGGCGCTTTGCCCTGCATCTTCGGCTGGGCCACGGGCAGCTCGAAGAACATCGTCTCGAGCACCTCCAGCGTAGCCTCCGTGCACGCTGGCGCGCTGTCCTGCTCCACCCGTTTGGTCTCGTGCATGAATGTCCTCCTCTCTCCTCGCCGGCGCCCTTTCCGGACCTAGAACCCGCCGTCCGCCACGGAAGCCCATTCGGGGAAGATCCCCGACAGCACCTGACTGAGCTTTTCGGGCTGGAACGGCTTCTTCACATAGCCGCGCGCTCCCAATCCCATCAGCGCGTCCACTCGCTGCTCGGTGGAATCGGTGGACACCACCACCACTGGAATCTGCTTCAACTCCGGGTCCACCTGCAGCGCTCTCAACAGTCCCTCGCCGTCAAGCACTGGCATATTGATGTCGGTCAGGATCAGGTCGACGCCTGCTTCATGCAGCTTCTCCAGCGCCTCGGCCCCATTCGCGGCTTCGGCGCAACTCTCCATCTCCAGCCCGGTGATCTGAAGCGTCCGCCGCACGAACGAGCGCATCACCGGCGAGTCGTCAACGATCATCAGCCGCTTCGTCATTGTCCGCCTCCTGCCGCATTTCTGGCCGGCACCCTCATTTCTCTTTCCTCTCCCATTGGCCCGCGGATGAAGAATCGGCCGGATCCCACTTCCAAACGCACCGTGCGCGAATTGCTTCCTCCCACATCTTCGCCATGCACCATCACCCCGGCCTTCCATAAGATCTTGCGCAACGCCGCATAGTTCCTTTTGCCGATGTTGAAGATGCCGTCGGAGTCCACCACCGAGGCTCCTCCCGCCAGCCTCACCACCAGCCGGCGCTTATCGGCTCCTTGATGGTAGGCGCCGCGGAACAGCATTGGAGTGCCCGTGTCTGCGTAGCGGTAGGGGTTATCGCAGCTGGCCGCGGCGGAGCCGGCAGGCGATTCCGGCAGCATGAAGTGCAACAGCCCGCCCACCCGGCTTAGCGGATCCCAGATCGCCACTGCGATGCAGGAACCGAGCGCATAGGTGACGATCTCGGAGCCGGGGTCCGAACTCACCTTGCAGTCGCCCACGCCCACCACCAGCGGTTTCGGTGCGGCTGCCCATGAAACGCCTTGCTCAGGCGGGCTTTCTGTAGACGGCCGGCATGACATATTCGAGTTCATTTCGGACTCCCATCAACCCCTCTGAATGCCCGATCAGCAGCCATCCGCGCGGCTCCAGTTGTGCCGCGAACTTGCTAACCAGGCGCTCCTGCGTCGGTTTGTCGAAGTAGATCATCACATTGCGGCAGAAGATCACTCTGAACTGGCCCACGTGGTCGAACCGGTCCATCAGGTTTAGCCGCGCGAATTCCACCCTGGCCGCCAGTTCACTGCGCACGCGGAACCACCCTTCTTGCTGGCCGACGCCCCTTTGCAGAAACTGCTTCCGCCACTGCTCCGGCATGTCACGCAACCATTCGGCAGGGTAGACCGCTGCCTTGGCCTTTTCCAGTGCCCGCGTCGAGATGTCGGTCGCCAGCAGCCGGAGCTTCGGCATGCTCTGCTCTCCCAATACCTCGGCCGCATGCATCAGGATCGTGTAGGGCTCCGCTCCCGTCGAGCAGCCTGCGCTCCAAATGCCTGTGCGTCCGTGGGCCGCGGCGATGCCGGGTAGAATTTGCTTTCTCAACAGGTCAAAGTGCTGCGGTTCACGCTGGAAACTGGTGTAGTTGGTGGTCAGCACGTCGATTAGTGAGGTCAGTTCGCGGCCAGTGCGGTCGCCATTCAACAACTCCAGATACTCGCCGATGGTGCCCAGCCCAAGTTCGGAAACCCGCTTGCCGAGCCGGGCCGACACCAGCGCCTCCTTGCCCTCTTTCAGGTCCAGCCCAAATGTGCGGTACGCCAGATCGCGCACTTCTCGGAACTGCGCATCGGTCACCCGCGACAGCACCGAGGTGGCGTCCTGCCCTGTCGCACGAGCCAGTGCCGCAGGCCCGGATGCGCTCATGCTGCCCTCGCCTCTTGCGGTTTCAGCAGCACGCCCACGTCGAGGATCAGCCCAACCCGCCCGTCCCCGAGAATCGCGCCGCCCGAGATCCCTCGCACATGGCTGAAGGCCGGGCCCAGGGTTTTAATCACCACCTCCTGCTTGCCCACCATCTCCTCAACCACCAGGCAGAATTCGCGCCCCTCGCTCTCGCCGACGAGCATGAGCCCCTCGCTGGCGTCCCTGCCCGCTCCGCCCAGCCCCAGCTTCCGGGCAAGCCGCGTCACTGGCACCAGCCGGTTGCGGACCATCGCCATCTCCCCCTTCCCCTCCACCGTGAAAATGCTCTCCGGAGCCAGCTTTGCCATCTCGCGCACCGAGAACAGCGGCACAATGTAGCGCTCGCCCCCGGCCATCACCACCAGCCCTTCAATAATGGCCAGTGTCAAAGGCAGCTTCAGCAGGAACGTGCTGCCCAGGCCCGGGCGGCTTTCGATCTCGATGCGCCCGCGTAACTTTTCCACCTGCTTGCGCACGACATCCATGCCAACGCCGCGGCCGCTGACGTCGGTCACTCTCTCCGCGGTTGAGAAACCCGGCTGGAAGATGAGGTGGTAAATCTCCTGATCGCTCGGGTTGGAACTGGGTGTAACCAGCCCCCTGGCCAGCGCCTTGTCCAGAATCCGCCGCTTGTTCAGCCCCCGGCCGTCGTCCGAGATCCCTATCACAATCTGCCCGGCCTGATGCGAAGCGCTGAGCCTCAGCCTCCCCGTGCCGCACTTGCCAGCGGCCTCGCGCTCGGCCGGCGGCTCCAGGCCGTGGTCCATCGAATTGCGGATCATGTGCACCAGTGGATCGGCCAGTTCTTCCACCAACGTCCGATCCAGTTCCACATCCTCGCCGATCATTTCGAGTTGGGCCCTTTTGCCGGACTTGCGCGCCAGATCGCGCACCAGCCGGTTCATCTTCCGGAACAACTGCCCGACCGGCATCATGCGCATCGCCATCGCCGTCTTCTGCACCTCGGCCGTCACTCTGCCCAACTGCGCCACGTCGCGCTGGAGCCGCGGCGTCCGCACCGTGGCCAAGTCAGGGTTGTGCCTCAGCATCGACTGCGCGATGACCAGTTCGCCTACCATGTCCACCAGGTACTCAAGCTTTGAGGTGGCCACCTTCACTGCCGCCGCTTCAACCTTCTGCCCTGACTCGGACGCGCCTCCGCCGCGCGGACCCGCTTGCGCCCGCACCGCTTCCCCGGCCTGAACCCCTTCCTGCGCCCCGGTCCAGGACTCGCTGGGCGCGCCGTCCGCGGCATCCTCGTCGCCTTGCCCGGCCGCATCTGCGCCGGACTCCATGGCAGCCTTGATCCGCTCCACCAGCGGGGCGTGGTCCGCCGGCTGGCCGAGCGATGGGTCTTCAATGAATTGCAGCCAGGCGGCAATCGCGTCACCGGCCTGCAATACAACATCGACCCGCGCTGGAATGAGCACTAGCGTCGAATTCCTCACCCTGTCCAGCAGTGTCTCCACCTCGTGCGCAATTTCCTGAATCGCTTCGAAGTCGAGAAAGCCGGCCAGTCCCTTGATCGTGTGGAAGCATCGGAACACCCCATGCACTGGTTCGGGATTGCCTGATCCGCTTTCGATCTCGATCATGAGGCTTTCGATTCGCGACAAGTGCTCGCGCGCTTCCATCAGGAACTCCTGCACCAGTTCCGGATCTTCCGCCAGAGGATTCGCCGCCACGGGGGGCGACTTAACTTCGCTTTCCGCCACACCCTGGGCCAGGCGCGCCAGCGCGTCCAGTTCACAGGCCGCGGCCGGCGCTTGCTCACTCGCTTGCCGGGTTTCATTCTGTTGCTTGGCCATCTCTCGATCCTTTGCTTGTACTGCATCAGCCTTTCAGCCCCCGTGGCCGTGCGTGGAGCCCGGCCCGTGGGACCACTGCCTCATCAACATGGGCCGGTCAGAAATCCCGGAATCCGTCACCCATTGGGAACGGATCCCCTTTTCCAGGCGCGGCCGCGGGGCGCAGGACGTGGCGTGGTGGAGCCGCTGCGGCAGCCCTGGCCGTCACGCGGCCGCCGGAGCCAGCGGCGGGTCTTCCAACTCCCGTAGCGGCGCTCTGCGCGACGCCTGCGCCCACGAGGTGACGTAGGCGCCCAACTGCGTCGTTTAACTGTCCTGCCTGCGAACTCAGCATTTCGCCCGCCGATGCGCTCTGTTCGGCACTGGCCGCCGTCGACTGGGTCACCTGCTGCATCTGCACAACCGACCGGGAAATCTGGTCGATTCCGCGCGCTTGCTCCTGGCTGCCGACGTGAACTTCATTGGCCAGCACGCTGATCCGCGCCGCGTTCTGAACCACCTTCGACACCCATTCGGCCACGTCGTCCAGCTTTTCCTTACCCTCGTTCGAGCTCACGATCGAGGCCTCGATCAACTGCGAGGTGTCTTTGGCCGCCTGCGCCGACCGCTGCGCCAGATTGCGAACCTCGTCGGCCACAACGGCGAATCCCATGCCCGCCTCGCCCGCCCGGGCCGCTTCCACGGCCGCGTTCAGCGCCAGAATGTTGGTCTGGAAGGCGATCTCGTCGATCACTTTGATGATCCGGCCGATTTTCTCGCTCGACGCATTGATGTCGTGCATTGACGCGATCATCTCGTCCAGCTTCGTATTCGTTTCCTTCAGCATCTTGTCGACGTTCTGCACCTCGGCGGCCGCCGTCCGCGCGTTCTCGGCGTTCTTCTGCGTCATCGAGTTGATCTGCTCAGTCGACGCGGACGTCTCTTCAAGTGAAGCCGCCTGCTCGCTCGATCCCTGAGCCATCGACTGGCTGGCCGACGATACCTGCGCCGCAGCCGAGGCCACTTGTCCGGCTCCTTCGGCGATCTCGGATGTTATCTGCCGCAACTGCCGGTTTCCTCCGCTTACCGTCCGGAAGCTGAAAACCGCCGCGCCCACTGCCGCCACGCAGAGCAGGATCGCGATCCATTGCGCCGCCACGGCCTGCGTCTCGGCCGCCGCCACTTCCTCCCCCATCGCCTTGTGCGCGGTCTCCACGGCCCGTCGGGCCCGCTCTGACACACGCTCGCTCAACGGTTGGAAACTCTCGCTCTGCATCTTCGATGCTTCGTCGAAACGCTGGCTCTCCAGCGCCGCAATGAGCGCCGGTGTCAAGCGCGCCCACTGGTCAACCGATTCCGAGATCTCGTTCTCCGCCGCGCTGACCTCCGCACTGCCCTTCCGCGCCTTCAACTCAGCCAGGACCGCCCGGCTGCGCTCCAGTGTCTCTTTCATCGCCCGTTTCGAACTCGCGATGCCCGCGCCGTCATTTGTCAGCCCGCTCAGCATCATCGACTTCTGCCCGGCCGTCAGTTGCGCCAGCCGCGTCTCCATCTCGGCCAGCAGCGCGCTGCGCGCCGCCTCCCGGTTGGCGATCGTGTCCAGCGACCCCCTCAGTGACACGACCGTATATGCGCTGAATCCTCCAACCAGGAACAGAATCAACGTCAGCGCTGCCTGAGTAGCCGTCAGTTTGGCGCCGAAACTCGCCTGCTTGTAGTCCATCATCTCCATCATTCCTTTCGCGATTTCGATTCCGGCCGCCCCGCACTCACTGCGGCTGGTCGCCGCTTAACGGCATCAGTTCGAGGTTCCTGATCTCCGATACCGACAGTACCTTGTCGATATCCAACAGAATCTTGACTTTGCCCTTGCACTTCGCCATCCCAAGGATGTAGTCCACCCTCAGATCGTCGCCAAATTCCGGCGTGTCCTCGATGTCGCACTCCTGCATCGTGAGCACCTCGTTTACCCCGTCGACGATCACGCCCATCATGAGCGGATGACCCTGTTCTTCGACCTGCACAACGACGATGCAGGTGCGTTGCGTGTATTCGGCCGAGTCCAACCCGAATTTCAGCCTCAAGTCGATCACCGGGATCACCTTGCCCCGCAGGTTGATCACGCCCTTCACGAATGATGAGGTTTGCGGCACCGAGGTGATGTCCTGCAGGCCCATGATTTCCCTGATCTTGAGCACCTCGACGCCGAACTCTTCCTGGCCCAGGTGAAACACCAGGTACTTGCCGCCCCGGTTCTTCTCTCCCGTCACCATTTCCACTGGAGCTGCTTGCACGCGAACCTCCTTGCTCACTTTCCCGGCATGGTCGCTCCACGCCGCACATCCGCCTTATCGACACCTTCATCCCTGTATTGAGTTTCTTCCGCACTTTCCCTGGCCCTCGGCGCGCACTCCCGCCCGGTTGCCCGCTTATTGCCCGTTGCGGTCCCTTTAGCCGTCTGCCTCGGCGATCAGAACTCCATTGGATCCTTGGCGATCGACGGGAGCATGAGCAGGATCACGGCCAGCCAGAATGACAGCACGGCCAGTCCGATGCCAGGGATCCAGTAGGCGTCTGGATAGACGCCAGGCTCAAGCACGGAAGTGTCCGGATCCGACGGGTCGTAAACCACCCTAACCTTGGCTCCCTTCGGATACTTTTCCGCGATCTGCTCCGCCCATTCCCGTCCAGCCCCTGACAACTCCCCGAATTGCCTCACGTTCCCATAGCGCTCGAAGCCGTCGACGGCGTACCTGTAGACCAGCCGCGTCGAATACGTCATCGATCTTCTCCGCTCTCCCTCCTCGTCCTCTGTGACCGATTCCGACTTCTCCCCCATCGAATACACGATCTCACCCTGGGTCGCCGGCCAGCCGCGGCTCACGTACCCCAGATAGATATTGTGTCCTCCCGCGGCCGTCATCGCCAGTCCGATCACGAGAAACAGCGTTCCGAAGAAGGCAAGGCCCCATCCCATCCCACCCATTCCGCTCTCCGCGGAATAGTACATCAGCAGGAACATCACGCCGGCGAGGGTGAAGACAATCCCAGCCCCTGGCAGCCAGAGCGCATCGGCAAATAGGCCCTGCTTCAGCGCCGCCACCTCAGGAGTGTCCGGATGGTGATAGACCTTCACCGCCAGACCCTCCGGGTACCGCATTCTCAGAAGCTCGGCCTCGGACGAATCGGCCGACCCTTCCGTCTGACCAAAGAAGACGGTCCCTGTCTCATAGTGCCGCCCGCCCACGCTGTACTCGACCCTCAACTTCGCTGAGTGGATTTGAGTCACTGTGCCCGATTCGCTGTCGCGCGAACCTCTTTGATCCACCCGCGACTCCCTCACCACCCCACTCGCCGCCGGCCAGCCCTTGCTTGCCACAGCCAGCCATATGTTCCTCAGTCCCAGATAGCAGAAATAGAGTCCCCCAAAAACCAACAGACTCAGGCACAGACTCACCAGAACGTCGGTCCACTTCGGCATGTCCCCTCCGACGGCATGATAATTCCATTCCTGCCGGCTTCCAACGGGATCAGTGCAACCGGACCGGTCCTCTCCGGCTGCTGTGCCTATCTCACCGTTTCCGGTGTGGCGAAGATGAAGAACCGCGTCCGCCTGCGAAATCCCAACTCTCTATACAGCGAATACGCACCGGATGACGATTGCAGCACCAATGGCCCGTTCGCGCCAGCTTCCCGCGCCCTCGCCACGGCGTGCCGCACCGCCACTTCGCCAAACCCCATCCGTCTGTATTCGGGCAGCGTCGCCACCGAATACAGTCCCAGCACACCGCCCGAGTCCACCGCAGCCGCCGTAGTCACCGCCCTTCCCCGGTGGTAGCCCACCCACGCCTTCAACCGCCCCGACCAGAATTCCGGGCCAAGGTACACAGCCGCTGCCATT
Source organism: uncultured Candidatus Solibacter sp. (assembly GCA_964604945.1). Lineage (GTDB taxonomy): Bacteria > Acidobacteriota > Terriglobia > Bryobacterales > Bryobacteraceae > PNKE01. The sequence goes on from CAZSBK010000015.1 coordinate 59,468, forward strand.
GCCGGCGGAATGTGGAAACTCGCACACACAATCATCGAAAAATCCGCCCTTGCCCACTCGTCTTCCACCGGCTTGAAGTCCAGCGCTGGCAATCTCCGCCATTCCTCCCGTAACTCCGCCACGTCCATCCCCGGCGATTCCGCGATGCAGCTCATCCCCTCGTTCGCGAATGTTTCGAACAGCCGCCTCATCTCTCGCCGTCCCAGGTCGTTCTCGCAGATCCAGAATGACCACGGATAGCCCATGGCCTCATAGTGCTGCCGCGCCAATCGGATCCGCCGTGCCAGCTCCCCCTCCACCTCCGGCGCCGCTGCCTCCATCAGCGCGATATTGAACACCGAATACGCCACGGGCGCAGTGATCATCAGCACTCCGGAGCGCCGTGTCATCTCGCCGTAGCCGCTCAGCGCAGCCGTCAGGTTTCTTGCATTGGCGTCAGCCAGATTCATAGCAGACTCAGCGGATCCACGTCGATCACCAGCACCCCTGCCGGCCACTTCTGTTCGGCGGCGTGGCGCAAGATCCCCCGCAGCAACTCACTCAGCCTAGGTCTCGAAGCCGACTTCACCAGCGTCTGCCGCCTGAACTCCTTGTTCAACTTCGCCACCGGCGCCTCCGCCGGTCCCAATACCTTCACCCCCTCGCCCGCCTCCTTCAATAATCCGGCTACCTCGGCGCTCATCCGTTCCGCCTCATCCTCTTTCTCCGACCTCACCAGCACATTGGCCAGCGCGCTGAACGGCGGATACCTCATCAACCGTCTGAACTCCAACTCCTTCTTGTAGAACCCCTCGTAGTCCTGCCGTGCCGCCATTCTCACCGCGTAATGGTCCGGATTCAGGCTCTGCACCACCACCCGGCCCGGCAACCGGTGCCGCCCGGCACGTCCCGCCACCTGCGTCAATAATTGAAACGTCCGCTCCGCCGCCCTGAAGTCCGGCAGCCCCAACCCCGTATCCGCCGACACCACCCCCACCAGCGTCACGTTCGCAATATCGTGGCCCTTGGCAATCATCTGTGTTCCGACGAGAATATCGAACCGGTGCTCCCGGAATCCACCTAAAATTCGTTCATAACTGTCTTTTCCTTGAGCCGTGTCCCTGTCCAGCCGCGCCACCCGCGCCCGCGGAAAGTGCCGGTGCAACTCGTCCTCCACCTTTTCTGACCCGCTGCCCAGGAAGTGAATGTAGTCGCTGCCGCACTTCGGGCACTGTTTCGGCACCCGGATCGCCGCGTCACAGTAATGGCACAACAGGCGGTTGTCCCGCCGGTGAAACGTCATCCCCACCGCGCAGTTCTCGCACTCCAGCCGCTCCCCGCACGCCCGGCATGCCACCGACGAGGAATACCCCCGCCGGTTCAACAGCAGCATCGCCTGCTCGCCCGCCTCCAGCTTCGCCCCCAGTTCTTCAAGCAGCTTTCTCGAAAACAGCGCGCTCTTCCGCGTCTCCAGAAACTCTTGCCGCATGTCGACCACCTCGACCTCCGGCATCGGCCGTCCGCCGATCCTCTCCGGCAACTCCAGCAACGCCGACTTGCCCCGCTCCACGTTGTAGCGGCTCTCCAAACACGGCGTAGCCGACCCCAACACGACTACCGCCCCCATCGCCCGCGCCCTCACGATCGCCACATCCCGGCCGTGATACCGCGGCGTCTCCTGCTGCTTGTAGCTGTGGTCGTGCTCTTCATCGACGATGATCAGCCCCAACTGGTCGACCGGCGCGAACACCGCCGACCGCGTCCCCACCGCCACCCGAGCCTTGCTCGTACTCAACCTCCGCCACTGTTCCGCCCTGTCCTTGTCATTGAACGCCGAATGGAGAATCGCCACCTGGTCCCCGAACCGCGCCTGGAACTGCCCCGCCACAGCCGGCGTCAACCCGATCTCCGGCACCATCAGCAGGGCGCCCCGGCCCATCTCCAGCGCCGCCTCGATCGCCGACAGGTACACCTCCGTCTTGCCCGACCCCGTCACACCTTTGAGCAGGAACGTCTGAAACCGCTTCGCCTCCATCGCTTTCCGGATCTCGTCAAACGCCGCCTGCTGATGCGCGTTCATGACATGCTTCGGCCGTGCCCACCCGTCGTCGGCTTCCACCCCCTCGGCCACGACCTCCACCAGTTCCCGTCTGCCCATCGCCCGCGCCGCCGCCCCGGCCCCCTTTACCTGCTTTTCCAACTCCTCAAGATTGTGCGATCCCGGATGCAACTCCAGAAACGCCACCAACTCCCTTTCCGCCTTCTTCAGCTTCACCCCATCCACCCTCCCCTTGAACGCCACCCGCAGCCTTCCGGCAGCCGCCCTCAACGGGTCCTTGGCCACGATCTCCTGCTCGGCCTCGACCAGTCCTTTCTTCTCCAGACCCTTCAGTAGCTTCTTTGCCCCCGCCAGCTTACTTTCGAGCGTCGTCTCGGCCAAGGCCCTTCGTTCAAGCAGCCGCAGCAGTTCAACCGCCGGATCCTGCCCGAGGTCGTCCAACACCGCCTGTCTTGCCAGGTCCCGCCCCCGGTCCGTCAGCCCCCACACTTTGCTCCGCCTCAACTCCCCGCCCAGCGGCGCCAGCCCCCGCAGCACTTCGCCCAGAGGCGCACAGTAGTACTCCGCGATCCACCGCCCCAGGTCCAACATGTCTTTGTCGAACACCGGCTCGGCGTCCACCAGTTTCAACGCCATCCGCGCCTCCACCTCAGGCGCCTGGTTGTGGACCTTCACCGCCACCCCGGTCAACGTCCGCGACCCGAACGGGACGACGATCCGGCACCCCGCCTTCACCCGGTGCCTCAGCGTCTCCGGCAGTTCATAGGTGAATAGCCGGTCCAGCGGTCCCGGCACGCTCACATCTACGTATTTGAATGCGTCCACCATCACGTCTGATGCCCAACCTGGTTCCAACCGGGCAGCCGGCGCCCTGCCGGACTCTCACAACGGCTGAAAACGCGTCAAATTAGCGAAGGAGGGTAACCTTCGAGCTTTGGCGGCGTTCTTCAATCTAGCAGGAGTTCACGCATGAAAACACTCGTGTCCATTTCCCTGATGCTTTGCTTGCTCTGCGGCATCGCCTTTGCTGCCGCCATCGACGGCAAGTGGTACTCAGAACGCAAGATGAACCGTGACGGACAGGAATTCGTCATCAAGACAACGTTTGACCTCAAATCCGACGGCGCCAAGCTTACCGGCACCCTCACCATGGCCTTTGGCGACATGGAGCCCCGATCCATCCCGATCAGCGACGGCAAGATCGACGGCGCCAAATTCAGCTTCACCACCGTCATGCAAACCCCCAACGGCGAGTTCAAGTCCACGTATGATGGCACCGTCGAAGGTGACATGATAAAGGGCACTTCAGCCCGCGAGGGCGGCGAACCGCGTCCCTTCGAAGCCAAACGCCAGTAACTTTCCGGCAGAAAGCGTATACCCATGAAAACACTGACAATCGTTGCAGTCTGCCTTTTCTTGCTCTGCGGCGCCGCCATGGCGGCCGACATCACGGGCAAGTACGTGGCTGAGATGAAGTTCACTCCGCCCAACGGCGGCGAAGCGCGCGTCATCAAGATCACTTTTGATTTGAAATCGGCAGGCGACGCCATCACGGGCACGGTCACCGGCGGCGGTATGCGCGGCGGCAGTACCGAGCCGCCACCTGCCAATCCGATCAAGGAAGGTAAGCTCGACGGCAATAAGTTCACCCTCAAGGTCGTCTCCCAGGGCCGCAATGGCGAAGTGACGACCGTCTATGCAGGCACGGTGGAAGGCGACGTCCTCAAGGGCACTTCCATGCGCGAAGGCGGCCAGGGCGAACCCCGTCCCTTCGAAGCCAAGAAACAGTAGTCTCTCCCCTGCTCACGCGCTTGGGCTTCGCCTCAATGGCGAAGCCCTTCGTGTCTCTCCGCGCCGTCTTGGCCCCTTGCCCCCCACTCCCGTCTCCTCCGGGATAAGATCACTCCATGGTCGCCCTCTTTCTTCTCGCACTTTCCGTGAACTCCTCATTTGAATCCGGTGCCCTGAGCGGCCATCAATGGATCGCGCCCGATCACCTGGTCGTCAAGGTCCCCGGTCAAGCCGACAATGCTGGACGAAACCACCAGCCAAGCTGGTTCTACTTCTCCGTCTCCGGCGTCAAGGGCAAGGCGCTCACCGTTGACATCGCCGGACTCGAAGGCGAGTACGATTTCCGTCCCCACGACGGCAGCGGCCACCGCACCATGCACCCCGCCTACAGCTACGACAACGTACACTGGCAGCACTTCGACCGCTCCGAATGGCTCACAAATCCTTCGCGCATCCGTGTCCGTTTCACCGCCGCCCAGAACACGGTATGGATCGCCCGAATTCCGCCCTACACCCCTGCCCACCTCGAAGCGCTGCTCGCCTCCATTCAAGCGCACCCTCAACTCGCCGTCCGCGAGATAGGCCGGAGCGTGCAGAACCGGCCCTTACGCCTGCTCACCATCACCGATCCCTCAATCCCACCCGGATCGAAGAAGACCATCTGGATCATCGCCCGCTCGCACGCTTGGGAGGCTGGTACTTCATGGGCGCTTGAAGGTGCCGTCCGGTTCCTGCTTTCCGTCGATCCCGCCGCCCAGAGCCTCCGCGCCCGCTACGTCTTTCAGATTGTGCCGGCATTGGACCCCGATGGCGTCTCTCTTGGCGGCGTCCGCTTCAACCGCAACGGCTACGACCTCAACCGCAATTGGGACCTCTCCGACCCCGCCAAAATGCCCGAGATCCACGCTGCGAAACGCGCCATGGAGGACTGGCTCGTCCATGGCCACAAGATCGATTTCTTCCTCACGCTTCACAATACCGAGTCGGCCGACTACCTCCAGGGTCCACTCACCGCCGGCGGCGCCGCCACCCGTGCGCTCGGCGAGCGCCTACACGCCCTGCTGCAGACTTCCACCCATTTCAACGACCCCAAAGGCCCCCGCGACTTCCCTGCCGAGCCCCCAACCCCGAGCCGGATGACCGCCGACCGCTGGGTCTTCACCAGAACCGGTGCGCCGGCTTTCCTCATGGAGTTGATGGTCGACCCCAACCCCAAGCTCGGACGCCCGCCCGTCACCCAGGACCGTCTCAGTTTCGGCGCGGCGCTCGTCCGGTTGATCGACGAGGCGATCGTGGACGAGTCGCCCAACCCGCGTGCCGCCAGCACGCCCATGCGCGAGCGCAATGCGGACTACTCCAGCGCCCTTGAATCCTATCTCCGCGACGACATCGTCGATGGCTACGGCACCCGCGCTGCCCGCCGCTGGAATCGTGACTATTCAAGCACCGCGGCGTTCCTGAAAAGCGTCGAACCCAACCGCGCCCGCTATCGCGCCATGCTGGCTCCCCCCGATCTGCGACCCTCCGCGCCGCTTCTCCGAAAGCCCTTCACCGCAGTTCCCGGTCTGCGCGCCGAGTGGATCACACTACCTCTGACCGGCGGCATCACCGCGCAGGCCCTGCTGGCCATGCCAGCCAACGCCACCGGCAAGGTGCCGCTCATCGTCGCGCAGCACGGCATTGGTAGCTTCCCCGAGAAGCTGTTCGGCTTGGAAGATCCCGGCGGCGCTTACAAAGCCTACGGGAAGGCGCTCGTCGATCGCGGCTTCGCCGTGCTGGCGCCCATGAATCTGTTCAGCATCGAACGGCGCAACTACGTCGAGCGCCTCGCCCGTCTCGACGGTACATCGCTCGCCGGCATCGAATTCAAGCGCATGACCCTCCTGCTCGATGCCGTTCTCGCCGATCCATCCATCGATTCCGATCGCGTCGGTTTCTGGGGCATCAGCCTCGGCGGCATGGCCGGCATGTATTGGACCCCGCTCGAGCCGCGCATCAAGGCCTCCATCATCACCGCCTGGTACAACCATCGCCGCAACAAGATGGCCGTGCCCGACGCCCGTTATTCATCATTCCTGGACACCACCGAGGAGTACGTCTTCCTGCGCGGCTGGCTCGCCGAGTTCACTGACAGCGATGTTGCCAGCCTCATCTGCCCGCGCCCGTTCATGGTCCAGCATGGCAAGCGGGACCGCATCGCCCACTGGCCGCAGGTCGAGGAGGAATTCGACGCCGCGCGCAAGCACTACGAAAAGCTGGGGCTCGGCGGCCGGGCACAGCTCGTCATGTTCGACGGCGGCCACGAGATTGAGTTGTCGAGCGGACTGGACTTCCTCAGCCGCTGGCTTGCCCCTGGCGCGCTGAAATAGCCGCTTTGGTCAATCGGGGCTCAACTGGCCGGTTTCGGCGTGCAGGATGCCGCCGACCATCTCTTCGTTCATGGGCGCCATCATGGTCGTCGACATCGTTCATAGGAACGGAATCCTCATGCTGGACTCGGAGCAGTATTTCCCGGAGAAGATCTGCGAGTTGCGTGACACCATTTCCCATGCCGGACGCCGCAGGCTGAGGCCGATTCTGGTGACCGCGCTCGCCACGACTTTTGGCATGGCTCCGCTGGCGGTGAGGGCGGGTTCGGGCGCACAACTGCTTCAGCCTTTGGCGATCGTGGTGATCGGCGGTGTGACGGTTTCCATGGTCTTGTCGCTGTTGGTCACCCGGGTCCTCTGACTCGATCCGTATAGGGTGATTCACTTCATTCAAGAGAATAGGGCGCGTTAGTACCATTGTGCGCCGCGCCGCCGGGCGTATACTTGCACATGCCGGAATGCGCCGTGGCTAAGGCGAACCAGGAGGAATCCGCCGCCCGCCGACACACACGGGCGTCCCGCGGAGCGTGTCCGGGCCGGTGGACGGCCAGGCAGAAAGGAGGGGCAAGATGAGCATGCGGGACGAGATCATCCGCGTGGCCAGGGGCGAACTTGGGTCAGCGGACAACAGAGACATCCAGGACATTCACGAGTTGGACAAGTACTTCAGGGACGTGGGGAAGAACCCGAATGGCGCCGACAAAACCACGTCATGGTGCGGCATTTTTGCCTGTTGGGTTCTGCAACAGGCGGGCCTGCCGGTGAGATGGAACTGCAAGATTGTCGACGCAACAAACCGGCGACTCAAACTCATTGACGCCAATTGCGATCCCCAAAAGGGCGGGGGCGACAAGGGCAAGGGTATCCAGCGCGGAGACGTAGGCGTCATCCTCCATAGAACTCATCACTTCATCGTCGAGGAGGCTTTCCCAGGCGAGGACCTGTTGCTGACGATCAGCGGGAACTATCTGGGCCGGCAGCATGACTGTATCACGCGGACACGCGAGTACAAACGCAGTGGGCTCTACTATTACTACCGAATCATGGATGACTAGCCTATCCGTGACCGCCCTCCAGTGGACGGGCATAGCCGCCGGCCGAGGCTGGCACGGGTCCCCACGGGTGAATGCTGTAGATCGGCAGTATGCGGTGGAAACGAGGCGGCGTCAGCGATGACATCGAGGATATGCGGTCGGCCGGCGGGGGCGATGCGGCTACGAACGCGCCCGATCCTACGCGCGATGCTAACGAAAAGAGCCGGTCGAGTTCGTCAGCTTTGTGCTGGACGATGCCCAGACCGTTTGGGCCCAGCAAGTGGAGAATTACCGCAAGGCGAAGCTGGTCCTGTTCCGGGATGAGATTCAATCGGCTTGCGGCGCGGCTGCGTCGTCGACGGGCTTCTTCTACTGTCCGGCGGATGAGAAGGTGTACCTGGATCTGGGGTTCTTCGACGAACTGCGAGAACGGTTCCATGCGCCTGGCGAGTTCGCCGCGGCCTATGGAGCAATCGGCGCTTGCGAGACGTTCCAATAATCACCGGCTGGCGCACCCGCGACCGCCGCCGGCGCGTTAGAATCCTTTCTGCTTGTCGACGACATTCAGAAGAGGCTCGCCGCGGTCGAATCTTCGCAGGTTTTCCTTGTACAGTTCGAAGTAGCGGGCATGCTCGCCGTCGCTGCGGCCCGCCAGGTGCGGTGTGATCACGATGTTGTCGAACTTCCACAGGGCATGGCCCGGCGGCAGCGGCTCGGGGTCGGTGACATCGACGCCGGCGCCGGCCAGTTTCTTCGAGTCCAGGGCTTGAACCAGCGCGTTCATGTCGTAGATCTTGCCGCGGGAGACAGCAATGAAATACGACCCGCGTTTCATCAGGTCGAACTGGCGGGGACCCATCATCTTCTCGCTCTTCTCGGTGTGCGGTGCCGAGATGAAGACGACGTCGGCCAAGGGGATCACTTCATCGAGCCGGTCTGGCGTCACCATCTTTTCGATGAACGGCAGCAGCGGCGCGTCCTTAGGATCGACACCGTAAACCTTCATGCCGAACGCGTTGGCGCGCACGGCGATTTGGGTGCCGATGCCGCCGACGCCAATGACGACCGCCGTCTTTCCTCGCAGTTCAACCAGCGGCAAGCTGCGTCCGCCCCAGGTCCCGGTCGCCTTGCGGTCGAGCGAGCGGTTGATTTGCCGCGTCAAGGTGAGCAGTAGGGCCATGGCGTGGTCGGCGATTTCGGGGCCCTGGACGATCTTGCCGTTGGTCAATACCACGGGTCCAGATCGGAATGCGGCGTTGCGCAGATACCCTTCAACCCCGGCCGACGGCACCTGCAGCCATTTCATCAGCTTCGCTTCGCCGACCAACTGGGGGCTGAGCGGCCCGACGACCGCTTCGGCGTCGGCGATCTCCTCCTTGAGCTTGTCCGCCTCGGGAAGGACAAGGCGCAAGCCTGGCGCGGCTTGCCTCAACTGCTCGATCTCGGCGTCGGTGAAACGAGAGCCGGGCGGTCCGGGCGAGGTCAGAACAACCTTCCGCCCTTGTCCGGCCAGGGACAGCCCGGTTAACAGCAGCAGCGCGAGTAATCTGATCATGGATCTCTCCTTCTTCGTGATTAGTGCATCGGGCGGGCCTTGGGATCTGGGCGGTTCCTGCCGGCCGCATCCAGCAACCGGCGCTCTTCGGACGCCCGGAAGGAATGGTACCCCTGTTCGACATGGCGCCGGATGCCGGCTGCGCTGGGCACTGTCATGGTCAGATCGGCAACAGACCGGCCCTCCATGAGGGCGGTCCACAGTCGGTTGACCCATGGTTGTTGGCCGGACCGGAACGATGTCTTCGCCATCAGAATCATTAGTCGCGTCACGGCGCTCCAGGTGGATGGTTTCAGTCATCATGGACCGGCGGAGGAGTCAAGAGCAAGAGCGGATTGGAAGAGATTACACATTCTGCGGTGTCTGCTTTGGGTTCTGGTTCTCTTGATTCCTTGAAACGAAGGCGGCCAGCAAGACGAGGGCGATCGCGAGTCCACGTGGAGACACTTCGGCTGCGCACGGGAGGATGAGTAGATGAACTGGCGAGTCCGGCCGCCGCCTAGGCAGTGGTTCGCGGATGCCGCCGGGTTTGGGCACGGCCCGTTGCGGCCGCTGACCGGGGAATGGCCGAGGCGGAGAGGGTTTTGGGGTGACGGGCGAGCTGTTTGAGGTGGTTGAAGAGAGGTTTCAGCTTTACGCCGGGGGCGAGATGGGTGGGGAGGGCGGCGGTTCGGTCGGTGGTGAGGAGGGCGCGTTCCTGCTGTATCTGCCTCAATTGATTGAGGCTACGGAAGAGGAGTCGTTCGTGGGAGCCGCGGTAGCGGGCGAGCTTTTCGCTGCGACCAAACGAACCGGGGGCACCCAAGTCGATGTCGGAGAAGAGTTCCATTTCGCGGATTTTGTAGAGCTGCCAGGCGGCGAAAATGACCATGTCGAGGAGGGTCGACTCGATGGCACCGGTGGGTTTGTACTCGTCGAGGTATTGCTGGCGGAGTGCTTCGTACTCGGCGCGGAGGG
>CAZSBK010000016.1:0-68794 GCA_964604945.1 uncultured Candidatus Solibacter sp.
CTCCACCGCCTCCGCCCCCGCCACTTCCGCCAACCGCGAACGCAGAGAGCGGGTGTGTTCCTCCACCGGCCCCAAGACCCCTGAGGGCAAAGCTCGCTCATCGCAGAACGCCGTCACCCACGGCCTCCGTGCCACCAAGCTCGAAAACGCCGTCGCGCCCACCCTCCGCGCCGAGTACGAAGCACTCCGCCAGCAATACCTCGACGAGTACAAAGCGACAGGCGCCATCGAGTCGACCCTCCTCGACCTGGTCATTTTCGCTGCTTGGCAGCTCTACAAAATCCGCGAAATGGAGCTGTTCACCGACATCGACTTGGGCGCACCCGGTTCGTTTGGCCGCAGCGAGAAACTGGCCCGTTACCGCGGCTCCCACGAGCGCCTGCTCTTCCGTAGCCTCAATCAATTGAGGCAGATACAGCAGGAGCGCGCCCTCTTGACAACCGACCGCACCGTCGCCCTCCCCACCCACATCCCGCCCGCCGTCCGCCTGAAACCCCTCTTCACCCACCTAAAATCGCTTTCGAAACACCCCAAAACCAGCGTCGCCTCCGCTACAACCCCAAAGTCCGCCAACCGCGAACGCAGAGAGCGGGCATCTTCGCCCCTTGCTCGCCTCAAACTCACTCGGTCGTGAGGCCATCCCGGCCAGTTTTGCCGCGAACTCACGCCAACGGTGCGATATAGACTTGCGGATAGCCAGTCCGGTCGCTGGCAAAGGCGATCTGGCGTTCGCTGCGCGACCAGCTCGGGTGTGGGTGCGTGTATTGCGGCCCGTAAACAGTATCCACGCCCGCCTCCATCCAGCTCAGGTTGTCCTGCGCGGCGCTGCGGGCGGCCGCGAAATCCTCTGGCAGCGCGTAGCGCGACGTCTTCCACTGTGAGCCGCCATTCGACGCGCCGGGCCGGCAGACGTCTCGAATGACTCCACTGGCGACGTCAATGATCTGAATGCCGCGGTCCGGGTGATTTGTGTCGAAAAGAACTTCGGTCCCTGCCCGGTTCGGTGCAATGTGCCAGCAGTTGTGATTGGCGATGGTCCGGATGGCCCGCGTACCCCAGTCCATCACACAGAGCCTATGCGGCCAGATGGTGAACACCAGATTGCCCGTCGCCCCGAGAAAGGTCTCATGCACGATGAACTCGTCGTTTCCGTGCTGGTAGAGACATTCCAGCCCTGTGCCGTCGCGCCGCACACGGTGCATGCGAGGCGCCGGGTCGGCCGCGAACTCGATCCATTCCGGCTCGGCCGGATGGAACTGCGGATGGATGATTGTGCGCGGGAATTCGATGGTGTGCCCGCCGGAACCATCCATGCGTGCCACCACAAGCCCCTGGCCGGAAGGCCCCTTGAACGCCGCCGCCGCCCACTCGCCATCCGGGCTCAGCGACGGCTCGCCGAGCTGGGCTTGTCGAACTTCGGTGATCAGCCGCTGGCTCAGAGTCCCCGGCGAGACGGCCCACAGCGCCCCGCCCCGGGTGAACACAATCTCGCCGCGCCTCTCGTCATAGGCCGCCGAAAACGGGTGGATCGCATCGCCGCTGGTCAACTGGCGCACGCTGCGGTCCTCAAGCGTGATCTCGAACAGGTGGGGCGATCCCGTCCGGTACGACGTGAAGAACAGCTTCTCGTCTCCAGGCAGGTAACAACTTTGGAGGAAATAACTCGGATGGTTAATGGACGGATGGTCAGTCAGTTGCTCCATCAACGCCCCTCATACAGGTCGCGGCCTTTGACGAGCGCCGTCATCTTGCGGTCGGCGACCGATCTTTTCAGCATCCAGAACCCGCAATCAGGATGGACCCAGCCGAGCCTTCCCGCGCCCAGCGCCTTTTCGATGCGCTCGATGCGGGCGGCGACCTCCGATGGCGTCTCCACATGATTCACCTTCACATCGATGACGCCCAACCCGAGCGTGATCCGCGTGTCCACGTCCTTGAGCGCCTCCAGGTCCTCCACCGGACGGTGCGCCAGCTCAAGCACTACGTGGCCGGTACGAAGGCTGTTCAGGAAGCCGATCAGCTTCTTCCACTCGCCCTTTTGAATCGTCTGCCCGCCGTAGTTGCCGAAACAGAGATGCACCGCCTTGTCGCCCTCGAATGCGTCCAGCACCCGGTTGATCGACTCGGCCGCCAGCGGCCCATCTTCGGGATTGCCCGGGATGTTGGCTTCGTCCACCTGGAGGCAGTCGCAGGGCAGGCCCCTCACCTGCGCGGCAAGCACGTCCGCGATGGCCATGGTGAGCGCACCGAAATCCTTGTAGTGTTTGTCCAGCAGTGTGCGCGACAGCATGTACGGACTGGTGACGGTGAACTTGAACGGCCCACCCGCCAGGGCCGCGGCCCGCTGGCAGTCCGCCACCAGATTCAGCCCGCCCTCGCCCAACGGCCCTTCGACGGCCGCCGCCGCCTTGCTGCGGAACTTCATCCTCGACAGGGCGGCGAAAGCTTCGTGGTCGCTGCGGCCGAGCACTGTACGCATGCCCGACATCGGGCGGACAAAGTAGTCGATCATGCCGTTGGTGTCCGGATGATTCACGTCGAAACGGTAGAATTCGCCGTCCACCGGCAAATCAATCCCGACTTGGCGTTGCAGCGCGAACACCATGCGCGTCGCGTCGCAAAGCGCCTGCTCGCTTGGCAGCGCCAGCAGCCACTCCGGGACAGGGTAGGAACCAACCGTGGTTGTACGGATCATGTCGACCTCTTGGATTTCTCGCCCAGCAGGCTGGAGGGTCCTGGCCAGCTCGGGCCGGGACGTGTTCCAACATGATGACATCCGGCAGTCTATCCGTCAACGCGGTCCTGCCTGGCCCGCCGCTCAATGGGTCCGGCAGCCGGGGTTCCGCCTATATCTTTGAAGCGTGTCGCCGGCATCCCGCCAAAGCTCGTGCGGCATCAAGTATCATGATGCCGGGCTTCGGCAATGGCGATGAGCGTCATGCTGGCAAGGGTCGGCAGAGTCGGGATTACTTCCCACGCCATCGCTCTGAAGGAGGCGTATTGAAGAGATTTTTGGTGCTTGTCGTGGCGGTGTCCATCGCCTGGTACGGCTGGCGGCGCTGGCATGTGACAGAGGTGGACTGCGACGTGCTCGTGATCGGCGCGGGTATCGGCGGCTTGAGCGCTGCCTACGAAGCCGGGCGCGGTGGCGCGCGTGTTGCCGTGGCGGAAATGAACTCCGTGTTCGGCGGCAACGGCGTGCTGTCGGAAGGTGGCCTGTTCATTGTGGACACACCGCTTCAGCGTGCCCAGGGACTCGCGGATTCGCCGGAGCTGGCCGAACAGGACATTCTCAGCTGGGGCGAGGACGCCGATCCGGAATGGGCCCTCATCCTCGCGCGCGACTCGCGGCACGAGGTCTACGATTGGCTGACTGGGCTCGAAGTGAAGTTCTTCGCCGTGCGCCCGCAGGCGGGCAATCACGTCCCCCGCTTTCACGAGAATACTGAAAAGGGCCTGGGGCTGCTGCGGGCGATCTACCGTGAATGTACGCGGAACCCGGAGACCCGGTTTTACTGGAACACGCGGGTCGAACGTTTGGTCGTTGAAGATGGGAAGGTGACAGGGGCGAACGGCGTCAATCTGCGGAGCGGGGCGCCCGTCCGTTTCCGGGCCGGTTCCGTGGTGCTGGCGACGGGAGGATTCCAGGGCAACGAGAAGATGGTCCGGCAGAATTGGCATGCGGGTTGGCCGCAGCCGGATCGGGTGCTCATGGGCGCGAGTCCGAACTCGTCGGGCATCGGCTTGCAGATGGGACAGGCGGCAGGCGCGGCGACGCACCGTCTGGATCACCAGTGGCACTACCCGTTCGGTGTGCCCGATCCGCGCCTGCCAGGCCAGAATCGCGCCGTGAGTGTGCGAAACCTCAATGCCATTTGGGTGAATGCTCGGGGCGAGCGGTTCGTGAATGAGTGGAAAGGTTCGCGCTACACGGTGGAGGCCGTGGTGCGTCAGAAACCCGCGACGTATTGGATGGTGTTCGACGAACCGGGCGTGGCGGACCTGCGCTATTCCGGCACCGACTGGTCGGACCCAAAACGTGCCAAGGCGTTGCTGGTCGACAACCCAGAGGTGACTGCAAGCGCGGCAACCTGGGCGGATCTCGCCCGCAAGACCGGACTCCCCGCGGGCCGGCTCCAGGAAACGGTGGGCCGCTACAACCGGATGGTGAGAGAAGGCGAGGACACCGACTTCCTACGCTTCGGAAGACAAGCCCTGCCGCCCTGGCTGCAAGTGTTTCCAGTGCCCGCGCCGCGCGAACTTCTCACTCCGCCGTTCCACGCCATGCGAGCGTTCCCAATGACGCGCAAGAGCATGGGCGGGTTGCGCATCGACGTCAACTGCCGGGTGCTCGACACGGCCGGCCGCGCGATTCCTGGACTCTTTGCGGTGGGTGAAGTGGCGGGTCTCGGCGGCGTGAACGGCAAGGCGGGCCTGGAAGGAACGTTTCTTGCGCCATCGCTGATTCAGGGCCGCCGCGCGGGCCGCTACATTGCCGGCAGGCAGGAGTTCGGCCCATCGGCATCCATGCCGCTCGAACCCAGGACCGTGATTGACGCGGGCGACGCGCTCTGCCGGACGTGCCACACGCTGCCAATGCGATTCTTCGCTGGGCAGAACGGGTACAGGCACTTCATGCGCGCGCACAAGCTTGCGGAGGAGCGGAACTTCTCTTGCCGGCGGTGCCATGGCGAGGTCGAACTGCTGCGCCCGTGGCGGCACCGGATTGTTGACGCGTCACAGACGGCAGGCTGCAGCGACTGCCATCTGCCTTGGAGTGGGCCGGCGCCGGGGACTCGCTGAGGCGGCCCGCTTACGCGCCAGTGGCGTCCAGCGCGGCGCCTGCAATCTCCTTCAGACCCCATCCCTTCCGGTACTCCCGCCGGAGATACTGGTTCGCCTCCCGGCAATTCGTCACCCGGAACGCCATCGGGTCCCACTCCACCCGGTGCCCGACCCGCAGAGCCACGTTCCCCAACTGGTAGGCCTCCGTAAACGGGCCGGCATACCCGAAATGGCAGGGCGCCTGTTTGCCCGCCTGGATCGCCGTCACCCAGTCCTTGTGCACCTCCTCGCGCCCCCAGTCTTTCTGCGGCGGCGCCGGCGGAAGCTGCGCTCCGGCCCTGGCAAATGGCCCACGGCCGGCAGGGAAGCTGCCCTTGGTCCCGATCCACACCATCCCGCCAGCGCCGTGCTTCAGCGGCGGCGCGCCGGGCGCTGGAGGCGGCAGCGGCTCCTGCAGGCGGTCCGGCAACGGCATCATCCCGTCGTACCAGTGGATCGACAGCGGCGGATGAATGCCCCGGCGCGCGAAGTCAAACCGCATGTGCGTCCACTCCGGGTACATCTCCCGCCGCATCCCCGACGTCTCCATCACTTCCACCGCCGACGGCGCGCCCAAATCCAGAGCCATGAAGACCACGTTCATGCTGTGCGGGGCGATGTCGCCCAGGGCTCCGCTGCCGAACTCGATCCAGCCCCGCCACGTCAGCGGATGGTAGACGGTCGGCCCGGACCGGAACTGGTTCTTCCTGGCGGGGTCGTAGATGGCGTGGCCCTCCGGCCACTTGTCCTTGAACGGCCTTGCCGCCGCCGGGCCCAGCCATAGATCCCAGTCCAGTTGCGCCGGCACGGCGTCGGCGCCCGCCGGACGGTCATAGCCCTGCGGCCAGATCGGACGGTCCGTCGACATGTGGACTTCCGTGATCTCGCCCAGCGCGCCTGACTGGATGAGTTCCATGGTCCGCAGCGTCTGCGCTTCCGCGCTGGTCTGCGTCCCCATCTGCGTCACCACCTTGGTCTCCGCCGCCACCCGCGCCACGATGCGCGCCTCCTCCACCGTCTGCGTCAGCGGTTTCTGGCAGTAGACGTGCAGTCCATGCTTCATCGCCCACACGCTGATGTAGGCGTGCGTATGGTCCGGTGTCGCCACAATGACGCCATCCAGCTTTTCCTTCTCGATCATTTTCCGAAAGTCGGAGTACTTCGCCGCTCCCGGATACTCCGCCCCGCGCTTGTCCAGCACCCTTGAATCCACATCGCACAGCGCGACGATGTTCTGCCCCAGCGCCTTGAACGTCCGTGCATTCACCCCGCCGATGCCCGATATGCCGATGATGCCGAGATTCAGCTTGCCGTTCGCCGAATACCCGCGGGCCAGCCCCGCCGGGAGAATCATGAACGCCGAGGCGGCCTTGATGGATTGGCGGCGCGTGATCGCGCCTGCATTCTGGAGCACAACAACCTCCCTGGCGGGTGAGCGAACCCGCCGGAGGAATCCTATCACAGACAGCCGCGGCTCCTGATACGATTGCAGCGGACAATCCATGCGAACCGCAATCCTCTTCCTGCTCGCTTCTCTCACCCTGCCGCTCTCCGCGCAGGAACCCACCATTGCACTGGTCGGCCTCCGTCATTCCCACACCTGGGGCCACCTCGAGGGCATGGTCAAATCCTCGCCCGCAAAACTCGTCGCCATCGCCGAAACGGACCCCGGACTCGTCGCCGAGGCCAAGAAGCTGACCGCTCCCGATGTCCGCTACTACACCGACTACAATCAGATGCTCGATGAAGTGAAGCCCACCATGGTCTGGGCCTTCCTTGAGAACAACCGCCATCACGAAGTTGTGGAGGCCTGCGGTCCGCGCAAGATCCACGTGATCTTCGAGAAGCCCCTCGCCGCCACGGCCCAACAGGCCCTCGTCATCCGCGACCTGGCACGGAAACACGGCATCCAGGTCCTCACTAATTTCAGTCCTGCCTTCAGCCCCGGCTATTACGCGATTAAGGCGAAGCTGGACTCAGGTGAGCTTGGCACGCCATGGCGGCTCCGCGTCACCACCGGCCACGGCGGCGTCTTCCCTAAATCAGGCCGCAGCAAGATCTTCCACGAGTGGCTGATCGATCCCGTCAAGAACGGCGCCGGCGCGCTCATGGACTTCGGCTGCTACAACGCCCTCTACTCCCTCTACTACCTCGGCCGGCCCCAAACCGTGTACGCCTATGCCCTCCACCTGCGGCCTGCCGATTTCCCGCAAGTCGAGGACGGCGTCACTATGGTGCTCGGCTACAAGAACGCCGTCGCCATCCTGGAGCAGAGCTGGGACTTCCCTCCCAATTCGGGCGGGCTTGAGATCGTGAGTTACGAAGGCACCATCCGCATGGAAGACGGCAAACTGGAAGCCCGCAAAGGCCGCGCTCCTGCGGCAGCGCTCCAGATCACACCTCTCCCGCCCGAGCGCTCGGGCCCCATCGCCTACATGGTCCACTGCCTCAAGACCAACCGCCCCGTCGAAGGCCTCGTCTCACTCGACTACACCGTCGCCGTGAACGAGATCATCGACGCCGCCAAGCAATCCATCCGGACCGACAAGGCAGTCCCGTTGCCCGCCAGCCCGCATCCTTGATCGAGCCTGCGACTCGCTGCCTCAACCTCCGCTCGCGCCGCCGGCGGGCCGCTATTCGGCGAGGGCATCAAAGATGAGCCGGTAGAAGTCAGGGTGCGACTGCCACGTTTGCGCAGTGATCATTCTGCCGTCGCGAACCGCCTCGCGCTTGTCCCACGTGCCGCCCGCCTGGGCGACTTCGAAACGGACGTGCTCGTAGCAGGTGACGCAACGGTCCTTCACCAGGCCGGCGGCGACCAGGATCTGGATGCCGTGGCAGATGGCCCAGACCCATTTGCCCGCTTCATGAAACTCGCGGACCAGACCCAGGAGCGCTTCGTTGTGCCGGAGGTACTCGGGCGCGCGGCCACCGATGAGGAGGATGGCATCGAAGTCCGCCTCTGATGCGTCCGGGATTGAGATGTTCGATTCGACGCCGTAGCCAGGACGTTCGACGTAAGTGTCCCAGCCGGGCTCAAAGTCATGCATGACGAGGTGGAGGCGGCGGACCGACGGCGAAGCGATGACAACATGGTCGCCGGCTTCCTGAAAGCGATGAAGGGCATAAAGGGTTTCGTAGGATTCGCCGGCATCGCCGGTGACGATCAGGATCTTGCGGGGCATGGATACTGTTGTATCTCAGAGGACCGCTTCGATGAGGAACGGCCCCGACCGGTGGATGGCGGACATGAGGTAGGCGGCGAAGTCGGGCAGGGTCTCGGCGCGGACGGCTTCGACGCCATGGCCCTGGGCCAGCGACACCCAATTGAGATCGGGGGCGGAGAGGTCCAACATGCGATCGGCACGCAGGCCGGGGGCTCCGGCGCCAGTGCGCTGCATTTCAACATCGAGGATTTGGTAGCGGCGGTTGGCGAAGACGATGACCAGGATGTTGAGGTTCTCGCGGGCCATGGTCCAGAGCGATTGAAGCGAGTACATGCCGCTGCCATCGGCTTCGAGGGCGATCACCTTGCGGCCGGGCGAGGCGAAGGCCGCTCCGACTGCGACGGGCAGGCCCTGGCCGATGGAGCCACCGGTGACGGGCAGCAGATCGTGGCGGGCGGCGCGCAGCAGCCAGTCGTTGACGGGTTCGCCCGCGGTGATCATTTCATCGCTGACGATGGCATCCTCGGGCAGCAGGGCAGCTAAGGCCTGGCCGATAGTGTCCGGGGTGAGGGGACCGTCGAGGCGCAGGGGCGGGCGCTCGCCGCTGGCAGGCGGGGGCGCGCCGGAGGAGAGCCGGCCGGCGATGGCGGCAAGTGCCGCTACCGAGTCATCCGCGCCTGAGGCAAGGGTCATGAAATCGCAGGCGGGCGGGGCAAGAGTACTGCGGCGGCCGGGGTAGCCGAAGAAGCTGACGGGCGGCTCGCATTCGACCAGGATCAGGCGCTCAATACCGGCGAGGGCTGCTTCGGCGGGCTCGGGGAAGTAAGGCAGGCGCAGCGGGTTGAATCCGCCGAGGCCGCGGCGCATCCGGGCGGCAAAACGGTTGGCGTAGACGCGTGCGCCGGTGGAATGAGCAATCTGGGCGGCAGCGGCGAGACCGTACTCCATCAGGGCGCGTCCGCTCAGCAGCAGGCCGCAGGCGGGACCAGCTTTCAGCCATTCGAGGGCCTGATCAATGGCCGCCTGGCTCACTGCGACGATCGGGGCGGCCATCACCGGCTTGCCGGCCGACGCGCCGTCGAGCCAGGAGACATCTGCGGGAACGATCAGGGTAGCGACCTGGCCAGGAGGAGCGAGAGCGGCGGCGATGCAATCAGCGGCCAACGGGCCGACCTGGTCCGTCGAGGAGGCCATTCCGATCCAGCCGGAGACCGAGCTGGCGATGGCGGCGATGTCGGCGGTGAGCGGCGCGTCGTAGGCAAGGTGAGCGGTAGAGTGTTCGCCGACGATGTTGACGACCGGCGAGCGAGCCTTGCGGGCGTTGTGGAAGTTCGACAGGCCATTGGCCAGGCCGGGGCCGAGATGAAGCAGCGTGGCGGCAGGGCGCCGGGTGATGCGGGCGTAGCCGTCGGCGGCGCCAGCGCAGACGGTCTCGTGGAGGCAGAGAACGCCGCGGACGCCGGGCACGCGGTCCAGAGCGGAGACAAACTGCATCTCGCTGGTTCCGGGATTCATGAAGCAGACGCGGATCGAATGATCCGCGAGGGTTTGGAGCAGGGCATCGGCGCCGTTCACTTCTTGGCAGCCTCCGGGACGGACATGATTTGAGATGCGGGTTCGAGAATAAAGGCGATGGCGCGTTCGATGCTTGCCGCCGGTGCCTGGGCGTTACTGGCGCCGGACAGTTCCCTGCTGGTGAAACCGGGGATCCTCTTTTCGAGCAAGTACGCCCACTTGCGCGCTTCGGTGACGGAGAAGAGCTGATCCTCGGCGGCGTACTCGAACAAGAGCCTGGGCAGGACACCAGGCTTTGCCACGGGCAGGCCTTGGGGCAGTCCGGCGACGCCCACGGCAATGGGCCAGGTTTGCGGGGAAGCCAGGGCGGCATTGATGGCGGCGAAGGCAGCGGGGCCGTGACCGATGAGGGCCGTGCGTGCGGGGTTGATGGGGCGGATGCGTGAGACCAGTTGGCGCAACTGGTCCAGGTCGGCCAGGTCGGGTCCGTCGAAGCGCGAATAGCGCGACCGGGCGGAGGGGGCAAGGACGGCGAAGGCACGGTCATGGGCGAGGCGGCGAAGGGCCGGGCCGACGTCCGGAAGTTGGTCCAGCCAGCTTGATTCGTCGCCGGCGAATCCGTGGAGAACGACGACGAGCGGGACGGGCTTGTCTGACGGCAGAGTGACCGGCAACAGGAGGCGGAAGGTGCGCAGCGACTGGTCGGCGCCGGATGTGAATGCGAGGCGGAGATCCTCCATGCCGGCGAGGGGATTGGCGCTGGATTGGAGGCGGCTGGCGTAGGATTGGGCGCGCGCGGCGTCGGCAGCGCTGAGCGGGGCGGACCAGAAGCGTGGGGTTTTGTGCGAGGCCCAGGTCTCAATGGCGGGGTGGGGCGTGTCAATGCCGCCAACGGATTCGCCGTTGGCCTGCGAAGCCATGGCAAGGGCGGTCCATTGGAGGAAGAGAAAGGCCGACGCCTCTCTGGCGCTACCTGCGGGCACTCCTTTGAGGGCAAGCAAGCGCGCGGCCTGGGCGAGTTCCGATGCTCGCTTTCGCCAGGCAGAGTCGATGAGGAAGGGGCGCGTACCGGTGACGAGGGGGCCGGGCCCACCGGCCAGGAGGGAATAGACGGCAGTGTAGGCGCCTTCGGGCAGGGCGCGGACCGGCAGAGCGACATCGATGGGATCCTCGGGCGGCACGGTCATGGGGTCTGAGCGCCAGAGCGTCTTTCCGGAGGAGTCGACAACGGAGAACTGAAGCTGCGCCGAGGCCTGGTCTTTCGTCCTGAAGATGCGTTCGAGACGGGCGCGCAAAAGCCCGCCGGGGGCGATAACACCACGGTCCAGATCGAACTTCAAGGAGATCGCCACATCCAAGTCCGGCCCCCACTCTGCGCCGCGGAGGAAGGCCAGCAGACGTGCGCCATACACCCAGCCGAAATTGTTGCTGTTGGCCTGCAGCGCCCGTTCGGTCACGCGGGCGAGCGCGGGCAGGCGTGCGTCCCGCTGCAAGGCTTTCGGGTCGCCTTCAAGTTCGAGCCGGATGGCGGCGCTCAGCGATTCGACGTCCTGCATACGCGCGTCATGGAGGAATTCGCCGCCGAAGATTAGCGGCGACGGCACTTTGACGGTGTCCTGAGCCTCCAGCGTCCAGCCCAGGCCCGCCAGCGCGAGCGATGCAAACATCAAACGCATCTCAGGCATTATGCATCACAGCGCCCAGCAGGCGCTTGCCGCCACGGTACAATTTTGCTTTCATGCGACACGTGATTTGCCTGCTTCTGACCTGTGTGGTGAGTGCGTCCGCGCAAACGCCGTCATCAACACCAGTGCCATTGACGGTGAAGGACCTGATGCGCGGACCGGGCCTATATGGCCACGCTCCGAGGGGCCTGCGATGGTCGGGCGACGGAACACGGATCTACTTCGAATGGAAGCAGTATTCGGACCCTCTGACGAAGGAGTTTGACACCTGGGTGGCGTCGCGCGACGGTTCGGGGCTTCGCAAGCTCAGCGAGGAGGAAGCGAAGCTGGCGCCGCCGGCCGTGGGCGAGGAGAATGAAGGCCGGACGAAGGTGGTCTATTCGGATGGCGGCGACATCTGCATTCATGACAGGAACACCGGTCAGCGACGCCTTCTGATGAAGACGAAGGAAGCCGAGGCAGATCCAAGGTTCACGCAGGACGGGTCGAAGGTTATCTACACGAGATCGGGAAATCTGTTCAGTATCCGATTAAGCGACGGCTACGTCGAGCAGTTGACCGACATCCGCCCGGCCGGCAGCCCGCCCGACGAGCCGAAGAAGGGGACCGAGAGCCAGGAGATCATCAAGAAAGAGGAAAGGGCGCTGCTGGCCGCCGTGGACGAGATGGCGAAGAAGCGCGAGGAGCGGGAAGCGGAGCAAAAGAAGGAGAATCCGCGGAAGCCGTGGATTCTACAAGGACGGCAACGCGTGCTCCGGATGCAGTTGACGCCTGATGAAAAGACGGTAGTGGCCCTGGTGGACGAACCGGCGGCGGATGCTGTGCGGGCACAGGTGTCGTTCCCGGTTACCGAATCCGGATACACCGAGCCAAGGCCCACCCGGACAAAGGCCGGCGACATGCAAGGCAAGTCGAGGATGGCGCTGATCAGCGTCGAGACAGGCGAGTTGAAATGGGCGGATCACGGGGTGAAGGTGAAGGACGACAAGGGCAAAGAGACGCCCAGGGAGGTTTCGTGGGGGCGGCCAGAGTTCAACCGCGACGGTAAGTTGGCTGTTCTCGCGCGGGCGGCGGACAACAAGGACCGGTGGGTGCTGCTGGTGGATACGAAGACAGGCGCTTCAAGGGCAATCGATCAACAGCATGACGACGCCTGGGTGGACGGGCCAGGCTCGCGCACGCTGGGATGGCTGGATGACGGCAAGACGGTCTACTTTCAGAGCGAGAAGACAGGCTGGTCGCAACTGTACGCAGCGAATGTGGAGACGGGCGAGGTGAAACAACTCACGTCGGGCCGCGGCGAGGTTTTCGATGCTGACCTGACGCCCGACAAGAAGCGGTTCCGGATGGTGGCGAGCTTCGACGATCTGGCAGAGCGGCACATTTTCGAAATGGGCGTGGAAGGCGGGGCGCTGACGCGCGTGACGGGTGAGCCGGGCAGGGTGGAAGCGTATGCGGCATCGCCAAATGAATCCATGCTGGCCGTGGTGCACAGCTATGCGAACCGTCCGCCGGAACTGTTCCTGATGGAGAACTCGCCGGCGGGCGAGATGAAGCGCGTGACGACGTCGCCGGCGCCGGGGTTCCTTGCTCACAAGTGGCTGGACACGCCGATTGTTTACATCCCTGCGCGCGACGGAGTGCAGATCCCCGCGCATCTCTATAAGCCGGCGAACGTGAAGAAGGGTGCGCCGGCGGTGATCTTCGTGCACGGGGCAGGCTATTTGCAGAACATTCACCGGGGCTGGTCGCAGTATGCGCGCGAGTATCTGTTCCACCACCTGCTGATGGAGCGCGGCTACATCGTCGCGGATATCGACTACCGTGGGTCGGCCGGGTATGGACGCGACTGGCGCACGGCCATCTACCGGCACATGGGCGGCAAGGACCTGGACGACCATGTTGACGCGGCTCGGTGGCTTGTCAAGGAGCATGGCGTCGATCCAAAGAGAATTGGGATCTATGGCGGGTCCTACGGAGGGTTCATCACGCTGATGGCGATGTTTACCCAGCCGGGCGTGTTCGCGGCGGGTGCGGCGCTGCGGCCCGTGACCGACTGGGCGCACTACAACCATCCCTACACAACCGACATCCTGAACGCGCCGCAGAAGGACCTGGAAGCGTACAGAAAGAGTTCGCCGATTTACCATGCCGCGGGTCTGCAGGGCGCGCTGCTGATCTGCCACGGCATGGTGGACGTGAATGTTCACTTCCAGGACACGGTGCGGCTGGCGCAGAAGCTGATCGAGCTTGGCAAGGAGAACTGGGAAGTCGCCATGTATCCGGTGGAGGATCATGGCTTCGTACAGCCCACGAGTTGGGCGGACGAGTACGGCCGGATACTGAAACTGTTCGAGACGAACCTCAATACACGTGCGCCAGCGTCAGCGGGACCGAAGCGGTGAAGGTGCGGCCGAGCGAACTGGTGATCCAGCATTCCAGCACGTAGCGACCGGCGGGCAGCGGCCCCGTGCCGGCCGATCCGCTTGTCGAGAGGCGGATGGATTCGGTCCAGACGCGTTCGCCCTTGTGGAAGGTGACGTCACGGGTGGCTTGAGTGAACGCCATTCCATCAGACCAGCGCCAGATCTGCTTGCCTTCGCTGTTCCAAAGGACCATTTCGAAGTCCTGGCTGGTGTCAAAGTGGAGCGTGAGCGGCGATTCAGTAGTGTTGCGTAGCGAAATGCGGGCCTGGATGACGGGGATGGCGCTTTTCGGATCGACGGGTGGCATCAGGTTGGCGACAGGCGCGTGGTTGTCGATTGAGAGACCGAACGAAAGTTCGGGCGCGCTGATGATGGTCGCCGTGCCGAGGCGGGCATATGTGAGGTCGTAGCGGCGCGGGCCGGCAATGGTCTGGGCGGTGCGGCTCAGCAGGCCGACGTAGGGCAGCAGGATATCTGTGTCGAGGCCGGCATCGGCGCAACCGCCGAAACCGTACTTGATCTGGAGGGCATTGGTGAACTCGCCGACGGGTCCGGAATACCTGGCTTCGCGGGAGACAACGGTGCTGGTGGGGTTGCACGGATCAACCGACGATTCGGAGGTCTCGCCGGGCTTGGCCGCTGTGTCCAGATAGACCCGTTCGGATGAAGTGCTTCCGTCCCACCTCATGATGCGGCCGTCATCGGCGTTGCGCAGCCAGAGCGTATCGGCCGCGGCGCCCGGGGCCACAGCCGCGGCGGACGGAGGAGTGGCAACGAGAACGGCACCGGCGATCATGGTGTCGGTGACCAGCGAGTAGTAGGTGTGCGAGCCGAACGTGGCGGAGCGGTCGACGCGGACGGTGTATCCGGAAGCGCCGATGGCGCCAGTGGCGCGGTAGACCCAGACATTGCCCTCGTCCAGAGGGAGCCAGACGGTTTGCGCGGTCAGTGCCGAGCAGAGCAACAGACTAGGAATAATAGTTCTTGTCCCAAGCATGGCGTCGCAGAACCTCCATGACGGAACCGGAGATGGGTCCCAGAGCGGAGACGGCCAGATTCGCCTCGACGTTGCGGATTTTTCTCATGCCGGGGATGACAGTGGAGACCGCCTTAGGGGTGAGGGTGAAACGGAGAGCAGTTGTTGCCAATGGTTCGGCGACGCCGGAAGCTTCAAGATCCGCCTTGAGAGAATTCGCCCTTGCAAACACTTCCAGCTTCCGGTCACCACGGAAGTAGAAGGCGCGGAACTCAGCCGGGTCGAACTCGGTATCGGGCGTGATGGCGCCGGTGAGCGCGCCTTCGTCGAGCGGGCAGCGGGCCAGGACGCCGATGTTGAGCTGCTCGCACAGCGGGAGGAGATTGCGCTCGGGCGACTGGTCATAGATGTTGAAGATCACCTGGACGGTGTCGATGAGGCCGGTCTTGATGGCCTCGATGGCGGAATCGGGCTGGTGATCGTTGATGGAGATACCAAAGAAGCGCACCTTGCCTGATTGCTTCAAGTCCTCGATGGCACGGCGCCATTCGTCGCTGGCGATCCACTCCGGGTTCCAAACGTGAAACTGCTGCAGGTCGATCTGTTCGGTGTCGAGGTTGCGCAGCGAGGTTTCCGTGCACTTCACGACGTAGCGGTAAGGAAACACGTTCTCGATGCCGATGCCGGGGAGGGCTGGCCACTGCTTGTTCTTGGGCGGGACTTTGGTCGACACATAGGCCTTGGCGCCGGTCTCCTTCAGCGTGCGGGCGATGAGTTGTTCGGAGTGGCCGTCGTTGTAGGCCAGGGCCGAATCGATGAAGTTGAGTCCGTTTTCAAGGGCGTGGCGCAAGGCTGCGAGGGCATCGTCCTCCTTGTGGCCGCGCCATTGGTTGCCGCCGAGGCCCCATGCGCCATAGCCGATTTCCGAGACTTCGAGTCCAGTTCTTCCGAGCGTTCGCTTGTTCATCGCCTACCATCGTAGCCCTTGCCGGAGGCGGTTGGAGGGCGAAACCCGGCGGACCGGCGCCGCGTCAACCCGCGTGGAACAATAGGGCCATGGCGGCGCGTATCATTCTGGCGACTGTGCTGATATTGCTGGCGCTGCCGCTCTGCGGATGGGCGCAAAGCGTCAAGCTGCACTTGAAGGACGGGACATTTCACCAGGTCCGCGAATACAAGGTGGCGGGCGACCGGGTCCAATATTATTCGACAGAGCGGCGGGAGTGGGAAGAGATCCCGCTGGATCTGGTGGATCTGGCCAAGACGGAGGCAGAGGTCAAGGCCAATCAGGAAAAAGACCGGGCTGAGGCCGCCCAGTTCGATGCAGAGGAGAAGTTTGACCGGGCGGTAAAGGTCGAGGTTGGGCGCGTTCCGATAGATCCCGGCGTCTACCGCCCGGTGGGCGACAGGATGGATGTCCTGAAGGAAGCCGAGTTGCGGATCGAGAACAGCAAGAAGAGGACTATTCTGAAGATCCTCGTGCCGGCGCCGGTGGTGCCAGGCAAGTCGTTCATCGAGATCGCCGGGTTGCGCGCGGCCTATGAGGCGGATGAGGCGCGCCCGCAGTTCTATTTCAGGTTGAGTTTGGGTGAGCGCTTCACGCTAGTGAAAATGACGCCGCGCAAGGACGCGCGACTGCTCGAGATCTGGAACATCGAGCCGGTGACTCAGATCGTGGCGGCTCAACGCCAGGAAGTGGAAATCTTCCGTCAACAGATGAGCGCCGGTCTGTATAAGGTATGGCCGGTGAAGGATCTCGCCCCTGGCGACTATGCCTGGATCGAGTATTCAGAGGACAAGGCCAACACGCGGGCGTGGGACTTCCACGTTCGAGGGAAGTAGCCCTGGCGGCCGATTCGCCGGGTGGGCGAATTGTTTACTGAAGGAGCAGTGGCCCGCATCCGAAGAGAACAACATCAGCAATTAGTTTGAATAACGCCGGTGCCCGGTGCAGCCCCGGGGATTCTGGACAGGAAGGGTGGCGTATTGTTGAAACCGCGGGACGCCGGGCAGGATCAAACAGAGTGGAGGCATCAATGCCGGTGACGGTGAGTGGAACATATGCGACCTACGATCTTTCGCTATGGCGTTGGGTTTCGGCTTCGCTGATCTCCACCGATGCCCATGTCCGCGACCGCATCGACGCCGAACTTGAAAACGTGCTCGAGGATGCGGGTCTTCTCCGCGCGCCTGCCGGGATGGCGCCCGACCTGCTGTTGCGGTACGAAGCAGCACCCGGCGTGCTGGTGGCCGAACTGGTGGATGCGCGCACGAACGAACAAGTCTGGCGGACGGACATGCGGGGCAACCAGAATCGCGCGGAAGAGGAGAGCCTAACCGCGCTCGGACCCGTCTGGCGAGTCTGACCGGGAACCGCCCATCCCGGACCATTCGTCGAAGAGGGAATTGGCCACGCCCAACCTCGCCAAGGCACGACCCACGGTGGTGTTGATGATGTCGTCGATCGTCTTGGGCCGGCTGTAGAACGCCGGGACCGGGGGCATGATCACTGCGCCGTTTTCCGCCGCCTGGCCCATCAGACGCAGATGACCTGCATGGAGGGGCGTTTCGCGGACCAGAAGGACGACGGGGCGCCCCTCTTTCAATTGAACGTCTGCGGCACGGGAGACGAGGTCGTCTGTATGGCAGTTGGCGATCGCCGAAAGCGATTTGATCGAACACGGCGCAACCAGCATCCCAATGGTTTCGAAGGAGCCCGAGGCGATTGCCGCGCCGATGTTCGACGGTCCATGGACGACATGGGCGAGCGATTCGACCTGTTTCGCGGTCAAGGTGGTTTCCTGTGCGACGGTGACGCGCGCCGCCTGGGTGAGGACCAGATGGGTTTCGATGTCCGAAATCGAGCGGAGCAATTCGAGCGCGCGGATGCCGTAGATGGCGCCAGAAGCGCCCGTGATCGCAACAATCAGCCTATTTGGCATGACTCCTACTAGAGTCGCTCAACCGGCGATCGATTCGCTCAACAACTTTGCCAGATTCGTGACATCGGACGAATCTTCTTCGGCATAGGCCGCCAGGTTCGACGTCAGGTCCGACGGGCCGCGCCGGGCACGGGACGACATAGTCCTATGCAAGGCCGACTCAACGGCCTGCTCGGCCCGCAGCTCGGCATACCACAGAAGGCGTTTCATGCCGCCTTTCAGTTCCTCACTGAACTTAGGATTCCTGGAGATCTGCCGGCGGATCTGTCTAACCGGCTTAACTGCCTCGTCGTCCAGAGTGCGGATGGCCGTTTTCGCCTCGGCCCAGAACTGACTCGTCAGAGCGTAGCCCAACCGCGCCGCCCAGGCCGAAAGCAGGAGGCAGTTCACGTTCCAGCCGCGCCGGTCCTGCAAGTCCAGGCACATTCTCGCCACGCCAGGACGGTCGAACAGCGCTGCGCAGAACTGAATGAAGCCGGCGTCGGTCTCTTCGTAGTTGTTCATCCCCGCCTGGCCATCGCCCACCAGTCGTGTTTCATGGCTTCACCGTCGACATCGGTGTACACCCAGACATCTCTTCGCCGGTTCTCGGGCGGAGTTTTGAAAAGCGCTTCCTTTGCCAGTTCCGGTCTAGCCAGCGCCTCGATCAAGGCCAGATCCCACATGATCCATTTTGCCGCCTGGGGGCTGTGGGACAACCAGCGGGCAGCCAGGTAATCCCAGGCGCCGCCCTTGCCCTTGAGTCCGTCGAGCGTCTCCACCTGATCAAAGACCAGTTTCCGGCAGACGTTGGCCGGCATGATGTGGAGTTCGAGACCGTCGAGGTCGAGGAGGTAGTTGAAGGCGTTGAGATCGTTGCGGACGTTGAACTCGTCTTTGTTCCAGACGCCGGTGGAGGAGTCGTATTGCGCCGCCATGCAATAGCAGCGGACCTTCGGGACGATCCCAGGCTGGAGTTTGAGGGCCGACGCGACGTTGGTCACTGCGCCGATGGAGACGATTGTCAGCTTTTCGGACGACGCGGACTGAGCTTCGCGAATCACCATGCGAGCGGCGGGGGTATCGCGAGGTTCGTCGCCGCCCCAGGGCTGGCCCATGATCATCTCGGCACCAATGGGAGCGGGCAGATCCTGGCGCCCGAGGAGTCGAAGCAGATCGTCGTTGATGCGCTGCGAATGTTTGACCGAATTCGCCGGCGAGAGTCTAGTGTGCCACTGCGCTGAGCTGAGCGCGGCCACGTCGAACGACGGCTCGCGCAGGGCGCGGACGATGGCATAGAGATCGTCGATCTCATTTGCCGTGTCAGCGTCGATCACCATACGGCGGCGCGGGGCGCCGGTTGCGGCCACAGCCAGAAAAACGCCGCCCGTGCGCCAAAGAAAACTTCGCCTGTTCATGATGCCCTCAACATAGCAGCACGGGAGACGGATCCGCTCACACGGACCACTGGACGAGACTGGATCGAGGTTGTGAGGGATGAACATCTTGACGGGCGCGAATCCGGTGATAAAGTGCTGTCTATGCCCGGCTCCAGAAGAACTTTCCTTTCGGCGCTCACCGCCGCTTCCTACGGCCGTGTTCAGGGCGCTAATGATCGCGTGCAGCTCGGGTTGATAGGGTGTGGGCTGATCGGATTGCGTCACTTGGCCGACTTCAAGCAGCTTGCCGATTGCCAGGTCGCCGCCGTATGTGACGCCTATCAGGCACGTACCGACCAGGCCAAGGCGGACACGGGTCCGGGGACGAAAGGCTATCAGGACTTTCGCCGTCTGCTCGAGGACAAACAGATCGACGCCGTCGTGATCTCAACGCCGGACCACTGGCACGCACTCCAAACGATCATGGCCTGCGCCGCGGGCAAGGACGTCTTTGTCGAGAAGCCCATGACGCTGTTCGTCAAGGAGGGCCGTTGGATGACCGCGGCCGCGCGCCGCTACAGGCGCATCGTGCAGGTCGGAACGCAGGGACGCAGCGGAACGCACTTCAAGGAGGTGATGCCGCTACTTCGCGACGGCGCGGTAGGCCGGATTCATTCGGTCCGGTTCAGTTCATACCGCAACATCATGCCGGGCTTCGGACGGCCTGCGGCGATGGCTCCGCCACCGGGACTCGACTACGAGATGTGGCTGGGTCCGGCGCCGTTGCGGCCCTATGCGCCGCATCGCGGACTGTACCACTTCCGCTGGTTTTGGGATTATTCCGGCGGCCAGATGACCAACCTCGGTGCACACGATATGGACTTGGTGCACTGGCTGCTGAAGGTGAAGGGGCCGAAGTCGGTCTATTCCTGCGGCGGCAGGTATGCGCTCGAGGACGATGGCGAGACGCCCGACACTCAAGAAGCGATTTGGGAATATCCGGGGTTCGTCGTCGAAGCTTCGATCCGGGAAGCGAGCGGGGGCAGAACCCGCTCGACGGGCAATCTTACCGCGAGCCTGGCGGGGGTGCAGCTCTGCGGCACCAAGGGCATACTGGCTGTGTCGCGCGGCGGGTATCAACTCGTCCCCGACTCCAGGATCGCGCCAGAATCCGCCATCCCGGCCTGGTCGAGACCCTTGGGCCACCCGCAGGCAGCTAACGTCGAACCTGTTCCATATGGCGAGCCAAAGCAGGGCCGCGGCACTTCGGCCGAGCCGATCGATCTGCACGCCCGCCATTTCATCGATTGCGTGAAGAGCCGCCAGCGGCCCAATGCCGATGTCGAGGACGGCCACGAAGTCGCGGTTGCGTGCCACCTGGCGAACCTCTCCCTGCGGCTTGGCCGCAAGCTCGAATGGGATGTGGAGAAGGAAGAAATCATAGGCGATCGAGAGGCCAGCGCCCACCTGGTGCGCCCGTACCGCAAACCGTGGGACGACGTATTGAGGAGTTTCGGACTATGACCCGCCGCGATTTTGCAGGCGCCGTTGCGGCCACCGCCATGCAGCCGGCGCGGCGGTCGGGGCTTGGGCTCTCGCCAGATTGTTTCGTGATCGCGCGGCCACCGCGAAACGCCCTTGACTATTTGGATAAGGCGCGCTCGGCGGGCGCGGCAGGCGTTCAGTCGACGTTGTCTTCGTTTGATCCCGCGTACCTCAGGCAGGTTCGTGATTACCTTGAGCGGCACGGCATGTATCTCGAAATCGCCACACGGCTGCCCGGCGAGGACGTTTCTGAATTCGAAGCCACGCTCAAGGCGGCAAAGGAGTGCGGCGCTGAGTGTATCCGCACTGTCTGCCTGTCGGGCCGCCGTTACGAGACCTTCGGCACACTCGATGAATGGAACGCGTTCGTGGCCGAATCGAAGCGCAAGCTCGGACGCGCCATCCAGATCGCCGAGCGGGTGAAGTTCGCTATCGGCCTGGAGAACCACAAGGACTGGACCATCGAGGAGATGGTCCCGCTGCTGAAGAGTTACTCGAGTGCGTATCTTGGCGCGTGCATTGACTTCGGAAACAATTTGGCTCTGCTCGATTCGCCCGAAGAACTGGTCGAGGCGCTGGCGCCGTTCGTCGTCAATACACACATCAAAGACATCGCCGTGCGGGAGTATGCCGACGGCTTCCTGATGGCCGAAGTGGCGCTCGGCACGGGCATCGTCGATCTTGCACGATGCGTCTCCGTCATTCGCAAGGTGAAGCCGAGGGCGCGGTTTTCGCTCGACATGCTGACGCGCGATCCGCTGGAGATCCCGTGTCTGACGGACAAGTACTGGGTGACTTTTCCGGAGGCAAAGGTCCAAAGACTGACGCGCGCCCTCAACTACGTCCGTCGGCGCGGATCGCCACACCAACTGGCGGCCGTTTCCTCGATGGACGGCGAGTCGCAGCTCAAGGCAGAACTCGGCAACGTCACCCACTCAGTCGCCTATGCCCGCGACTCGCTTGGAATCTACAACTGACTAGGAACTCCGGCTGATGGAGCGGATCGCGGCATGCAGGCCGCCGAATTCGTTGATCACTGTCGTATACAGATTCGGTACGGGCGCCAGCATCACCGCGCCATGCCCACGGAAAGTGCTCACCAGCCCTTCACCCGACATCCAGCTCTTGAACAGCCCCTTGGTGGCCATCTCCACGCGGTACTCAAGCGACGCCGTCCGAGCCACGGCGAAGGATCCATCCACGGTCAACGTCTGTCCCTGGATTTCCAGCCGTTCCACGACGCCAGGCGACCAGTAGATGACCTTTCCCTGCCCCGAGACTTGAGTCTGGAACCAGCCGTCGCCGCCGAACATACCGCAGAATGCCGGGTTGGTCTGCATATCTATGACGATGCCCTGATCGGACGCCACGTAGGAGCCCTTGTCGAGAACCCAAACCTCTCCTGGCCTGATATCGAGGATGTTCAGTTCGCCGAAGGTCGGCTCCAGATAGATTTCGCCCGTGCCCGAATAAACCGGCCTGACAGCCTTTCCCTTCGTCAGGAACGACTTGGCCAGCCCGCCGGGCGACAGGCCCTCGGCGGTCATCTGGATCTGCCCGAACATGTAATGCAGTTGTCCGGCTTCCACAGTCACAGCACTACCCCTCAGCGTGATCTTCGCCAGCCGGTAGGGTTCGCGGTTCAGAATCTCGGTGCGCGGCACAGAAGTGAGACCTGGATTCAGGCAACTGGAATCACAAGAGAGGCTGAGCGCGCCAACTGCTCAGATCGCGGCCGGTGATGCGGCGCGAACACTCGTGTTCGCCTCGTCGCGACTCATCGCGACGCCTGGCCAGGCATCTGCCAGGCGATGGCATCGCGCAACGGCCGCAGATGCCGTATTCTTGAGTGTGGGGCGGGCCGGGAAAACCTGACCAAACGAACTCACGAGGTGTCCCGGTTCAGACCTAAAGCATTGATTTGAAAGAGAGAACTGATGAAGATCCAAGCCAGTGACCGCCTGATCATCGCCCTGGACAGCGCCACTGTCGTAGAGGCGCAGCAGTTGGTGGATAAGTTGGACGGATTGGTTCGGTTTTACAAGGTCGGCCTGGTGATGCAATTGGCCGAGGGGACCGACGTGTTCGTTCGTTCGCTGATTTCCAGCGGCAAGAAGGTCTTCCTCGACTACAAGTACTACGACGTGCCCGAGACGCTGCGGAAGGCGGTCGGGCGGGCTGCAAAGACCGGCGTCTCGTTCCTGACGATCCACGGGTCGGGCCGGTTGATCCGGGCAGCCGTCGAGGCGAAGGGCGACTCGGAACTGAGACTGCTCACGGTTACGGTCCTGACCAGCATGGACTCTATCGACATGCAGGAGATGGGCTACACCAACCACACCCCCGAAGAGTTGGTGCTGTTCCGGACACGGAAGGCGCTCGAAGCAGGCTGCGACGGCGTGATCGCCTCGGGCCGTGAGGCGGAGAAGGTCAAGGCTCTTTCGGGCGGCAAACTGCTGGTGGTGACGCCAGGCATCCGGCCCGAAGGTTATCCGGAAGACGATCAGAAGCGGACGGTGACACCGGGCCAGGCGATTCTGGCCGGTGCAGACTATCTGGTGGTGGGCCGTCCGATCACCGGCGATGCCGCTCCGCGCGCCAGGGCGCAGGAGTTCATCAACGAGATGCAGGCGGCCTTCGACAAGCTCGATGCCGCCGGATCTCAGTAACAGCAGAGTCCAAGTTAGGCGAGTTTCACGCCCGCCACGGGCGCATATTCGATGGCCGCCATGCGGCCGCCATTGGTGATGGAAAGGCGTGCGGCCTCGACCACCAGTTCGTTGAACCGGCTGTTAGCCGGCGTGGCCATGATGCCCCGGCTGTCCCATTGCTCAAGGACGGCACGGCGTTCGTCGAGCGTCCGGTTGACGGATTCGAGTTCGATGGCGCGTTCGACGATGTACTCCACTGAACGGTACCCGTAGCCGACCGGGACAAGTCCGGATCCACCGTGATCGACATACTGGAAGTAATCCGGACTGGGTTCGGCATATTGTGTCGCGCCGTCGCCGGCGGGGCATTCGACGAGGCTATAAGAGACGCCGCGGTAACGGTCGTCGTGATTGAGCCATGCGCCGGTCTGCTTCTCGCCTGAAGAGCAATACATGGTCAGGCCCTGGGTGTTGGAACCCGGCGCCTGATCAGGGAAGCCGAGAGCGTTCTGCACGTTCAGGCAAGCGCCGTTGGACCAGATCACTCGGGCATCGGTCCAAAGGTAGCCCTCTTTGCCATTCGGGAACTTATCCTTGATCCCATAGACGCTGACGGCGGTCGGCAGCAGTCCGGTGATGAAGTGGACCAGATCGACGTAATGGCACCCGATGTAGGTGAAGGCGTCAGTGGCGTCGGTGGTGAACCAGTTCTGGAAGTTTGAATAGCGGTAATACCACTTCTCCAGCAGGTTGGCCGTGCCCAGTTTGAACTCGCCGAACAGCCCGGCGCGATACCTTTGCCGGGCCATATGGCTGCGATCGTCGAAGCGCTTGTGGTACTCGATGGCGACCATCAGCCCTTTCTGGCGCGCTTTGCTCTCGACCTCGTGTGCCTGAGCGGCTTTGAGGACGAGCGGTTTCACGCAGAGGACATTCTGGCCGTTGTCGAGCGCCGACATGACGGCATCGTAATGCAGATGATCGGGCACGCAGACGACGACCAACTGGCCCGGCGGCAATCCGGCCAGGACTTCGGAATAGGGCTCCGTCCGCGGACGGAAACTCTGGCCGGGGAAAGCCGCGTTCAATTTTGGGGCCGAGGCAAGCGCGTCGAGGGCCGAGGCGCGCTGGTCGCAGATCTCGATCGATTCGATGACCCCTTTGCGTTGAAGCTGAAAGAGCGAAGGCAGGATCTGATCGTGGGCGATCATGCCGCCGCCGATCATGGTGACGCGCATTAGGATTTTCCTCCTCTGGCGGCCAGCGCCTCCTCCATGGCTTCGGCGAGCACGGCGCAGCCTTCCCTCACCGCCTCGGCCGTAATCACCAGCGGCGGGTTGATCTTGATCGTGCAACCCTCCGGGCCGACCGGGTTGAACATCAACAGGCCCTTCTCCACTGACCGCCGGACGACGTCCTTGGCGAGCGGTCCGTCCGGTTGTTTGGTGCCGGGCCTGACGCAAGCGAGGCCAGCCACCAATCCCTTGCCATGAACGCATCCGATCACATCGGGGTGTTTGGCCATTAGAGCCTTCAGTTGAGTGTGGAGCACCTCGCCCACGGCGGCGGCGTTCTCGGGCAGTTTCTCGTTGAGGATGATGTCGAGGTTGGCCAGGGCGGCGGCGCAGCAGACCGGGCTTCCGGAATGCGTCGACGAAGCAGTTCCAGGCGCACTGATGTCCATCAAGTCCTTGCGTCCGGCGACGGCGGCGATGGGCAACGACGACGAGATGCCCTTGCCCCATGTGGTCAGGTCAGGGACAACGCCATAGTGCTCATAGCCCCACATCTTGCCGGTGCGGCCAAAGCCGGCCTGGACTTCGTCGAAAACCAGGACCACCTTGTGGGCATCGCACCACTTGCGCAGCATTTGAATATAAGCGGGCGGGGCCAAGGCGGCGGTGCCGCCCTGGTAGGTCTCCATGATGACGCCGCAGACGTCGGCGGCGGCGACACCGGCCTCGGCCAGCTTGCGTTCGAAGAATTCGAAACTGGTGTCCTCGGTCCAGAAGCCGTCGGGGAAGGGCAGTTGCACGAAGCCCGGGTCGAGGTTGCCGATCCAGTCCTTCAGTGCCGGAATGCCGCCAGCCTGCTGTGAACCAAGCGTGCGGCCATGAAATGCCTTCTCGTACGAAACGATGACGTTCTTTTTGCGTCCGCCCACCATCTGGCCGTGGGCGCGGGCCACTTTGATGACGTACTCGACGGCCTCGGAGCCGGTGGTGAGGAGGAAGATTTTCTTAAGCGGCTCGGGCGTAATCGAGGCGAATCGCTCACACAGGTCAGCGCGGATTGCGGTAGGGAAGGCGTACGAGGCCAACAGGTGCTTGTCGACCTGGGCCTTAATGGCGTCGACGATCTCCTGGCGGCCATGGCCGGCGTTGGTGATCAGGACGCCGCTCGAGAAGTCGAGCCAGCAGTTGCCGCTGGCGTCGTACACCTGGAAGCCTTCGGCACGGTCCCAGACCACAAAGGGTTGGCCGCCCATGGCCTTGAGTTCGTTCTCGGCGAGCTTCTCCAGGACAGGAATGGAGGCAGGAGCAGGGAAATCGGTGATGATTCTGCGGTACTTTGTCTCAACGCGCGGCACGGGGCGCGGCTGGAATGCGAGTTCAGGTTCCATTGAGTAGTATTGTCCGGGAATCCAAGCTCCGCCGCAAATGACGAACCCAGCCACCGCCTCGCCCGGGCCGGCGCGCGGTTCTCATTTTCGGCTGCGGTCTAGTTGCCCAGCGAGGCCAGAGCTTCCCTGGCCAGATAGAGTGACAGGTTCCTGTCCGCAGCGAGGATGGCGGACTCGAGAGCCTGGCGAGCGTCATCCGTACGGCCGCAGTGCTGCAGGGCGAGGCCGTAGGCAAGAGACATCGCTCCGGCGCCGGTCACAGCGGCACGGCAGATGCGTGTCCGCAAGACGCTCTGCGATGCATCGCCAAGGTCACGCGCGGCCAGGAATGCGTATACCGAGCCAGCGCCGCGGCGCCCTTGTGCTTGGGTTAGCAATTTGCGGAGCCTGGCTTCGGCATCAGATGTGCGGCCAGCCGTCTTTTCGATCTGAGCGATCAGGAACTGGATACGGGAATCCGCAAGGAGGGGCTCGAACCCATCGTTAGTGAACTCGAGTCCGGCCACTGGCTTGCCTAACTGGGCGACGCCCTGCAAGGCTTGGCCAGCCCGCCCAGACTTGGCCACCGCCAGAGCCTGTTGAAGTTTGACTTCAAGATAGACCTGCCGGACGTTGGTGCCGCCTTCCTCGCGTGGGAAGAAGCGGCCATGGAACAGCTTCTCCGCCTCGTCGAAGCGGCCGGCTTCGGTGAGAGACAGCGCCAGGCTGTAGACCAGCGGGGCGGGCATGGAGGCGGGATCCGGGTATTTCCTGAAGATATCGACCCGTTCGGCCGACGGGCGGCGAAGCAGCGAGAGAGCCTGGTCGAGGCCGCTGTAGAGTTCGGCATTGGCGGGATCAGCGTCGAGCCCTTCGCGCAAGACGGCGGCGGCCTTGGCCGGGTCGTTGGAAACGCGCAAGAGGGTCTGGCCGAGGTTGCGATGCAGAACTGGAATCCGCGGGTTGATGGCGCGTGCTGCCTCCCAACTCTTCAGTGCCTCCTCTGTCAGCCCGACCGACATTTGAAGGAGACCGAGAAGATGATGGGCCGTGGCATCACGCGGGTTGGATTTCAAGGCGGCGCCGAGGACGTCGAAGGCGCCGGGCCGGCTGGGGAAGACGTACAGGGTGGACATGGCCGAGGCGGAGTCGAAATCAGCCTTGCCCGAACCGCCGAGCAACTGGCGGCAGTAGCCGCGATAGTAGGCGATCATGGGATTCGCCTGAGGGCGAACGGCGCCCGGCTCGGCTGTGGCGGCGTCGACATCGGGGTATTGACGATCGAGCAGGGCGAGGGCTTCCTTGACGAAGCCGGCGTCAAGGTACTGGGTCACGATTTCCAGTACACGATCTGGCTCCGCGCCAAGGTGGGCCCACAACGCCGCGTTGGGATTCGATGCCTCAAGACGCAACAGGGAACTGGCCGGATCGGCCGCGGTCCACTTTGCCAACTGTTGACGCGCTTCGTCCTGCCGCCCGAGGCGCTTGAGAAGGGCGACTTCGAGCCAACCGGCGTTGGCCGCTTCCGGCGATTCGTTCAGGGCCACGCGCACTTTGTCCAGCGCTGCTGAGCCGTCGCCCCCACGCGCTGCCATCCGGGCCAACTGCAGTGCCGCTGCCGGGCGGAACGACCGGAAGACGAGCGCGCGCATGAACTGCACTTTCGCCTCGGGGTGCCGCCCAAGCCGGGCGAGCGCAAGACCGAGATAGTAGTGCGTCTCCTCATCGTTGCTCACCTGCTCAAGCGCGGCCGACAGAAGCTCCTCGGCTTCCGTGAATCGCATCAGGTGGACTGCCAGCCGGCCCGCGGCACGCAGCAAATCGAGGCTCTTGGGATAGCGTTTGAGTCCTTCTTGATAGGTGTCCCAGGCGACAAGAAGCCGGCCGTTGAGTTCATGGTCCATGCCAAGTTCGATTAGGTCGCCTTGGGTGCGTTTCTCCGGATTGGGAAAGCGGCGCGCCGTGCGTGGACCGGGCTTCTCCGTCTCCGGCCCATCCATGTCGTATTTGTCTTCGGTGTGCTCAAGATAGGGTTCGCCCGTGGCACCGGTGAGTTTCACCGTGTACACAGGGGCGGGTTTGAGGTCGCGGAAGAGGACCTTGGATGGAGAGAGGTCCACCTTCTCATCGAGAATCACCTGGCCGCCGCTCGTTACCAGAAGCCGCGCGCCCTTCATCTCGTGGGTGACATTCAAGGCGAGGCGGCTCGCGGCACCGCGCTCAATGTTGACCACCGCATGGAGGTTGGCGCGAGAGATGCCGCCGATCTCGCGGATTGGAATCCAATACTCGCTGAAATCAAGCGTCTCCTGAGGCTGGAGAAACGCGTAGGTCTCCTGGTTGCGGAATAGCCCGGCCTGCACTTCGACATAGGCGCTTTCGTTGTCCGACAGCGCCTTGCGCCAATCCAGCCCGTCGGCATCGACGCCCCAGGCCCAGATCTTCTTGGCCGGTAACTGCTCGTGCAGGGAATAGTGGACGACGCCGGCCCTCGTTTTCGGATGATAGACGCCCATGTAAGGTTCGCGGCTGCGGTGCGCGAATTGTGACACCGGACCTTGGGTGTGATTCTTCACGACGCTCAAGTCCAGGCCTGCCTGGTTCACGGGCCATGTGTCGACCTGCGTGAATCCATGGCTGGCGGTGAGGCGCTGCGGGTAGATGATACGCGTGTCGTCCCAGACCTCGGCCGCGGCATTGTTCCACCAATAGAAGCGGTGCCGGATGGGACTGCCGTTGAACAGGCGGACGCGCTGCTCAAGGACGGTGCTGCCGGGCCGCAGGATCAATTCGACGCGCCATCGCATGCCGTAAACGCGGTCCGTGTTTCCGACCCAGACCGAGGCGCTGCCGTCGGGATGAGAGACTGTGGCAAAGTCCACGGGCGACATCGAAACCCAGTTGTGGCTGACCGGGAAATTGAATTCGATGCCAAACGCCGCCCAAGCGCCGCGATAGCCGATGAGGGCCTTCTTGATGGACGGGTTGGCGTAGAACATTTCAACGCCGTTTGTTTTGTCGGTGCAACTGTAAAGGTGCCCGCCGATGTCGGGCAGCACCGAACATTTCAGGTACTCGTTCTCGATGAAGAGCGCCCGCCACGGCTGATTCACACGTTTGGCGGTCATCTGGTTGCGGAGCGTGTAGGGGTAGTTGAAACGGGTCGTTTCGAAGGCGTCAAAGGGTGGATTGACATTAGCGGCGCCCTCCTGGTAGGTGGGCAGCGTCATCACGCCCTGCCAGGTCTTCACCGGTTCG
Source organism: uncultured Candidatus Solibacter sp. (assembly GCA_964604945.1). Classification (GTDB taxonomy): domain Bacteria; phylum Acidobacteriota; class Terriglobia; order Bryobacterales; family Bryobacteraceae; genus PNKE01. The sequence continues at coordinate 28,950 of CAZSBK010000016.1, forward strand.
GCGCTCTGCGCCAGTAAGGGCAGTAATGCCAGAGATCCCATGGTTAGCCTCATCGCTTGTCGCCTCGTCCAGCAGGAGTCAAAGGAAATCCCAGGATAGCCCTTCATCTCGGCGATTTCGAGCCCCACCACATTGCTGCCAGGCGGGTGGCGGTGAATAATGGGAGTCGCTTCACGTCTAGCAGAGGAACCGCATTGGAACAGAATACCGGCTCACCAGTTCAGCCCATGGCCGCGATGATGCCCGGGCCCGGTAGCCGCGTTCTCTCCATCGACATCTTTCGCGGCCTCACCATGCTTGTGATGATCTTCGTCAACGACCTGGCCGGGGTGAAGGGTTTGCCGTGGTGGAACTACCACTTGCCGCGCGGCATCGACGGGATGACTTATGTCGACATGGTCTTTCCCGCGTTCCTGTTTATTGTCGGCATGTCGGTCCCGCTGGCTATCGAGCGGCGTTTGGAGAAAAACCCATCACAACTCAGTCTTTGGAAACACATTCTTCTGCGATTCGCGGCACTGGCGGTGCTTGGCATTTTCCTGGCCAATTGAGGTGGCATTGACGAGCAGCTAACGGGTGTCAGCAAACGGGCATGGAGCCTGACTGGCCTGTTCGGCGCGATTCTGCTCTGGAGCCTGTACCCGCGCACGTCCGGCTGGCAGAAACTGTTCACCGGGCTGCGTGTTGCTGGCTTCGTGATGTTGTTCGCGATGCTGGCCATCTACAGGCGCACGGGGCCGGATGGCCAACCGGCATGGCTGAGCTTTGGCTATTGGGAGATTCTCGGCTTGATCGCCAAAGCCTACGTCGGTGTTTGCATCCTCTATGTTCCGCTGCGGAAGTGGAAATGGGGACCACCCGTGCTGCTCGCCGCGCTGTGCGCGCTGAATGTCGCGTCGCGAGCCGGCCTGACTCCGTGGCTCAGGGGCCTGCCGTTCTGGATCTGGCCGTTTGGCCGGGGCGATCTGGCGTCCATCACCATGGCGGGCATCGTGGCGTCCCAGATCTTCCTCGGCGGGGCTTTCGCCAAATCAATTCGCCAGAAGGCCGTATGGGCAATCACCTATTCGGGCGTTCTGTTTGTCGCCGGGTGGGCGTTGATCGGCTTTGGCGTCTCAAAACTCGGCGCAACGCCAACCTGGTGTCTGTGGTGCTCGGCGAGCAGCGTGATTCTCTTCCTGGCTCTGTTCTGGCTGGTGGATATCCACGGAATCTCGGCCTGGGCGAGCTTTGCCGAACCTGCGGGCGAAAACACGCTACTCACATATCTACTGCCCGGCGTCTATTTCGCCGCCTTCGGCACGTTCAACCTCGGCCTCTGGACCAAGTACGGCTGGCCGGGCGCGGCGCAGTCGCTCATCTTCGCGGCGGTCATGCTCGGCGCTGTCACTGTGCTCACACGGTACCGGATCCGCATGCAACTTTGAACGATGACTCGGTTGCGGCAGACGCCGTGGCCGGAACTTGCTAATCTGAATCCCAGCCCGAATGATGGCCGGGCATCGTCCCGCTTTGGCTGCCGCGAGCTCTGTTGTTTGGCGTGAGCGGCATTCGATCCAGTCCAGCGGGCGCCGGGAGACGGACAACCATCCTGGGGAAGGGAACAGAGGGGGAGTCGGCCATGCTGCTTACACGCTGCCTATTTCTCTCAATCGTCGCGTTGGCGCCCGATGTCAGGGCGCAGGCGCAACCGGAGTATGACCTACTGCTAAAGGGCGGCCACGTCATTGACGCGAAAAACCGCATCAGCGCCGTTCGCGACGTGGCCATCAAGGACGGCAAGGTCGCCACCGTTGCGGCGGACATCCCAATCGCCTCGGCGTTGAAGGCCATAAACGTGGCGGGACTCTACGTCACGCCCGGGATTATCGACATCCACGTCCATTGCTACACCGGCACCGGAGAGCGCGGTTCCTATGCCGGCGACCTCAGCGTCTATCCCGATGGCTTCACCTTTCGCAATGGTGTGACCACCGTGGCCGATGCAGGCGGGGCGGGTTGGCGCAACTTCGAGGACTTCCTTGACCGCGTCATCAACCGGTCCCGCACCCGGGTTCTGGCCTTCATCAACATCGTCGGCAACGGCATGCGAGGCGGCAAATTCGAGCAGAACCTCAAAGACATGGGGGCCAAACCCACCGCCGAGATGGCGCTCAAGCACAAGGACGTCATCGTCGGGGTGAAATCGGCCCACTACACCGGACCAGAGATGGCGCCGTTCATCCGCGCCGTCGAAGCGGCCCAAACCGCCGGGATCAAAGTCATGGTGGACTACGGATCCAATAGGCCGGAGCGCCCGCTCTACGACCTGCTGACCAAGGTCCTGCGGCCGGGCGACATCTACACCCACTGCTTCTCCGGCCTGCGCGGTGAGCAGGAAGGCGACACCGGCGGTCCGGGCAAGGCGCTCATTGATGGTCGCAAACGCGGCGTCATCTTCGATGTAGGCCATGGTGGTGGCAGCTTCGCCTGGCGCGTGGCCGTGCCCATCGTCAAGGCCGGATTCGTGCCGGACTCGATCTCAACAGACCTCCACGTCTCGAGCATGAACTCCGGCATGAAGGACATGCTCAACGTGATGGACAAGTTCCTGGCCATGGGACTTTCCGTTGATGACGTCATCGCCCGCTCCACCTGGAATCCAGCCAGGGAGATCCAGCGCGAGGATCTGGGCCATCTCTCGGTGGGCGCTCCCGCCGATGTTGCAGTGTTGAAACTCGAAAAGGGTTCGTTCGGATTCGTGGACATGCACGGCGCGCGCATGGACGGCACGATGAAACTCATCGCCGAGATGACCGTGCGCGGCGGCAAGATCGTTTGGGACCTGAACGGCCTGTCGCGCGAGCGTTGGGACAAGTTGCCCGCTGGATATGGCCCACAAGGCGATCCGCTTTGGGACGCCTATGGCCGGGGCGGGCGGCGCAGGCCAGCCACGAAACAGTAGGGGGAAGGAGATCGAGCCATGTTGCTGAACAGTTGGAAACAGTCGCGGCGGAGCATATTCCACGCCGCATCCATCGCCGCCGCTGCAAAGGCTTTCGGGCTGAAGGCACTGGCCGCGCCTCTTGAACTCACCGCGCGGTTGTACGAATCCATCGGCGTGAAGCCGGTGATTAACTCGCGCGGCACCTTTACCATCATCACTGGTTCGCAAACGCTGCCTGAAGTCAAGAAGGCAATGGACGAGGCCTCGCGCCACTTCGTGGACATGGACGAACTGATGAACGGCGTCGGCGCGCGGTTGTCCGAACTGTCGGGCGCTGAATGGGGTATTGTCACATCCGGTTGCTGTGCCGCCATTTCCCATTGCACCTGCGCGGCAATCGCGGGCAACAACCCCGAGCGGATGCAGCAACTGCCCGACCTCACCGGCCTGAAAAACGAGGTCATCATCCCGTCCTACTCGCGCAACGTCTATGACCACGCCGTACGGATGGTGGGTGCCAGGATCGTCGAGGTGAAGGAGCCGGCTGAACTCGAACAGGCATTCACGCCGCGCACTGCTATGGTCTATATCCTCGGCGGCCCTGGAGACGACGGTCCGTTGGGCACGCGCGTCATCGCCCCCATTGCCAAACGCCATGGCGTGCCGGTCCTGGTCGATGCCGCGGCCGAGATCCTGACCCTGAAGCCCAACGTCCACCTTGAACGCGGTGCGACTGCGGTGGCCTACAGCGGCGGCAAGTGTATTCGTGGCCCGCAGGCCGGTGGTCTCGTCTTCGGCGAGAAGGAATGGCTCCAGGCAGCCTGGCTGAATAGTGCCCCCCATCACGCCTTCGGCCGCGCCATGAAGGCAGGTAAGGAAGAGATCATGGGCATGTTGGCCGCGGTCGAACAGTGGGTAAAGCGCGATCACCAGACCGAATGGAAAGAGTGGGAAGCGCGACTGGAACTCATCGCCGCCAGCGTCCAGAGAGTCGCCGGAGTCACGGCCAGGATCACTCAGCCCAGTGCCGACCTGTCCAATCGTTCGCCGCGCCTCACTATCTCCTGGGATGCTACCCGAATCAACATCACTGGCCCGGAAATGGCCAAAGTGCTGCGTGACGGCGAACCGCGTATCATCGTCGCCGGCTCGTCGGGCTCACGGCCGGAACGCATGCAAAGCTCAGTGTGGATCATCCCTTATCAAATGATGCCGGGCGAGGAGAAATCCGTCGCGGATCGCATTCGCGCATTGCTATCCAGTCCTCCGGCGCCGCTGGCGCCGGAACCCGCGCCGGCCCCGCCCGCAACCTCGCTCGCCGGACAGTGGGACCTAAATCTCGACTTCGGCCGCGGCTCCGCCGTCCACACGCTCTTCTTCGAACAGGACGGCTCGAAGCTAGCAGGCACGCATCGTGGCGAATTCTTCTCAGGCGATTTGAATGGTTCGATAAACGGAAGGGCAGCGAGCTTCCGCAGTTCGCATCGCGTCCATGGCACACGCCTGAGCTACGAGTTCACGGCCACGCTCGACGGCGGCAAACTCACCGGCAGCGTCTTCATGGGCGAATACGGCACTGCCCCGTTCACTGCCGAACGCCACAAGTACCAGCAGATGGGCCGCCGCCAGGGCTAACCGGCAGAACTGCGCAATCGCCTGATCCCTCGGCCTACGCCCCATGGCCAGCCGCGCAGCCATACAATCGAAGTTCGTCTGATCGAGGGAGTCATGAAAAAGGTATTCGTGCTTTGTTTGACCGTCACGGCGGCGCTCCTCGGCGCTGGCCTGGAACCCTACGGCCTCGAATGTGAAGCCCGCCACAATCCGGTAGGCGTCGACGCCGCAGGCCCGCGCCTGAGCTGGAAACTGAAATCGGACCAGCAAAACCAGAAGCAGTCCGCCTATCAGATCCTCGTGGCCCCCTCGCCCGAGGGACTTGCCGCCAACTCCGGCGGTCTCTGGGATTCCGGCCGCGTCTCCGGCGACCAGTCCATCTGGGTCGAATACAAGGGCGCCGTGCTCAAGTCATTTGGCCGCTACTACTGGAAGGTCCGCGTGTGGGACGCTTCCGGCCAACCTTCCGCCTGGAGCCAACCGGCCGAATGGACCATGGCTGTCCTTGATCCCTCCGCCTGGAAAGCCCGTTGGATTTCGCACCCCGACTCGAGCCTTCGCTCCGGCCCGTTGCCGCTTTTCCGCAAGGAGATCGTCCTGGACCGCCCAGTCCGCCGCGCCCTCGCTCTGGTCTCCGGCGCAGGTTTTCATGAACTCCGCATCAACGGCGTCAAGGCCGGCGACCATGTCCTCGCCCCGGCCTGGACCAATTACCGCGCCACTATCTTCTACGAAACCCTCGACATCACCTCGCTGCTGAAAACCGGCCCGAATGCCGTCGGCGTCCTGCTCGGAAACGGTTTCTTTAACGTGGCCGGGGGCCGGTACGTCAAGTACACCGGTTCGTTTGGCCATCCCCGCCTGTTCGCCCAGATCCACCTCGAGTATGAGGACGGCACCGCCGCCAACATCGGCTCCGACAACTCCTGGCGCGTCCAAAACGGCCCCATCACCTTCTCCTGCATCTACGGAGGCGAGGACTATGACGCCCGTCTGGAACCCTCCGGCTGGGACCGCCCCGGCTTTGACGACTCTTCCTGGCGGCGCGCCTCAGGCGCCGATGGCCCCGGCGGCGTCATGCGCGCCCAGTCCAGCCCGCCTATCCGCGTCCAGCAGACGTTCCGTCCTGTCAAGGTCACCGAACCCCGCCCCGGCACATACATCTACGATCTCGGCCAAAACTTCGCCGGATGGCCGAAGATCACCGTCAGCGGTCCGTCGGGCGCCTCCGTGCGGTTCACCTCGGGAGAACTGCTCGACTCCGCCGGCCTGGTCACCCAGCGCTCCTCTGGCGGCCCAACCTACTTCACGTACACCCTCAATGGCCAGGACCAGCAGACCTGGTCCCCGCGCTTTTCCTACACCGGCTTCCGCTACATCCAGGTCGAGGGCGCCGCACCTGCCGCCGAGGCCAAGCCGGGTACGGCCGCTCTGCATGAGGTCGCTGGCGAATTCATCCACCTCGACGCGCCTCGCACAGGCCAGTTCTCCACCTCCCACCAGCTTTTCAACCGAATCCACAACTTGATCGACGCCGCGGTCCGCAGTAACCTCCAGCACGTCCTGTCAGACTGCCCTCACCGCGAAAAACTCGGCTGGCTCGAACAGGCCCATTTGATGGGACCGTCGCTTCTCTACAACTGGGACCTGCGGACCTTCCTGCCCAAGATCCTTCAGGACATGCGCGAGGCCCAACTGGTCAGTGGCCTCATCCCCGACATCGCCCCTGAATATGTCGTCTTCAGCCGCGGCTTCCGCGATTCGCCCGAGTGGGGCAGCGCCGGCGTCATTGCTCCGTGGCTCGCCTGGCAGTGGTACGGCGACCGGGCGCCCTTGTCCGACTCATGGAAGATGATGAAGGCTTACACCGGCTACCTGGACGCGCTTGCCAAGGACGGCATCCTGTCGCACGGACTCGGCGACTGGTACGACATCGGACCGAAGCCGCCTGGGACATCGCAACTTACTCCGCTGGGCCTCACCGCCACGGCCGTCTTCGCCCAGGACCTCCAGGTGATGCGGTCGGCGGCAAATCTTCTCGGCCTTCAGGCTGACGAGGCCGCCTACGCGTCCAAGTTGGCCGAAGTCCGCCGGGCCTTTGAACGCGCATTCTACAAACCGGCCGAGTCCAGCTACGCCACCGGCAGCCAGACCTCCCTGGCCATGCCTCTATTCCTCGGTCTCGCGCCAGATTCCGTCCGCCCCGCTCTCGTCGATGGCCTGGTGGCGGACATCCGCAAGCGAGGCAACCATACCTCCGCGGGCGATGTCGGTTACCGTTACGTTGTCGGCGCGCTGCTGGACGCGGGGCGCAGCGACGTCCTCTTTGACCTGGCGAACCAGCCGAACGCGCCCAGTTATGCCGCTCAACTCGCCGCTGGCGCCACCGCCCTCACCGAAGCCTGGGACGCCAACCCCAACAGTTCTCATAACCACCTCATGCTCGGCCATATTGAACAGTGGTTCTATGCCGGACTCGCCGGCATCCGCCCCGATCGCAACTCCCCAGGCGCGAGCCACGTTCGCATCCAGCCGAACCCGGTCGGCGGTATTGAGTGGGTGAAGGCGTCCTGGGAATCCGTCCGGGGACCCGTCGCTGTCGACTGGCGCGTCGAAAACGGGTCGTTCCGCTTGAACGTCGAGATTCCGCCCGGCATGACGGCCGACGTCCAGATGCCCGGCGGGCAGTCCTCGACCGTTGGCTCTGGCCGTCACCAGTTCGTCACGCGCAATTTCCAGGCCAACTGATGCGGATCACTTTGCTGCCTTCAAAAGGGGCTTCAACACTGGCGTGATGACGTCGGCCATGCGCATGAACCCGACGTCGGTGGCATGTGTCCCGTCCACGGTTGCCTCGCCGTCGTCCCCATAGAGCTTGCCGGCGGGGACATAGAGCAGATTCTTGTCGCCCTCCTTCCGAAGCTTTTCGTACACGGCGCGCAGAACCCGGTTCTTCTCAGTAACCAGCGTCCGCCGTTCTTCGGCGAATTGGACGTCGGCGTAGATGGCGTTTTCCACCAGCACGATCGGCGTCTTCGGATGCGCCTTCCGCAATGCCCTCAGAAACGGCTCCACCCGCTCCTTCGCCTCCTCGACTGTCAGGTTCGGCAAGCTATCGTAGACATAAACCGCCGGGTCGAGCTCGGCGAACAATGCGGCAATCTCCGGCTCTGACTTGCCATTGCCGGAAAAGCCGAAATTCATCGTCGGCCAGTCCAGTCGCCGTCCAATGATCGCCGGATACGCCATCCCAGGTCTTGACGCGCAGCCGCCCTGCAGGATCGAACTGCCATAGAACAACACCGGCCTCACGCCAGCCCGCCGTGGAGCCGCCGCCTCGATAACAGCACCCTCCGGCACCCCGATCTCCACCGACTTCACGCCGTTGTACAGCGGCAGGTAGAGCATATATTCGCGCCGCCCGCCTGGCCAGTTCTTCAGCAGTACCTGCTCGTTTTCCTGCTTCTGCGGCCGGCCATTGGCTACCCAGTGCCAGCCCGTCGGCAGTTTCACGTAGAGATCCAGACCGCTCACCCCAGTGGCCGGCATGTGCGGCATCGCCAGACGGTCGCTCCGTAGCGTCCAGCGCGCGCTGATCGTCGCCGCGTCTGTGACAAACCGCACGCTCAGCCCGGCCGAGTGGCTCGCCAAGTCCCACACCGCTTTGCGCACCACCGTCTCCGAACGCGCCGGAAACCGGTCGAATGGCTCCTTCGTCTCGGTCCACCCTTGGCCTTCCATGCCGAGGCTGCGAATCTCCTTCCACTGAACGGGCGCCGGGGATTGTTGCGCAAACACGGGCAGCAGGCAAAGAGCTAACAGGTATCGCATGTGAGTCTTCTTTCTACAAAGTCGTCGGCGTAACCGGGTCACGCCATGGCGGCCGCGCCCGCCGGAGTCCACTCATGAGTGTCGCCAAAAGCCGCGCCGATTGCCAGTCCGCCGGCCCGGCAGCCGTGCTCCAGGCGCACCCCAATACTCGCGTCCGAGGCTTCTGTGTGTCGGGGCTTCACAGCAGCAGTAGAAATATCTTCCGTTTCGTTTCTTTCGGTTATGGCGAATGGGGCCACCCCGGCGCTTCGCCGCGCTCAGCGTGTGAGTTGGAGGTTCAACTGCATGGCCGCGCTACCTAAAGCGTCTTACGGAATAAACAATCTTTACCTGTTCCCCTACTACCAGACACGGGAGCAGTACCAACAAGCTACCGGTAAGGAGCCGCCTGAATTCAACGCGAACAAGCCCCCCAAGGGGTGGTTCGATCCGGCTGCTGTTGCCGATGCATCCACTCGCCGCAGCGTCGTCTACGAAAATGTGATCGCGAGTACCGACAGCGGCTTCGCCATCGCCGGCGAAGACGGCAAACCAGTCCTCGAGGCCCTCCTGCTATCCAAGGCCGATGCCGCCACCGTCAATATCCCGCTCAAGAACTCCGCGAACGAGCCTGGCGCTGGCGTTCCAGAAGTCCCGGTACCTATGCGCGCTCTTGAGCCCGAGGAGTACCTCGACTTCGGCTTCGGCGGCAACGTCATCGTCCGGAACCGCAACTACGAAACCGAAGTCCCGGCCAACTTCAGCGTGCAGGACAGGGACCTGCTCAAGTCCATCGCCCGGAAACTCGGCATCGACATCTAGCCCTGACTAGGAGAGCGTAGCCCAACCCCCAGTGCCTTCGAGCATATGGCGCACGTCACACACCGTGACCTCCGGGCTACGCTCTGTTAGCCGCGCCGAGAAATCCAGGCTCTTGCCGTCTGCGGTCTCAATCAGCAGCATCTCGTTCACCCATCCTCCGGCTGGAAACCAGACGTCTTCAGTGTGATAAGTCATCTTGACTGAATCCGGGTCAAGGCCCGCCGCCGCCATCGCATCCCGCACCGCCTTGATGGATGGATCCTCCGCCGTATCTTCTGCGGTCGTAGCATCGGCGGTGGCCGCAGCCGAATAGGTGGCCGCCGTGCTGGAAAGCTGGCTCGCCATGCTCTGAGTGCCGTTTTGAGAAACCTGTTCGGTTTCGGGATCCGAACTGGCCCAGCAAACCGATGCCGCGACGCTCTCCGTAGTGGTCTCCGAGCCTTCAGTGGCGGCTGTGCCATCGCTGGCTGCCTCTTCCACATACTCTTGAAAAGAAACGGATTCGCTCTCTTCTGTGACTGCCGCCCTGCAGCATCCTGCGTCTTCGAGGAATGTACTGAGCGATGAAGAACCTGTGCCTGTTGTTGTCACTGTCTGCCTGCTCCTCACAGTGGAACAAGCAACTTGCCAGCCAAACCGGCCGGCTTCAGTCTTTCTTGGCCGGGCTCGCAGCCTTGGGTAGTTGCTTCATCAGTTCGGCTGGGACATCGAAGTACAGCTTCAGCCGGAACGCCTGCCCCGTTGGCACCACGCGCACAATGACCTCGCTGGTGGCCTTCGCCGTTTTGGTCGGTGGCTTGTAGTCGACCGTCAAGGTCGCTTTCTGTTTACTCTGCAGTTTCGTCGCACTCAGCTTGACGTCCAGCCCCGGCACATCCGGAGCTGTCATCTGCAGTTCGATCTCTCCTGGAAGCCCGTTGACGAACTCCACCTGGTCTCTGGAAGCCTCGTGGCCCTTCACCCTCAGCTCGCGTTTCGACGCTGAAACCGCCTTCTGCACGAAGCTTTCTTCCACCTTGGCGACATTCGGCCCTCCGGAGGCTTTCGATGCATCGTCTGGCTTTGACGACATCTTGCCGAATGGGGTGTCTCTCGGTCCGCCCTCAGTGGGCATCAAGTAGCACCAGCCGCCTTCCTCCAGCTTCCAGTCAGTCGGAACCATCGATTTCAGGCTCACTTTACCTACCGGCGGCATCATCGCTTCCGTGCCCAGACGGATCCACACCTTGGCTGTGGTGTACCCCTCGCCGAACTCCACCCTGGTCACTTCCTTGCTCAACCACTTCCTCTTCTCGGTTAAGTAGTACGCTTCCTGGCTGGACTCGCAGACGTACTTCTCCGCGGCGCGAAACTTGCCGTCCATCTGCAACTGATAGAACTCATCGGCCCGCCGCCGGACCGTCTCCTCCAACTCCGTGGGAGCCTTCACCGGCAGACTTGGTGGCTTCTGCGCCAGGGCTGGCATCATAAGTGCCATCAGTGCGGTCAATCCGTGGGTCAACATGGTCTTGAGTTTTGCCATCTGGGGTAATGACGTCCGCCGAAGATGGTTAGTTTGCGGCCGCCTCTACCAAATTAGCATCCTGCAGCTTGCCCTCAGCTCATCCCAACTCTGCCGGCATGGTAGCTGCGCTCGTCCAGCCTCGATAGCCGCCGCTCACCCCCCGGCGGCAGCAGGCGCGTATGCGGCGCCGTCACCAGATCATTCGAGATCGCCCACAAAGGCTCGCCAGTTGTCATCCAGCCGATCCGGTCGAACTTCGAGAGGTGGAACGGTCTCGCCGAATACGCCCTCAGCGTCCGCTCCCCGGCCGGGTTGTAGTAGTGCTCGAAGTAGCTCATCGCCAGTTCGCGCAGCGTCCTGTAGACGGGCTCGCGGTACCGCAATCCGGCATAGTTCGATTTCCCGATCGCCCCCCAGAAGCCGTCCTTCCATCGAACCAGGGCCAGTGCATGGCTGTCGTCTCTCACCGTGGCCAGATGGAAGAGCATCGGCGCCTGGCCCATCACTCTCAAGGCTGCCGCGGCCAGCAGAGCTCCACCCATGCAATGCGCCACACCGTCGGCCAGCGTCAACCGCGGCGACCGGCATTGCGGGCCGTCCGGCTCCAGATCGTAGTCCAACTCCTCGTCCAGGAACCGCTGGATGCCGTGCGGCGTCCGCATCGACTTAAAGAGCCGAACCTCCTCCTGGCTCAATCCCCAAGGGCTCGCTGCCCTCCCGTGTGCACCCATTTGTGGCCTCCGTCCAGTTGCTTAGGGGAGCGCCTCCCGGCTGAACACAACTTCTGTCCATCGATCGGGTTGATGTGTATCGTAAATGCCATGCGGTGTCCAGCACCAGGCTGGATGCGGCTGCACCTCCACGCCCGCCGCCCGCAGTTTCTCGAATCGTCCAAAGAAAAACCGCCACACGTCGCCCTCTGCCGGAGGCAGGCTCCTGCCCGCCGCCAGGTGCTTCAGGCTGGCCCAGGGCAGCTGCATTTCGGCCGACCAGCCGCGCGAGAGCTGCATCCGGTCGTTCAGGTGCCCGTCGATCGCGACTGACGTCTGCAATCCTTCCACGTCGTAGTCAAGAAAGGCCCAACGCTGCCCCCTCGGATGCGTTCCCTTCCAAAATGTCGGGCCGGAGCGGTCCGCGTCGCCGGCAAACGACACCGCCCTGCGGCGCGTCAAGCTGAATTCATCCGGGTCGAATTTCGCGTACGCGTCCCCCCAAATGAAGAACACCTCATAGACAGTGTTCAGGGCGTTGATCTCCAACTCGTAATAGCTGTCCACGCCATCGATGAACAGCTCGAAGTCGCTCTCCAGGAAGACCAGCGAGTCGCGCTCGGTCTGGCGCGCCTCAATCGCCGGCGATTCGCCCCAAAACTTCACGTACAGGTATTGTTCATCCCACAGCATAGCCGCCCGTGTATCGAACCATGCCGGCTCACCTGAAACCATATCCACGAAGCGCGGCGACTTCGGAGCCCGCTCCCAATCCGGCCCCCCGGAAACCCGGCGGCAAGTATATAAGTTGTGCATTATCAGCTTCTTGAGTTAGCGCCGAGTTCGTTTGGTCGAGAATTCCCGGCTCTCCCAAACGAATCAATATACCTCAGACCAGGCGGTTTGGGTGCGCCCATTTGATGCGCGCCATCCGCACGGTTCCCGAGTAGGCCCGCGCCGCGATCACCGTTCCCACAGAGATCAGCGATTCTTCGCGGCTCACCGGATTCGCGTGGAAGTTGCCCAGATGCTCCACTCCCTTGCCATCCCGCACCCCATCGCCTTCGAGTGGAAGAGCGATCCGTTCGGTCGACCGCACTAAGCAGAGCCTCTTCTCGTCGACCAGCGCCATGAACAACGGCGCCCGCCACCGCATGACGTCCACGTTTGACGGGTCCTTGCGCGTGTAGACCAGCCACAACCCATCGCTGTGGACCAACCAGCGCTGCTGCGTGGTGGACATCTCAATGGCCGTCGCGTCGTCAAACGCCCAGGGCCGCATCGGCTCCCACTCCATGCCGTCCGCCGACCGGGTGATGAAACCCTGCCCGTTCTCGGCGCGGATGGTCATGTAGTACGTCGCGCCCAGCTTGGCCAGGGTTGGCTCAAGCAATCCTCTGCCGCAGGATAGCCGCAAGATGTTGCCGTTCGGGCCTGCCTTCAACCGCTTGCCGTCGAACGAGCAGCGCACCGTGCAGACGCCCCGGTCCGGCCGCCCCAGCGGACCGAATGTCAGCGGCACCAGTACGTCGCCGGAGGCCAGTTCGATGCGCTGGGCGCAGCCCGACATGTAGAGCGCGGTGGCTTCCGGGTGATTCCACTCCAGCCGTTCGGTTGCGGACCAACTGCCATCCATGGAACGGACGCAGTAAACCGGCCAGCGCTGCTCGTTTGGGCGTGTCAGCCGGTTGTCCTTGTAGTAAACGTTCTGGGCTATGGCCAGGACCGTGCCGGTCTTCGCATGATACTCAGGGACGGTGTCGCAGTACCCCTCTTCGATGCCACCATCCACGTTGCGGCGGCCCATGCCGGGGATCGGGACGGGCCGGGTCCAACTCCGTCCGGCGTCATCGGAAACCGACCAATGGACGGGTCCGAAATAGTCAGACCCGCCGATCACCTGGATGGTCATCAGGAGTTGGCCGGTTGGAAGGCAGCAGATGCGCGGATGAAACCACGTCTGGCTCCGGCCGTCGAGGTTGCTCCACAGTTGGGTCCGCTCGACCGATTCGATCCAGCCTGGGACCGGCTGCACGGTCGCTGCTGCCGCGGCCAGCCATTGGCGCCTGCTGAAGCTGCCTCTCATCGCCGTTCACCGGTCGAGCCGCAGGGCCTGCTTCTTCGCCTCGATGCTCGGGTAGAGCCGCTCCCACGATCCATACGCCGGGTTGGGCAGCACGAACCAGCGGTCGCCGAACCACCGCTCGTATCGGTCCAGGGCTTCGTTGCGGGCCTTGGCATCGCGAGCCACGGTGAAGAAGTCGCCAATGTCGTCGCCGATGAGCAGAAGAATGCGATGGCCGGCGGCGGCCTGGTAGCGGCGGGCGGATTTGTCGGATGAATCCGTGTTGGAGGTCTTGCACAGTAGCGTGTCGTTGCGGCCCAGTAGGCCGAACCTGTCCAGGACGATCACGGTCGGGTCGTCCTTCTGGGCAGTGCAGACGCGATTGCTGATGTAAATGCGACGGACTCCATGGAAGGCAGCGGCGTTCAGAAAATCGGCCGCGCCGGGGATCAACCCGGCTTTGGCTTCGGCCACCCAGGCGGTCCAACTCTTGCCGTCGAACGGAGTGCCGTCGATGATCTGGCGGGCTTGATAAGGCGAGTTATCGAGCACGGTCTCGTCCAGATCCAGCACAACTGCCGGCGGTTTGGCGGAGAAGTCTCCGGATTGCTCGACGGCGGCCGTCCAGTTTGGCGAGGCCAGAGCCCGGATCATTGCCTCTTCGGCCGAACGGTAGGTCTGCCGGGTCGAGGCCTTGTATTCGATGGCGGTCTGCATCCAGACGACCGAGTTAAGCAACTCCTGGGCGGCGGCCGGCACGATGGCGGCAATCAGCAGGAATGCGGTGCGCAGTCTCATTCAATCCCTCCGGACTCCCAGCATAAGATGGGACGTGGCCCCAATGCGAGAGATGCATGCCCCTGAGATCGCCGCCAGCGCCTGGCTCAATACGCCGGAACCGTTGCGCCTGGAGCAACTGAAAGGCCGCGTCGTCGCCCTTTATGCTTTCCAACCGCGCTGCCAGGGTTGCCTGCAAGAGGCCTTGCCCCAGGCCAAGGGGCTCTGGCGGGACTACCCGAGGGCCGATCTGGAAGTCATCGGCCTGCACTGCCCGTTCGAATCCGCATCGCGGCTCGACCGTGACGCCCTGGAAGCGATGCTGGCCGAAAACGGCATCGAATTCCCGGTGGCCATGGACGCTGAGGGTACTTCCTGGCAGCCCGAGACCTTCTCCCGCTACTCGATGCAGGGTACGCCGACGCTTGTGTTGATCGCCAGGAATGGCAAGCGCCGCCTGCAGCGCGTGGGGTACATCAGCGACGAAGATGTCCGCGCCGCCATTGAGCCCCTCATCGGTGAGCAGGGCTGACCAATCGAGCCTTCAGCCTTTCGAGTTCACGCCGGCGCCGAGCGTCTTCTTGGCGTATTCGAGAGAACGTTCGAGGTCGATCTTCTGCTGCGCCTTCAGTGCCTCCGCGTATTCGGGAGGTCTCTGGCCGCTGACGTCGGCGATAATCATCGGCTTCATCAGCGGCGAACCCTGCTTCACCAGGGCGACGAACCGGGCGAGCTCCGACGCCCGTGCCTTCGGGAATCCCGTCCAGAAACTGTCTTCGAGATATGGCACGATGCGTGGCGGGCGGCCGGTGATGATCTCGAGATGCATTGGCGCGGCTGGGCAGAGTTTCATGTGCAGATCGACGATTCTCCTGAAATTGACGCAGCCGTCGCCGAGCGCCGTCCAGTGCGCAGCGCAACCGCTGGGATGCGGGAACAGCGCCGTGTCGCGCGCATGGGTGGTCACCGTCACGGGGCCGAGCACCTCCATGGTGACCTCGGGGTGTTCCGCGCACCAGATCGGGTTGCCAGTGTCCAGGCAAGCGCCGACAAAGGATTTGCCGGACTCTTCGACGATGGTGCGCGCCTCCCATGCTTGCAAGTCGCCCGAATGGTTCTCGAGTGCGATTTTGACGCCCGTGGATTCGGCCGCCGATTTTGCCGCCCGGAAGACCTTGATGGTGTCCTCCATGTGCTGCTCGATGGGCGTTGCGTCGTAGCGGTCCGCCGAGTCGCCGAGATAGCAGCGCAGTGTACGGGCTCCGACGAGTTTTGCAGCCTCCAGCGCGCGGCGCAGATGGGCCGCCGGATCCTCTTTCGAACGATAGGCGCGGGCCGACGGACAGATACAACCGGTGCCGGCGTCAACGAGGAGGTTCGCCGCTCTGGCCTGATCGCGGATCGATTGCAGGTAGGCCGGCTCAAGTGATTCGAAATCGCCGAGCGACGAGATCTGAATCGCATCCAGTTTTAGCGATGCGGCGAACTCCAGGTGCCGCGGCGCTTTCCAGTTCCAGGCGCGGATCGAATAAGTGTCGTAGCCGAGCATCAGGCTAGAGGCAGCGGCGCGCAAACGGGCGGAGGTGGCCGCGAGGCCGAGCATGGAGAAGTTACGCCGGGTCATCAACTAAGACGTTAACCCAAGTGCGGGAGCAAGGCACGGGTGGCGATCACCACTCGGCGTAGGGCGTGCCTTCGAGCGACTGCTTGTCGGACTTCGATTTCACGTCGTAAATGCCGGGCTCGGTCTGGTTGACCGACGTCACGGCGTCCTCCATCTCGATGGCCCAGTCGGCCTGGCCCGTCATCGGGTCGACGGGCACCTGGCGCAAGTATCCGGCCGAGACCAGGTCCTGAAGCGACTGCGGCGCTTTGGCCTTGTCGTAGGTGTATTCGTCGATCACCGTGCGGAGTGAGAACAGGTTCTGCCGGAGCACGCTCTCCCTTGCCCGAATGATGGATTTCTGATACATCGGCACGGCGACGGCAACCATAATGCTGATGATCGCCATGACGACCATCAGTTCGATGAGTGTGAAGCCGAACCTGCGCTTACCAGTCCGAATAGGGAGTGCCATCTCCGGCCCTTTCCATCGTCTTTGAGAAGACGTCAAACACGTTCTGGCCGCCCCAGGCCAACGACTGCGGATCGTCCTGCGTCGCCCTCATGCCCCATTCGCGCTGGTTGGTGAATGGATCGCGCGGGATGCGGCGCAGGAAGCGGATCTTCTTGCCGGAGGCGTCGTTCGCCATTTTCACGCCTTCGACCAGCACTTCCAGCGTTTCCGGGTAGCAGTCGGTGCCAATTTTGGGCGCACCGAGCACGCCCTGGTCGCAGGCGTCTTTGTACTTGTCGATCGCGGTACGCATCTCGCGCAAAGCGAATCGCAACTCACGTTCGTGCTCGCGCCGCACCTTGAACCGCGCCAGCGGCACGGACAGGGCGGTAAGCAGCGTCAGGATGGTGAACGCCACGATCAGCTCAACCAGCGTCATCCCGCGTTGTGAACGCCTTCGCATAACCTCATTTCACGCTGACCGTGACCGGCTTCGAGGTCACGGCGATGGGCTGCAATTTGCCGTCGCGGAGGGTAAGTTCAGCCAGCGTTACGCTGGTCGAGCCGCGGCCGACGGCGCTGAAGACCAGCGTCACAAGCGTTCCCGATCCAGAGACGCCGCCAGCCCCGGCTACCCGTTGCATGGATACGACAGCGCCGCCCGGATCATCCACGATAGTCTTCTCGAACGTCACCTGTTGGCCGTCCTGTGCGAGGAACGCTCCACGTTTGACATCCATCAGTTTGAGCACTTTGTTGTCGAAGGCGATTTTCATTGGAGCGGAGAACAGGTCTTCGACAGTTTCCACGTTGACGTTCACCGAAACCATCGAGTTCAGCACGGGTTGAATCGTGGTCGGGGCGAGAACCACTCGCGGTTCGGCCGCCGCAGCTCCTCCAGGGCGGGCCAACCCTGGGATGCCGGGCGCCAGGCCCGGGATCTCAGGGACAGGCTGCGACGGCTGGGGTTCGCCGGCCGGGGCGGGCGGGGCCTGGGCTTCGGGTCCCGAGGGCGCCGGCGCAGCCATCGCGGCTGGAGACTGCACGAGCCCCTCGGGCCTGGCTGCCGGTCCCGATTGGGTTGCGGGCGCAGGTTTCACGTCGGCGGCCGGAGCCGCTTTCGGATTGTCGTAGTTCACCTTCCAGATGGTCTCGGTGCCGGTGGCGACGCCGCGCAGGTTGTCGGGCGAAATCTCGGGGGCGCGGACAATATGGGGAACCAGGACGACCAAGAGGTCAGCGTCGTTGGTTTCCAAGGTTTCGGAAGAGAACCAGCGCCCGATGACAGGCAGGTTCATGAGGCCAGGCACGCCTGACCGCGTAACTCGCTCCGAACCCTGCATCAGGCCACCGATCATGGTCGCTTCACCTTCCCTGACGCGAATGATGTGAGCCACCTTGCGCTGGCCGATCACGGGTTGCTCGAGATCGCCGATTTTGATCCGTTCCTTGATCGAGGAGACTTCAAGTTCGATCTGCATGGACACTTCATTGGAACCGTGAATGCGGGGCGTCAGGTCGACGTTGACGCCGACATCGGCGAACTGAAACTGGGTGGAAACGAGCGCGCTGACGGCGGAACTGGAGATGCCGGTCTGGTAGGAGCCGGTGGCATACGGATAGCGGTCGCCCAGCTTCAAGGAAGCTTTCTGCCCGTCGGTGGCGCGGACCTGCGGCGCCTGCAGAACCTTGGCATAGCCGCGCGACAGGATAGCCGTCAGTTGGGCGCCGGGCAGGGTGACGGTCCAGTCGCTGCTGCGGATGGTCTTCAGTTGATTCAACGCGAGAGACTCGCTGCCTTCGGCGGGCGTCACTGGAAACGACAATCCGGGCGAGCCGCCGGAGGTGAGCGTCATCGCCCAATTGCGCGTCTGGCTGCGGCTGGCTTCCATAACCAGGATGTCGACGACGACCTCGGGCTTCGGCTTGTCGATATCCATCAACACCTTTTCTGCCAGGGCGATCTGGTCGGCCGTGCCACGCACGATGAGCGCGCTCTGCGAGTTAAAGGGAAACACTTTGCGCACGTCGGTGACGGTGCGCATGGCGGTCATGGCTTCCTGCAATTCCTGCGGGCTGGTGACGTTCTGGAGATAGAAGACGCGCGTGACGTGCTCTTCATAGTCGCGGCGCTTGGTGACGTTATCGTTGGTGATAAAGATGGCGTTGGCCGAAAGCGGCTTCCAGAACGTCTTGCTCAGGACAGCGACATAGTCGAGCGCCTGCTCCAGGTTCGAGTTGGTCAGGTCCAGCGAATAGCGTTTGTTGTTTTCGGTGAACTCGCTGTCGAACAGGACATTGACGCCGGTGAGTTTGCCCAGAGTCTCATAGAGCACTTTCACCGGCTGATTGGCCATCTTCAGGTTGGTCACGCTGCGCGATAGTGGCTTCAGTTCCGGCGCGGCGGAAATCGATGCCACGCGCTCCTCGGCCTGTTTGCGCGCGCTCTGCGAGGGTGTCATGCCCCTGTCGGGCGGATCCGGCTCCGCTCTGCCTTCCTTCTTGTTCTTCTCGCGCTGAATCATCTGGTAGGTGCGGCGCATTTCGGTCTCGGCGATCGACGATGCCGGATCGATGGCGAAGGCTCGGCGGAACTCTTCGAGCGCCGGCTCGAGATTGCCCTCATTGCGCAACCTCTGGCCCCGGTCGACGTGCATCTGCCCGGCCTGGAAGCGCACGCGATGGACCGCCATCTGGTAAGCGGCGTCCATCGGATCCTGTTGCAGCGCCTTCTCATAGAGTTCCAGCGCTTCGTCCCATTTCTTCAGGGCCTCCACCTTGCGGCCCTGTTCAAGGAACTTGTCGCCTTTGCGGTTGCCGGCCAAAAGAGCGGGAAGGGCCAGCGAAAGAATCAGCGTGGCTATTGCTAACCTGTTCCAGGTCAATGCTTTAGAGTGGCTATTGCGTTTCATGCGTGCTACACTCGAACCAGAGTGGCCTGTTCCTCAACTGGCGCAAGCTCACTTGAAAAGCTAGACGACCGACAGCGTCCAGGCGTGGAGATCGAGGATTCAAATTCCGATGAGCGGAGCGAAGAAAGAGGGCGGATCGAAGCTGGTGAGCGAAAACCGGAAGGCGTTCCATGACTACTTTGTCCTGGACCGCTTCGAGACCGGCATCGTGCTCACCGGAACCGAGATCAAGTCCGCACGTGAGGGCAAGGTGCAGCTCCGCGACTCCTACGCGGAACTGGACAAGGGCGAGATATGGCTCAAGAACGCCCACTTCTCCCCCTATTCACACGGCAACATCTGGAACCACGAGCCCACCAAGAAACGCAAGCTGTTGATGCGGAAGGCTGAAATCCGGCGGCTCACCGGCAAGACCGTTGAAAAGGGTCTGACGCTGGTCCCTTTGAAGATGTATTTGAAGAACGGCTGGCTGAAGTGCGAGCTCGGCCTGTGCAAGGGCAAGAAAGACCACGACAAGCGCGACGCCATCGCCGAGCGTGAGCAGAATCTGGAAGCCAAGCGGGCAATGCGGGCTCGCAACGCGGGAAGCCACGACGACTGATATGGAAATCAAACTCATCACCACCGCCCCGGAATTGATCGAGATCGACGCGCTTGTCGCGTTCTGCTTTGCCGGCGGGTCCACTCTGCCGCCGCTGAATGGCGCGGCCGCTGATCTGCTGGCCGAAGCCTGCGCCAGCGGGGAGTTCGACCCCAAGCCGTGCGAGACGTTGTTGATTCACCGCCCCGGCGGATTGGCCGCGCGGAGGCTGCTGGTAGCCGGAGCGGGCGAGCGCGACAAGTTGACCGCCGCCCTGGCGCGCCAGATCGCCGGGGCAGCCATCCGCACACTGAAACCGATGAAGTATCGAAGCGCGGCATTCATCGTGGACGGCGAACTGGCCTCGCCGGCGATGGTCGAGGCCGTGGCCGAAGGCGTCCTGTTGGCCGATTTCGAAACCGACCGGCTGAAGACCGACCCGAAACTGCGGGAAAAGCATATCGACAGGGTCTATCTCGCCGTCGCGCAGGCCGCGCCGGCAATGGAAACGGCCTTGGCGAAAGGCATCGTCGTCGCGGGTGCGCAGAACTTCACCCGGACCCTAGTGAACGAGCCGTCAAACCTGATGACGCCGCCGAAGTTGGCCGAGCACGCCCGCGCCCTGGCCGCCGAGCATGGGTTGAAGATCGACATCCTGGACGAGCCGCGGCTGAGGCAGATGGGCTGCGGTGCGCTGCTCGGAGTCGCCCAGGGGTCGATCGAGCCGCCGTGCCTGATTCACCTGGAATACGTCCCGGACACGGCCGTCGATGAATCGGTTCATTTGGCGCTGGTGGGCAAGGGAGTCACCTTCGACACAGGCGGCGTCTCCATCAAACCATCCGAGGGGATGGAGAAGATGAAGTACGACATGGCCGGGGCGGCGTCGGTGCTGGGGGCCATGGCGGCCATTGCGCAGTTGAAGCCGGCAGTGCGGGTGTCCGCTTTCGCGCCCTGCGTGGAAAACATGCTGTCGAATAATGCTCAGCGGCCCGGAGACATCGTGCGGACGCTAAGCGGCAAGACGGTGGAAGTGCTCAACACCGACGCAGAGGGCCGTCTGATCCTGGCCGATGCGCTCACGTATGCGACCCGCAATTGCGGCGCGACGCACGTGGTGGACGCGGCGACGCTGACCGGCGCGATCGTGGTCGCCCTGGGCCACATCCACGCGGGCCTGTTTTCCAACAATGCCGCTCTGCAGGATTTGATCCTGGCTGCCTCGAAAGCGGCGGGCGAGACCTTCTGGCCGATGCCGCTCGACGATGATTACAACGACTATCTGAAATCGCCCTCGGCCGACTTGCCCAACATCGGCGGACGATGGGGCGGAGCCGTCACAGCGGCGAAGTTTCTGGAGTCTTTCGTCGAAGGCAAGCCCTGGGCGCATCTCGACATTGCCGGCACGGCATGGCTTGAAGAGGGCAAGCCGTACCTGGCGAAGGGCCCATCGGGTCTGCCCGTGCGGACGTTTGTCGAATTGGCCTTGGCGTTCGGCGCCAGGTGACATGGACCAGACGGTGATAGAATCGCCGCCATGAACCGGCGTGAACTGCTCAGACGATCCTCCCAGGCGGCGATTGCCTGGACCGCTTCCTCTTACGCGAGGATCCTGGGCGCAAACGACAGGATGAATCTCGGGCTGATCGGATGCGGAGGCCGCGGCCGCAGTGTGATGGGCACGTTCATCGAGACCAAACAGGTGAACGTCACAGCGGTGTGCGATGTCTTCACTGAGCGCGTAGATCAAGCGCAAACCGCCGCCCCAGGCGCAAAAGGTTTTGGCGACCACCGCAAGCTGCTCGAGACCAAAGCGATCGATGCCGTCCTGGTCGCCACGCCCGACCACTGGCATACCGCGATTGCTATCGATGCCCTCAATGGGGGCAAGGACGTCTATGTCGAAAAGCCGCTAACCCTGACCATCGAAGAGGGACCGCGCGTTGTGAAGGCGGCGCGCGTGAACGATCGCGTTTGCCAGGTGGGCATGCAGCAACGGTCGGGTCAGCATTACATCCAGGCGCGGGAAGAGATCGTCAAGGCCGGGAAACTGGGCAAGGTCACCTTGGCCCGCACCTGGTGGCACGGCAACGGCGCTCACCTGATGAAAGCGCCGCCGCGTATGGCCACGTTGCCATCGAACCTCGACTGGGCGAGGTTTCTCGGCCCGGTGAAGTGGCGCGAATACGATCCGCAGCAGTACTGGAACTTCCGCGCCTACCTCGATTTCGGCGGTGGCCAGGTGACCGATCTGTTCACCCACTGGATAGACGTCGTCCACATGATGCTTGGCGAAGACGGGCCCATCTCCGGCGTTGCCGCCGGCGGCGTTTATCACTACAAGGACGGCCGGACCGCGCCAGACACTGTCAACATCCTTCTCGAATACCCATCGGGTTGGACGGCTACTTTCGAAGGCACACTGGCGCCCGGCATTACCGGCGCTGGCGTCGAGATCTGCGGCACCGAGGGCAAGCTTTGGATCACCCGTGGACGATACGAGTTCACGCCTGCCGGCAAAGGCGCGCAACCGGTGGTGGTTCAGAGTCCGCGCGAACAGACGATCGACCACGTCGAGAACTTCCTCGATTGCTGCAGGACACGGAAACGGCCGAATGGAGACGTCTACATCGGCCATCGCTCGGCGGCGGCGTCACACCTGGGCAATATCAGCTACGTCCAGAAGCGCCGTTTGCGCTATGATCCGCAGCGCGAAGAGATCCTGCCGCTGTAGCCGGCGACTTGTGCTGATTCGCCGTTTGGTTTGTAAGCGGCGGCCCTAAATATCTGAGAACAAATGGCTTGTCCGGAGGTTTCGGAGCGCTGCGCATGTGCGGTACGATCCCCACATGCAACAGAGCCAGATCGCCCGCCGCGCATTTCTGCGATCGGGCGCGGCGGCCACCGCCTTCGCGCCCCGCGCTTTTTCCGCTAACGACCGCATCTCGACGGCTTTCATCGGCGTCGGCGTGATGGGGTCGGAAAACCTGGGCGTCGCCATGAAGCAACCCGGCGTGGCCGTCACTGCGGTTTGCGACGTCTTCCAGCCGAACCTGGAACGGGCGGTCGCGGTGGCCCGCAGGGGCGGTCATCAGCCCAGGGAAGTCCGCGATTTCCGCCAGATCCTGGCCGACAAGTCGATCGATGCCGTCTGCATCTCGACGCCCGACCACTGGCACCCTTACATCACCGTCGAAGCCTGCAAGGCGGGCAAGGACGTGTATGTCGAAAAGCCGGCTTGCGTGGCCATCGACGAAGGCCGGGTGATGCTGGAGGCGGCGCGCAAGTACAACCGGGTCGTGCAGGCGGGCACCTGGCAGAGATCGGGTGCGCACTTCCAGAAGGCGCGCGAGATTGTCGCCAACGGCGAACTGGGCAAGATCGCCTTCGCCCGGAGTTGGATCTACAATAATCAGCCACGGAAGGGCATCGGCAACCCGCCCGAGCAGGCGCCGCCGCCGGGATTGGACTGGGACCTCTGGCTTGGGCCCGCGCCGAAACGGCCCTTCAATCCCAACCGCTTTGGCGTCTACCCGGACGCTTACTCCTATTTCCGCTTTTTCTGGGACTACGCCGGCGGCCAGATCACGGACTCCGGCATCCACATGATTGACATCATCCAGATGGCGATGGGCGATGTGATGCCGAGCGCCGTGGTGGCGCTGGGCGGAAAATACTGGCTGCAGGACGACAGCGAAACGCCGGACACCATGCAGGCCACATTCGAATATCCGGGCATGATCGGCTCCTGGGAGCATCGCTCGAACAATACGGAACAGACCAAGAGCCGGCTGATGGGCATCAACTTCCACGGCTCGAACGGGACGCTCTATGTCGACCGCGCCGTGCTGCGAGTGACGCCCGAAGACGGCTCGGGCCTGAAGCCGTTCGAGATGAAACGCGTTACCGACCCCCATCCGCTCCACTGGGTCAACTTTCTCGATTGCGTCCGCAGCCGCCAGCGCCCCAATAGCGATATCGAAACCTGCGTGAAGTCGTCGGTGACTTCGATTCTCGGCAATCTTTCCTTGCGCGCCGGCATGAGACTGGATTGGGACCAGCAGGCGCAAACCGTAAGGCAGGAAGCAGCCCGTCCGCTGCTGCATCGTGAATACCGCAGCCCCTGGAAGCTGGAAGCATGATCAGCCGCCGCCAGTTGCTCGCCGCCGCGGCATTGCCCGCGTGTGCCAAGCCGGCGTTTCGCGCCGAGGTCGGAATTAACATATATAGTCTCCGCAATGAAGCCGCGAAGGACTTGCCTGGGACCCTCGCTCTCATCCGCGAGTTGGGATTCCGCAAAGTGGAAGCCGGCGACCTCTATGGACGATCGCCGGATCAGTTTCTCCGGCTGCTCAAGGGCGCAGGGCTCCAGGCAGTTTCGATGGGAACCCCCTATGCGGCCTTGAAGCGGGATGCGGCCGCCGTCGGGGCCCAGGCGCACGCGTTGGGCGCCGATTTTGTCGTCTGCGACACCGTTCCTCATAGCGCCAAGCACCTGGCCGAAAAGGACGTGCCCCCTGCCGCCGAGGCCCTGAACCGCTGGGGTAAGCGCCTTTTGGAGGACGGCATCCGGCTGTGTTACCACACCCACGGCACCGAATTCGACCCATCTCCAGACGGTACCCGCTTCGACACCCTGATGCGGCTGACCAATCCGGCCCACGTCGGCTTCGAAATGGATATCTTCTGGATTGTCTATGGTTTCCAGGACCCCGTGAAACTGCTGAAGCGTTATCCTGGCCGGTTCCCGCTCATGCATGTAAAGGACATCAGGAAGGGGACCAAACTGGGCGGATCGCCGGCCGATGTGCTTGAAGAAGAAAGCGTTCCGCTTGGTACGGGTCTGGTCAACGTCCGCGCTGCCTTGTTTGCCGCCCAGGAGCAAGGTCTTCGCCATTTCTTCCTGGAAGAAGAGGCCGTCCCAGCCCTTCCCCAAATCCGCCAGAGCCTGACGTACTTGAAGGGGCTTCGAGGCTGATTCACGCACTCCCGGTGAGACGGGCAGGCACCGCTCATTAAGGCGTGTTCATGGCGCACCGGGACTTTTGCCAGAGCTAACCGGAATGTCATCTTCCGGCTGACACGGCGGCTTATAATGGGGGCGTATCCTCACCAGGAGTCTCTCGTGAACAGTCTCACCAGAACACTTTTATTCACATTCCTCGTCGTGTGCCTGATCGTACCGGCCGCGGCTCAATCGATGGCAGGTCTTGGCGCAATCAATGGTGTTGTGCGCGACGCGTCGGGCGCGGTGGTTCCGGCGGCGAAGGTTGTGGTATCGAATGCCTCGAACGGCCTCCGGCGCAACCTCGAGACCAATGAATCCGGCCTATTCTCAGCTCCGTCCCTGACACCGGGCGAGGGCTACGAAGTTTCGGTGTTGAAGGAAGGCTTCGCGGCATATTCGGCGAAGCAGATTGCCATTCAAGTCGGCCAAAACGTGACGTTGAACATTGGCCTGGACGTGAAGGCTCAGACGCAGGAAGTCACGGTCACCACGGCGGCTCCGATCGTGGACGAAAGCAAGACAGGTGTTTCGCAGGTGGTTGGCAGCCGCGAGATCCTGAATCTGCCGATCAACGGGCGGCGCGTGGATAGTTTCGTGCTGCTCACGCCGGCCGTCACTGAAGACGGCACATTCGGCCTGGTGAGTTTCCGTGGCATCGCCGGCGGCAACTCGTTCCTTACCGACGGTAACGACACGACCAACAGCTTCTACAACGAAAACGCCGGCCGCACCCGTATTTCGACGCAGATCTCGCAGGACGCGGTACAGGAGTTCCAAGTGCTGTCGAACGGTTTCTCCGCCGAGTTCGGGCGCGCCATGGGCGGCGTCGTCAACACCGTGACGCGCTCAGGCGGCAACGATACACATGGCACGGCCTACTGGTTCTTCCGCAACCGCTCACTGAACGCCACGGACCGCTATGCCGGTGGGGTGAACGCGCCGGAATGGCGTCATCAGGCCGGCGCGAGCCTGGGCGGCGCCATCGCCAAGGACAAGCTGTTCTACTTCATGAATTTCGAAGTAGTGAAGCGCAATTTCCCGGCTCTGAACCGCATCATCAACAACGCTTTTACTGACACAGCCGGCAACGCCATCCTGCCGACCGCATGCACGGCCACTGCCGATCAGTGCGCGAAGGCCATTTCCTTCATCTCGCGGCAGATGAACGTGCTGGTGCCGCGCAAGGTCAGCTCCGTGATGGGCCTGCCGAAGTTCGACTGGCGGCCGTCGGAGAAGAACAGCTTCAGCGTCAGCTTCAACGCCATGCACTGGCGTTCCCCGTATGGAATTCAGACCCAGGCCGTGCTGACCGGCGGCGCCGCGATCGGCGACAACGGCAACTCGACAGTGGAAACGCGCTACGGCAAGGCGAGCTGGACCTCGATCATCACGAACAATGTGGTGAGCGAGTTGCGCTATGGCCTGTTCAAGGACCGCCTTTCGGATCCGGCCTCGTCCGACCAGTGGCCGGCCGAAACAGGTGGACTCTACATCTCCGTGGCGGGCGCCACCGTGGGCGCGTCGCGCGGCTATCCGCGTACCTATCCCAGTGAACTTCGCCACCAACTCGCCGAGAACCTGAGCTGGATACATGGCGCTCACTCGCTGCGCTTCGGTATTGATTTCTCCACCACCACGGACTGGATGGACCAGCTCTACAACGGCAAGGGCGCTTACAGCTACTCCTCGCTGACCAACTTCGCGAAGGACTTCTCGGGCAACTCCACGAACCTGAAGAGCTACTCCAGCTTCACGCAGGCCTTTGGCAATCCGATCCACTCGCTGCGGACCACCGACATCAACGCCTACATCCAGGACGCGCACCGCGTTTCCCGGCGCCTCACCCTGAACTATGGCTTGCGCTACGAAAAGGCCTTCCTGCCCCAGCCGACGATGACCAACTCCGCCTGGCCACAGACCGGCCGGGTACCGGGTACCGACATGAACTTCGCGCCACGCTTCAGCGCGGCCTACAGCTTGAACGACAAGACCGTGCTCCGCGCCGGGTACGGCATCTTCTATGCCCGCATGCATGGCAACATGCTGGACACGCTGTTCCTGGGTAACGGCCTGTATCAGACGAGCATCTCGATGACCGCCTCGTCGTCCGGCTCGCCGACCTTCCCGAACGTCTTCACCAGCGCGAGCGGCCTGCCCAGCGGATCTGTCAGCCTGGGCTTCGCCGCCCCGGACCTTCGCAACCCGTACACGCAGCAGGGCACCATCAGCATCGATCGCGAGTTGCGGCGTGACCTGGGCCTGACGGTCAGCTATATCTGGAGCCGCGGCATCGGGCTGTTCACGCAGCGCGACCTGAACCTCGGCCCGCTGACGAACGAGGTCTACACGTACACGATCAAGGATCTGAGCGGCAATATCGCGGGTTACTACCCGACGCGCATCCACCTCACGGCCAATCGCGTCGACAAGAACTACAGCAAGATCCTGCAGGTGGAAAACGGCGGCCAGAGCTGGTACAACGGCCTGGCTGTGCAGTTGCAGAAGCGTATGTCGCATGGACTCCAGGCCCAGGTGTCCTACACCTGGTCGCACGCCATCGACACGGCCGACATGCAGGGGGCAAGCTGGAATATCGGCTCGAATTACAACAACGCCACGTATAATGGCGACTACAGCTTCGACAAGGGCAGCTCGGGTCTCGACCAGCGCCACCGCGCCGTGATCAATTGGCTGTGGACGCCCAAGTTCACGCAGAGTGACACCGCATTCGCGCGCTACTTCGTCAACGGCTGGGAGTTGTCGACGATCACGACAATGGCCTCGTCCAAGCCGGCCACGCCGACGGTCAGCGTCAGCGGTTCAACGCAGTTCACGGGCAAGTCGATGCCCAATAGCTCGCTGAATGGTTCGGGCGGCTGGAACCGGGTGCCGTTCCTGCCGGTGGGCTATCTGGACATCGACCAGATCTTCCGCGTGGACGGCCGTCTGGTCCGTTCCATCCCGGTCAACGAGCGCGTCAAGACGAGCCTGATGTTCGAGGCCTTCAACATGTTCAACACGATGTACAACACGTCGGTCAGCACGAGCATGTACTCGGTCTCGGGCGGCGTGATGACGCCCTACAGCACGGTGGGCCGCGGGACTGCCTCGCAGGGCTTCCCGGACGGTACCAACGCGCGCCGCATGCAGGTGGCGCTGCGTGTGACCTTCTGAAGCCGGCGTTGAAACGCGCTATAATTTGAAGTTGGCGGACCCGCGCTCTTCCGGGGGCGCGGGTTCTCTTTGTAGGACGCACAAATGATAATTCTTTTGACGATTGTCCACGTGATTGTCTGTCTGTTCCTGATCATCGTGGTGCTGCTCCAAAGCGGCAAAGCAGCCGACTTGGCCGGCGCGTTCGGCGGCATGGGGTCGCAGACCGCGTTTGGGCCGCGCGGCGCGGCAACGGTGTTGTCGAAGGCAACTACAATCGCAGCCGTTCTCTTCATGGTGGGCTCGCTATCGCTGGCGGTCCTTTACACTCGCGCAGGCCGCGGCACAGCCTCTACCGTGCTTGACAAGACGCCTCCGCCGGCCACTCAGCAGGCGCCGGCTCAGAAGGCTCCCGCGCAGGCGCAGCAACCTGGGCCGATTAAGATGACAGTGGAAACCGAATCGGGCCAGAAAGTGTCCGAAACCGAAATTCCGGTTCCTCCGCCACCGGCCCAGAAGAAGGCTCCGGCGAAGAAGTAACGGGTTATAATTGGGATTGTCCGGAGCGCTGGAAACAACGCTGCCGGGCCACCTGCGGAGGTGGCGGAATTGGCAGACGCACTAGCTTGAGGTGCTAGCGGGAGCAATCTCGTGGGGGTTCAAGTCCCCCTCTCCGCACCAAGTTCGAACCACGAAGGCGGTGTCCCACCAACGGGATGCCGCCTTTTGCTTCTGTGGCGCACCCTCCCGAATGCACGGTCCTGCACGGTTCCTTCGCCTGTCACAAGATACACGGCGAGAGATTCCCTCATGTAAAACAGCGGTGGTCCCGGCATGTTGCGCCGTGGATTCGTGGGCGGCGGCGGCGTCATCGCAGTAACTGCTGAGGCCGAAAGCGACGACCTCATCATCGAACCGCCCGCCTTCTCTTCGCAACTGGCGGGCGCGGATCCACGAAGAACACGGGGCGTTGCCGGCGATCACGCTTAGATCGGCCGTCGAGATCGAGAATCAAACGGTGGCCGTCAAACGCGCCTTGGACAGCGCGAGGTAACGTCCAGGCAGTCTTCAATCAACTCGTCGGAGATACGCAACGCGTGATCGTCCCATTCGAAACCGGGCGCTCGCATGGCGGCTGTCGAGAAGATGCCGCGCCGCACCAGCAAGCGCTTGAAGAACGCAATCGACAAGCCAATCTCCTGGTTTGAAAACGCCAGGACGGGCAGGAATTCGCGGAAAAGGGCGATTGCGTCGGCCCGCTTCCCGTTTTCGTGCAGATGCCAGATCCTCCCATAAACGCGGACCATCGATGCTTCGGGAATCAACGCGTCGATACGGCGGTCCAGGGCTTCGATGAACTGCTGAGCGGCCCATCCGCCCGAGATGTGAAATTCAGGGCCGCAAGTGGATCGAACCTCCGAGTACTTCGGGCCCGCCGGCACGGATTCCACTTTGCAGCCGGCAAGTTGCGGAATCTTGCCGCGAAGCTCGGCAAGCGCCGCCGGCCGCAACCCGGGCCCTGACCAATCCAGGTCTTGAACAATCAACGGCAGGCCGCATCCACCCACGGCGACGCGGAAGAAATCGGTGAGCCTGTCCATATCTCCGCGCAG
The DNA here is from genome assembly GCA_964604945.1 of uncultured Candidatus Solibacter sp. GTDB lineage: Bacteria > Acidobacteriota > Terriglobia > Bryobacterales > Bryobacteraceae > PNKE01. Next base: position 58,501 of record CAZSBK010000016.1, read on the forward strand.
CGAATCGGGAATAGCAATGAGGATGGAGGACGCGCCGGCGGCCACGGCGGACGCCGCGAGTCTGGCCGACTGCTCTGCATCCGGGCTGGAGCAGCCCGCAATCAGCGGAACGCGCCCCGCAATGCGTTCAGCCACGAATGGCAGCAACCGCTCGCGTTCATCCGCCGTCAGAGCGTGGACTTCGCTTGCCACCGCAGGCGAGAGGAATCCGGCCGCCCCACCTTCGATGGCGTCATCGATCAGCCGCGCCAGACTTGAATGGTCGATTCCGCCATCTGCGCCGAATGGCGTCTGCAAAACCGGTACGATCCCGCGAGGCAGATCCGGTGTCATCGCCGTCACTCCCGTCTGAGGAGCCACACCTCGGAAAGCCGCGAACGCTGGCGCCAATTTAGATTTTCCTCGCCACTGGGAATCTCGAATGTGAGTACCAGCCGCCGGTCCCTCAATAATTCGGCCGGGACGGCGAACTCCTTGAACTCGCCCATCTTCTCGCCGTCGACCAGAGCCCGGAGCCGCTGGCCGTCGGCGCTCAGCAGGCACTGGCCCTGCCCGGCAGTGCGGACGACGTAGGCCGCCTCCGGATCCAGCCCTTCATAGACCACGCGGCGCGGCCACATCGTCACCTGCCATGAGAGCCTGGCGCGGCTGCGGCCGTTGTCCCACCACCAAAACAGCGGCTCCGCGCCGCGAAGAGTCTCTGGATCGATTTCGGCGTCGCCCTCGACATGAGGCGAATTGGCGATGTTGCCGATGTCGTCGTAGTAGCTTCCCTTGCCCGGCGTCGACCATCTGCCGAGCTCGATCAGGCGCTTCACCTTCTCCGCCTCCGGCGCCATCGCCGCCACCTTGTTGAACTCGTCCTCCAGCCACCAGCGGTTGTTCAGCGGCGTATCAACGAAATCGAGCACGGCACCCCGCTCGGCTCCACTGGCGTGATACTTCTCCACGCTCGATTGCAGCCCGATCGACTGGTTCAGCCGTTCGCACAACGCGATTATCCGCGCCCGCAAATCGCGCCCGGCCTGTTCCGTCGTCGCGCGGTTCAGCACGTCCCGAGCCAGACGAATCGCCGGCTCCGATCCGATCATCGGCGCCTGCGCCAGCGCCAAGTTGGCTTCGCGCTCCAGTCCGCTCTCATGAATCAGCCGCCGCCGGACATACGGATCGTATGCAGCCCGGAGCAGGCAAAGCTGCCAGCGCCAGTTGCCCGACAACTCCGGCAACTGCGCGTCGAGTTTGTCCCACATCATCAGAGTTGCTTCGACCGAGCCGTTGTTGACCAGCGGCCCGTCCCAATTGCGTTCCAGAGCCAGGATCGCGTCGGCGATCTCTCCGGCGCGCGCGACGCTGAAGTGAAAACGGGCGTAGCCGATGAGAATCTCGCGGACGGGCTGATTCGAATCCCAGGCCAGGGCGCTCCAGATGATCTTGTTGACGTCGTCATGGACACCGTCGGAGTAGGAGATGAATCCGTCCGTGGCGGAAGCGTATCTGTTGTGAATCGCGGCGTACTCGGCCGGACGCGGATTTGGCGCCTCCCTGCCTAGTGTCAGGGCATAGGCCTGATCCCAGTTCGGCACCTGATACTGGCAGATCTTGTTGTGCGTCAGATCCGGGTAAAGGCGTAGCTGGTAGCGCGCGGGCAGCCGCTGCCTGTGCCGGGTGATCGGCGGACTCTGCGGACCGGCCACCAAGCCTCCAAGCCAGGCGGGCTGATGTTGCTCAATGTAGCGGTAAACATACTCCTCGCGCTCGGCGTTGAATCCTTGCATCGACAGCCAGACCTTCGCTTTCGGATGTTTCGGCGCCATGCGCTTGGCGATGTCCTCAAGAAGCGGCAGGACGAGCGAGGGGTGATTGTGGCCAGGGTCGCCGCCCGGGACAAAGACGCCCGTGAGCGTCACGCTATCGTCGAAGAGTTCATCGAATCGGGCCAGCAGGGCATCACGCTTGGCCTTGTCTTCCAAGTCGATGCTGGCGGGTGTCCAAACCCAGTAATCCATGCCGTAGCGCCGGCAAAGCGAGCTGATGGCCCGGTTGGCTTCGCGCGGATGGAGCTTCATCAGCGGATTGTCGCGCGGATTCTCAAACGGGATGTTCTCGATCGCGTTGACGCCGAACAGGGCAAACTCGCGGAAATACTGATCGAACTGCTCCATCGTCCATGCGTCCCAGCTATTCGCCGTCGAGCGGTAGCCGATCTGATGTCCGCGGATGGGCGAATTCGGCGCGCTGGCGATCGACACGCCGCCGGCGATGGATAGCTTGCCTTTGGCCCAGTCCGCCATGCGCAGAAACGCTCCGACCCCATACATCACGGCCCGAGGGCCGCCGCCAAGGATGTAGACCACGGGCTGCGCACCGGAAGTTGCCGTGCGCAGCAGGTATCCCTCCGGTGCCGGCGCTGGGAACTCTTCGCCGCCCTGGCGCGGCGCGCCGTCAAAGGTCGAAACGGCGATGGACGGGCCGCCTGGATTGAAGGTGCTGGCGACGGATAGGCGGATGCCAGTCCGTCTTTCGACTTCCTCCACCAGTGCAGTCGCCGCCGCGCGTTCAGGTTCGGTGCGGTCGCCGCTTCGAATGACGACCGTCGCGCGTGAAAGGTCAAGCCCGGATTGCGGCGCTATGGCGGCTGGGGCGAGGCCGGGCAGGCAGACAAGAAGACTGATGAGGGATCGGTGAATACGCGTTTTCATGTCGAATCAACATCTTCGCAGCAACTGCGGCAAAGCTGCAAAACAGAGGTAGCCGGACAAGGCCATGATAGAATTCCGGCATCTGGGCACATGGCGGCTGCAAGGCGGATGCGGTGAGGCTGGGGAAGGTTCTGTAGACCAGGAGTGAACGTGTCGAAAGTGATTTGGGTGGCCGCTTGCGTGATCATTGCCGGGTTCACGGTCCCATCGTGGAGCCAATCCACCACGACGGGCGCGCTCGAAGGAACCGTCCGTGACGCGGCAGGTTCGGCCGTTGCTGGCGCCGGCGTGTCGCTGGTGAATCCGGCTACGGGTGCGGCACAAAAGGCGGTCACGGGCCAGCAGGGCGAATTCCGCTTCTCCATGCTGACGCCGGCCCCGTACGAAGTGCAATTCGTGGCCAAGGGCTTCAAGACGGCGCGCATGAACCAGGTGACGGTGAACGTCTCGGAAGTCGCCTCCGTTGACGCCGCGATGGAGCCCGGCGAACCCTCCGAAACGGTGGTCTGCCAGTGCAGGCTCGCGGCTGCGGCGCCCTCAACTGGAACCGTTGTGGACCAGAAGACCATCACTGCCGTTCCCTTGAATACGCGCAACTTCACCCAGGTGCTTTCCATGTCGTCAGGCTCGGCGGCCGATGTGAACAACGCTGGAACCCTGGGCCGCGGCACCTCCAGCGTCAACGTGAACGGCAACACGACCGCCGGCTCCTACACCATCGACGGAGCCTATTCCACCAGCACCGTCCCGAACCCCGACACTATCAGCGAATTCAAAATCCAGACCTCGCAATACGACTCCGGCTTCGGCGCCATGACCCCCAGTACCAACCTGATGCTCCGCTTCGGCCAGAACGATCTGCACGGCAATCTCTGGGAGTTTCTCCGCAACGACGTTTTCAACGCCAACGCCTTTTTCCGCAACGCCACCGGTCAGCCGAAGCCGAACCTGAAACAGAACCAGTTCGGCACATCGCTCGGAGGCGCGGCGAAGCGGAACAAGTGGTTCTACTTCGGCTCGTTTCAAGGGACCCGGCAGGTCAACGGCCTGGACCCGACCTCGATCGCCAACCCGATTCTTCCTCCGCTCGGTGATGACCGCTCGGCCAAGACCCTCGCCGCCCGTTTCTGTCCCGGCAACAACGCTGGAGATGTCTCCCGGTACACCAGTTTTGCCGGCGGACGCCAACTCGATTGCAACAACCAAAACACCTCGACGACGGCCCCCATCAGCGCCGTGGCCCTGAGGCTCCTGCAGGCCAAGGCTCCGTCTGGCCAGTACCTGATTCCTTTGCCCCAAACCCTGCTCACCTCCGGGCCCAATGCTGGCTTGGGCTTCTCCTCTTATTCAATGCCGTCGACCTACAAGGAAAACCACTGGATCGGCAACACCGACTATGCCGCCAATGCCAAGAGCACGCTCTCGGGCCGCCTGTTCACTTCCACCGTGGACCAGGTGCGTTCCTTCGGTTCGCCAGGCGGCTACCCCGGCGCGCCCGTTGTCCCCGGCTGGGGATCGCCGCAGTTACTGAAAGCGGCCGACGTGGCCGTAAGTCTGAAACTGACCACCGCCCTCTCGGCCAACGTGGTCAACGAAGCCCGGATGACTTACACGCGCAACAATACCGACGCCGTGGCAGACGGCCTGCCCCTAGCCTCCGATTTCGGCATCACCGCCGTTGACCCCGCCTTCCCATATGCGCCGGAAGTCACCGTCCTTGGCCCCCTCGGCTCCTTCCGCCTTTTCGGCACCAACCCGAACGACAACCATTTCAAGACGGTCACCTACACCTGGGCCGACAACCTCTCATGGGTCCGCGGCAAGCAGCGCATCAGGATGGGCGGTTTCTTCCTGAACCAGTTCAACGGCCGCTCCGACACTGGCGGCGCGCGCGGCAAGATCACCTTTCAGACTTTCTCCGACTTCCTGCTCGGCATGGACGCCACCGGCACCGCGAGCCCCGCCGGGCGCAGCAACATCCAAACCGTCCAAGCCAGCGAAGGCGCCGGCGAGTTTGGCGACGTAGTTTACAACTACCGCCGTTATTACGGCGCAGCTCATATCCAGGACGACATCAAGCTCTCCCAGCGCTTCACGCTCAATATCGGTCTGCGCTGGGAGTATGTTGGCCCTTCCTTCGATACCTCCGGCACGGTCGGCAATATGTCGATGGACCTCCTGCGCCAGGCCGCCATTCCCACGCTCAGCGGGACCCTGGCCGGCAACACCGTCGCGTCAAATTACGACGCCGCGTTGGTGAATCCCTACACGGGCAAGGCCTTCGGCGCGACTCCCTCGGGCGTATCGATCCGGAGCAGGAAGAGCTTCTATGACAACGGGACGCCGCTCGACAGTTTTGCCCCTCGTGCCGGCTTCGCCTGGCAACCGTTTGGCGGATCGGGCCGCGTCGTCATCGGCGGAGGCTATGGCTGGTTCTATCAAGCGCCCCTGTTCAGCGGCAATGCGTCGTCCGCCCCTCTGTTCACCGCACCGCCCTTCGCGCAGAGCTTCACGAACACGGATTCAAGCAACAGCGGATCGAGCTTCCAGCAGCCGTTCCCCGTGACAACACTCGGATTCGTCCTTCGAACGCCAACCTCGCAGTTGTCCGACCGCGTCGCCGGACCGCTCTACCGTGTCCCGCGACTCCAGCAATGGAACCTTTCGACCAAGTGGAAACTCACCCAGGGCTCCAGCCTCGATGTGGGCTACGTCGGCTCGAAAGGCGACCGCCTCCTAATGGCGCACGGGCTGAACCAGCCGCTGCTGGCCAGCGCGTCGAGTCCATTGAACTGTGGCTATGACGGGGATCCGAGTCATTGCATCACGACAAACACGTCGAAGAATGCCAAGCAGCGGACGCCCATCCTGGGGGAGACGCCGACGGCCCTGCTTAGCAGCGAATTCGCCGGTAGAAGCTGGTATCAGAGTCTGCAAGCGACCTATCGCGTGCAACTGGCCCGATCTCTAACGTTTCAGGCCGCTTACACGTGGTCCAAGGCGATGAACGATATGACCGTCTACAACGATCAAAACCGGCTTGATCTCGCCAAAGGCCGAGCTTCCTTTGACCGCACTCACCGCCTCATCACCAACTTTGACTACCAACTGCCCCACCCCGCCACCCTCCGCGGCTGGCGCGGAACGCTCACGCAAGGATGGTCCGTGGCGGGCATCGTGGTGGCCCAAAGCGGCTTGCCGATGACTTTGACGGATCCTTCCGGCGGCGCCGTCTACGGCCGCGCCGGGACGTCCACGATCACCTTGTGCAGCGGCGCAACTTACGCCGATCTGGTCACGGCCGGCGGCTTGCACGAGCGTCTGGGCAACTGGATCAACACCAAGGCCATCTGCGCCGCCCCGGCCGCCGGCTCCGATGGCGCAACCGGCTACGGCAACTCGGGCCAGAGCCTCATGAACGGGCCAGGCCAGGTGAACACTGACTTCTCCATCGGAAAGCGCAGCCGCGTCGGCGGCTTGCGCGAGGACGCCGAACTGGCGTTTCGTGTCGAATTCTACAACGCGCTGAACATGGCCCAGTTCTCCAACCCCGGGACCGCCCTGGGCACGGCCAGCTTCGGCGTCATCACCCAGACTTCCGTTGCCCCACGGTTGATTCAGTTCGGTCTGAAGTATCTGTTCTGAGCCGAGTCCCGCCCAGGCTGGGCCGGGTGCTATCTTGACTGCATGGCCCGATTTCCGCTCGCCGTCACCGCCGCTCTGCTTTGCGCCACCTCCTATCTGCCCGCCCAGACGCTCGCCCAGGGCGAACGGGACCGCGCCATGAGCGAGTTGCACGCCACCAGAAAAGCGGTCACCGACCTGGTCGCCTCGGTCTCGCCGGCACAGTACAAGTTCAAACCGGCGCTTGCGGTCTGGTCCATCGCCGAGATCGCCGAACACGTCACTCTGAGCGAGCCATTCCTGGCCAAACTCGCCGCCGACGCGCTTGCCAAACCCGCCGATCCGGAAAAGCTCAAGCTCGTCGCCGGCAAGGACCAGTCCATCCTCACTGGCGTTGCCGACCGTTCACATAAGGCCACAGCCCCTGCGCCGCTGGTCCCGAAGATGGCCTTCACTTCCCGTGAGGCCCTGTTGGCCGAGTTCAACAAAGCCCGCAACGCCAACATCGCCTACCTCCGCGACACAATGGACCCTCTCCGCGCCCACCTGATCGACGCCGGCGGCATGCCCATGGACTGCTACCAGGTTTACCTGATGATCGCCGCCCACACGCAGCGCCACATCGCTCAGATGAGAGAAGTGCAGGCCAACCCGGCCTATCCGGCCAAGTAGCGCGTCACGGAACCACCGCCGGCGTGCCATTCAGCGCCCCCAGTATCGACTTGACGTAGTCCTGCGTCTCCGGAATCGCCGGCACCCGGCCCAACTTGTCCACGCGGCCAGGCCCGGCGTTGTACGCACCCAACGCCAGTGACACATCTCCCCCGTAGCGGTCGAGCAGGAATCTCAGAAACCGGCTCCCGCCCCTCACATTTTCCTCGGGGTCAAACGGGTCGCCCACGCCGAGATACTCAACCGTCTCCGGCATCAACTGCATCAAACCTTTCGCTCCGGCCCGGCTTACCGCGCAGGCGTCAAATGCCGATTCCTTCCTGATCACCGCCCGCAGCAGTTCCGCGTTCAATCCCGCCTGCCGCGCATGCTTCTCGATCAGCCCGTCGTACGTCGATAGCCCAGACGGGATACACCCAATCGTCACCGGGGATACCTCGAGAATCGATTTCGCCGCCGGGCTCCACTCCCAGTGCGAAACCGGCACTGCCCTGTCTCGTTGACTCGCCGTCGAGTGCTTTTGCTTTTCGATGCTGGCTGCAAACGGTGTGCCCGCGGTTGCTACGCTGTCCACGCTGGCGCGTTGCTTCATGAGCGATGCTTTCTGGCGCTCCAGCCAGTTTCCCCCAGTCTGAGCAGCGCAGACCGGAAGCAGCATCAGTGCAAGCACGATGCGGCCCACACTCTCCTATCGGCCAGCCAGCGAATTTCTTCACCCCAATCTGAAGCCACAGCCGCCGGTCGTGCTCTCGGAGCGGCAGGAAGCAGCAGCCTAAGTTCCCGTGCGTGGATCTCGGTCGGGTTCAACCGGGCGAGGCCAGATCAGGGTTTCCACTTCGCACCAGCCACCGATTCATCGTCAAAGCTCACGAAGAGATCCGCAAATATCACCAGCATCGCCGGCGCTCCATGAAACCCTCCGCACCCAATGTCATCATTGCAATCCTTCAATGGGAGGACCGGGGGAAAGTAGAATCGCCCGTACGCCGCCCCCCACTCGTCCTTCTCTTCGACAGACCGGACGCTTGTCACCTTGTAGTGCACCCCAAAACTGAGACACGGTAGGGGTACGTCAAGGGTGCACTACAGACTGTTTGAATGAATAAGTAGGAGTCCACCTGCGGCAAAATGCTGAGACCGGCGTGACGCTGGCTCAGAAACCGAATCGAGGAGGACTCCCAATGGACAGTGTGTATTATCTTGGCCTGGATGTCCCCCTCAACGGGCCCCCACTTGCCAACCCCTCACCACGAATCCATGCAGGGGAGAGGTTTGGAAACGGGGGCTGCCAAGCCCCCTCTCCAACCACCCGACGCCACCGCCACTTCCGCCAACCGCGAACGCAGAGAGCGGGTGCGTTCCTCCACCGGCCCCAAGACCCCAGCCGACAAAGCTCGCTCGTCGGCTAACGCCGTCACTCACGGTCTCCGTGCCAAGAAGATCGACAACGCCGTGTCGCCCACCCTCCGCGCCGAGTACGAAGCACTCCGCCAGCAATACCTCGACGAGTACAAACCGACCGGCGCCATCGAATCCACCCTCCTCGACATGGTCGTTTTCGCCGCCTGGCAGCTCTACAAGATCCGCGAAATGGAGCTCTTCACCGACATCGACCTGGGCGCCCCCGGTTCGTTTGGTCGCAGCGAAAAACTGGCCCGTTACCGCGGCTCCCACGAACGACTCCTCTTCCGTAGCCTCAATCAATTGAAGCAGATACAGCAGAAGCGCGCCCTCTTGACAACCGACCGCACCGCCGCCCTCCCCACTCACATCCCGCCCGCCGTCCGCCTCAAACCCCTCCTCGCCCACCTGAAATCGCTCTCGAAACACCCCAAAACCCTTTCCGCCTCGGCCGCTAACCCAAAGGCCGGGATCTGTGACCGCCGGAAACGTGCCGCGTCCCCCGATCTTCGCCTCAGGGCGTTCCAATCCTGATTTACCATCGAAGCAAAACATCCACTGGACACGGCCCCCGGCGGAATTCCTGCGTTTGCGAACGGCGCCAACGGCGCAGCCCGATGCGCCTCTTGTTAATTCCGTCCAGGGCCCGAGGGATGGCCACCGAAATCGGCAAGGATTCCGCCTGTGCCACCGCCCGAATTCCCACCTACAACGAACTCCTCCAAGGCTCCCTGGCCCGGTCTGGCTTCGACGGCCTGTTGTTCACCGCCGGATTCCACCTGTTCCGCCAAATCGTCACATGCTGTGATCTGGCCGAAAGGGACATGAGTTGATTTGGTGCGGATCCCATCAGGCAAGGCACTCTACGTCATTAGATAGCCCCTTACGCTGGGTGCCCCGTAGGTAGCTGGACAGGAAGCCGGACAAAGTGGACGGCAGCCGACTCAGACTGGCTCGGCCGGGTTGAGCAGTTGGAGGACTGATCGTACGCCCCGCACCACAACTTCAACGGCCAGCAACCCTCCACTGAAGCTCTATGTCTTTTGTTTTCAGTCAGCACAAATGGAATTACGTGAAGCCTCCTACATCTCTGACGTTTCGTTAACAGATTTTTATTAGGAGTGTCACCTTAGCGCTTTTCTACTTCTGATACTTTTCCGTGGAGCAACACCTTAGACTTCTCACAAATATATAATCAGACGAGAGTATTTTACCGGCTGAAGTAATGCACTTTCGGCAATAATTACCATTGACGCCCGGGCGTCAATGCTCCCATATCGACGGCAACTCCTTTATTATGAGACACCTGGCGGAACTGGTCCGACCTGGCTGACTAAGGCATGAGAATTGCACTCTAGAATTCTGCCCCTGTACCCTGCGGGAACAGTGAGCGTGTCACAAGTCAATACTACCCCACAACGACTAGCCCATCCGTCTCAATAAGGGTACGTGCTTTTTCGAGGCGGATCTGTTCCTTATTCAATGGTACGTTAAGGCAATTCAGTTGCCCTCGCCACTGGCCGGCGCGCAACGCCCAGCCGATTTAATAAGTGTGTACTCCCCGGGCTCCCACTCCACTTCTCGACTGACCGCTTCATCACAGTCGAGGACTCCGCCGCCGGGGAAGGCGACGTTCACAAAACAGGCCGCGGCCGAAGGCCGGGGTCATCAGGAGTTCACATCATCATGTTCACGAGTACGGCATTTTCTAACAAGCAAGGAATCACGAACTCCCCGCCGAGCGGGGCAGGATTCAAACTGAGCGCACTCGCGCTCTTTTGGGCTGTCATGGCCTTGGCGCCGGCCGCTGCGGCGGCACCGCCCACGTTGTTCTTCTCAGACTTGGACTGGGGGCCGAAGACCGGATGGGAAGGCAGCGCGACCAAAGGCGCCGCGGT
>CAZSBK010000017.1:0-68319 GCA_964604945.1 uncultured Candidatus Solibacter sp.
AGGCTTGTTACCGGTATTGCGGATATGCGCTATAGAAAGTGTGAAAACGGGCTAAGAGTCCGAAAGACGCCCGGGTGCTTTACGCCACAGGATTCGGAACCGGTGTATATAAGTCCACTGACGGCGGCCTCAATTGGGAGTTGAAGATCAACGGCCTCCCGTGGAAGGAGCCTTTTACCTGGCGGCTCACGATGGACAGCCGCGGAACGCTCTATGTCGTCGTCGCACGCAGGAGCAACGACGGCGGCATCGTTAGCGAAGGCGACGGCGCCCTCTACCGCTCGGTGGACGGCGCGGCAAGTTGGACTAAAGTCGATCTACCTGACGGCGTAAACGGGCCGCACGGGCTCGCCGTGGATCCCTCCGATGTGAAGCGGCTCTACCTCGCCGGCTGGGGAAGACGCCCTGATTCCGTAACGCTCGGCGGCGGCATTTTCCTTTCCACCGACGCAGGCTCCACCTGGCGGCATGTCCTGACCAAGGATCAGCATGTGTACGACATCACCATTGATCCGAAAGATCCGCGAGTCCTCTATGCCTCGGGTTTCGAGGGGTCGGCGTGGCGCTCGACCGATAGGAGCGTAACCTGGAGCCGGATTCGCGGTTTCAACTTCAAGTGGGGGCATCGCGTGTACCTGGACCCGCTCGACAAAACGAAGATCTACATCTCAACCTACGGCGGCAGCGTGTGGCACGGGCCGGCGGCAGGCGACCCGGGCGCCACGGAGGATCTCGCCGGTTCTGCATGGCAGTAGTTGCGAGGGCGACAACCGTGAGCATCATCACCTTTGAATACGGAGTACGAGCCATGCGGACTGCTGCTGACAGGAGTTCACTTTGTGGAGCGCCGAAAACGGCGAACCGCCGCCGTTCACGGGGCAGTGTTGCCATGTGCGTGTTTTGGATCGCAGCCGCACTGCCACCTCTGTCAGCTTGGGCTGGCTCCCCGGCGCCGGCAACCTTTCGATTCGAGTCGGCACTGACCAAGGTCTTCCGCGACGAGCCGCCGCCGGCCGGGGCCGCGCGATGGGAAGTGTCGATGGCGCGCGGCGAAGCGGAGTCGTTCCAACTTCTGATCACCGCCGGATCCGCGGAACTGAAGAGCCTGTCGGTGCGGAATGTACTGCCTCGCAAGAGCGCGTTGGAGGCTGAACTCAGCCTTGCCGGCTACATCCGCACAGTCGACAACGACCGTCGCCCTTGGGCGAGGAACGAAGGCAAGGGCAAGGTTGGTTGGTGGCCGGATCCGCTTCTGCCGAACCGGCCCTTCGATCTGCCGGCATCCGAGACGCAGCCGGTCTGGGTAACGATCCATGCGCCGGCGGGCGCACCGGCAGGTTCGCACAAGGCTCGTCTGGAGATCAGGCTGGACGGCAAACTGCTGCGCAAGCTGGACTACACCGTCCGGGTTTTCGCCGTCGAATTGCCAAAGCAACAGCAATTGCGCAATGCATCGTTCATGCCTGCCGTCCACCTGAGCGAACACTATAAGCCGCAGGGTGGCGTCGCTGGTCCGGAGTTTTTCCAGATCTATGAACGCTGGGCGCGCAAGGCGTTCAGCATGCACGTCGGTCCCACGTTCGACATGATGATGGGCTGGAGCGCCTTGCTGGATGTGCCCGGTGGAGGCAGCAAACTGAACGAGATGCGGTTGGGGCGCACGGGCACGAATCTGATCTGGCCCATGCTGGGGACGCCGGGGCAACTGGATTTCAGCCTCGTTGACAGGCTCGGCGCTGTCGGCCGCGAGTATGGAATGAAGCAATTCTCCATCGCCGTGTTTGACCGGCGGCTGCCGTGGGAAAAGTACACCGACGAGCTGAAGCAGGACCTCACCGGGTTCCTGCGCGCCTATGCCGCGCACCTCCGCGGAAAAGGGATGCTGCAAGAGGCGTATGTCTACAACCTGGATGAACCGTCGCCGGCGCTGTTTGATACCGTTCGCCGGAATTACGAACTGGTGAAGCAGGCCGTGCCGGATCTGAAGGTCTGGCTCTGCCTGAATGAGCCCAAAGGCGTCACGGCGTTAACCGGCTCGACCGATATCTGGGACGTCTACATCCGGCAGTACGATCAATCGGGTATCGAGCAACACCGCCGTCCACAGGACCAGGTCATCTGGGCCGTCTGCGTCTGGCCGCATGAGCATCCAAATCTGTTTATCGAATATCCGGCCGTGGACGCCCGCGCCATCGGTTGGCTGACCTACAGCTATGGGATCTCCGGCTTTGAATACTGGGGTCTGAACTATTGGGGCAAGAACATTGGTAATCGCGGATGGGCAAACTTCAACGGTGGCGACACCCGCACATCCTGGCAGAGGACGCCTTGGCCGTGGGGTGACGGCTGGTTGCTCTATCCTGGGGAAAACGGCGAGCCGCTCTCATCGGTGCGCCTGGAAAATGTTCGAGACGGCTTTGAAGACGCTGAACTCCTGCTGCTGGCATCGAAGGGGAAGAAGGAGGAGGCGGACCGCATTGCCCGAATGGTCGCGCCTTCCATCGAAAAGTTTGAAAAGAGCCCTGCGGCGTTCGAGAAGGCTCACGTGGAGTTGCTGACAGCACTCGTACGCGCTGGAAAGCCGGCTGGAAAATGAGAAACGCCCGCAGGCGGTGTACGCTCAGTCCATAGATCGGAGAAAGATCATGTTGCCCATCACAAGACGCAGTTTTGTCGGAACGCTGCCGGCGGCAGTGCCCGTGCTGAATGCAAACGATCGCATCCGCGTGGCGCTCATAGGCGTGGGCGGCCGGGGCCGGGACCTGCTGCACAACGCCAGCGCCGTGAGTGGCGTCGAGGTGGCGGTGATCTGCGACGCCGACGACAACCGGATGCTGAAGATGGCGGCCGAGGCGGAGACGCGCACGGGCAGGAAGCCCCGCACCGAGCCGGATTTGCGCAAAGTGTTGGAAGACCGCGAGATCGACGCCGTCATTCTCACGTGCTGTAACCACTGGCATGCCCTGGCTACGGTCTGGGCCGCGCAGGCTGGCAAACACGTCTATGTCGAAAAGCCCGCCTCGCACGATATTGTCGAAGGCCAGAAGATGGTGGAAGCCGCGCGAAAGTACAAGCGGGTGGTCCAGGCGGGCACGCAGCGCCGGTCGTCGCCGCGTTTTCAGAAGGCCGTGGCGCAGTTGAGGGAGGGATTGATCGGGGACATTTATCTGGGCCGCTATCTCTTCACGGGCCCGAGGGAGAGCCTTGGATTCAAACAGCCAGAGCCGCCGCCGCCTGAGTTGCATTGGGATCTGTGGCTGGGCCCTGCGCCATCTCAGCCCTTCCACGGCAACCTGGTCCACTACAACTGGCACTGGTTCTGGGATTTCGGCAACGGTGAGATGGGCAACAATGGAGTCCACAACTTCGACATCCTGCGCTGGGGAATGAACCGTGGACTTCCCACTCGCGTCCACTCCGCCGGTGGCCGTTATGGCTATAAGGACCAGGGGCAAACGCCCAACACCCAGTCGGCGAGTCTCGTGTACCCGGATGGAGCGCAGATCCTGTGCGAGATCCGGGGGCTGTATTCGAACGAGCCTATCGGCATGCACTTTTACGGCTCAAGAGGATCGATGCACCTTGATCCGCAGGGCAATTGCCAGGTCTTTCTCGGACGGTCGAGGAGGGCCGAACCGCTGCCGCCCGTGCCGGCAGGCGACATGGAGGTAGGCCACCTCCAGAACTTCGTCGATGCCATCCGGGCGGATCGGCCCGAACTGCTGAACTGCGGGGTTGAAGAGTGCGAGCAGTCGACCGCCTTGTGTCATCTAGCAAACATCTCTTACCGATTGGGCCGAGAACTCCGCTTCGATCCGCACACTCGTCGTTTCCCCGGTGACGAGGAGGCCAACCGGATGCTCGCACGCCAAGGCAGGCAGGGATTCCGGATGCCGGACAAGGTGTAAGACCCGGGCCGCAGGCTTCAACCGGGAGCTGATGCCTCAGTTGAGTCCATCCAGCCTCGTTTCGTAAACGTTACCCCCGCTGTCCGAACTCAACACGATCCACGCAGCTCGATCGGGCCAGCGCGTTTTAGGCCCGGTGACATCATTGAGCCGCGTGTTTGCCGTGCGTTCTATGGCCTGAGCCGGCACGTTGATCCGCAACCTTCCGAGCCGGCTCACAATGGCCGCTATCCAGTCACGCCGCTCCGCCAACGGTCCGGATTGATAGACCGTGTGGAGAAGGTAGATCCGCTCGGGCCGCCCGCCGATCACGGCGATGGGCCGGCTTGGCTGCTCGTTCGCGGTCCTCGGCGCGTAAGGAATGCTCGCCCACTTTTCTGTGCGGTCCCGGACCCGCAGCACGAGTTGGGGGAGCCCGATCGCGTCGACCGAGTTCTTCATTGCGACGTAGAGGGTTCCATTCTCACTCACCGCCGCATTGATATGGTCGTCGGCAGTATGCCCGCCTACGGCCACTACTTCGATCTCCCGGCCGGGCCGCCGGAAGTACACCCCATCATTCGCCTGATCTGACCAGACCACCCCAATGCCGTCCGGCAGAGCGACTATGGCGCAAATGTCGTCGTCTGATGTCTCCCGCTCGTTCATCACCAACGGCGCGCGCCACTGCCTGCCTTCACGGTCGGTGGATCCACGCAGGAGCACCCGCTTACCAGCGTCGTAGGCGACCCACCAGAGGCCGTCGCGGCCACGCGCAATGGTCGCGGTTTCCGCGGGTAGCCCGTTGTGCGCCCAACGGATCGGAGTTCCGTTGGGCATGTACTGGCCAGCCTCCCACTTGAGCGCCACCACCGCCAGTCCTTCCGATCCCACCAGCACCGCGCGAACCCCATCAGCATCAGCCCAGACGTCGGCCTGACCCGGCAGCCCGCGCAGCGCCTGATCAAGGTGCCCCTCCCGCTGCCAGCCCGCCTGCGTCCGCCGCCAGACGCCGCTGCCGTCCTTCACCGGCAGCCATGCCCACCAACTCTCGTGTGCGCACCACAACTTTGACTGCGGCTTATCCTTGGTCGGAAACGGCACACCGGTCTGAAGAACGGGCTCGGCCTGCACGCAAGGCGCAAGACCAAGCAGCACCGCCCAGACAAAAACCGAACTCAGGCTTGCCTTGGACTGGACCACGTCTTTGATCTTCTCATGAGCGCGCAGTCACCCCGAATCCCGAGATCCGGACGAGCCGATACCCGTGCTGGATGCATTCACTGCGGTTGTCGCTTTACCTTCCGGCCGCCCCGCACCAGGTCAATCTGCCCACCCATCTACTTCACCGACGCGCCATCTGCCATGACGGTGAGGCATGATGGCTGCCATATTCCTGGATCGCCGCCAGGTTGGACACTTCCTTCGCAAGGAAACTGCCAAGCCCAGAGGATCTGGGGAGGGATCCGGCAGGATCGAGATCCGGCCTGACGGTTTCTTGCCGTTTCCCGCGTGTCGACATAGGGCTCAACCACGATAGTGGCGTTCAGCGGCAACCGGCCCGCGGGATCACATCGACGGCACCACCGATTTGTACCCCGGATTGTCAGCCATGCCGGCCGGTTGTACTATCGTTTTACCCTGAGCTTTCGCTTTGTGAATGAGTGAGAACTTGAAACAGACCACCCATGAAAGAGACGGCACGCTGCTGGTGACGATCCCGGAGGGCGAGTCGCTTGCCGGGGGGTGGTTCACGCACAAGGGCGGCAAGTCCTTTACTGTCCGCTTGCCGGCGTATTGTCTCGCCGTTTATCCGGTCACGAATGCGCAGTATGCCCAGTTCCTGAACTCAGCAGGGCCAACCGGGCAGGATGTTACGCAATGGATTCTGCTGAACACGGACTGCAATGTCCGTCGGCGAGACAGCAGATTTGAGGTGGTCGACGGCAAGCAAGACCATCCTGTAATGCAGGTGACCTGGCACGGCGCACGGGCCTATTGTGACTGGGCCGGACTTCGGCTGCCAACGGAACTGGAGTGGGAAAAAGGGGCGCGCGGATTGGATGGCAGAAAATACCCTTGGGGTGACGACCCGCCATGGGGAACTGCCGCGAAGGGCTGAATCGGGGGATGAGACTACTTGCGATGTGAGGGACTACCCTCAGGACGTGAGCCCATGGGGATGCCGTCATATGGCGGGCATCGTCAGTGAGTGGTGCGAGGATTGGTACGATCCAGCAGCTTACGAGAGACACAAGCTGGGTGACCTTTCGGGATCGGCGAGCGGAAGCCGGCGTGTCATCCGAGGAGGTGCGTGGTACTTCGAGTACGAGATCCACTTCCGGTGCGATGAGCGGGACAGCCGCGCCGCGGACTGCCGATCGGACTTTCTCGGCTTCCGCTGTGCGCTTGATCCGTAATCACCCACTTCCGGCGGAGTTGAGGGCCGCAATGCGCCGGGTACGGGCGGCCGCGGTTGTAACGGGTCACGAACTCGCCCACGATCTTTCTCAGATGCCGTTCGTTGAGGGGGATCAGGAAGTCGAGGCACTCGCGGCGAATCGTCCCGATCAGCCGTTCGCAGAACGCATTTGCTTTCGGCGCCCGAACCGGTGTTTTGAGGACGCGCAAACCAAAATCCTTCAGTTCTGAATCCAGGCTGGCCGAAAAGATGGAATCGCGGTCGTGGATCAGGAACCGATAGGGTTGGTCATCTCCCAAGCATTCGCGGAACTGCTGGAGGGTCCATTCGGCGGTGGGGTGGGCGGTGACGTTGGTGTGGAGAATCCGGCGTGACCCGACCTCCATGGCGACGAAGACATACAACACGCGCATCGATGCGGTCACGGAGACCATGAAGTCGCACGCGACGATGCCTTTGGCGTGGTTTCTCACGAAAGTGGCCCAGTGCTGATCCGACGCGCGTCCGCCCCGAGGCCGCAACCTGTCCAGGTACTTGCCGACGGTCCGCGGCGAAACGCGGATGCCCAGCTTCAGAGAGAACTCGTCAGCAATCCGCTCCTTGCCCCAACCCGGATTGGCGGCTGCCATCTCTCGGATCAACTCTCTCAGATTCTTCGGTAACGGTGGACGGCCAGGCTTGTGCGACTTCCAGCGCCAGAACGCGCGGAACGCCGTCCGATGCCATTTGATGAAAGTCTCCGGGGCCACGATCACCAGGACCTCGCGCCAGTCGAAGAATTGCGCAAGGGCAATCATCGACAGTCGCGTCGACGCTGGAGCGTTTCGCGACCGGGCTTTGCGTTCTTGAAAAAACGAAAGTTGCTTGCGCAGGAACAGGTTCTTGGCGAGGAGTGTCGAACGAGAAATGAGTAGCAGACGGAGGATGGCGAGCAACCGTGATTCTGGCGTGTCAGCGAGCGACCTTATCCTGGCCATAACCATCGAGATGGCTGCCTCGCATGCTGTTGATTCTCCTGGCCGATGCCACTATTGCGGACGACACGTGTAAACAGGATTCTTAACCACGCCTTAACGTCCGTGCGCATTGCGGCTTATCGTGTTGATTCTCATGGCTGATGCATTTTCTGCGGAGCACACGCGTAGGATTGTGACAACCAAGGGATTCGACGCCGTTCGCCCTGTCTGCTGAATCCATTCCTCGCATTGCGACTGATGATAGAACATCGCAGCTAGCGCGGGATATTCCAGGCATCTCGGCTGGGACGGGCCTTGGCTCTTCCGTCATGGAGATAGAAAGGATCTCTTTCTCCGCAAGTGTGGAGTGGCATGATTCCCTTTGCGCTTCTACAGGGAAAGGAGTAGAGTCTTTCTGTAGAAGTGGAAGGGTAGCTATCGATGAACTCACTTGATCTGCCGCAGGGCACTCTGGAACTGCTGGTCCTTCAGACACTACAGGTCGAGCCACAGCACGGTTGGGGCATCTCGGAGCGGATCAATGGAAGATCCAACGGCGCATTGCAGGTTCAGCAAGGCTCGCTCTACCCTGCCCTGCACCGGATGGAGCGAAAGGGGTTGATCAAGGCTGAGTGGCGAATGTCGGAGAACGGCCGACGGGCCAAGTACTACCAACTCACCGCGACGGGGCGGGATCAACTCCTGGCCGAAACAGCGAACTGGATGCGACTGACGGCCGCAGTGGCCTTAGTCCTGTCGCCGGGAGAGACCGGATGATCTCCGATCTGGTCTATAGATTCCGGGCGTTGCTGCACCGGCAAGCCCTGGATGATGAACTCGAAGAGGAACTGCGCTACCACTTGGATCGGGAAGCTGAAAGAGTGCGCGCGCAGGGCCTCAGCGAGCAACAGGCGCGGAGAGAGGCAGCTCTGACGTTTGGAGGCATCGAGTCGGTGAAGGAAGATTGCAGGCAAGCACGCGGCACGGCCTTCATCGAATCGATCTGGTCCGATCTCAGGTATGGACTCCGCTTGATGCGGAAATGGCCCGGATCGACCGCGGCGGCAGCCTTGTCGCTGGCCATCGGCCTTGGGTCAAACACGGCGGTGTTCAGCCTGCTCGACAGGGCGGTGTTCCGGAGCCTGCCGGTGGAACGATCGCAAGAGTTGGTGGTCCTCCGGCTCGAACAAGACCATAAAACGAGCTCATTCAGCTACCCGTTTTTCAAGGCGCTGGAGCGCGAACAAAGGGGGTTGGAGGGGGTGTTCGCCTCCGCCGATTATCCGCTTCGCGGAATGATCGTGCACGGCCAGAATGGCGTTACGACAGGGCTTGGCCGGATGGTCAGCGGATCGTACTTTGAGGTACTGCGGGTGCGCCCAGGCGAAGGAAGACTCCTCAGCATTGCCGATGACCGCCCAGGATCACCAGGCGTGGCCGTCATCAGCGACCGGTTCTGGCAACGACAGTTTGGGCGGAGTCCGCGCGCGCTCGGAGAAATTCTACGAATCAATCAAGCCCAATTGACCATTGTCGGAGTGACGCCGCCGGGTTTCAGCGGTGAGAAGCCAGGGTCAGTTCCTGACATCTGGATTCCAATGGCGCAACAACCAATGGTCGCACCTCAGGATTTGCTCGGCGCCCGGTTCGCAACATGGCTGGATGTGCTCGGGCGCATGCCAACCGGCGGGAACAGGGATGCGGCGGCGCAGGCGCTCAGCAGTCTGGCAAGAGCCAACGCGGATCTGACGGTGCGAACGATTGGCGGTTCGCAACTGGGCATCAGGCTGGAAGAGGGATCGCAGGGCTTACGTGACCTGACGCGACCCTTCCATCGGCCGCTATGGCTCCTCATGGCCATGGCCACACTGGTGCTGTTGGCCGCCTGCTTCAACGTCGCCAATCTGTTGTTGGCGCGGGGCAGCGCCAGGGGGCACGAGTTAGCGATCCGGTTGGCGATTGGCGGAGGGCGATGGAGGCTGGTGCGGCAGTTGATGGTCGAGAATGCACTCATTGTGTCGGTGGGAGCGGCATTGGGAGTAGCGCTGGCCCTGTGGATGGGGCAGGGGCTGATTCGACTGGCACCTCCCATGGAGCAAGTGGAATTCCTCGTTGATCTCGATTGGCGAATGCTCTTATACATGAGCCTTATCGCCGTTGTGGCGGCGGTCCTCTCGGGAGCGTTTCCAGCGCTGGCGGCGACGAAACCGTCGTCCGGCTGGAGTTTGACGCGCGAGGCAAGGACAGTGACGCCAGGCAGGGCACTCAGTGGGAAGATGCAGGTCCTCATGGCAATTCAAGTTGCCATGTCGGTCGTGGTGGTCTGCGCAGCCGCGGTGCTCGTGAACTCTCTGCTGCAACTGCGAAACCAGGACTTCGGATTCCGCCAACGCGGCCTTGTCATGGTGAAGATCCCTCTGGAGATCAGCCCCCAGATGATGAAGCGGCATGAGTCAATCAGGTCCGGGCTTCTGGAACGTGTCAGTCACTTGCCAGGTGTCAGGCTTGCGGCGCTCAGCTGTTGTGGGCCGTTTGACGATATTGCTAGAACCGCGCAGATATCAGGCGAGGGTGTGTCGACGCAGTCGAGCAGGCCCGCCCACATCGTCCATGTATCGGACGGCTACTTCGAGACCATGGGCATGGGCCTTGTCTCCGGGCGCGCGCTCAATGGGGACGACCGCGCCGGCTCGGATGCCGTGGCCGTGATCAGCGAAACGGCGGCAGTTGAGCTGTTCGGCGAGAAGCGCGCCGTGGGAAAGCGAATCTCGCTTGGCCAGTTCGACAGCACGAAGGCGATGCGGGTTGTGGGAGTGAGTAAAGATGTCCGATTCGCGGGTCCAGGCGAGGCGTTCGGCCCGTTGGTCTTCGTGCCGATGGCGCAAAAGCCAGCACCGGTGACGAGCGTCTCGGTGCGCTCATCGGAGCCAGCCAGCCTGCTGACGCCCGCCTTGCGCCGGGCAGTTCAGGAGACAGTTCCGGGGGTCAATGTGGGTTCGGTCGAGCTTTACGAGACGATTGTCGAGGAACGGCTGCACAAAGAACGTCTGTTGAGCGTGTTGGCGCTGGTCTTTGGTGGACAAGTTCTTGTGCTCTGTGGCTTTGGCGTCTATGGGTTGACGGCGTTTACTGCCGTCTGCCGGCGGCGTGAAATGGGGATCAGAATCGCTCTTGGCGCAAGTTCGGGGCAGGTGACTCGGGTGGGCCTCTTGAGAACAGCCAAAATCCTCGCCGTGGGCGCTGCCGGAGGTCTGATTGCCACGGTACCGATGCGGGAGGCGATGCGGAGTCTTGTCTTCGCGAGCGGGACAGGCAATGGAATCGCCTTAGCGGCAGGGATCCTTGTCACCCTCTGTGCAGGTCTCCTCGCTGCGTTGTGGCCAGCTCTGGCCGCGGCGCGCAACGATCCGCTGGAGACCCTCCGGGCAGAGTGAGGGCGGTGAGCGCCGGCCCGTTGGCCCCGGTGCCGGATTTGTACGAGAGCGCGCTTGACACGGTTCGGCGACACTGATCCGATTGTTACGGGACAAACCATGCAGCCACAAAACGAATCGAAGAGTGAACGCCGGACGTTTCTGGGTGCGTCCGGGAACGCGGTCGGACTCCTACTGTTGAAGCCCGAGATAGTTTTTGGCAGCCAGGCCAACTCGGCCGTGGAGGTTGGATTGATAGGCGCCGGCGGCCGGGGCAACTGGATCGGGGAGTTCTTCGTCAACCAAGGCGGAGCGCGCATCACGGCGCTGGCCGATGCGTTCGTCGACCGCCTGGAAACGGCCGGCGCCAAGTTTGGCGTACCGGAAAGCCGGCGGTACCGGGGCATCGAGTCGTACCAGCAACTGCTGGCATCCAAAGTGGATGCCGTGGTGGTCGAGACGCCACCGTATTTTCATCCGGAGCAGGTGGCGGCCGCGGTTACCGCGGGCAAGCACGTCTTCCTTGCCAAGCCCGTGGCGGTGGACGTACCGGGGTGCCGCAGCATTCTCGAAAGCGGCGAACGGGCCAAGGGTAAAGTCAGTTTTCTGGTGGACTTTCAAACGCGGGCACAGCCGGCGTTCCAGGAAGCCGCGGCGCGGGTTCTGCGCGGCGATATTGGAGTGCCGGTATTGGGCCATGTTTACTACCACGGCTCGGGAGGCGATTCCAAGCCGCGGGCCGGATGGGGCCGCCACGAGGCCCGGTTGCGGATGTGGCCGCGAGACCGGGTCCTGTCAGGCGACATCATCGTGGAACAGAACATTCACGCGATCGATGTGGCTAATTGGTTCCTGGGCGGGCACCCGATGAAGGCCACGGGCATGGGCGGGCGCAAGGTGCGGATGAACTATGGGGACTGCTGGGACTATTTCGTGGTCACGTTCTGGTATCCGGGGAATGTGACCGTGGATTTCAGTTCGGCCCAATTCGTCAGGGGGTACTACGACATCTGCGTCCGCGTGTATGGCTCGCTCGGCACGGTGGATTCACACTACGGGCTGGGCCCGCGCTACGAAGTGGACCCGCGGCTGGACGGCTATGTGGGCATCACCGGGACGAATCCCTGGAAAGGCGCCGAGCGGGACAAGACCTTCGACGACGGGGCGCTGGCCAATGTGAAGAGGTTTGTCGAGAGCATTCGCACTGGCCAATTGCTGAACAACGCCGCGGAATCGGTGGACTCGAACCTGGCCTGCATCCTGGCGCGCACCGCGGCGTATCGCGGCGGCAGCGTGACGTGGGACGAAATGATGGATCTGAATATCAAGCTGGAGGCCGGATTGACGATCTGAGGGGGCAGTGCGCAACCGGAGACGGTCTGGCCTTGCCAGTTTGGGATGACTTGACGTGAGGCCACAAGGAGCAGGTCGGCCTCTATGCGAACGGAGAGCGGCTGGGCCGCAAGCGGCACAATGCAGTTCGTGCAATATGCACTGGCGTGCAAGTCAGATGCCTCTCACAATGGGGCGTTGAGTTCGTGCCCCCGTTGAGTGCCCCCGCCTACGTCCACGTCGGCCTGGATCGTGCTTCAAGGGCGCAAGGCTTTGAGCGATGCGGCCCTCTTTTCCCTTGGCCGCTACCCGCGCCGCGACAAGTCGCCTTGAACCTTCACGAGCGTCACAAACCGAGGGTCTGCCGGACGAGTGCCTGCAGGACGGCCTTCAATGCCTCAAGTCCAAGGCCCTCTCCCTTCTCTTCAACCCAGGTCTTGGCCTTGCACCACGTCGAGGAATTCCGCATCAGATCCAGGAACTCGTATCCGTCCCAGGTGAGCCGCAGAGGGATAACTCGAGGACCACCGCCGCTTGCTGTCACAGTAACGCCATGAATGAGACCTGCCTCCGCAAGCAGAGCTAGGTGTGCCCCAATCTCATCGTCGGATTTCCCCTCGATCTGAGGAGTCCCGGAACTTCTGATCTCTCGTTCTTCGAGCGCCAGCAGCAACTGCCGGACGAGGTCCATGTCTCGTCGCATGAGTTGATCCTATCCAACCTGCGCGCAAAGAGGGGCTCAGAACTCGAGTTTGAGGGCGAGTTGGATGACGCGCCAAGACTCGCCCTGGGGCAGGACGTTGGCCGACGAGGCGGTGGACATGGTGACGCAGCAGGTTTGGCCGAACAGGGGTGAGATGATGCTGGGGTTGCCCGAGGAGGCCGAGCGCGGGCTCTCGAAATTCGGGTGGTTGAAGGCGTTGAAGGCTTCGGCGCGGAAGGTGAGACGGGTGTGTTCGGTGGTTCGGAAGGACTTTGCCAGGCCGAGGTCCATTGACTTGAATGAGGGGCCGGTGAAGATGTTGCGGCCAGCGCCGAGCGAACCGGGTGCGGGAATGGCAAACCCCGACGTGCTGGCGAACATGGAAGGACCGACGACGCCGGCGACCGATTGGAGTTTGGCTTCGGGCATGGGCCCGACGATATCGGCGCGTGATTGGGAGGCGGAGTTAGCTGTGAGGACGCCAGAGCGGACACTGAAGGGTTCGCCGGACATATAGGTGGCGAAACCATTCAGGCTCCAGCCACCGGCGATGGCGTTCAATGCCGGACCCCATTCGGCGCCGAATCGCTTGCGGCGGCCGAAGGGGAGTTCGTAAACGGAAGTGACGTTGAGGACGTGGCGGCGGTCGAAGTCCGAACGGCCACGTTCGTTGGAATAGTTGCGGGCGTCGGCGGGGGTGCGGTCAGAGGTGGTCGTGAGCGCGCCGGAGGTGGAGGAGCCGATGGGATCGAGCGACTGGTTGTCGATGGACTTGCCGAAGGTGTAGGCGAGGTTGAAAAGGAGGCCGGAGTCGAAGCG
Source organism: uncultured Candidatus Solibacter sp. (assembly GCA_964604945.1). Lineage (GTDB taxonomy): Bacteria > Acidobacteriota > Terriglobia > Bryobacterales > Bryobacteraceae > PNKE01. The sequence continues at coordinate 13,533 of CAZSBK010000017.1, forward strand.
CTTGCGGGCGGAGAGTTGGAGGGAGTGGTAGATGGAGTCGCCGCCATTGTCGATGTAAACAATGGTTCCGAACTGCTGGTTCGGGCGGTACTTGCCAGCCAGGGTGGTCTGCTCGATGCGGGTGACGAGGCTACCGGCGGCGTTTTGTGAGAGTTCGGTGCGAGTTGTGGTGGAGTTAACGAAGGCGGCCGTGACGATGCCATCGTTCACGATGGAGACGGGCGCCGAGGCGACGCCGGAGGGGCACCCAGAACCTGAGGGGGCGCAGCCGTTCCTGACGTTGGCCTGCATCGCGAGGAACGAGGGCAGGATCGGGGCGGCGTCAATCTGGTTGATGTTGTAGGACCGGTAGAGGCGCGTACCGCGGCGTCCGACGTAGGCGCCCTGGAGGACGAGGCCACGGTGAAGATCGTGCTGGAGGGTGAGGTTCCACTGATGGACGGTAGGGACCTGGAGGCCCTGGTCAAAGACGGTGACGGCGGGGGCGTTGCTGAGGGTCTGCAGTGGGGGCGTGAGGAAAGTGGAGGGTTTCAGGGTAGGCGCCGACATCTCGGTGGGGAAGCCCTGGCCGAGGCGAAGGTCTGGGGCGGGTTCGCAGCCGGGAGTTGTCGTGCCGCCGACGGTAGACGAACAGGTGTACTGCTGGCCGGGGACGCGCATGGCGACGGCGGTGACCTGGAAGGAAGAGAGGGTATCGAAGGCGATGCCGTAGCCGGATCGGATGACCGTGCGGCCGGAGCGGCCGGGTGACCAGGCGAGGGAGAGGCGGGGGGCAAAGGCGTCGAGGTTGTTGGACTGGAACCAGGATTTGGCGTGGACGAAAGTGACGGGACCCTTTGAGCCGTCGATGGGGCGATTAGGGACCCAGACGCGGCCGGCGGCTTCGGTGGGTGCGGGATTGACCTCCCAGCGCAGGCCGTAGTGGAGAGTGAGGTTGCGGGAGAGCTTGAACTCGTCCTGGGCGTAGAAGTTGTACTGCTTTAGGCGCTGGCCCTGAACCCAGAGGGAGACGGAGTTGTCGCCGGTGCGGTAGGGGAGGAAGGTGTCCGACTGGAGGTCGCCGAGGAAGACCTGCTGGATGCGGGCGGGGATGCCGAGGAGGTCGTTAATGGCGTTCAGCAGGCGGTTGTTGTCGGCGGAGGCGATGCCGGCACGGGTACTGGTCGCCAGGGCGGGGGTGGTGAAGCCGGACGGGGCGCGGATGGTGCGCGAGAGAGAGATGAAGGGGGTGACGCCACCGCCGCCGAGGTCGCCGCGGATGTCGTTGTGCTGGTAGAAGCGGATATTGATGCCGAAGCGAAACTGATGAGCGCCGGAGACAACGCTGAGGTTGTCGATTAGTTGGTAGGTATTGATGGTGCGGTCGGTGCGGGGGAAGTTCGTGTAGTCGACGTCGGAATTATTGAAGACGAAGGCGGGCATGTCGGGGAACGACGGGTTGGCTTCGCCCCGGGTGAAGAGGAACTTGAAGCGGGCATAGCCGGCGGTGAATTCGTTGACGATGCGGGGGGTGACGACGCGTCGCCAGGAGAGGGCGGCGTTATGGGCGGGGCGGAAGACTTCGCCACGGGGTGGGAAGCCTGGAAGGACCTGGGGGCGGCCGTTAAGGGGGTCGCCGTTGAGGCTCTGGTTGTCACCGTAGAGGTAACGGGCAAAGACGGTGTTGTTGGGGTTGACGATGTGGTCGATGCGGCCCAATACCTGGGGTCCGCGGACGCGGATAGGGGGATTCCAGACGTAGACGCCGGTGTTGAGGCCGTCGCCGGCGGCATAGGAGTTGGGCAGCGGGTAGGAGTTGAGGACGGAGTAGGCGGCCTGATCCGCTCCGATGCCGGCGGGGTCGGCGGCAAAGATATTGTAGGAGGCGATGCAGTTCGTTTGGCCGGCAGTCGTGCAGTTGACCACGCCGGGCTTGAGTGCGCCGGTGGAAGAGTTCACGAGGAGGGGCGAGTTCTGGGTGATACGCTGGCCGTCGATGACGAGGGGGCTTGAGGGGTCTGCGACGAAGTAGCGGAAGATGCCGGAGCGGGCGGTGGCGGTGTAGAGGTCGACGGATTCGCCGAAGACGGAATCGACGGACTGGGCGTAGTTGATGCGCTGGCCCTGGTAGGAGCCGAAGAAGAAGGTGCGGTTGCGGCGGATGGGACCGCCGAGGTCGAAGCCGTACTGGTTGAGTTTGATGTCGGGCTTTTCGTTGCCCTGAGCCTTGGCAAAGAATTCGTTGGCGTTGAGGGCGGTGTTGCGGAAGAAGTGGAAGGCGCGGCCGTGGAGGGAGTTGGTGCCGGAGCGGGTGGCGATGGAGATGGACGCGCCGGAGTTGCGACCTTCCTCGGGAGTGGGGTTAGAGGTGGTGACCTTGAATTCCTGGACGGAGTCGGGCGAGAGGCGGAAGACGTTGTTGACGGCGCTGGGATTGGACGATTCGTTGGCGTCGATGCCGTCGATGGTGACATTGTTGGCAGCGGAGCGGGAGCCGTTGACGGTGATGGTATTGCCGGAGCGCTGGGAGACGCCGGGTTCAAGGATGAGCAGGGTCAATGGGTTGCGGCCATTCAGAGGGAGGCTGGAGATGGCGCGCTGCTCGATGACATTGCCGAGGGTGGCGTTGGAGGTTTCGAGTGACGCGGCGGAGGCGGAGACTGAGATGGAATCAGACGAGTCGCCCAGGGTGAGGGTGAGGTCGAGGTTGAGGGGGGTGGCGACCTGAAGGGTGACGGAGCGAAGGGTGAGTGTTTTGAAGTTTGGTTTGGAGGCGGTGAGGGAGTAAGCGCCGGCTGGGATGGCAGGGAATGAAAAGAGGCCGGCGGAGGTGCTGGCTTGGCGGAGGATTGCGCCGGTAGCGAGGTGGGTGAGGGTGAATTGAGCGTCAGGGATGAGAGCTCCAGAGGGGTCGGAGAGGGTGCCGGAGAGAGAGGAAGTGGAGGTTTGCGCGGAGAGGCAGAGCAATGAAGAGACAAGAAGGGCGGTGATGCGGAGGAGTAGCTGCATTCGGCTCCCTGTACTGACGTGGCGGGAAACCCTGAGTGTAGCGTTATCCGGCAGTAGCTTCAACCGGGCTACGGTAAAAGGCTCCCTTCTTCAGGCAAGGCCACCGGCGCACTTCTCCCGGCAGAGCGGAGGTGAACCGGCCGCTGGGTTGGCGGCAGATCGAGGTCCTGTGCGGGGCAAGGAGGCTGGCAGGCCAATCCAACCGTGAACAGGCGGCGGCAGGGCCGCTTAGTTCGCCTTCAACGGCGGCGGAGTCAGGCCGAGACTGCCGAGGAAGGCCCTGATGGACTGGAAGATCTTGAGGTTTTCTTCCAGAGTGAAGCCGCCATGCTTGCCGCCGGGGACGGTGACGAGTTCGGTCTTGACGCCTGCTGCTTTGAGCGCGTTGGTCAACTGGACGCCGTGCTGGTAGGGGACGGTCGGGTCGGCGTCGCCGTGGATGGTGAGGATGGTGGGCAGGCCGGAGCGGACATAGGTCATGGGGGAGACGCGCTTGGCGATATTGACCCGGTCGGTCTGCGAGCCGAGCCAAGTGACGGCGTAGCTCTTCATATTCGGCCCGTCGAGCAGATCGGCGACATCGGTGATGCCGTACCAGTTGACGATGGCGGCGACCTTGGGTTCTTCGCCGCCGGTGCAATAGCGGTCGAGGCCTGCGGATTCGGGCAACATGCCGGTGATCAAAGCAAGGTGGCCGCCCGCGGAGCCGCCGGTGAGGATGAGTTTCGACGTATCAAAGCCATACTCTTTGGCGTTGCGGTAAACCCATTTCAGAGCGCAGCGGCAGTCCTCGACCGCGGCCGGGGCGAGGGAGACACGGGCCAGGCGGTATTCGACATTGACGACGTTAAAGCCTGCTTCGAGATAGGGCAGGACGAAGAGGGTGGTCGATTCCTTGGTCCCGCCGGTCCAGCCGCCGCCATGGATGGCGATGACGGTGGGCAGCAGGCCATCGACGCCGCGGCGGCGATAGACGTCGAGCTTGGCCTCGTAGTTGTTGGCCGTCAGGTATGTGATGTTCGGGGTGACGGAATACTGGTTCCATATGCGGATGGTGTCGGGGCCCTGGGCGAAGGCGGCGGCCGCGAGGAGGAGGAGGAGAGGGATGCGCTTAGTCATGTGATGAACTCCATTTCAGTTTCATTGGAACACTGGCCGACGCTGCAACAGGCCTCGACACGAAATGTCGAGGCGGCAGGTAGGCGTACCTGCGCCACAAGGGCGGTCAATTTCTCCATTTCAGGTTGACGGTCTTGCCGTTCTTGTCCAGGCTGCCGCCTATGGCGTGCAGGGTGAAACTAGCGCCAGATGGGGTGAAGACGGATTCGAGCCAGCCGAGCGGATCGGTATCGCGGAAGTTGTAGCCGGTTGCCGGGATATTGATCAGATGAACGCCATCCTGAACATCGAACTTGTAGACATGGGAGTGGCCATAGAGGATCGCTTTCACGGCGGGTGCGGATTTCACGATGTCGAACAGTCGCGGGGCATCGAGCAGCGCGCCATCGTTGTCGTCGAGAGTGTGATGGACGGCGAGGATGGTGGGTTTGCGCTGCGTGGCGAGGCGCTGTTTGAGCCACTCACGCTGGACCTTGCCGAGGAAGCCGGGGGTGCTGTTGGCCTGGACGTTGGAATCGAGGGTGATAATCTCGACTGGGCCGGCGTCGATGGCGAGGACATGGCGGTTCTTGACGGGCTGAGGGTCCTTCTGCGTGGCGCCAAAGGCTTTGAGGAAGTTGGCGCGGTCGTCGTGATTGCCGAGGACCATGGCGAGCGGGAACTTGCTGGCGATCGGTTCAATGAGTTCGGCGAGAGCTTCGTAGTCGCCGGCGAGGCCCTGGAGGCGGGCGAGGTCGCCGCAGGCCAGGGCGCCGTCGAGCTTGGCCTGCTCAAGTTGGCGGACGACCATGGTGAGGTTCACGACGGGCTTGAATCCGCGATACTCCTCAAGCGGGTTCGCGGGGATATGGAGGTCGGAAAAAAGGGCCCAGCGTGTCTCTTTCCCGTTCGCCCGCAGGGAAAAGGCGGCAGCGGCAGGCATGGCGAGGAATCCGCGGCGCGACAGGCCGGATCGAGTGGTGGGAAGCGTCAGAATCGGCATTTCACGCCCAGTCTAACCCAACCGGCCGATCAGGAGACGGCTGCGTAGAAGGAGCCTTGGAGAGAATGAGGGGAACAGACTGGAGGCCTTCGGAAGTTGAAACCTTCCCCGCAGTCTCAGCCGCGGCGGGTCAGCCGGGCGCCGAGGGCGCCGCCAAGTGAACTGACGACGGCGACAAGCAGGAAGTTGAACAGGAGCATGAGGACGATGAAGACGACCAGGATTTGTGGGTCGCGGATGAGTTCCATGGCCTTGGCTGTTGTATCAGAGTCGAGGCGGGCGGTTTTGAGATTCTCTTCGAGCAGATTGACGATGCCACGCCCCGACGCGACCAGCCCGGCAGTGGAAAGGACGGTGCTGATGACGAAGCCGAAAACGCCGGAGATCCAGCCCATGCGCGCGCCTTCAGTGATGGAGAGGGTGCGGCCGCTGCGCCGGCAAAAAAGGACGACGGCATAGGCTCCTCCAGCCGCAAGCACGAAGGGCAACAGCGGCACGGCATGAATCATGGCGATGAGCATGACAACCAGTTGCACCAGAGACGCGGTCAGAAAGCCAACACGAACAGCGAGAGGCGAACTGAAACTGACCTCGGCAGGCAGAGTGACAGGCGCGTCGGATGCGGCTTGCGCCTCGACGCCGGAATCGGCCGGACCGACCGCAGTCTCCTCGTCCGGCTCGGGAGGAAGCAGGATGGGATCGTCCTCGCGTACCGGACGGGCACAGCGATGGCAGAATCGGGCGTCCTCGGGGAGCTTTGCGCCGCAGGTGCAGTGACCTTCCACCCTTCCATCGTACTGTAGTGGGCCCATTCCGGACTTGGAACCGTGAACGGGACAGTCAGGAGGCAATAGGAGAAGTACTGTCCGCGATGCGCCGCTTGCGGGCGAGTTTGATGCGGAGGCTCTGGATCTGCAGCCTGAGGGCGTCACCCTCGGGGGGACCGGATGTACGGTAGACGAAGATGCTCAGAGCAATCGCAGCCATTCCGATGAAGAGGGCAATTGCGGTCTGCCCGAGGGTGGTAGCGACTGAGAACGCCAGGATGACACCAAGAATGGAGAAGAGGCAGCCGAGGCCGGTGCGCATGTGACGCGGCGACTCCACAGCCTGGAGTTGAGATTCGAGCGCGGCGATCTCTTTTTCGTAGCGGGCAATGGCGAGTTCGGCGGCGGCGCGTTCAGTGTGGGACTCGATGCGCCAGACGGTCTCATTGAGTCTGTGAAGCGAGACTGCGCCGCCTTCAGTGCGGACGGCGATGGAGGCGCCACAGTAGGAGCAAGCGAACTGGTCGAGACCGGAGTTGAAGTTCAGGTTGGCGCCGCAGTTAGGGCAGTTGAGCGACAGCAGTGGCGAGGACATTTGGAGCGGCTCACCGACTATCTTATGGGAAACGGTGGCGCGCGTGGGCGTCTTCCGAGAGCAGAAAAAAGGACCCGGATCAGTGCGTCAGCATCACGTCCGGGTCCAGGGATTGGGAAGGTCGGAGTTTAGAGTTCGTCTTTGCGGACAGTGACGCGCGAGCCACGGGGGCGAGGCGTCGAGGATGTTTCGTCGTCAAGGGTGACAGTGAGAGGCATCTCCTTACGGTCGCGGTAGAGCGAGACGGAGATCGTCTTCTTGCCTTCCTTGCGAGCGGCGCGGAGGGCGGCGGTGATGTCGCGGGGAGCGTCGATGGTCTCGCTATCGATCTTGACGATGACATCGCCGGCCTTGATGCCGGCCTTCTCGGCGGCCGTATCCTTGATGACGCTGCGGACCAGGACGCCTTCCTTGACGCCGAAGAAGGAGGCGAGTTGCGATTCGCTAAGAGACTCCCCCTCGACGCCGAGCATCGAACTCCGCCACGACATGGTGGCCTTCGGCATGTCGGGCATGGAGAACTCGAAGTTGCGTTCCATGTTAGGGATGGACCAAGACTTGCCTTCGGTGACGAAGACGTTTGAGGCCTTGCGGGACGCGATGGTGGCGGAAAGAGTCTGCTGGGCGCCGTTGCGGACGAGGCCGAGTTGGGCGGTGCGGCCGGCGGGAGTCTCGCGGACCATGCGGACAAACTGCTCGGTGCCTTCGACGCGCTGGCCGTTGTAGGACTGGACGACGTCGCCGACTTTGAGCCCGGCCTTTTCGGCGGGGCTGGATTCGTCCACCTTCGTCACTTCAACGCCATATTCGGCGGGGAGGTTCAGCGCCTTGGCGCGCTCGGAATCAACCTCACGCACGCCAACGCCAAGGAAACTGCCAGAGGCTTTGAAAGCGTAGACCTGAGGAGGAGCCGGGGGTGTGGGCGGCGCCGGAGCATCCTGCGCGCAAAGGGGCAGGATGCCGAGAGCCGAGATTGCCAGAATTCTGCGAATCGACATATGCGAACCTCATTGGAGCGGACAATTCAGTGGCGGATCAACGGGCGCGTTTTACGGAGATCGAACCGCTGGAAACCGAGAGCATGAGCAGCGAGTTGCCGCCGTTCAAACTCTGCTCGGCGTAGGCGGCGCCGAAACCGGATGCGGGCCTCTTCAAGCGGAGATCTGGGAACTCCGACTTGATGCCGCCACGCCAACCGGTGGATTCGTTGAGGGCCTTGACCGTCACTGATATATTAGACGGGAGATAGACCGTGAGGTCACCCGATCCGGCTGAAAGAAAAGATGTTGCAAGTGTTGCATTACGGGTGAATGCGGCCACGAGGGGCCCAGTGGAGGTGGTGGCGCGCGCCGGCCCGGAGATGGACTTAAGGCGAATGCCGCCTCCGGCGGATTCGGCGTGAACCGACGGCGCCGAGCCAACCACGATCGAGCCGCCGCCGTTCTCGGCGGTGACGGCGCCGCTGGCGCGAAGGATCTCAATGAGCCCGCCGGATGTGTGGACCGCGACGGTGGATTCAGCCTCTCTCACTTGAATATTGCCGGAAGTGGTGGCGCGCAGCGGGCCCCGGACGCGGCCGACGAAGATCTCGCCTCCAGCGGTCTGGAGATTGGCCTCGGCCAAGGCGGACTCTACGCGGATTGACCCGCCATCGGAGAAAGAGCGAAGTGCACCACCGATCGCGGCGAATGTCATTTCGCCGCCGCCGGTGCGAGCAGTGACTGTTCCGCGGACATCGCGGACATCAATGTCGCCGGCGAGAGTGACGGCTTCCAGCGTTGCATTGAGGCCACGGACGACAATGGTTCCCTGATCGGAACCGACGTAAACATGGGCAATCGACGATGGCAGGGTAATGCGGAGTTCGCCGGGCATCGGAGCGGAGGAGGAACGGGCGACCGACAGGATGCGCCAGGCGCCGGCTGACTTGTAGGCGAGCGATGCGGGTGTGCCGACCCAACGGTAGGCGATCACATCCTTGGCACCGCCGGAGTCGACTTGAATGCGGCCGAAAGCGGCGATTTTAACGCGGGCCGAGCCAGAGAGCGGGATCTTGCCTTGCGCCGGAGGCCCGCCCGCGAACGCCGATGGGCTGATCAGGGAAAGGCAGATTAGCGCGACGAATACTGACTTGAAGGCGGAGCTAGAAGGTGTCAACGGATGCCTTCATCTCCCGCAGCGCCTTCTGGCTGCGTGAACGGATATAGCCGTTCTCCTCGCGCCGCATCAACTCCTGGAGCAGTCCGACGACTTCGGGTTCGCGGTTTTGAAGGAGAAGATCGATGGCCTGGACGCGGACGCCGGGGTTGTCGTCGCGCTGGACGACCTCGGCGAGGGCCTGGCGGGTTTCGGGTTCACGGGCGTAGGCTTTGAGTCCGTCGAGCGCCTTGAGGCGGACGCCAGAGTTGGGATCGGTGCGTAGCGCCTGGAGAAGCACCTGGCGGACATCATCGCTTTCGCCGTGGTTCTTCAACAGGTCCATTGTGTCGACGCGCAAGCCGGGATCAGAGGGATCGGCGGCGGCGGAAATCAGCATCGAGCGGATCTGTTCGTTCTGGAGCGAGCCGGTAAGTTCGCGCTGGCGGATTTCGTCATACTGGACGCGGACCTGGCCTGAACCAGCGGCGTTGACCAAACGGACCCGGGCGACGGATGCCAACGGGGCCGGACCGCCGGTGAGACGCGCAAGCATGGGCGATTCCGGCACAACGCGGGCGGCAAAAAAGCCGGCAGCCAGCATAGCCAAGGCGCCAACGGGACGGAGCCACATCGGGGGATGGATGACCCAGCGATCCCAAAGATGCGCCAATGAAAAGCGGCGGCGAGGCGCGGATTCCTCGCCGATCCGAACGGCAAGATCGCGGCGGCATCGGGCCAGCAGGCCGGGCGGGGGATCGAGTTCCGCCTTGGCGAGCAGGGATTCCAGAGACTCATTCTCAGCACGCGCGGCCTGGCACCCGGGGCAGGCGGCGAGATGGAGTTCGAGGGCTTCTTCCTCTTCAAAGCTCAATTCGCCATAGCCGGCCAGCAGCAGGAGTTGACGGGCATCGTCGCAGTTCATAGCAGGTCTCCTAATGCCGTGCGCATCTTCTGGGTAGCGCGGAAAAGACAGTTTTTGGCGGCTTCCTCGCTGGTGCCGAGGACGTCGCCGATGGCGCGTAAACGCATTCCCTGGTAGTGGCGCATCTCGAAGACCATCCGTTCCCGGGAGCTCATCTGCGAGAGCGTGTCCTCGATCCTGTGTTTGATTTCCGTGGACAGGAGCGAGCGCTGGGGATCGGCGTGCGGCCGGTATTCCGGCGTGGTTTCGAGGCGGTCAACCGTGCCTTCGGGAGTTTCGACGGTAGAAGGTTCAGTTTTGCGAACCTTGCGCTTGCGGAGCTGATCCAGGCAGAGATTGGTGACGATGCGGTAGAGCCAGGTGTGAAAGCTGCAATCGAAGCGGAAGGAGTTGATGTTGCGGTAGACCCGGAGGAAGGCTTCCTGATAGACGTCGTGGGCATCGTCGGGCGACCGGAGCAGGTTCGTTGCCAGCTTGAGGACGCTCTGGTCGTAATTGCGGACCAGGCGTTCAAAGGCGTCGTGGTCGCCAGCCTGGGCGGCGCGGATGAGGGCGGCCTCATCCATGGATTCCGCGCCTTGGGTGCAGGCCTGGGCCGCACCGGGTTGCGAGAGGGCTAGGGAAGCTGAGCTTGGGTTCATGCGGCGCGATCCTCGAGATTCCGTTTATTTGGACGGATGAGTCGAGAAAATGGTAGGCGTTTGAACAGGGATGTTGCCGCCGGGGACCGGTCATCTAGAGAGAAGACGGCAAACCCCTGTGGAAAGTTCCTACAATGCGCGAGATTGCGCGAAGACCGCGGCGATACGTGCGGCTCAAAGAGTCCGCAGGTGGAAGCCGCCGTCGGCGTTGATGACGGTGCCTGTGCCGTAATCAAGCAAACCCTCGGCGACGGCCCGGACCGCGCGGGCGACGTCGGCAGGGTCGCCTAGGCGGCCCTGCGGCAGAAGTCCGGCTTTCGCCTTTTCTTCATAGGATTCGCGCACCTTCTCAATCATGTCAGTGCGGATGATGCCTGGACGGATCTCGAAGACACCGATGCCGTGAGGCGCAAGCCGGGCGGCCCAGAGAGAGACGGCCATGGCCAGGCCGGCTTTCGATATGCAGTATTCGCCGCGCATGATGGAGGCGGTGTAGGCCGAGATCGAGGTAACAAAGACAATGCGGCCGCGGCCTTGCTCGACCATGAGGCGGGCGGCGAGTTGAGTGAGGAAGTAGGGACCCTTCAAGTTGGTGTCCAGGACCTCATCGTAGATGTCCTCGGCAGCTTCAAGGATGTCTTTCCGCTCGCGCGGGGCGATGCCGGCGTTGTTGACCAAAAGGTCCAGGCGCCCGTATTTCTGGCGGACGTGGCCAATAAGGGCTTCGCGGTCGGCGGCGCTGCTGATGTCACTTTGGACGATATCGGCGCCGCATTCGGCCTGGAGCGATTCGGCGGCGTCACGGCGTCCGCGGTAGGTGGCCACGACGGTGTGGGTCTTGGCGAGTTCAAGGGCGACACCCCGCCCTATTCCGCGGCTTGCGCCTGTGACTAATGCGACTTGTTCTTTGCTCATAGAACTGACTCCTGGCGGGTTGGTTGCGTGATGTGATTGCTCAGGACGGAGAAACCTGACCGGGGCCTCGCACTCGAGCCAGCAACCCGGCAGCGACATCCTTGCCGCGGGCCAGCGCCTCCTCATAGGCGTCCCGGCGCTCATCGCGCGTCAAAGCATAGCCTATGCGATAGATTCGCTCGAGCGACAAGCCGACGACGAAGGTTCCGGCGTAGGCAATGGCGGCCTTGGGGATGAGCCCGCCGCCGAAGGGGATCTTTCCGGTCAACTGCCTCGCCGCGGCGCGCCATCCCCAGGCCCCAGCGATGATGGAGCCGATCTCGGAGCGCTGTTCACGATACCCCACCTCGTGGTCGCTCGCACCGGCGAGCAGGAAGGCCATGCGAATCTGGTTCGCTGTGAGAACGGCTGTGTCGGAGGCAAATTCACCCACCGCCCAGGGTAGCTCTCCCAGAGACGGCACGACGTTAGGCAGGGCCGTCATCAGGCTGAACAGGGCGTTTTCTTTGGAGATGGAGTGGATGGTATGCTTCGTTACCGCGGCTCGGAAGGGCGGGAACAGCCGGGCAAGAGCGAGCGAATAAGTGTCTTTGTGCGTCAGCACATCATCAACCAGCCGGTTCATGCGGGTAGTGTCGAAGTGGAATGCGTCGATGTTCAATTCCCAGCCTTCGGGCAAGGGCGTCCCACGTTCGAAGAAGACGAGATGGTAGCGGCCTTCGCCGCCGGCATCGTGGGCGCGGACCAGCACGTGAGTGGTTTCCATGCGCTTGCCGGTGGAGAGTTCGGCGGGGGCCAGAAAGTCCTCAATAGCGGCGTAGGAGGCACTGCTTCCGGCCTGCACCAGGACGCGCACGGGCCTAAGGACTGACTGGCGGATCTGATCGGGGGAGAGATTTGAGATCGCCGTCCGGATCTGCTGTAAGAAGCGCATTGACATGACTGTCTACCGCAGGATACCGCTGGATAGCACAACTCGCGGATTCCTCTGCCATTCTACGCCAAGCCCAATGCGGGCGACCTCGACCTCGGGCGAGAAGTAAGCCAGTATGCGGTCCACCGTGGAATGAAAGCGGAATGCCGGGGCGACCAGGAAAAGCCGTGGCGGATCGTTCAGGACGGTCCGGCCTGGGAAATAGCCGTTGGCGGAGAAACCTCCGCGTGCGGCGTGCCAGGAGAGGCGCGCCCAGTAGTCGAGAGCCTGAAGTGGTAGATGCGGATCCTCGGCAGCTTTGAGTTCGATGGCGGTGAGACGGCCGGAGGTGTCGATGGCGAGCAGGTCGACCAGGCCCCGATCGGTGCCGGCAGTGGCTGTGACCTGTCCGTAAATGGGTTCGAGTTCGAGGCCGGCGCAGAGCAGGCGGGGATTGGCTCGGACCACTGATTCGAGCCAGCGTTCGGGCTGACGGGACTGGTAGCGATGATGGGTGACAGCCCCGTGGATGCGCTTCTCAGCCAATTCGGCAGCCAGACGGCTGCCTTCGGCGACACCGCGAGCGCGCCGCTTTATGTCGATGCCAACCATCAGGCCATCACCATGAAGGCGGGCGAATTCGACGCCGCGTACGCGCAGGCTACGTTCGCCGCCACCGCATTCGACAGCTTCGACTCCTTCGAGACACTCGAGTTGACGGGCCCAGCGGGCTGCAGTGGATTCTCCGTCGCGTGCGGACGCCGCCCAAACTGCCAACTCTCCGATCAAGTTGCCGCTATCGGCGACATCGACCTCGGTTTCCCGGCCCTCCGCATCGTATTCGAACACGCGCCAGCGGGCTGCCCTCGGGTTCAGCGCGCGGAGGCGCAACAGCGTATTGGTGGCCGTGCCGCGTCCCATGAACAGAGCCAGGCCTTCGATTGGGCCGGCGTTACCGCGGAGGCGCAGGTAGTCAAGCCAGATCAGACCGTGCGTCAGGGCCTTGTCGCCGTGAGCCGCGTCGGGCGGCGAAGCGACGACGGCCCAACGGCGCGTGCCCTTGGCGACGAGCGCGCGCGGATATGCGGGCGAAAGCGAATGCTCGAGATCTGCGCCCGTGGTCAGCGTCTCGACTCGCCAACCGGTGAACTGGCGCGCCAACCACTTGTCCAACTGGTCGAGCAGCACCTCGCGTCCGGCCTTGACCAACGAAGGAACCGCGCGGCCGTCGTCAAGATCAACCAAACGAAATGGCGACGTCTTACCGCCCAGTCGTTCGGCGATCAGTTCAAGGCGGCCCCCTTGGCGCGCCTTCACGCCGATCAACCGCCGGGCGAGCGTTCGATCGTGATTCCAAACTTCAAGCAATACTCCGCCCCGGCTATCCGACAAACGGAGGCACTCGGGCTCGACTGGCAGGGGCTCCAATCCGGGTTCAATGGCGGCAGGACGGCGGCATGAGGCGAGGAAACTCTCGACCTCGGCGCGGAGCGATTCCGGATCCGCGCCGGCCGCCTTCTGATGGGCGGTCACCGGTTCCAGTATATGCCTAACGGCAGAGTCCGGCGAGGAGCACTTCGAGAACGGTCAGGGCGTAATCGGCCTGTTCGCCCGTCAGAACCAGCGGCGGCGAAAGCCTGATGGTGTTCTGGCCGGCCCCGAGGACGAGCACGCCGCGCTCGAAGGCAGTCTCGACAATGGCGTCGCGCAACTCGGGCGCGCGCTCCTTCGTGGCCTGGTCTTTCACGATCTCGATGCCCAGCATCAGTCCCAAACCGCGCACATCACCGACGATGGGGAACCGGGCCGGCCAGCTTTCCATGCGCGCCTTCATTTGGGCGCCGAGCGTGGCGGCATTTTCGACCAGTTCCTTCTCCAGCAGTTCGAGCGTCGCCAGACCGGCGGCGATCGAGACTGGATTGCCGCCGAACGTTGAGGCGTGAGCGCCAGGCTTCCACTGCATGAATTCCGCTTTGGCGACGGTCGCGCCCAGAGGCATGCCGCTGGCGATGCCTTTGGCCAGGGCGAAGATATCGGGATCGAAGCCGAAGTGCTGGTGGGCAAACATCCTGCCCGTGCGGCCCATGCCGCTCTGGACCTCGTCGCAGACCAGCAGGATGCCGTGGCGGCGGGTGACGGCCTGGAGTTCGTCGAAAAACTTCTGCGGCGGGACGACATAGCCGCCTTCGCCCTGCACGGGTTCGACAAAGATGGCCGCGACCTCATCGGCCGGCAGGATGGTCTTGAACAGCGTCTCTTCAAGGACTTTGACGCACTCGACGTTGCAAGTGTCGGGTTGCTTCGAGTAGGCGCAGCGGTAGCAGTAGGCGTACGGAATATGCGTCACGCCGCTGAGCAGGGGCGCGAATCCCTGCTTCTGGACGGCCTTCGATCCGGTGAGCGAGAGAGCACCCATGGTGCGGCCATGGAATCCGCCGAGGAAGGCGACAAACTTGTCGCGGCCAGTGTGATAGCGGGCCAGTTTCAGCGCGGCTTCGATTGCCTCGGCGCCGGAATTGCCGAAATAGACGCGGCGTGAGCCGGGCGGCCCGGCCAGTGCGGCCAGTTTCTCCGCGAATTCGACCATGTTCTCGTAATAGAAGTCCGTCCCGGACATGTGGATGAACTTGCCGGCCTGCTCGCGGATGGCCTCGACCACGTGCGGGTGGCAATGGCCGGTGGAGACCACGGCGATTCCTGCGTTCATGTCGAGGAATCGATTGCCATCGACGTCCTCGACCACTGCGCCTTCACCCCTGGCAATCACAAGGGGATAGCCGCGCGTGTACGACGGCGAGATGACGCCCCGGTCGCGGGCGATCACGTCTTTGGCATTGGGGCCTGGCAGGGAAGTGATGATGTGCGGCAAATCTGAGCGATGGCCGGAATTGTTGCTCATGGATTCCTCCTGAAGGGGTTGGTTGGCACGGAGGGGAAACGCCGGATCGATGCGGGGACCGGCGGGAGCAACGGCAGCTAGTCGCAGCTGAAAAGGGAGGGACGCGTGGTGGCGGGCTTCGCCAGCATGGCTCCAGTGTAACCGGAGACGCCGATTGGAACAACCCCGAAGAGTACAAGGATCCGGGCTGTTCGCTGGCTGGGCCCTAAGCTACAAAGGCTCAGCGCCTGCCCCGCTCTCACGATACATCCGCACGTAAATGCGGGCAATGATCGCCGTCAGCACAAAACTGGCGAGGACGCACGGGTATACAGACCATTGCACGCCAGAAAACCAGCCGAGTACGATGGTCAGGCTGGCTAGTGAGCAAGCAACCAACTCCTCGCGGGTGAGACGATTCGTCAGCAGCGGCAGAGACTGCAGCCAACTCAGAGGCGACACCAAAAGGATGGCCGCAAGCAGCGGATCAATCGTCCGGCGGCGGAATTGCAGCGCTACCGCCACAAGGCCAAGGAGTGTGATGAGGAAGGTCCTCCATCCGAAGAGGCCAGCAAACTTGGTGAGCGACAGATTCAGCATGTTAACGGCGAAGCGATCGCCATTGTGCGGGAGAAATTGAAGCCATCCGTAGAGTGATTCAACTCCCAGAAACAGCGTGGCCGCGACCGTGACGATCAGTCCAAAGGCGCCGGACAAAACCGCCTGCCGATACCTCCGCACGGCCAGTAGGCCGAAGATGAGCAGCACTGGGTAGACCTTGAGCGCGGCAGCCGACCCCAGGCAGAGACCAACTGAGCGGCTGCGGCCGCTCAGGCCCAGCAGGCAAAGAGACACAACGATGGCATCGACATTGCCAAGCGCAAGCCCGAAGATCCAGGCCGGAGCCAGGAGGGCTATGTCGCGGCAGCGGGCTTGAGCCAGAACCAGCAGGACGCCGGTAACCAGACTGAGAGTGAGATTCCAGAGAATCCGGGACCCAGCCCAGGCCAAACTCGCGTAAGGCATGGCGATCAAGGTCATGAGTGGAGGGTGCGCGGTCCGGACCGAAGTCACTGCGTGGTTGGGAACCCCGAATCGTTGCGCGAGTTGCGCCGATGGGATGTTCGGATCCATCCCCGCGCGAACTGCCGCGGCTGCCAGGTAATCCTGCGCAAAGTCAGATGGCGGCAGATATAACGAGGCGGCGAACCCAGCCATCACGACAACCGCTGTGAGTGCGATTCTCTGGTGGAGGTCCGAGAGAAAGGCGAAAGCCCCGAGTGCCAAGCCGCAATTCAGGTGCTTACTCCGCCTCAATCCTTCCAGACGTTCACTGCTCCTTCGCGTCACCGTCTGCACGATTCCGGATCGGCCAACGCGAATCACGGAGGTGTCGGCGGCGCACACTTTGAGTGGAGTCTCCATCCAAGCCGTTTATCGGCGGAGCATCGCGGGGCCGATAGGGAGCCTGGTGTTACAATCCCGGATTGAGGTGACCTGATTGGCTGACCTACCGTACGAGATTACAGCCGGCGACGTGAAGAAGCGCCTCGACGCCGGCGAACGTCTGATGCTGATTGACGTCCGCGAGCCTGGCGAACATCAAATCTGCCGCATCGATGGTGCGCCCCTGATCCCAATGAGAACCGTGCCTGAGAGGGTGCAGGAGATCAAGGCGCTGGCGGACGAGTCGCTGCTGGTGGTCTACTGCCATCATGGGATGCGTAGTCTCAAAACGGTTTCGTGGCTGCGCGAACAGGGTGTCGCCAACTGCGTGTCGATGTCCGGCGGCATCGAGCAATGGAGCACGAAGGTGGATTCGAAAGTCCCGAGGTACTGACCCATGGCTAAGCCGAAGTTCTACACCAAGCCGACTTGAACGACGTGCCGCAAGGCTGGGAGTTTCCTGGCTGAACATAGAGTCGAGGTTGAGGCCGTGAACCTGAACAAAGGTCTGACGGCCGAGGAGATCGACAAGTTGATTGGCAAGCGGGACCACCTGCCGTTCCTCAACACCAAGAACGAGGTCTACCGCGAGCGCGGAATGAAGCAGAATCCGCCCAGCCGCGAGGAAGCCATCAAACTGATGGCCAATCATCCGAACCTGATCAAGCGGCCGCTTCTTGTGAAAGGCTCGAAGATCTTGTTCGGCTTCTCGGCGGAGGAGTGGACCGGGGTGTGACGGCTGTACGGCAGCCTGCATATCAGTGTGGAGGAGAATCTACGATGAAGATGTCTCGCCGTGAACTCGCCTTTTCCGCAGCGGCCTTCCGCCAGACCGCCGAAACAAAACCCTATCGCGGCGCGCTCGACAAGTTCGAGAGCCCGGTCGATTTGAAGACTTTCGATCCGGTGGCCTGGACGCAAGCACGCTATATGGAGATGCCCAGAAGGCTGCGCTTCTCGGCGCGCAACGCAAACGAAGTCCGGTCGTGGCAGAAGAAGCTTCGGACGAAGGTGGCAGAATTGCTCGGCGGTTTCCCATCTGCCCGCCCCACGGTGAAGGCGACGATTCTCGAAACTCGGGATTTCCCCACGTTCACGAGGGAAGCGCTGATGTTCGAGTCGCGCCCCGGCTTGTCCGTCTTCGGCTACCTGCTGAAACCCAAGAACGTGAGTGCGCCGCCGCCGGTGACGATCTGCATCCCGGGCCATGGACGCGGTGTGGACGACATTGTCGGGGTGAATGAAAAGGGCGGCGACCGGATCAAGAAGGTAGGCTACCAATTCGACTTCGCCATTCAAGCCGTCGAACAGGGCATGGCGGCGTTTGCCATCGAACCGCTGGGGTTCGGCTGCCGGCGCGGGGATGAAGCGAAGAAAAAGGGCCTGGGGCAAAGCTCCTGCCAGCCCGCCGCCGGGGCCGCGTTTCTGTTCGGCGAAACGATGATCGGCTGGCGTGTCTTCGACATCATGCGGTCGATCGACTACCTCGAAACGCGCACTGACATCGACCCGAAACGGGTCGGTTGCATGGGCATCTCCGGCGGCGGCACCATCACGCTGTTCGGCGCGGCGATGGACGAGCGGATCAAGGCCTGTCTGATCTCGGGCTACCTGTGCACGTTCTATGCCTCAATTCTCAGCGTGGCTCACTGCATCGACAACTATGTGCCCGGCATCCTGCAATGGGCCGAGATGAACGATGTGGCCGGACTGATCGCTCCGCGCCCGCTGTTTGCCGAGTCCGGCGACGTCGACAACATCTTCCCGCTGGAGGCGACGAAAAAGGCGTTTGGCGAGGTGAAGCGGGTCTACGACACGCTGGGCGCCGGCGACAGATGCGCCCATGAAGTCTTTGCCGGACCCCATGAATTCCACGGAGTGGGCGGGCTGAAGTTCCTGGGCACGCACCTGAGGACGTAATGACGGGGCTGGCGATGCTGGGCCTGCTAGCGGCTGTGCAGCCCCATTTCTGCGTGAAAGTGGTTGACGCTGAAACCGGCCGGGGCGTGCCGATGGTTGAACTGCGCACGCTGAACGAGGTCCTCTACGTCACCGATTCGGCGGGCGTCGCGGCGATCCACGAGCCGGCATGGGATGACCGCGAAGTCGCATTCAAGATCCGCGCGCATGGCTACGAGTACCCGGCCAGGCTCTTCATCCCGGATGAGCCGGGCGCCGTCCTGCGAGTGAGGCATGGAGGAGTGGTCACGCTCAAGATCCGGCGCACGAATATCGCGGAGCGGCTCTACAGAGTGACAGGCGAGGGCATCTATCGCGATTCAAGATTGACCGGGTTGCCGGTCCCGCTTTCGACGCCGGATCCGAATGGCATGGTCACGGGTCAGGACTCGGTGGCGACAGCGGTCTACAAAGGACGCATCTTTTGGATCTGGGGCGATACGACTGGCCTGAAGGACTTCAATTTCGCCGTCGCCGCAGCCACATCGAAGTTGCCCGGCCAGGGTGGACTCGACCCCGCAGTGGGCGTCGAGCTGAACTACTTCCTCGATTCCCGGGGCTTTGCCCGCAGAATGCTTGATCTCGGCCGTCCCGGACTGGTGTGGATCGAGGGGTTGTTCACTGCCACCGACCCTCGGGGGCATGAACGGCTGCTGGCTACTTATACCCGCCAGCAGGGACTGAAGCCTCCGGACGAACGCGGCTTGGCGGTGTTCAACGATGGGAAGGGCGTCTTTGAATCCCTGGCCGGATTCCCCTGGCCGGAAGGGCACGAATCGAGCCATCCAATCCGCCACGGCGGGCACATTTATCTGTACCCATGGCTGCGGGTGCCAGACCGGTGGGAGGCGATCATCGACCCATCCAAGTACGAGCGGCGCCCAGTCCAGTTGCCCGAAGGCCTGCATCATGGATCGGTGCAATGGAACGGCTACAGGCAGCGTTTCATTCTGCTCGCGCAACGAAAGCCCGGCGAAGTGTTCTACGCCGAAGCTAGACAACCCGAAGGGCCGTACGGCAAGCCGGTCCTGATTGTCTCGCACAACAATTACAACTTCTACAACGTCGCCCACCACCCGTTTTTTGACCAGGAGGGTGGCCGGGTGATCTACTTCGAGGGCACCTATACGGCTGCGTTCAGCGAGGCAAAAGAAAAGACGCCACGCTACGACTACAACCAGATCATGTACCGCCTGCGTCTGGACGATGAAAGGCTCCGCGAGGCTCGATCGCAATGAAGACCGGCGTCGAGATCCTCGAACACACAGCCGACATGGGATTCCGTGTCAGCGCGGAGAGTTTCGAACAACTGCTAGCCGCAGCCGGCGAGGGGTTGGCCAGCATCGTGATGGACTGTTCCGAGGCGCGCCCACTGGAGACAATCGAGATCGCGGCCCAGGGCGAGGATCGTGAAGCGCTGATGGTGAATTTCCTCAGCGAAGTGCTGTTTGTCCTGGACGGGCGGCAGTTGGCCATTGCCAGGATCGTTGTGACCGCATCCGGTCCGCATGGCGTATCGGCGGCGCTGATGTGCGAGCCGCGCGACGGCCAGCGGCATCCGCCGCGGCACGGCGTTAAGGGCGTCACATACCACCAACTTCGGGTGCTCCCGCAGCCGGCGGAATGGATCGCCGAGGTCTATCTGGACATCTGAGCGGCCAGCGCCGGGACGGCTTCGGCGGCGGCCCCGTTGTCGACTGCGATTCGCAGTCTGGCGGCCCGTTTGCGAACCGGTTGGTCAATCTCAACCGGCTGGAAGCGGCGGTACATGTAGCCTTTCCCGCGCACTGAGATGATCCGGCGCCGCCCGTCAGCAGCCGGACCAAGTTTCTTGCAGATGTGGCTCACGTGGTTGTCCAGGCTGCGGTCCGCTGGCGAGTACCGGCGGCCCAGGACGCCCTGTGACAGCACGTCCCGGTCGGCTACCTGCCCGGATTGCCGGGCCAGTTCGGCGAGCAGCGCAAACTCGACCGATGTCATCTCGACAAATGCGCCTCCGCGCAAAACCACCATTGCTGGGGGGAATATCTCTAGGTCGTCGACCTTCAATTGGTTCATCATCTTCTCCAGGCAGGAGCGTTGGCCCACAACACCGAGGACGAGATCGCAGCGGGCGGGTTTACATTTCCACACGAAAACCAGGGAGGAAAAGACGCGCGCATCCGATTGGCGATCGATCGATAGGCGAATAGCCGGGCTGCGGCGCGCGATGAGACCACGGCAGCACGCAGCGGAATCCGATAGTGCTATCTTTCGTCGTAGCCGGGAAGGAGAATCGCGCCGAAAGACTAACATAACCATCGGGGGTGGAGAACGAGCCGCCGCGCACAACCCGTTGGGAGCCACGTGCGGGTCCCTCCGGATCGAGCAGGGGACTGGTCCGATAGTACGCCGAGCCATAGTGATCGGCTGTCCATTCCCAAACATTGCCCAGAGCGTCGTGCAGACCAAACGAATTGGGTTGCAAAGAGGCCACCGGATGGGCGGCGCCGCCACTGTTGGCTTGGTACCAGGCGACGCTGGCGATCTCGCCGTGGACCTTTCCCTCCTGGCCAGCCCGCGATGCGTATTCCCACTCGGCCTCGGTTGGCAAACGCCCTCCGCCGAGTCCGCAATATTTTCGGGCGTCTTCCCAACTCACACTGGCCATGGGCAAGTCGCCGGACATCGCTCCGCCGGTGATGCGCGCGTAGGCGTCCCTGGTGACCTCGGTCTGGCCGATCAGGAAGTCGTGGCTGATCCGCACCTCGTGCGCCGGCTTGGTGTCAGATTTGCAGTTCCTTTCCTCTCCCGCGCAGCCCATCTGAAATGAGCCTGCCGGAATACGGACATAGACCAGGCCATCGGCCGGGTTGGTCCGTCTGTTCGGGTCCACAGCCGGGGTCACCACGACGGGTTCCGCAGGCGCCTGCTGCGTTTGTTCGACGGACAGCGGCGCCGGACGTTGAGCCGCGGCCTCCTGAGCCCGTCTACTGCTGAAAGTGCGCCAAATCAATCCCAGGGAAACCATTATCACGATGACCGCCACAGCAGCCACTGCAATCCCGCGCCAGGCCGGAGGCCGTGGCGGTGGTGGCGGCGCGACTGCGGCAAAAGTGGGTGGGGGCGCGGTTGCGGCCGCAGAGGGCGGAACGGATTCGCACGCCTGAGCCAGGGCGTCGATGAACGCAACGCAACAGGCGAACCGCTCTTCGGGTCTCTTGGCCAGCGCCTGGGCCAGCACGGCTGAAGCGGCCGGTGGGTAACGCGAAGCGAGCTTGTGCAGTGGCGGCGGTTCGGTCTGGACGATCTGGATGAGCAGGCCGGCCGAAGAGGCGGCTCTGAACGGTTGCTGCCCGCTGAGCATCAGAAACGCCATCACGGCGAGAGAAAACTGGTCGGCGCGGCCATCAATCTGCGCCGCCATGATCTGTTCGGGCGCCATATAGGCTGGCGTTCCAAGCACGACGCCGGATTGGGTGAACTTCTGCGAAGCGATCTTGGCGATGCCGAAGTCGGAGATTTTCGCCGTCCCGTCCGTTCGGACCAGGATGTTGGCGGGCTTGATGTCCCGGTGGACGATTCCGAGGCTGTGGGCGTAGTCCAGCGCGGCGGCCACTTGCCGCAAGATCGAGAAGATCACCACCGTTCCGAAGACGGCGCCTGACGCGAGGATCTCGTCGAGCGACCGGCCGTCGATCAGCTCCATTGCGACATAGACGACCTCTTCGTGCTCGCCTAGCTGATAGACCGTGACAATGCCTGGGTGGTTCAGCTTCCCGGCGGCGCTGGCTTCGCGCATCAGGCGCAGGCGCAGTTGCGCCTTTTCCTCGGCGCTGCTGAACTGATCCAGCCGCACGACCTTGACGGCGATTTGACGCCCAATCGCCAGGTCCTCGGCCTGATAGACCACGCCCATCGCCCCGCGGCCCAGTTCCTTCAATATCCGGTAGGGACCTATCGCATCTGGCAACGCTCGGCTGTTCATGATTGCGCGGTGGAAACTGGACTCGCCCTACTTCATCTTAGCCATCATCGCGCCAATGACTCTGTCAGAGAGGCCCGCTTTCTTCAGCTCGATCATGTCGCTGGTGTCCAGCTTGAACGAGCACGCCGATCCATTGATCTTGGTCACGATGAGGTCGTCGGAGAATCCCACTTTCTTCAGTTCGATGATATCCGCGTTGGACAAACCTCCACGGGGCGCGGCCGGAGTGGCAGCAAGAGCAGGCGCGGCTTGCTGGGGTGGGGCGGCTGGTGCGCCTGTTTGCACTGCCGGTTGGGCAGGCGCCGGAGCGGAGGCGGCCACGGGCGCGGCCGACCCGGCGTTCACCGCGGCGGCTCTCAGCTTTGCTTCGTCCAGACGGACGTCGCTGTGGACGTAGCTGGTGATTTCGGTGCCTTTGGGAATTGTGACCTCTTTCCCTTTCATAAACAGGAAGAACGGTGCGGCGGGAAAGAAAACTATGGATGTGGCAACGATGCCGGCCGTCATCGCTCCTGTCTTCGATCCACCCGAGTTCTCTCTAACTGCGCGCAAGGCCACCTTGTCGCCCGTCACCATGCGCACATAATCGATATTCACATCGAGCTTGCCGCCTCTTCCCATGCGGCGCTTGGCCTGAGCTTCGGTGATTGTGGCGACCGCAGGGCTGCCCTGCTTGATCACGAGAAGTCCACCCACGTCGATGTCTTCCAGCACCTCAAAGGAAACCGTATCCCCGACTCGGGCAGTTTCCGACGAAAGCGTCTCGCTCAGGCGCAGCCGGATGGGCGTCGCGTCTTGGAGAACCAGTGGCGCTTGCGCTAATGTGGCCCCCGCAGGCAGTACCCCTGCAAGGGCAAGTGCGACAAGGGAACGCATCGTCAAGATTAAACCAGTCAGGCGATCGCGCCTGTTGGCAATCGGTGATTGCCTCCGTACTCGATCCTCCATCTTCCCTCCTCAATGCGAGCTAAATGACAGTCCCACGAGTTGTGGAGCTACTTTGCTTGCTCAGGCGGCCGCATTCCGTGAACGCCAATCGACGCTTCACGCGCCGTCGGTCCACTGGGACACGCAATCCCCTTAGTGTGGATCTTGGCGCTCTATCTTATGAGAGCGATTCTTGACCATGAAATTCCCTAAGTCAAGCCACTCGCACCGGCCAGACCTGCGCGGTCAAACCTGGGGACGCTCATCGTTGTGCTGAACCAGATGAGGAATCACCTCACCCTCGTCGCTCGGGGATGCCGCGAAGAGGGCGAACGATCCGTGTCCTGGCAGCGTGCGGGATGCGTGGGGTCAACCCGGCGGGACCGTCACACCCGCCGTGGCCGGCGACGGCGTGAGGTCATGGCGGCGCGCATGGCAGCCTTCTGACGCTCCTTCTCCATCTGCAACAACTCGCCGCGACGGCGGCTCTTGATGCTCTCGTCAACCTTTCGCCAGAACTTCGAGAAGTATTGCAGCGCCGACACCACGGCGAAAACCATTGTGCCCCACAAAGCGAATGTCGCCCAGGAGGCCAGCAACGGAAAGTCGACGGCTAGCAGAATCAGCGAAACCGCTATGACCTGAGTGACCATCTTCGTCTTGCCCAGTTCGCTGGCCTTGATGGTGTAGCCCTCGCTGGCCGCGATCGCGCGCAGCCCCGAGACGGCAAACTCCCGGCCGATGATGAGAATTGCCATCCAGCCGGGTACCAGCTGAACTTGCACCAGCGAGATCAATGCCGCCGAAATCAGTAGTTTGTCGGCGATCGGGTCCAGCAGCATGCCTACGGTGGTCACCTGGTTCCATCGCCGGGCGAGGTAGCCGTCCAGTAGGTCGGTGAAGGCGGCGCAGAGGAAGATCCCCAGTGCCAGCATTTCGTTGGAGAGACCTTCCACGCGGAAGGGCAGAGCGGTATTGCCCTGGACGACGGCCGCCACCAGGATCGGCACAAAGAATATGCGCAGGAGCGTGAGTGTGTTCGGGATGTTCACGGCTCTTTGTAGAGTCTAGCAGGCTGTCGCGGAAGTTCCGTACATCCGCCCCGGCCTAGGCGCTTCACCTAAGCGGCTTGTGGAAAAGTCCTATATCCTATCTGCATGTAAACACACATGTTGCTAACAATCCACAGAGTTATCCACAGGAATATTCACCGTCACTCCTAAGTTCGTTTGGTAGGCGGCGAGGCGGCGCCGCACTGACGCAGGCACATCGGCCACGACGCGGCATCCTTCGGCGGTGAATTCGCGCTCGACAATGACGGCGAGCCCGTGCAGCGTGTCGAGCAGGGCCGAGTTCTCGTGCGGGATCAGGAACTCTGCCCGGCTGACAGGGTCCTGCTGCAACTGAGCATCAATGACTTCGAGTAGCCTGTCGATGCCTTCCCCGGTCAGCGCCGACACCCCGACCCAGGTTTGGCCCCCTGCCTCGCCGGCCAATCGTTGCGCGACCGCGGTCAAGTCAGCCTCGGAAACCCGGTCGGCCTTGTTCAGGACGATGATCTGAGGGATTGAGGCGGCGCCGATTTCGCCCAGCACGCTGCCCACCTGCACACTATGATCGAGCGCCGCGGGCGACGAGACATCGACCACGTGCAACAGCAGCGACGCCTCCATCACCTCCTCCAGCGTGGCCCGGAAGGCCTTGACCAGTGTCGTCGGCAGACGGCGAATGAATCCAACCGTATCACTGATGACGGCGCGCCGCCGCGAAGGCAGCGTCAGCTGCCTTACCGTCGGATCCAGCGTGGCGAACAGCCGCGCGTCAGCCAGCACGCTGGCATGGGTGAGGCGGTTGAACAGCGTGGACTTCCCTGCGTTGGTATAGCCGGCCAGTGCGATCGCGGGCAACGGCACGGCCTGGCGCTGGCGGCGCTGGATGCCGCGGGAGCCGCGCACGGCGTCCAGGTCGTGCTCAAGTTTACGGATTCGGCCGTGGATGTGGCGGCGGTCAGTTTCGAGCTTGGTTTCGCCGGGCCCGCGGGTGCCAATGCCGCCGCCGAGGCGTGACATAGCCACGCCATGGCCGGTGAGCCGGGGTAGAAGGTAGTTCAACTGGGCCAGTTCCACCTGCAATTGGCCCTCACGGGTGCGGGCGCGGCTGGCAAAGATGTCGAGGATCAACTGTGTGCGGTCGACCACCTTGCAGTCGAGCGCCTTTTCGATGTTGCGCTGCCAGGTACCGCTCAAATCGTGGTCGAACAGCACGACATCGGCTTCGAAAGCGCGCGCCATTTCCTTGATTTCCTGTAACTTGCCAGGACCGATCAGGGTGGCGCGATCGTAGCTAGAGCGTTGCTGGACGACACGTGCGACGATGTTCGCGCCCGCGCTTTCGGCCAGCGCGGCAAGTTCATCCAGGGGTTGTTCCGCGGATTGCTCGGCGGATGCTGCCGCACCGGACCCGCCGGCTGGACGCAGATTGAGCTCGACGGCAACCAGAATGGCGCGTTCGCGGGAATCGTGATCAGGCAATCGGAGCGCCCTAACCCTCCGTGTACTCAGGTGGCCCGGGCACGGGCGAGGCCCCGGCTGTGGCCGAATGGGCGGCGCCGAGGGCGTTGTGCACGGGCTTGGAGACCACAACCGTGGAGATGGCGTGCTTGAAGATCAACTGCTCCTGGTTGTTGGTTTCGAGTATGACCGAATACTTATCAAAGCTCTTGATCCTCCCAGACAGCTTCACACCGCTCATCAAATAGATGGTGAGAAAAATCTTCTCCTTCCGCGCGGTGTTCAGGAAAGCTTCCTGAATGTTCTGCGCCGCCTTTTCGGCACCGGGTCTGCGCGGACCTGCCGGGGCTCTTCTGAGTTCATCCATTGTTTTTGCCCCTCCTTACGCTGTTTGTCTGTCCACTCCGCGGACGCGATCCCCCAGCGGAAACCGCACACGACTTCTCTCTGCATCCGGGAATGCGCATCCAAGAGTGTAATCCCGCCTGAACCTCGTGGCAACTGCAAACCGATTCCTTTTACTTCTCGGACCCCCAGTCAACTGCTCCCTGAACGCCGCCGTGACATGCTCCGCCACGCGGGCGATGGCCGGCGCAGGGAGCCGGATCAGCAGGCACGCAAGCCGGATGGATCCCGCCAGGCGCGTCATGCAGAACCGGGCCTCCGCTGTTGAGCCGCTTCAACCTCTATCGGAACCGCCGTCCCTCTTGATACCATGTGGGCCTATGCACCCCCAAAACCCGCAGCCTTCCGTCGAACTGCACAATTCGCCGGATTTCCGTGACGCCTACGCCAATTCCGTCCAGCTCCGCGTCTCCCTGTGGGACTTCTACTTGCTGTTCGGCAACATTCAACATGATTCCCGGCCCGGCCACGTCTCCATCCGCAACTTCCAGGGCATCTACCTCTCTCCCCAACAGGCCAAGGCGCTGCTTAACGTGTTGCAACAAAACGTCCAGCAATACGAAACCGCATTCGGAGAGATCCGTCTTGAGCCCAAGGGCGACACCAACATCGTTCAATAAAGGCCCCTTTGCCCGGCATGGTTGACGCACTTCCGGATCGAACGGCCCGCAAGCGCAAACGGCGCCCAATCCGGGTTATTACCTATCTGAAGATCGCCGCCTTCTTCGCCGTGCTGATCTTCGGCATCCATTTCGGGTTGCTCAGGATGCCCTATTACTGGGACGAAGCCGGACAGTTCATCCCGGCCACCTGGGACCTCTTTTCGTCAGGACAACTGGTGCCGACTTCGGCCACGCCCAACATTCATCCGCCGGCAGTGATGGCCTGGGTGGCTCTGGCGTGGAGGGTTTTCGCGCCCTCTGTGCTGGTGGCCCGCTGCGCCATGCTGCTCGTGGGCACAATGCTGCTGCTGGCCGCGTTTCTCTTGTCGGTGGAACTGTGCGGATCGGTTCCGGGGCTGCCGGCGTTCTTTGCGGCCTTCGCGCTGTCGTTGTCGCCGCTGGTGTACACGCAGTCGTTGCTCGTGCAACTGGACTTGCCGGCGGCGGCGCTCACCTGCCTGGCGATCTATCTCTTTCTCACTGAAAAGCACTGGCTCGCTGTCGCCGCATCATGCCTGCTGGTGCTGACGAAAGAGACCGGTCTGCTGCTGCCGCTGACACTGGGTGCATGGCTGGCCTTCGAGAAGCGCTTCCAGCGCGCGGCCACCTACCTAATTCCCGGAGCAGTCCTGGGTATCTGGCTGGCTTTTCTGTATTCAAAGACAGGGTCGGTGTTCGGCAACACAGAATTCGGCCGCTACAACCTGCTGTGGACGATGCGCCTCTCCCACATTGCCTTCTCGCTCGTCCGTCGCTTCTACTTTCTGTTCATCGGCAACTTCCACTGGATCGGCACGCTGGGCATCGCCGCCGGATTGCTTCACGGCCGGTTCCGCCGCCGCCGCTGGGCCGTCGCGGGGACGTTCGCGCTGCTGCATGTCGTCCTGGTTTCGGTGCTGGGCGGCGCGGTGCTGGAACGCTACATGCTCCCCGTGCTACCCATCTTCTATGCCGCCGCGTTGGTCGGCTTTGCCAGTTGGAGTGTGAACCGGCGCTGGCTGGCCTATCTGGCCATGGTCGCGGGCCTGGTGGCGGGACTCTTCATCAACCCGCTGTTCTGGCCTTTCCCTTACGAGAACAACCTGGCCATCGCTGCCTTTACCCGGCTCCATCAGCGCACCGCGCAGACCATTGAAAGCCAATACGCCGGCGCCCGCGTGGCGACTATCTGGCCGTTGAGCGCCGAACTGGCAAACCCCAGGCTGGGCTACGTCAACAAGAGCGTCCAGACAGTGGAATTGCCCTCGCTCAGCGTTCAATCCATTCAAGCAGCCAATCCCCGCTCCTACGACATCCTCGTGCGCTTCTCCCGCGACTGGGAGCCCGAGCATAGCCTGCTGCGCAGCCGCGCCGCGCGCTGGGTCGTGCGCCAGACCATCGGCCTTGAAGACCCGGTGAGCGGGGACGAACTCGAATCCAGACATGGACTCAAACTAGCCCACATGTATGAGGAAGGCGGGCAGTGGGTGGAAATCTACATCAGGCGCGACAAGCTCTGACTCGTCGGCACAGGCACTACTTCAGCACCTTGTAGATATTCGAGTAGTCGTCCGTCCACAGCCGCAGCCAGGGTGCCGGGACCAGCGGGCTGGACCTGCCCTTGAATACCTCGTTGTCGAATGTCTCGCGCCGGTTCGCCATCAGCACCCAAGTGGTGCCGTAGCAGGTTCCGTCGTCGCTGTCATCGGTCTCAACCAGCAAGGAGCGCTTGCCCAACGCGTTGGCCGCGCGTTCCAGCACCGGTTGCAGATTGATGAAGCGGTTGGAGATATGCAGCGCGATGACGCCGTCGGGCGCCATGTGCCGGAAGTAAACTTCCAGCGCCTCCCGCGTGAGCAGGTGAACCGGGATCGAATCGCTCGAGAAGGCATCCACCACCAGGACGTCGAAGCCCTGCGCAGGCTCCCGTTCCAGGCTCAACCGGGCATCGCCCATGGTCACTGTCACCTGGCCTTCGGAGTTCTTGAGATACCAGAAGTATTCGTTGGCGATGGGCTGCACTAGCGGGTTGATCTCGTAGTAGCGGTACACGTCGCCGGGACGTGAATAGCCGGACAGCGTCCCTGTGCCCAGGCCGATGACGCCGATCTTCTGGGGATGGCCCTGCTTGCGCAGTTGCATCATCAGACCATAGCCGGTGTCGGCACAGTAGTAGCTGGCCACGTCCTTGCGCCGTGCCGGATGCGTGTACTGCTCGCCGTGGTTGATCGCGCCATGCACCAGCGACCGGTATCCGTCCCAGTCGTAGGGCGCGTTATACTGGCGAACTGACAATTCCCCATAGAAGTTGCGTGTCACCAGCATGCTTCCCTGGGTCATCGACCGCCCAATATGGGCTGAATAGCCGATCACGGCCGCGGCGGCTGTCATCACCAGAATCGACGCCCAGCCCAACCAGTCCCGGCGGAATGGCGAATCAATGCCGCGGTACATTGACGCCAGCGCCAGCGCCGTCAACAGGACGCATGCCAGCGGCAGTTCGTAGTGTGTGTTGAATAGCATGGGCGCGATCAGCGCCACAAACGCTCCACCGATGGCTCCGCCGATGGAGATCATCAGGTAGTAGGCCGTCAGATGCCTGGGGTGAGGCTTGGACCGGGACAATTCGCCATGGCCCACCATGCAGGCGACAAAAAACGCCACCGAGTACGCCAGAATCGTCAACTTCAACTCGGGGCGTTCCTCCGGACTGGTTTCGGCCAGGTAGAGGATGCCAGCCAGCGCCGGGCCCAGCAGCAACAGGAATAAGGTACGGCGGTACCAGCCTTCAGCGTCAAAGCACAGGATGAAACTGAGCAAGTATAGCGACAGCGGCAAGATCCAGAGGAACGGGATCGGAGCGATGTCCATGCTCATGTTGCTGGTCACCGCCAGCAGGAGCATGGACGGACCGGCAGCCAGGCCGATCCAGAACAGATGCCGCTTGAGGCCAGGCGGCGGTTCGTTTGGTTGTTCGTCCGCCGGATCGGAGGCAGCGACCCTGGTCCGGCCTTGGCTGCGCCATCCCGTGTAGACGCAGAGTATTGCAAACAAGCCAAATCCGCAGGACCATACCAAAGCCTGATTGCGGAGTGTCAGGTTTGGCTCGACAAGTGGCGGATAGCTCAGCAAGGCCAGCATTGAGCCCAGGTTGGACAGCGCGAACAGCCGGTAAGGTATCTTGCCGGGGTTCGCCTGAACGTACCAGGCCTGGATGAGCGGCCCGGTGGTGGACAGCGCGAAGTAAGGCAGCCCGATGGTGACGGCGAGCAGTCCCAGGATGTGCAGCGCCGGGGCGTCCGGTGTCAGCGGCTTCCAGCCGGCATTCGGGATGATCGGCAGCGCAAGCAGGCAGAACACCAGCATTGTCGAATGGAGCGCCCACTGCCGGCGAGGGGTCAGCCGGCTGACGATGCCGTGTGAGTAACCGTATCCAGCCAGCAGCGCCGCCTGAAAGAACAAAAGGCATGTCGCCCAGACTGCCGCCGTTCCGCCGAACCACGGCAGAATCATCTTACCGATCATCGGCTGGACCTGGAACAGCAGAAAAGCGCTGAGAAAGATGGTTAGTGCATGGAAGAGCATGGAGTGAGCCCCGCGGAGAGAACGGCACATCGGACGGAGTCGGTCCAGGGTGGCATGGATTTTTCATCTTGACACAGCGATCGGCGGGTCTGCGAAAAAGAAAACGCGCGCACCGCGTAATGACGGTGCGCGCGATCCAGCTTCAGGTTGGCCGGTTTCAGGCTGCTAACGGACCAGCTTGCCGTCGGTGATGCGGAATGGCATCATCGACGCGAACGCCCTGCCGCCCGGACCGGCTGTGAGCCACGCTTCCAGTAGGTAATATCCATCC
This sequence comes from uncultured Candidatus Solibacter sp., assembly GCA_964604945.1. Lineage (GTDB taxonomy): Bacteria > Acidobacteriota > Terriglobia > Bryobacterales > Bryobacteraceae > PNKE01. Next base: position 44,103 of record CAZSBK010000017.1, read on the forward strand.
GGCAGCGGAGCCGCGGTGTTGATTTCCACCTCGTGGTTCAACCGCCTGGAGATACTTCGCCATCGCTGCTGCTGGGTGAAAAACTGCCCGTCGGACCAGACGTAAGCCCGCTCGCCCTTGGAATTCCACACCACGACGTCGTAGTCCTGGCTGGTGCCATAGCTCAGGTCCATCGACTCGCCAGCGTTCACCGTCAATCGAAGCGTGGCGTTCAGTTTGCCTTCGCCCATCGGGTTGAGTGAAACATCAAACGTCGCGGCAGGGTTTCCGGCAAAGGTGAAATTACCCACCCGCGCCGCCACCAGTTCGAGAACTCTTGGGCCAGCGATCGTACTCACCGTTCGCTGGAGCAGTCCCAAATTGGCCGCATACACCTCCGACAGGATGCCCGTGTCGGCGCACGAGAAGCCTCTGTATTTCAGCGTCACCGTGTCGGTAAATACACCCGCCGGGCCCACATGCGGTTCCGGTTTCGCCACCCGTTGCGACTCCTGTTCGCACCCGCGGAACGGTGCGGCGGCCCAGGCCGGCGCGGCCACTTCGAACGCGGTCAGTGGATATTCGGCACCCGTCTCCTCGTCAAGATGCAGAAGGTTGCCAGTTTCATCCACCCGCACCCACAGATCGTGATCGACATATCCGTCGATGCGCGAAAAGACCCTGCCGTCTCGCATGGAAAGCGGAGTCCCGACCCTGACCGTGAAGGTCTGCCCCGTGGATAAGTCTTTGTAAGTCCAGTAGTTACCAAGCTGGAGCGGGAAGTAGTCGGCGGCGAAGGCGGCCGACGCGCACAAGAAGAGTGTTGCTAGTTTTGTCATGGAGTTCTGCGTCTCCTATGTGATACGGCTACGGGCGGCAAACGGTTCTGGATAAAACTATCAACTTTCACTACTACCCGCTTGCAGGCAATGGCAAATAGAAACGGGGCGCGCATCGCCGCTAGACGGTGCGCGCCCCCGGTGCGGGAACTCTTTCGGATCCGCCGTTAAGCGAACCTTCGTGCCGGGGTGTCCACCGCCGGCCGGCCTCCGTGACAGCTAAGCGTCGCTGTCTTCCGCCGGCGCAAGATTGCCGCCAGCACAAGTCCCGCCCCAATCAATCCATTCGTGCCGGTTCCATGGTCTGGATCAGAGCGATCAAGTCCCGTGCGCCGATCTTTGTCAGCGCCAACAGGAAGCCCGGTTCCATCCCGATCCCGTAGAGCGTCATCACGTAGGATTGAGCCAAAGCCACAGGTCCTGCCGGGTACGCGTTCGTCCCATGGCATGGGCGAATGCCGCCTCCGACGGCATCCGGACAGCCCGGAATCCTCCCGAACGTTCTTCCCGGTGGCGCTCTGTAGGTTGCCGGTGACCTCGCCCAGCCGGACTCCCAGCTTGCCGGCTAAGGACAACGTCCCAGCGCTCATGCATCGTTCTGTTCCCATCGGTCCTACAGAATCTAGCCTGAGTACTAGGTTATTTGCGTTAGTCCGCGCGAGGAATAGGCGATTCCCCTCAAGGCGGCATCCAATCGACCTTAGGCGGATGCTTTCGCGGATCAGTGCAGGCGTTTGGCTCGTAGGTGGGCGATCAGGGCGGCTGGATCGTCGGTGATGATGGCGTTGACGCCGGCTTCGATCAGGCGGTCCCAGACATCGGCCGTGTTCGCCGTCCAGGGGATCACCTGCAATCCGGCATCGTGCGCCTTGTCGACGGCCTCCCGGCTGACAATGGCGAAATTCGGAGCAACGATCGGAGTGCCGCCCGCTTCTTGACTGATTGCCGAAAAGTCCTTGGGCATGCCGCCGTACAGAGCACAGAGTTTGAGATCCGGCGCGATCGCCCGCACGGCGACCACTGTACGGAAGTCGAAGCTCTGGACCATGACGCGCTTTTCCGCCTTGTGGCGCCGGATTGCGTCGACCACCAACTTAGCGAACTCGGCGGGTTCCGGTTGGAGTTCGGGCTTCCTCGGATCGCTCTTGATCTCAATGTTGAAGCCGAAACCGGCCCTCTTCGCCGCCAGCGCCAGCACCTCGTCCAGCGTTGGAATTCTCGTCCCGGGCGCGGCCTTCTGCTTCGGAAACTCCGGATTTGCCCTTGCCCCGCAATCGAACGCTTTCACCTCGGCAAGGGTCAGGAACCGAATCCGGGTCTCGCCCTCTGGACCGGCGCAGATCTTCCGGTTCACCACCGGGTCGTGTGAAACCACCAGCACGTCGTCCTTCGTCACCGCCAGATCCAGCTCAAGCATGTCGGCCCCGGCGGCGATAGCATACTCAAACGCGGGAATCGTGTTTTCCGGCAGGACGGCGCGCGCGCCACGATGGCCGTGAACAAGGATTCTGGACTGTGCGGAGGCTGAAATCGCCATGAGGAGAAGGACCACCAGTTTGACGTTCATCGTTCCAAGCATATCGCGGAGGTCGGGATGGGGTGGCGGCAGTGGCGCCTCGTTCTCGCATGGTCTGGGAAAACGTGATTGAATAAAGGCGCGAACGGCCCCTGTGCAGCTTGGACTCACTCAGGGGCCGGTCCCCACCGGCCGCGCGGAGCGGCGGCAAAGGAGAGCACTGGAATGAAACCAGTCACAAGGCGCGCATTTGGCGCGGCGGCTGCGACGGCCGCGAGCTATTCGAGAGTCATGGGCGCCAACGACCGCGTCCGCGTCGGCTACATCGGACTCGGCAACCGAGGCGATCAGGTGCACGACGCTTTCCTCGAGCATGGTGACCAGCAGACCGTCGCCGTCTGCGACCTTCGCGACGACTACATGGACTTCGCCATCAAGAAAAGCCGCGCCACGCCCGTCAAGTATACCGACTACCGCAAGCTCATCGACGACAAGAACGTCGATGCCGTCGCCATCGCCACCCCCGACCACTGGCATGCCATCATGTGCGTCGAAGCCTGCCGCGCCGGCAAGGACGTTTATGTCGAGAAGCCGCTCTCGCTCACCATCGCCGAGGGACGCCGCATGGTCGAGGTGGCACGCGAGACCAGGCGTGTCACTCAATGCGGCATCCACCGCCGCAGCGTCAAGAGCCTGCGCGATGCGGCCGAGTTCATCCGCAATGGCGGCCTTGGCGAAGTCACCGTCGCCAAGGGCTACCACGTCCAAAACGAATACCCAAACGGCATCGGCATGGCTCCCGACGGCCCCGCCCCCGACGAACGCATGTGGGATCAGTGGCTTGGCCCGGCGCCAAAGGCTGCCTGGAACCTAAACCGGACCTTCTACAACTTCCGCTGGTTCTATGACTACTCTGGCGGCCAGATCACCAACTTCGGCGTCCACTATATGGACTTCTTCCGAATGGCCCTAGGCGAATCCTCACCACGCTCGGTCACTGCCATTGGCGGCCGCTTCGCCGTGAAGGACAACCGCGAGATCCCTGACACGTGCGAGGTCCTTTGGGACTTCGGCAAGACACTGGCCGTCTTTGTCCAGTACAACGCCAATGGCGCTCCGACGAACCTCAAGAACAGCGAACTCGAAATCCGCGGCACCAAGGGCACCATGTACCTGCAGAGTGGCAAGTGGGAAGTGGTCCCGGAAAAGTCAACCGAGGTCCTGTTCGGCCAGCGCACTCCGCTCAACCGCGGTCTCGAGCGCGGCTATGGCCCATCAAAGAAACTGGCCATGGAACCCACCCAGGGCGGCTCCGGATTCGCCGAAACCACTTGGCACACACGCAACTTCCTTGATTGCATCAAGAGCCGCCAGAAGTGTAACTGCGACATAGAAATCGGCCACCTCTCCACGTCGGCCTGCATCATTGGGCATATTGCCCTGCGCACCCGCAGCTTGCTCGACTGGGACGCCAGGGCCGAACGATTCACCAACAGCGACACGGCCAACAAGCTGTTGAGTTACAAGTACCGCGCACCGTACAAACTAGGTTGACGGGAGACGAAATGGACCGCAGACAGTTCATCACAGCAGCAGCCGTGGCATCGCCTCGCATCGCACGCACGCAATCCACCTCCCTGCCCAAGATGTGCATCTTCTCCAAGCACATGGCGCAGTTCGACTGGAAGGAACTCGGGCGGAAGGCCAAGGAGATCGGCTTTGACGGCGTCGACCTCACTGTCCGCCCAAAGGGCCACGTCCTGCCCGAACGCGTCACCGAAGACCTGCCGCGCGCCGTCGACGCGATCCGCAGCGCCGGCCTCGACGTCCCGATGATCACAACCGATCTCAAATCGGCAGCCGATCCGGCCGCGGCCCGCACGATCGAGGCGATGCGGAAACTTGGCATCAAGCTCTTCAAGCCCGGCTATTGGATGTACTCCAAGGAACGAACGGTCCTCCAGACGCAGATCGAAGTGCGGCGCAATTTCCAGGGGCTGCTGAAGCTCGCGATGAAAAACGGCCTGACGATCGGCCTGCACAACCACTCCGGCCCCTATGTCGGGACCGCGCTTTCGTCCTACCATGACCTGCTGCAGGACGCCGATCCTAAGTGGGCCGGCTACTATTTCGATCCTGGCCACGCCACCATCGAAGGCGGCCTCTATGTCTGGAGGATCTCACTCGAGCTTGTGCTTCCCCGCTTGAAGATGGTCGCCATGAAAGACGCCTATTGGGAAAAGGCCAACGGCAAATGGCGCCCCAAGTGGGTCCCGCTCGGCGAAGGCATGGTGGATTGGAGCGAGGTCTACCGGGGCTTTGCCAAGGTCGGATTCACCGGACCCATCACGCTGCATGTCGAATACGCCGCCAAGGACGAGCTCGATGCCATCGCCCACGACCTCGCCTTTATGAAGAAACAGGCCGCCGCAGCCTACGGCGCTTAGTTCATCTCATCCTTGACGCTACCGGCCGGTTGATCCTACTCGGTCGCCGCCGGGTCCATCCACATCAGTTCCCAGACATGCCCGTCCGGATCCATGTAGCTGTGCCCGTACATGAAGCCATACTCCTGCGCTTCCCTGTACGTCGTCCCGCCCGCCGCCACCGCCTTGCGCACCATCTCGTCCACGCCTTCCCGGCTGTCGCACGACAGGCAGAGCAACACCTCTGTGTTCTTGGCCGGATCGCACAGCGGCTTCGGCGAGAACATCATGAACTTCTCCTCCGTCAGCAGCATAACGAAGATGTTATCGGCCACGATCATGCACGTCGCCGTCTCATCGGTGAACTGTTTGTTGAACGTGTACCCCATCGCGGTGAAGAACTCAATCGACCGCTTCAGGTCCTTCACCGCCAGATTGACAAAGATCTGCGTCGCCATCCTCAACTCCTTTTGGATCTCGTTTCCGTCAGCTCGCAGCCGCGAGCTCAGCCGCCCGCCACCGCGCCCAGGACGATCAGCGGCTCCGCGCCGGAGACAACCCGCTCCGGCAGTGCCGCGTCCATGGATAGGTGGGACAGGTCACGTTCACATGCGAAGAAGCGCAGAAACGGCCGCCGCTGTCCAGTAGCCGGATCGCGGATCGTCCCGGCCAGCATCGGGTAGTGAGCTTCAATGGTATCTATCACCGAGCCGCATGTCGCAGGACCCGCCACGTCGATTTCCACCTCTCCCCCCACACCCGCCAGCGTTCTCAGATGATACGGCAGCTCAACCCGGATCATATGAGCGTCTGCACTTCCACCGACAACACCGCCGGCAGGTCCCGGGCAATCGCCGACCAACTGTCGCCGCCATCAGGCGACGCATACACCTGCCCGCCCGTCGTGCCAAAGTACACGCCGCACTTGTCCAGCCTGTCCACGGCCATCGCGTCCCGCAGCACGTTCACGTAGCAGTCACTCTGCGGCAGTCCTTTGGTCAGCGGCTCCCATTCGTTTCCGCCCGTCCGGCTGCGATAGACCCGCAGTTTCCCCTCCGGCGGAAAATGTTCCGAATCGCTCTTGATCGGGACGACGTAGATCGTCTCCGGCTCATGTGCGTGAACGTCGATGACGAAACCGAAGTCCGTCGGCAGGTTTCCGCTCACCTCCTGCCACGAATCCCCTGCATCGTCGCTACGCATCACATCCCAATGCTTCTGCATGAACAGCACATTCGGACGAGACTGGTGCATCGCAACGTGATGAATGCAATGACCCACCTCCGCCTCCGGATCGGGAATGTACTGCGACCTCAACCCCTTGTTGATCGCCTTCCATGTCCTGCCGCCATCGTCACTCCGGAACGCGCCCGCCGCCGAAATGGCGATGATGATCCGGTTCGGCTTTGCCGGGGTTGTAATGACTGTGTGCAGGCAAAGTCCGCCCGCTCCCGGCTGCCACTGAGGACCGGATCCATGTGCCCTCAACCCGGATATCTCCTGCCACGTCTGTCCCCCATCCGAGGTTCTGAAAAGTGCCGCGTCCTCCACTCCGGCCAAGACCGTGTCCGGGTCGCGGTGATCCGGCTCCACGTGCCACACTCGCTTAAACTCCCACGGATGGGGAGTCCCGTCGTACCACTGGTGCGTCCCCGGAACGCCGTCATAGGCAAACGTGTTGCCCGCCGGCTCCCAGGACTGGCCTCCGTCGTTCGACCGCTGGATCAACTGCCCAAACCAACTGCTCGATTGCGATGCGTATACCCGGTTCGGGTCCGCCGGCGACCCCTTGACGTGATACACTTCCCAGCCCGCGAAATGCGGACCGTCGATCTTCCACTTTTCCCGCTTTCCATCCGATGTCAGGACAAACGCACCCTTGCGTGTCCCAACCAGAACTCTCACTCCGCTCATGCATCCCCTCCCGGCCCGACCGGACCTGAAATTAGACTACTTCTGTCAAGATAGAGTACGCGGCTGGGATTTGCGAGCGAAAAATGGCGGCCGGTCCGCCCCGCGGTTCCACCCCGCCTCAGGGTAACCTGTTCACGTGGCTCGTAAGGTCAAAGTCATCGCTCACCGCGGCGCGCACGAAGACGCTCCACCGAACTCGCTCGATGCCTTCGAGGCAGCCATTCGCCTTGGATGCGATTACATCGAAATCGATCTGCGCACAACCGCCGCCGGACAGCTTGTCATCAAGCACGACGCCCTCCAGCACGACGACGTCCTGCCCTCATTCGACGATGTCCTCGCGCTCGCCAAAGGCCGCATCCGCATCTACCTTGACGTCAAACAGGCCATGCCCGCCGCCATCGTCGCCGCCGTTGAACGTCATCGAATGCGCGACGCCATCCTCACCTACGGCAGCTTTCAACTCCATCGTGACCTCGTCCAACTCCGTCCCGGTTGGCCCTGCATGCCGGAAGCCGTGGATGCCGCGACACTCCGACAGAACCTATCACTGCTGAAGCCGCCCGCTGTCGCTTTCAGTGATTGGGACTTCAAGCCCGAACTCGTCCGGGTGGCGCTCGACGCCGGCTGCGAGGTCTTCCTCGATTGCCTTGGGAAATCCGACACCCCCACCCGCTGGCAAGCCGCCCTCGAAGCCGGCGCCACCGGCATTCAAACCGACCGGCCCGCCGCGCTGATTGAGTGGCGTAGCGGTGGTTGAATCTACCCCACTTCGACTTCACCACCTCGCCGGGCGCCTTCCCAAACACCCACATGCCGGGTCTTTGGACGCGCGGATTGAAGATGTTAGCATCAGTCATCAGACGTCCTGTCCCGAGGAGATGCAACCATGGGTGATTCCAATAACCCTGTTCCGCCCACCGGCTACCGCTGGCGCGAGATAGCGGATCTTCCCGTTGATATCGCCATTCTTGTCGACCCGGAATTGGACGCCCTGCGCGAGATGTGGCGAGTCGAGCTAGAGTTCCTGGATGACTCGGCTGTCGCGGTTGTGAATCAGGAACTTGTCCGTGAATGGGCCATCGAGACCGGCATCATTGAGAATGTCTACACGCTGGACCGCGGAATCACCCAGACTCTGATTGAGCGGGGCATCAACGCTGCCTACATCCCACACGACGCCACAAATAAGGACCCGGAACTTGTGGCCCGTATCATTCAAACTCATGCTGACGTACTGGAAGGCTTGTTCGGGTTCGTCAAAGGCGAGCGCACACTGAGCACCAGCTACATCAAAGAGCTCCACGCGGCTCTCATGCGCTACCAGCCCACCGTCACCGCCTTCGACCAGTTCGACCGACCCTTCGACACGGAGTTGAAGCGGGGCGAATACAAGCTTCTCTCGAACAGTCCCCGCACCCCTGACGGCAGTACCCAGGAATACTGTCCTCCCGAACACGTGGCCTCGGAGATGGACAGGATGGTCGCACTGCACGCTGAACACATCGAACGAGGGATCCCCCCGCAACTGTCAGCCGCATGGCTCCATCACGCCTTCACCCAGATCCACCCATTCCAGGACGGCAACGGCCGGGTCGCCCGCGCCCTGGCGAGTCTGGTTTTCATAAAAGCCGGAGACTTTCCGCTTGTCGTCACCCGTGACCAGCGCACCAGTTACATCGACGCCCTCGAAGCCGCCGACGAGGGCAACATCGCTGCCCTCGTCGGCCTCTTCTCTTTCCTGCAGAAGCGCGCTCTGTATGACGCAATCCTGAAGTCCACTGACACCCGCGATCCCAAAACGATAGACGATGCAATCCATTTGACACGTGACCTGATCATCGCCACCGGCCGGGTCGCTCCGCCAAAGTTCGCGAATGCGAAACGGGTGGCCGGGAAGCTCTTGGAATCAACGAGCGACGCTTTTGGGAACATCAGTGCCCGGCTGAGGCGTGAGATATCGACCACCAGCCCTCAGTTTCAGTTCCAGGCGGCGACCTACGAGGCACATCCACAACATGAGATAGCACCCCTGTCCACGCGCTTCGGATACCAGGCAAACCCAGAAGACTACCAACAGTCGATGTCGCTGAATCTGAAGTCCGGCGCATTGGTGAGCAAGATTGTACTCACATTGCACACCGCAGGCCGACGTTTCAGTGGCCTCGTCGTAGCCCTCGCTTACATCCGGACAGGTGAAGCCCCCCCAGTTCCCATTTGCGATGACATCTTCCGCATCAGCTATGCGGAGCCGGAATCGTCGGTAGTTGAACGCTACCGTGGCTGGCTCGACGCCTGTCTCATCCGCGGCTTGGCCGAATGGCGCCGCACTCTTGTCTAGCCTCGTCCATGGAGGACTCAGCTCAGCTTCCCCTTCACCATCTCGCTCAACAATTTGCCGTTCACCCTTTTCCCAGCCAGCTTCGCCTGCGCCGCCTTCATCACGAGTCCCATCTGCTTGGCCGCCGTTGCCCCTGTCTCCGCCATCGCTCCCGCTACCGCCGCCTCCAACTCTTCCGCCGTCGCCGATGCCGGCATGTACGCCTCAATCAGCTTCAACTCGGCCTCTTCTTTCGCCGCCTGTTCCTCGCGCCCACCCTGACGGAACATGTCGGCCGCCTCCCTGCGCTGCTTGATGAGCATGTTGAGCATTCTCATCTCAGCGGCCTCGTCGAGCGCCTTCATGGTGTCGACTTTCTCTTTCATCAGCGCCGCCTTGACCATCCGGATTGTGCTGAGGCGCATCTCGTCCTTGGCCCTCATCGCGGCCACCAGGTCTTTTTGCAGTTGGTCGATCAATGCCATGGTTTTGTTATCCTATTTGGATTACTCTCAATCATCCCACAGCCATGTTTATCAAGAAGCAGAGACTCCTCACCCCGGGCCCGACGCCTCTCCTGCCGCGTGCGCTCCACGCCATGATGGCGTCCGACATTCACCACCGTACCCAGGACTTCATCAAACTCTATCCCCAGGTGCTCGCCGACCTCAAAGAGGTTTACGGCACGCAAGGCGACGTTCTCATCACTGTAAGCTCCGGTACCGGCGCTCTCGAAGCCGCCGTCTCCAACTTCTTCTCCGCCGGCGACAAGGTCGTCGTGCTCTCCGCCGGCAAGTTCGGCGAACGTTGGGTCGATCTCTCCAAGGCCTTCGGCCTCGATGCCGTTGTCCTCACCGCTGAATACGGCGACACTGTCTCGCCTGCCCGTGTCGAACAGGCCCTGAAGGAAAACCCCTCGGCCAAGGGCGTCTTCTTCCAGGCATCGGAAACCTCCACCGGCGCGGCCCATGACGTCGAAGCCATCGGCAAGCTCTGCCAGGCCCACGGCGCTCTCTGCATCGTCGATGGCATCACCGGCCTCGGCACCATGCCGCTCGACATCGACGGCTGGGGCCTCGACCTCGTCATCGGCGGCTCCCAAAAAGCCTTCATGATCCCGCCCGGCCTCGCCTTCATCTCCGTGTCGGCCAAGGCCTGGACCCAGAACTCGACGGCCACCCTGCCCCGCCTCTACTTCGACCTCAAGCGTGAAAAGAAGATGGCCGACAAGGGTGAGTCCGCCTGGACCCCCAACGTCTCCCTCATCCTCGCCCTCGCCGAGTCGCTCAAGTACATCAAGGAACTCGGCATGGCGAACCTCATCGCCAACGCCCAAATGCTCGCCCTCGCCACCCGGACCGCCGCCACCACGCTTGGCCTGGAACTCTTCGCGCCCAATTCGCCTTCCTCTTCCGTCACCGCCATCAAGGCCCCTGCCGGCATGGACTCCAGCGACATCGTCAAGGGTTTCCGCAATAACTTCGGCGCCATCATCGCCAACGGCCAGGGCACCATGAAGGGCCAGATCTTCCGCATCGCCCACCTCGGCTACTTCGACTTCGCCGACATGTTCTCCCTCGTCGCCGAACTCGAACTCATCCTCCATTCCAAAGGCGTCCCCGTCGAATTCGGCAAGGGCGTCGCCGCCGTCCAGAAGATCTACGCCGAAGCCGCATTCAAGAAGGCATAAAGAAGCAGTATGAAGATCCTCATCGCCGAACCCATGTCCCCGGCCGCCATCGACCTGTTCCGCAAACAGGAAGGCTGGCAGATCATCGTTTCGAATCCCAAGGAGTACGAGCCCCATCTCGCCGACTGCGACGCCATGGTCGTCCGCAGCGCCGTCAAGGTGAAGGCCGACACCCTGGCCAAGGCACCCAACCTGCGCCTCATCGGCCGCGCCGGTGTCGGCGTCGATAACGTCGATCTGCCGGCCGCCACCGCTGCCGGCGTCCTCGTCATGAACACGCCCGGCGGCAACGCCGTCTCTGTGGCCGAGCACACCCTCGCTATGATGCTCTCGCTCGCCCGCCAGGTGCCCGCCGCCTCGGCCTCCACCCTCGCCGGTAAGTGGGAAAAGAAGAAGTTCCTCGGCAACGAACTCCGCAGCAAGACCCTCGGCGTCGTCGGCCTCGGCAACATTGGCCAGGAAGTGGTCCGCCGCGCCCGCGCCTTCGAGATGAAGATCGTCTCGTCTGACCCCTACGTCAACCCCCAGACCGCCGCCGACCTTGGCGTCACCCTCGTCCCGCTGGAAACCCTCCTGGCCGAATCCGACTACGTTTCTCTTCACCTCGCCGTCACCCCCGAGACGAAGAAGATGATCAACGCCGAGTCGATCGCCAAGATGAAGGACGGCGTCCGCATCATCAACTGCGCCCGTGGCGAGCTGATTGACCTTGTCGCCCTGCGTGAAGCCCTTGTTTCCGGCAAGGTTGCCGGGGCGGGTCTCGATGTCTTTGACCCTGAGCCCATCCCCGCCGACGACCCCATTCTCACCGCCCCCAACGTCATCGCCAGCCCCCACATCGGCGGCGCAACCGAGGAGGCTCAGGAAATCGTTGGCATCCGCATCGTCGAGCAGATGGTCGAGTACCTCTCCAACGGCATCGCCATCAACGCCGTCAACATGCCAGCCATTTCGCCCGAACAGTACCGCGCCGTCGGCCCGTATCTCGAACTGGCCGAGCGTCTCGGCAAGTTCGTCGCCCATGTCGCCGTTGGCAACCCCACGGCGATCCGCGTCACTTACACCGGCCGCATCTCAGAGTTGAACACCCGCCTGCTGCGTAACGCTGCCGTCGCCGGAGTCCTTTCCCGTGGACTCGCCGGACGCGTCAACATGGTGAACTCGATGCAGCTCACCGGCCAGCGCAATATCGAAGTGGGTGAACACCACGCCGCCCCGCGTTCAGTGGCCATGGACACCATCCAGGTCAAGCTCGAAACCGGCTCGGGCGTCACTTCCGCCACCGGCGCTGTCATCTTCAACAAGCCGCGCCTGGTCTCCGTCGACGGCATCCAGGTCGAGTGCCAGCTTTCGGGCCGCTTGATCTACATGCGCAACCACGACGTCCCCGGCGTCATCGGCCATGTCGGCTCGGTCCTCGGGAAGAACAACATCAACATCGCCAACTTCTCGCTCGGCCGCCAGGCAGGACCCGCCATCGGCGACAAACCTCTGAGCGCCGTCGCCCTGGTCGCCGTCGACGGCGATGTCCCCGACTCCGTCCTCAACCAACTCAAGGAAAACCCGGCCGTCCGGCTCGCCGTCACCGTCAACCCGGGGGAGTAGCGCAGACTTGGCTGTGCTCGCTTCGCGAGCCCGTCGAGTACACGAACGACGCTAGAGCCAACTGGGGCGCGTTCCCTTCGCCCCAACTTGCCTGGCGCCAAACTGTCACTCTGGCCTTCCGAGGCCAAAGCCAAATCGGTGAACCGGTGAACCGGGTGAACCGGGCCAGGAACACAATGCCCCTTTTCCTGGCTCGCTGAAACCCCAACATCTAGTAGCCAACTGCCTCGGCTCCCGAGTCCAGCCCTCCGAACGTCTACAGGTTGTGCCATTGCGACAGGTTCAAACGGTGCTCCTCAATTGCGGATGGCCGCGACCACCTGGCTGGCCAGGTGTTGTGGGCTCTCAAAGGGGGTGGCGGACAGGCGCGCTGGGGCGAGAGACCCTCACGGAACTTCCGCTGCGATTTGAGCTTCCAGGCAGGCTCGATGAGGTTGGCGGGAACTGGGAAATCGTCGGGGGCGACGAACAGCAGGCGGGGCCGATTCGTCTTCACAGCGGCGGCGAATTCCCTCTGGGTGTACGATTCCTTGACGCCTGGAGGCGAACCGCCGAAACGATGGCCAACGATGCCGACGAACAGGTCGCAGGTTCCAGCCTTGAGGCGGCAAAAGGAATCAACATCGGTATCGCGCGCGCCGAAGTCCTCCATGCGGGTGCACTTCCACCCGTCGAGAGCGGAGATCGCGCGATAGACCGCTTCGCGATATTCGCGGAGATCGGCCCCGGTCAAGCTAAGAAAGGCTGCGCAAATCGGTGCCATGGAAGTACCGCCGCAGCAAGAGCCTACCACAGCGATCGGTCGCAGCCCTTCGCAGACTGAAGTCCGCCCCACAGGGCGACCAGGATGATCTTAGGGGTGGCCGTTGGTGCGTTTTTCGTTGATGGGGGAGTGGCGGAGGGCGTTTTCGAGGGCTTCGCAGAAGAAGTAGTCGCCCCACATGACGCTCTCATTGACGCCAAGGTCCTTCTGCATGTGATAGACGCCGCCCTTGAGGATGCCTTCCCATTCAGGGTCGTTGACAGCGGTGTGGTTCTCGCAGAGGCTCTTGAGGATGTGGAGGGCGCAGGACCAGTAATAGAAGCCTTTCACGGGGTCGGGCAACATGCGGCAGAGGCGGAGGAGAGCCGAGGCGGCGATGGCAGCAGCCGAGGTGTCGACAAGACGGCGGCTGTCCTGCGGGGCCAGGAAGTCCCAGGGGGGCAGGCCGTCGGAGTTGGTGTGGGTGATGTAGTAGTCGGCACAGTCCTGGGCGGTAGCGAGGAAGCGGGGATCGTGGGTGTATTCGTAAGCGACGCCGAAACCGTACATGGCCCAGCAGAGGCCGCGAGACCAGCAGGAGTCGGAGCGATAGCCCTGGTGGGTGGAGATGCGGAGGAATTCGCCAGTGTCGAGGTCGAAGATGCCTTCGTGGGCGGTGGAGCCATCGCCGCGGACGAGGTAGCGGCGGGTGGTGAGGACGTGGCGCATGGCGATGTCGCGGAGGCGCCGGTCGTTGGTCTCGCGGGCGGCATAGAAGATGATGCCGACGTTCATCATGATGTCGATGAACAGGGAGTCCTCGGAGACAAACGAACAGAGATACTGGCCCTTTTCCTTGAACCGGGCGGCCATGGTGCGGCCAGCCTGGACGAGGACATCGTTGAGGTTGGGCTCGCGGGTGATCATGTACCAGCGGTAGTAGGTGGAGAGGAAAATGAAACCGAGGTCGTGGGTATCCTTGTCGAACTGGCGGGATTCGAGAGGGCGGGAGTACTCGATGGCGAGATCCATCCAGAAGCCCTTGTCGGCAGTATCGACGGCACGGCGGTGGAAGATCCACATCATGCCAGGCAGGAAGCCGTCGCACCAGTGGGACCAGGCGGGGCCTTCGTGTTTCCATTTTCCGTTGGCGGAATAGATGGGGTAATAGCCGGGATGGGCGTCGGCGAGACGGCGCACCTGGCGCGCGGCGAAGTCGAGCGTGGACGCGAGGGTCTCTCTTTCGATTTCGGGCCCGAACTGGATCATGGTTGCATACCTCCCGGCTCTTTCAGGGTACGCCAAAGCATCGTCGAGGATTTGGACCATTTCGTGCCGCGAACGAAGATGGCGCCGAGTCCGGCGGGAGGAGAGTCAGGATCGCCTGGGGGGCGCAAGACGGGCCAGCGGCGGAGCGGGGACGCAGTGGTGAGTTGCTGGGCGAGAGTGGGGATTTCCATGGCGGCGCGGATCACGCCTTCCTTATTTTCGAAGGAAAACGACTCAAGCCGGAGATAGGCGAAACAGTGCAGCATCGGGCTCTGCCCACACTGAAGGGAGACGAGACGAGCGGTGACCTTTGCGCCAACGGGCAGCCAGACTTGTTTCGAGGAGATAGCGTTTTTGAAAACCGTGAGGTAGACCGGGTCGCCGACGGCCGCCTTTGAGAGATCGACGATGGCGGTGGTCTTGAGTTCAACGGGGAGGCCCGCGGGCAGGCGCCAAGCGACGGCCGGGGCGGCGGCGGGCGCCGAGTTCGGAGGGGGGCCGTCGAAGGTGATGGTGGATGCGCCGGTGAACTGGTGGCAATCGGAGAAGGTAGTAACGTTTCGCGACTCGAAGCCGTTGGGCTGGACGAGGAGCAGATCGGCGTAGGAAGGAAGGAGGATGGTGGAATCACCGATGACGGCGCGCTGGTAAGCGATGACCTTGCGGCCGTACTTGAGTGGGATTTGAGGGGGGATCTCGTTGAGATCCATCTCGATGCGAACGAGGTCGTGGCTGGCTGCGTCCGCCCAGAGCAAACCGCTGTAGCCGATGGGTCCTTCGAGCGGTTTCATACGCATGAGGTACTGCGAAGTTTGCATTGGGTAGTGGAAGGACCAGCGCTCCAGGCGGCGGCCTTCGACAGTTTCCTCCTCTTCGAACTTGAGTCTTGTGTGCTGAGACAAAAGGATGGATTTTGCGTGGCCCGCAAAATCGCCGCTGCCGATGGATCCCTCATTGCCGACCATATCGGCGAGGTCGCGGTCGTCAAAGCTCTTCGAGCCGGGCCAGGCGTAGAGTTCTTTGCCATCGATGAGGGCGACTTCGAGGCGGAGGTGGTCGATGAGGTTGAACTTGCGGTTGGCAGCGAGTCGGCTGGACCGCTCGATGGTCAGGGTACATGTGAAGTTGGGCAGTTTCTCGAAGATGGTCGAGGCGGCGAGACGGAGGCGGGCAAGGCGAAGGGTCTCGGCGGGCAGAGGGGCGGCGGGGTTGTATTGCCCAATACAGCAGCCGGCGAAGAGGAGCGGCAGCAAAAGCCTCACGACGCCATTATAGGGTGGTGCGAGTGGGCACTCCGATCTAGCGGGTGCGCCAGACCGTCGTGTCGGAGGCCTTCCACCGCTTGTTGTGAACGAAAACAGGGCTCATGCCGGGCCGCTCGACAATGGACAACCCGAAGCTTCCACGAAGCTTGCCCGATTTGTCGAGCTCACGGTAGGCCGGAGCCATCTGTTCAGAGATGGAGGGCAATTGGAGCACGGCACGGATTTCGCCCTCAATGCCGCCGGCCTTGAACGATTCGAGGCGAAGGAATGCGAGGCAGTATTGAACGGGGATATTGCGGCATTCGAGAGACATCACGCGACCATTCACCAGGGCCCCGGCGGGGAGGCGGACCTGGCCATCGGAGACGGCGTCGCGGTCGACAGTAAACTGGACTGGGTCTCCAACGGAGAGCAACGGGAAGTCGACCGGGGCAACGGGGCGCAGGTGAAGTTCGATCCCGCTGGGCAGGGCAGCCGAACGCGCCGGCTGTGGAGCAGCGCTGGCAGGGAGATCCTCGAAGTTCAGGGTGGATTCGGCGGTGTAGAGGCGGCAGCCTGTGAAACTGGTGCGGTTGCGGGATTCCGAGCCGCTGGGTTCGACGAGGATGAGTTCGGAGGTTTTGGGCAGGAGAAACGAGGATTCGGCGAGGGGGACCCGCTCGTATGTGATGGTCTTGAATCCGGCCTTGAGCGGCAACTGTGGCGGGATCTCGTTGATCTTCATCTCGATGCGGACGAGGTCGCCATTGGATGAGTCCGCCCAGAGGGTGCCGCTGTAGCCGACCATGGCTTCGGCGGGCGGGATACGGACCCCGTGTCTGGATGTGGCGATGGGCTGGCGGAAATTCCAGCGGTCCATGCGGCGTCCAGCGGCTGTCTCCTCGCCGTCGAACCCGAGCGTGGCGAGGCCGGAGAGGATGATGCTCTTGGCGTGGATGGCGAAGTCGCCGTTGCCGATGGCGCCGGCGATTGGGCCGACCAGATCAAACAGTTCGCGGTCGTCAAAGCGTCTTGATCCGGGCCAGGCGTAGAGTTCCTTGCCGTCGATGAAGCCAACCTCGAGGTGGAGATTGTCGAGGAGTTCGAACTTCCGGTCGGCCTTCGGGCGTCGGGAACGTTCAATGGCAAGCGAACAGGTGATGTTCGGCAGCTTTGAAAACAGTCCCGATGCCGCCACCTGGAGCCGGGACACGCGCAGCGCATCGTCCGGCTGAGGCTGAGCCGGCGAGGCCTGACCGGAGCAGGCGCAGACGGCAAGCCATAGGGCGAACAGTCTCACTCGGACATTATATTGCCGGAGTCAACCGCCGGTGGTCTGATACTATCGGCACATATGGCGCTGAAAGTGACAGTCTTCAATAATGGCCCGATCCGGATCGAGGGGGATCCGGCAGAACTCACAATCGTGGACGCACAGGGCAACGCATACGGGCTTGGCGGGCGCAACGCTATCGGCCTGTGCCGGTGCGGGATGAGCGCGAACAAGCCGTTCTGCGACGGAACGCATGCCAGGCAGGGATTCGACTCGGTGTGCGAAGCGCGCGAATTGCCTCCGCCAAAGCCGAAGGCATAGCGCGAGCAATTGAATATGAGAGGGGATGAACGGATGAAACAGAACGCGAAATGGATGATTACGGCCGTGGCGCTGGCGCTCCTGCTCGGCGGTTGCACGAAGAAGGATGAAGCGGCAAACACGCAAGCCGCGGCTGAGCAGAAGCTGGCCGAAGCCGAGCAGAAGGTGGCCGCAGCGCAGCAAGAACTGGACAAGGCGCGGGAACAGGCAGCGCAAGGACCGGCTGCCGGCGCGCCAAGGCAGACACAGTCCGGCGGGGCCGCAGGCGGCGGCGCGGCACCGGTGGGATCGGGGTGGAGCCAGGGCGGCAAGGCGGGTCAGCCCAATGCGCCGACAGCCCCGGCGCCACCGAAGACGTACACAGTGGCAGTGGGCACGCCGATCAGCGTGCGGACTGTGACGGCTCTGTCGACCAAGACGGCGACCAACGGCACGCCGTTCGAAGCGACACTCCATGAGCCGCTTGTGGTGGACGGCTACACGGTGGCGGCCAAGGGAGCGACGGTGAAGGGCATCGTGACGACGTCGGATCCGGGAGGGAGAGTGAAAGGCGTGGCGTCGATGACGGTGAGCCTGGCGTCGATTGAAACGGCTGGTGGACAGGTAGTCAAGCTCGACACGACGAATCACACGAGCCTGGCCCAGAAGTCGACCAAGAAGGACGCACTCAAAGTCGGAATCGGGACGGGCATCGGCGCGGCAATCGGCGCTATCGCCGGTGGCGGCAAGGGCGCCGCCATTGGCGCAGGAGCGGGCGGCGCGGCCGGTACGGGCGCGGTGTTGGCGACGCGGGGCGAGGCGGCGGTTCTGCCGAGCGAGAGCCTGCTCACGTTCAAACTGCAGGCGCCGATCACGGTGACGGCGAAGTAGAAGTACGGCTGAATGAGTTTAGGAAAGCTCAGGAGTTGGCTCTTCACCATCCCGTTGGAATGGGCGGTGACGGCGGTGATGATCACCATCGCCGTCGTCACCAGTGTTGTTGCGCCGGCGGGCCGCTGGCAGCGGTTCCTTTACAGGCTCTGGGGATCGATGGTACTGGGCATTGCCGGAGCCCGCGTCCGGGTTCATCACGCCGAGCGGCTGGATGTGAACAACAATTATGTTGTCGCGGCGAACCACTTGTCGCTGATGGATACGCCGCTGATGCTACGGTCTTTGCCCATCGAGTTCAAGTTCCTGGCCAAGAGGGAACTGCTCAGGATGCCGTTCATCGGCTGGTATCTGAAGCGCGGCGGGCATCTGACTGTGGACCGGGGCAGCCTGCGATCGTCGCTCGAGAGCATGAATGAATGCGCGCGGCTGATCCGCGAGCGCAAATTGTCGGTGCTAATCTTCCCCGAAGGCACCCGCGGGTTGGGCGAGCTGCAACCGTTCAAGGACGGGGCGGCGTACCTGGCGATTCAGTCAGGTGTGCCGGTGGTGCCAGTAGCGATCCGCGGCACCGAGGACGTGCTGGCGGCGAAGTCTTCGGAATTCCGTTCGGCCAGCGTGGACGTGATCATCGGCGAACCGGTGCCGGTAGCCGGAATGACGCTGAAGGACCGCGGACGGCTTACTGCCGAGTTGCACGCGCGCGTGTCGGAGATGCTGGCGGAATCGCGGGCAGGGCGGAACTGATCGCCTCATTGCCCTGGCGTACGCGTTCGATGTGTTCGACGATGGCGCGGGTGAAGCCCTGGACGAAGGGAGCCCCACCGTTGAGCAGGTTCTCTTCCGTCATGATGTCGAGTTCGATGTCCGGACGCGCGCCGACGTTCTCGATATAGGCCGACTCGGGCAAGCCCGGCGCCTGGCGCGGCGTGGGGCGGACGCCGAGCGTAATGCTCATGGAGGCCCCAGTCTCCGAGTAGAATCCGAGTCCGCTGACCATGGACAATCCGCCGCCGCCGGCGGTGGCCTGGCCGACCATCAGGGCGCGGTTGGCGTCCTGGATGACGGACGGGAAAACGTCGGCCGACGATGTGGAGAATTCGTCGATCAGGACAATCATGGCCTTGTCGTAGCCCCACGGATCGCCGTTTTCATCGGTGAGCGGCTGGATGTCGAGCGAGAAGCCGCAGACCGGGATTTGGCCGGTGCGTCCACGATTCTCGTAGTAGGCGGTCTCGATATCGTTGAGCCAGGCTTCAAGCAGGAGGATCTCCGTATCCGTCGCACCGAAGTCGATGCCATCCCAGAGGTCCTGGCGGAATTGCTGGACAATCGCCCAATTGGGGCGAAACTCGTCGCCGACTGTGCGGAAGGGGTAAGGGATGAAGCGGCGCAGGACTTCGTCGGTGAGGCAGACCGAGCCGCCGGGATTGCGCATGACGTCAACCACAAGCCCGTCGGTGTTGTTGCGCATGTAGTCGATCTCGAAGTCGAGCTGGCTCAACAGGGTCGCCTGCGCGTAGTAGGACGACGGAAACGCCGGGATGCGAACGTAGCCTATTTTGTATGGACCCGAAGTGAAGGTCCCGGCATAGATATAGGCACCGGCCGTTGCGCCGGTGCGGGTGATGAAGCCGGCGGGCAGCGTAAAGGCGGGCTTGAGGCTCCCGAAACTGCGGACCCGCTTGGCGGTGGGGGTGCGGCGGGTGGCGACCCGTTCAACGGAACGCTGGAATGCGGCGGGAGCGGAGACGGACTCAGCGGCGAGGCGGGTAGAGGGCGATGGCACGGGTCCGACGACAACGTAGGGGGTGCCGGTCTTGTACCAGGGGATCTCGTAGGTCTCCAGGGCTCCGGTGGAACGGCGTTTGACGACAACAGTGGCTTTGTCGCCGATTTCCGGCGCTCGCGGTATGACGACCTGGTCGCGGTAGAACCACTGGTCCAGCGCCCAGCGGCGCGTGGCGCGCTCGTTGGCGAACGACTGCTGGCGGGAGATACGGGCGATCCAATCCGCGGCGGATTCGCCATCGACCGAGATGAGTTCGTCGCCAATCTCGAAACGGTAGCGAAAAGCAGAGAGTTCCGATCGGTCGATTGAGTCGATCAGCGCCTTTCCATCGTAGAGGTCCACGCCAAGTCCGATGGTGGCCAGGAAGTCCGAAGGCAGATAGAAGCCGGAGTGAAGGTCGCGTAGGCTGGCGACGTATTCGGCGCAGATCTCGAAGAACTCAAGGTCGGACTTGGCACTCTCGACGCGATCGATCCAGCCCTCAATCTTGAGAGCGTCGAAGCCGAATGCATCGCGCTTCCACTCATAGGGAGCATAGTCTTTGGCGACAAAGCCGGCAAGTTGTTCGAAATCGACGCGGCGCTGAGAGGACGACATCTGGGCGAAGACGGAACCAGCCAGTAGAGCCGTGACAGTAAGAACTCTTTGGATCATGAATCACCTCCCCAATATTCCAGCGACAATCAGCATAACAGCGAAGGCGGGGAGCGGCAATGCGGTCAGTCACGCGGAGAAATGGAGCCGGGACGCGACGGTCTGAGGAAGCCAACGAGGAGGCAGTAGACCAGCATGGCAACGGCGCCGGTTGCGAGTGCCTGTCCGGCAACGACGAGCAACAGGGTGCGGCCGCCAGACGATGCGATCGCACCTGGCAAGAAAAGGAGGCACATGGCGCTGCCGGAGCCGAATCCTGCAACAAGGACGGCTTCGGCGCGCCGGGGCCCCGGGGGGAAGGTGGCTCCGGAGATTGCCAGTGGGATTCCGGCCACGGCCCAGGCGGCGAGAACGACTCCGGCACTGGCAATCGCCCAGCCCTGCCAATTGAATGAAGGAGCCTGTAGAAGAATGAGTGTGGCCGTCGCGGCGTTACCCACCGACCAACCGGAGGCGGCGGCAATAAGCGATGCAAGCAAACGGCCGGCCAGGCTCAGACGGAAAGATCCTCCGGTTTCAGATTCTACCGGAAACGAACACTATCTGTCCGAAACAGGATCCGACGGTTGCGCCGCCCGCGGAAGAAGGGGGATGGCTTCGGCGAAAACCTCATCGATGCGTTCGGCGAACTTGAACTCCAATTCCTGCCGGACATGGTCAGGCAAGTCACGCAAATCCTTGGCGTTCGCCTTGGGCATAATGATGCGCTTTATGCCGGCGCGGCGGGCAGCGAGCACCTTCTCCTTGACGCCGCCGATGGGCAGGACGCGGCCGGTGAGAGTGAGTTCGCCGGTCATGGCCGTATCAGGGCGGACGGGCTTGCCGGTGTAAAGCGAGGCGAGGGCGACGGCGGCGGTGATGCCGGCCGAAGGACCGTCCTTGGGGATGCCGCCGGCGGGCACATGGATGTGGACGCCGAAGTCGCTGAAGGAATCCGGGTCGATACCGTAATCGGCGGCATGAGCCCAGAGGTAGCTCTGGGCGGCCTTGGCCGATTCCTGCATGACTTCGCCGAGCTGGCCAGTGAGGGTAAGGCCCTTGCCCTTGGGCAGCAGCGTGGCCTCGATATAGAGGACGTCGCCGCCAGTGGGAGTCCAGGCCAGACCCGTGGCCACGCCGGCGGGCAGGGTCTTGAGGCCTTCCTCGGGCAGGAAGACTTCGGGACCGAGCAGGTCGACGATGCGATCGGGCGTCATTTCGACGCTGCTGTCCTTGCCCTCAGCAATCCGCAGTGTGGCCTTGCGGGCTAGCCGGGCGATGCCGCGCTCGAGATTGCGCAGGCCGGCCTCGCGTGTGTACGATTCGATCAACTTGCGCAGTCCGGCATCGTCGAAGGCGGCCTCGGTTTCGCTCAACCCAGCCTCTTTCAACTGGCGCGGGATGAGGTACTTCCTGGCGATAGCGATCTTCTCTTCTTCGCTGTAGCCAGCCAGACGGATCACTTCCATTCGGTCGAGCAGCGGCTGCGGCAGAGTGTCCAGTGTGTTCGCCGTGGTGATGAACATGACCTTCGAGAGGTCGAAGGGCAGGTCCAGGTAGTTGTCGCGGAAGGTCGAGTTCTGGGCAGGGTCGAGGACCTCAAGCAGGGCGGAGGCCGGATCGCCGCGGAAGTCGCGGCCGAGTTTGTCGATCTCGTCCAACATCAAAACTGGGTTCTTCGAGCCGGCGCGGCGCAGGGCGAGGATGAGGCGCCCGGCCATGGCGCCAATGTAAGTACGGCGGTGGCCGCGCAGTTCGGCCTCGTCGTGCAGTCCGCCAACGCTCATGCGCTCAAACTTGCGGCCGAGGGCGCGGGCGATGGACTGGCCGAGCGAGGTCTTGCCGACGCCGGGCGGTCCGACGAAGCAGAGGATGGGCGCCTTGGCATCCGGGTTTCGATTCAGCACGCCGAGGTGTTCGAGGATGCGTTCCTTGACGTCGTCCAGCCCGTAATGGTCTTCGTTGAGGATGGTGCGGGCGCGCGCGATTTCGAGCGAGTCCTCGGTCACCGTGTTCCAGGGCAGTTCGAGAACGAGTTCGAGCCAAGTGCGCAGAATGTGGCGTTCGGGCGATTGTGAAGGGAGGCGTTCGAGGCGGCCAAGTTCACGGGTGGCTTCCTTAAGAGCCGCTTCGGGTAGTAGCGTTTCACCCAGGCGCTTGCGCAGTTCGGCGGCTTCGGCCTTTTCGGGATCGTCCTCGCCGAGCTCCTGCTGGATGGCCTTCATCTGGCGGCGGAGCATGTAATCGCGCTGCTCCTTACTGATCTCGGAGTGGGCCTCGCTGATGATCTTCTGCCGCATTTCGAGGACCTGAATCTCGTGCGAGACGTGCTTGACGGCGAGCTTCAGCGCCTCGGTCAGCGTCGGGGCATCGAGCAGGCCCTGCTGCTTTTCCAGATCCATGCTGAAGGCGGTGGATAGCAGGGCGATCACCTGGGCCGGGTCGTCGGCCGAGGCGAGCAGTCCGGCGATTTGCTCGGCGGCTTGGGGATTGATCTTCTCGATGGCCTTCGATGCGAGTTCGTAGAGGGCCGTTTGAAGCGCTTCGCGATCCTCGTCGTCATCGATTTCGAGAGGCCAATCCTCGGCCGCGGCCTCGAAGTATCGCTCGCCAGACCTCAAATCAATGGTTCGAATGCGCTCCACGCCAGAGACGATGATCTCGATGGAGTTGGCGGACGAGCGCAGAACCTTGCGGATGCGGGCGCGGGTTCCGGTGGTATTGAGATCGGAGGCCGACGGGTTTTCCTGCTCGGGGTCCTTTTGCGCCAGCAGGAGGATCTCGCCCTCATGCGATTCGAGGGCCGCATCGACGGCGGCGCGCGAAACGTCGCGTCCGACCGAAAGCGGGATTACCAGCTTTGGAAAGACCACAATATTCTTCAGCGCCAGTACCGGCAGCGCAGTCCGCTGTTGCTGTTCGTTCATTGAATCTCCTCGGTTATGCGGCGAGTCCATTCCGCCTCGCTCAGGCCTGGCCGACGGCCGCCGCGGGTTCATCCTGCGGTTCGATGGTCAACTCCCCATTCACCATGTCTGCAACCACGTGCTGGCCATCGCGGAGCGCTCCATCCAGCAGCCCCCGGGCCAGACGAGTCTCCAGTTCACGCTGGATGGCGCGTTTGAGCGGGCGAGCGCCAAAATCGGGTTCGTAACCGACATGGGTCAGATACTCGCGCGCAGCCTCGCTCAACTCGAGCGTGATGTGGCGCTGCTCGAGCCTCCTCTTAAGATGGCCGAGTTGGATGTCGACAATCCGCTTCAGGTGGTCGGCGCGCAGGGAGTGGAAGACGACGGTTTCGTCCACTCGGTTCAGGAACTCAGGACGGAAATGCCGCCGTAGCTCTTCCTGTACGGCCAACTTCATCATTTCGTAGGATGCGCCGGCGCTCTCCCCGGAATAGGCGCGGATCTTGTCGCTCGCTAGATTCGAGGTCATGATCAGGATCGTGTTGCGGAAATCGACCGTGCGGCCCTGGCCGTCGGTCAGACGGCCGTCGTCAAGCACCTGCAACAGGACGTTGAAGACATCGGGGTGGGCCTTCTCAATTTCATCGAGCAGCACCACGGAATAAGGCCGGCGCCGGATCGCTTCGGTCAATTGACCACCTTCGTCGAAGCCGACATAGCCTGGCGGCGCGCCGATCATGCGGGCGACGGTGTGTTTTTCCTGGTACTCGCTCATGTCGAGCCGGATGAGGGCCCGCGTGTCGTCAAACAGGGTTTCGGCCAGAGCGCGCGCCAGCTCGGTCTTGCCGACGCCGGTCGGGCCAAGGAACAGGAAG
>CAZSBK010000018.1:0-64230 GCA_964604945.1 uncultured Candidatus Solibacter sp.
ACGTCCAGGAGGGCGAACGCGTCAAGGCGGGCGACCCGCTGATGGATGGTCCGCGAAACCCGCACGACATCCTCAAGGTCCTCGGCGAACAGGAACTGCAGAAGTATCTGGTCAACGAAATCCAGGAAGTCTACCGCCTGCAGGGCGTTAACATTAACGACAAACACCTTGAAGTGATTTGCCGCCAAATGATGCGCTGGGTCAAGATCGAGGACATCGGCGACACCGAATTCCTGCCTGAAGAAGTGGTCGACAAATTCCGTTTCCGCGAGGAGAACGACGTCTTCATCGCCGCCGGCGGACGTCCGGCAACCGGCTCTCCCGTCCTGCTCGGCATCACCAAGGCGTCACTTTCCACGGACTCATTCATCTCGGCCGCATCGTTCCAGGAGACCACGCGCGTACTCACTGAAGCCGCCATCAACGGCAAGGTGGATTCGCTCCGCGGCCTGAAGGAGAACGTCATCATGGGTCGATTGATCCCGGCCGGGACCGGCATGGATTACTACCGTCGTGTCAAGATCGCCGGCGAGGACCTTGTCGAGGAACCGGTGTCAGACGAGAATGTCCTGGCAGACTCCTTCCAGGTTTACGACGACGAAACCAAGGGCGGCTATGTGTCCGGCTCGGAGGGCGGCGAACTCAATTTCGACGACACTCTGGGCGAGGTCGAGTAGTAACAGCCCTCGGAGTTAACCTAGTCAACGAAAGAAACCCCGCCGGGCGGCCCGTTTAGGAACACCCAGCGGGGTTTTTCCATGATCTGGATGGAGCGGCCGACCTGGAAGTCAGCGCCGGACCAGCACCTCCTGCAGGCTGTCCCGCGTAACAAAGAACTTCAAGCTGCCGAATCCGGAGAACAGCCGTTCGACCGTTCGCGGGTTGAACCGTTCGACCGGCCGGAGTGGTGGTCTTGGCACAGCCTTCACGAATGAATCCCCGAGAATGCGGCAATCGAGCGGTGCGGCCGAACCTGCGGATTCAGGATGGAACATCGCCAGCAGCAACCCACCAGGCTCCATCACCGCTCTCAGCCTTTCGACAAGCGCCAGGGCCACCTGGGGCAAGAGGAATTGAAGACGGTCCCAGAGCAGGACGGCGGACAGGCGCCGGCCCGTGCCATCCAATGTGGCTTCAAGAAACTCCGCTATTCGGGCCTCATCGGCCTTGCCTTCGGAGATCTCACCCCTAGAGAAAAAACTGTCGTAACCCACAATCAAATCGACCGCATAAAGACGGTGCCCTGAGCCGGTGACGAAATCCAGGTTGTTCTGGTTGAGCCCGCCGAGGTCGGCCACCTGGAGGCCGAAGTGGCTTTCCAGGTGACGGGCCAAACTCTGCATGGCGTGGCTGCGCCGCTGATCAGCCGACGCCCCTTGTCCTCCGGCCTGGGCCAGGCCGGAGGAACCGGCCCCGGCTTGGTTCATCCCCGGCTGCTCTCCGTCGGCGGCGGGACGATCAACGGCGATTGCGATTCTAACGTTGCAGCCGGCGCCGGCGCGGCCGCGGCAGGTTTGGCCTGTTTTGGCGGGTCAACCCGGATGGTCTCCACGTTGCCCTTGAAGTAGGCTTCGTCCTCGATCACCGGACGGCACGCCCTCAGGTCGCCGATCACCTTTGCGTTCTTGCGGATCTCGACCCGTTCAGACGCCTCGAGATTGCCCTGAACCACTCCATAGATGACGATCTCTCTCGCGCGTATTTTGCCTTCGATCTGGCCGCCAGGGCCCACCGTTAACCGGTTTTCCGGCAGATCGACGTCACCTTCCAGGCGTCCGTCCACCAGCAGATCCTCCTTGCCGCTCACCGTGCCCTTCACCAGGATCGTCTTACCGATCACGGCGGCCGCGCGCGTTGTGGCTTCCTCCACCCTGCGCGCCGGGTACGTCGTGGTTGGGATCGCTTCCCTGGCCGGCTCCGGAGCCATCTGTCTCGCCTGTGTTTCCTCTTCTCTCTTGCTGCGATTCCACATTGTGTTTCCTGTCTCCTATCCGGCTCTATGAGCCATTCTCATGAACACGATCGCAGGGGCGCTCGCGGCAGGCGTTTCCGCCTTCCCGCCGGCGAGACCGTGTGTCCGACCTCCCGAGGCGATCCGGTTTCCCTACCAGTGATGCATCCTATCCTACCAAGCTCCTGGCCTTGCGCCGGGTCAACATTTGCCCATGCATGCTCACACGCCTCCGCGTTCCACCCGATACCACTTATAATCAGGGCGTGCCCAAGTCCAAAGACCTGGAATCCAAACTGACTGTCCTGGAAAGGCAGTTGGGCGTCTTTCAGCGCATCTCGCGCCTGATGGTACGCGAACTGAGCCTTGCCGAGACGCTACAGTCCATCGTGAACCTGGTGACCCAGTTCACTGCCTGCGATTCCACGCTGCTGTACCTGATCGACTGCGATCACCTCGTCCTGTGCGCCTCGTCCAATCCCCACCCATCACAGATTGGGCGCGTCCGTCTGCGACTCGATGAGGGCCTGACCGGATGGGTGGCCCGTGAGAGAAAAATGCTGGCCATCGCCTCGGAAGCTTACAGCGACCCGCGCTTCCGGAAGTTCTCCGACCTGCCGGAGGACAACTTCGAATCCTTCCTGTCGGTTCCCGTGATCGCCCGGAACCGCGTCATCGGCGTCATCAACGTCCATCACCGCGTGCCGCACCGCCACACGGGCGCCGAGATGGAACTGCTTACCACGGTGGGCGAACAGGTTGGCTGCCTGCTCGTTCTTGCCCGCATGGCCCCCAGCGCCATCGAAGAGACTAACCACGTCGCCCTGGTCATGTCGCACGGCCATATCGCCAGGAAGGGCGAGGACTGATCTGGCTGTGTCCACAACGCGAAGATCGTTCATTGCCGCCGCTACCAGCCTGAATGCCTTGGCGCAGCGGAGCCAGATGTCTCAACTCCCGGAGGGGGCACTGTTACGGCCCGGGCTTGATTCCCCCACGTTCGGCCGCGGCGGATGGTCGATCCAGTACCATTTCGACAAGGACCGTGAGTCGCTCGACCTCGGCATGCTCCAATTTGCCAGTGCTACTCGAGGTCTCGCAACGGCGGCTAAGTTCAAGGATGGCGAGCTTGCCGGCTACTACGCGCTTCGCACTGCTGATGGTGGCGCCACGTGGACGGAAACCTCCATCGGACGCAGGCCTTATTCGCTCCATGTTCTGGACGAGTCCAATGCCTGGATTGTCTGTGACAATCGCCTGCTTTACTCCAGCGAGGGCGGCGCTGAATGGAGACGCCTCAGACTGCCCAGCCGCAAAGTGCTGCGCGTTTACTTCCAATCGCCCACTCGAGGTTGGGCCTTTGGAATTGGCAACGTTTTCTATGTGACCACCGACGCAGGGCGTTCCTGGAGCCCGGTCAAGGAAAGCGTTGAACTGAAGCTGACCAGCGACAACACGCTCCTCTCGTGGTTGGAGTTCGTTTCGCCGAAGCAGGGCATTATCGCCGGCACATCACGACGCCGTCCGGAATCGGATAGCTATCTGCCCGACTGGATGATTCCGGAACGTTCCACCCGAAGCCGCTTGTTGCCGGGCGTCATTTTCACCATGGTGACCAACGACGGCGGCAACTCCTGGAGGCCCGTGATGACCTCCGCGTTCGGCGACCTGACGAAGATCCGAATGAAAGGCATGCGGGGGGCCAGCCTGATCGTCTACGATGATGGTTTCGACTGGCCCTCCGAGGTCACTAGCCTCGACCTGAGGACCGGAGGCGCCACCCCGATCTTCCGTAAGCCACAGATCAACGTCACCGACATCGCCCTGGTTGGTGAAGCCGGGATTCTGCTGGCGGGCGTGGAATCGCCTGGGCGGCTCCGAACGTCGGCCCAGACCGGCAAGATCAAGGCGCTCTATAGTCCCAATGGCGCCGGCTGGTACGACATGAAAGTTGACTATCGCGCCGAGGGGACTCGTGCGAGTATCGCGCGCGTCGGCGACGATCACTTCTGGATCGTCTCCAACTCCGGCATGATCCTCAAACTCCTCCCTTGAACCGCCTGCGTCCAGTCCAGGCTTGGGAGCCCGATCCGCTAAACTGAATGTGACCCAGGAGGTCCTTGATCCATGCAATTTTCCCGCCGCTCCCTTTTCGCCGCCGCCGCCCTGCCGCTGCCCGCGTTGCGCGCCGCCGCGCCTTCTACGAAACGCATTCCACTGGCCGTTTCGAGTTACTCCTACTGGCATTTCAAGCAAACGAAGTACCCGATCGAGCAGGTGATCGATTCGGCTGCCAGGATCGGATTCGACGGCGTCGA
This sequence comes from uncultured Candidatus Solibacter sp., assembly GCA_964604945.1. GTDB lineage: Bacteria > Acidobacteriota > Terriglobia > Bryobacterales > Bryobacteraceae > PNKE01. The sequence continues at coordinate 4,270 of CAZSBK010000018.1, forward strand.
AATCCTCCACCGCCAGATGGACAACGAGACGCCCGCATATGTCAACGCGTTGAAGAAACGCGCCTTCGAGCAGGGTCTGTCGTTCCCCATGCTCTCCATCCATCAGGACTTCGTCTTCCCCGACAAAGCCGAGCGCCAGAAGCATATCGACCATACCCGCCGCTGCCTGGATCTCTCGGCCCGGCTGGCAATTCCCGCCATGCGCCTCAATTCGGGCCGCTGGAAGACCATACCGAGTTTCGACGACCTGATGAAGGTGAAGGGCAACGAACCGCCGCTCGCCGGCTACAAACTGGCTGACGCCATTGACTGGTGTGTCGAGTGCATCCATGCCTGCCTGCCCGATGCCGAGAAACTCGGTGTTCAGATGTGCCTGGAGAACCACTGGGGGCTGACTACCGACATCGACGTATTGATGAGAATCCACTCGATGGTGAACTCGCCCTGGCTCGGTCTCAATCTCGACACCGGCAACTACCCCACGCCCGAGCCCTACGACGGTATTGCCAAGCTTGCCCCCAAGGCCACCATCGTCCAGGCCAAGACCTACTATGGCGGCGGCGAATGGTACACGCTTGACCTGGACTATCCGCGCATCGCCAAAATCCTCCGCACGGCCGGCTACCACGGCTGGGTCTCGCTCGAAATGGAAGGCAAGGAAAACCCCGACACAGCCGTCCAAAAGAGCTACGACGTGCTGCGCAAGGCCTTCGCCTAAGAGCACGATGGATTCGGACAACTTCGGATCGGCCCCGCTGAGGCGTTCTTGTCCATCCTGATCTGCGTTTTCGGGCTTGCTCCCGGCGGCGCTTTGTCGCTAACGTTCCCGGCCGGGCCGCCGAACGAACTGTTCATGCCCTCAGGCCCTGCCAGCAGGCGCCAGACGCGCCTCTGATTTCGGACCTTTGCATCTGATATACTTGGGGTGGACATTCTCAACCGCCCAATACTCTATCATTAGGTTGAGAATCCGTCCTACAAGGTACTTATTCACATATGTCCAAGAAAATCGATGTGACCGAGCTCATTCTGCGCGACGCCCATCAGAGCCTGATGGCTACCCGCATGGCGATGGAGGACATGGTCCCGGCTTGCGAGGATATCGACAAGGCCGGATATTGGTCCGTGGAATGCTGGGGTGGAGCAACATTCGACTCCTGCATCCGTTTCCTGAACGAAGACCCGTGGGAGCGGCTCCGGCAGTTCCGGAAGCTGTTGCCCAACTCGCGCCTTCAGATGCTGCTGCGCGGTCAAAACCTGCTCGGCTACCGTCACTATGAAGACACGGTCGTTGACCGGTTCGTCGCGAAGGCCGCCGAGAACGGCATGGATGTTTTCCGCGTGTTCGACGCGCTGAACGATATCCGCAACGTGCGCCGGGCGATCCAGGCCGTTAAGCGATCTGGAAAGCACGCCCAGGGCACGATCTGCTACACGGTGAGCCCACTCCACACCATCCCTGCTTTCGTCGAATTCGCCGAGCAACTTGTCGACATGGGTTGCGATTCGCTTTGCATCAAGGACATGGCGGCGCTGCTCAAGCCCCAGGCGGCCTATGACATGGTGAAGGCGATCAAGGCGGCGTGCGGCAATGAGATTCGTGTCCACGTCCACGTCCATGCCACGACAGGCGTGACGCTGGTTAGCCTGATGAAAGCGATCGAAGCTGGCGCCGATTGTGTCGACACAGCGATCAGCTCGCTGTCGCTTGGGCCGGGCCACAATCCGACCGAGTCGCTCGCCGAGATGCTGGCCGGCACGCCATATCACACCGAACTGGACAAGCAACGGCTGCGCAACATTAAGGAGCATTTCGCCAAAGTCCGGCCGCGGTACCGGGAGTTCCTTTCCGACATCACCGGCGTTGAGACTGACATCTTCGACAGCCAGATTCCGGGCGGGATGATCTCGAACATGGAGTCGCAGTTGAGGCAGCAGGGTGCCGGCGACAAGCTCAAGGAAGTACTGGCCGAAGTGCCGAACGTTCGCAAGGTGGCCGGCTATCCGCCACTGGTGACGCCGTCATCTCAGATTGTGGGCACGCAGGCGGTATTCAACGTGATGATGGGCCAGTACAAGGTCCTTACGGGCGAATTCGCCGATCTGCTGCTCGGCTACTACGGCTCTACCATTGGACCGAGGGACCAGGAAATCGTCGAGTTGGCTGCCCGCCAGACGAAGAAGGAGCGCATCACCAGCCGTCCTGCCGACACGCTGAAGCCGGAATGGGAAGGGCTGCGCTCAATGGCTCTGGCTCTCAAAGGCTGCGATGGCTCGGACGAAGATGTCTTGACCTACGCCATGTTTCCGCAGGTGGCGCCCAAGTTCTTCTCGACGAGGAATGAGGGCCCGAAGAATCTGGGCAAAGCGCCGTCGGCCAAGCCAGCCGCCGCCGCGCCACCAGCCGAAGCGGGTAAGGGCCCGGTCCAGTCGACGGTCTCCTATGAGATCAAGCTCAACGGTAAAACAACCAAGGTCACTGTCTCGCCAGCATAGCGAGGGCCAGCCGCTTGGTACCCCCTAGGTCTGACAGCATCGCATCGGATTTCTTCCCGTCGCCGGCGTGGCCGGCTCCGGTGGGGGCGCTGCCAACGCGCCTGCCCCGCCACGGGTTTATTCACAATCAGGACTAAATAGAGATTCATTCATATGTCAATGGACACCAAAATTTCAGAATTGAAGAAGCGCCGGGAAAAGCTCCAGCAGGGCGGCGGCGCCGACAAGTTGGCCAAGCACCGGTCGCAGGGCAAGCTGACCGCACGGGACCGAATCGAGGGGATTCTCGATGCGGGTTCGCTGCAGGAAATCGGCTTGTTCGCGCAGCATCGCGCCGTACAGTTTGGTATGGCGGGCAAGGAAGTGCCCGCTGATGGCGTGCTCACCGGCGCAGGCACAATCGACGGCCGCCTGGTCCACTTCGCCAGCCAGGACTTCACTGTCATGGGCGGATCGGCCGGCGAGTTGCACTCGGTGAAGGTGGCCAAAATCATGGAGCAGTCACTCAAGACTGGCTCGCCATTCATCTTCATCAACGATTCCGGCGGTGCGCGCGTGCAGGAAGGCATCGATGCGTTGAGCGGCTACGGACAGGTCTTCTATTCGAATGTGCAGTTGTCGGGCGCGGTCCCGCAGATTTCCATGATTTGCGGCCCATGCGCCGGAGGCGCCGCCTACTCGCCGGCGCTGACGGATTTCATCATCCAGACACGGCAGGCCCAGATGTTTATTACCGGGCCGCAGGTGATCAAGCAGGTGACCGGCGAGACGGTGACAGCCGACGCGCTGGGAGGCCCTGACGCCCATATGGTGAACTCGGGCGTCATTCACTTCATCGCCGAGGACGACAAAGAGGCGCTGCTGATCTGCAAGAAGCTGCTCAGTTTTCTGCCCAACAACAACATGGAGGATCCGCCCGAGGTTCCGTCAGACTGCAACGTCGAGCCGGTGAAGGAACTCAACGACGTTGTCCCCGACGATCCGAAGCAACCCTACGACGTGCGCGACGTCATCCTGCGCTCGGTCGACAATGCGGATTTCCTCGAAGTCCAGGCTTCCTACGCGCCGAACATCGTCATCGGATTCGCACGCATCTGCGGCCGTTCGATCGGCGTGGTCGCCAACCAGCCGTCCTACATGGCTGGCGTGCTCGACATTAACGCTTCTGATAAGGCGGCCCGATTCGTCCGGTTCTGTAACGCGTTCAATATTCCTCTGGTGACCTTAGTCGACTGCCCGGGATTCATGCCTGGCGTGCAACAGGAGTACGGCGGCATCATCCGTCACGGCGCAAAACTGTTGTTCGCCTATTCGGCCGCTACGGTGCCGAAACTGACCATTACTTTGCGCAAGTCCTATGGTGGCGCTCACATCGCCATGTGCTGCAAGGACCTGGGCGCCGATCGCGCTTTCGCCTGGCCGTCGGCCGAAATCGCAGTCATGGGTGCTGAGGGCGCGGCCGAGATCGTCTTCCGCAAGGAGATCAACGAGGCCGAGGACAAGGCTGCAAAACGGAAGGAGATGATCGCCATGTACCGGGACGCATTCGCCAACCCGTACGTGGCTGCTGGCCGCCGTCTGGTGGACGATGTCATCGAACCGGCCGACACGCGCCGTGTCCTGGCGCAGTCGCTCGAATACCTGCTGACCAAACGCGAGTTGCGGCCGGCCAAGAAACATGGCCTGATTCCGCTCTAAGGAGCGACAGGAGATTACGACATGGAACAAGTCAGTCTCAAATCTCTGAGTGACCAGATCCAGGCGCTTCAATCTCAGATTGAGGCCCTCACCGCCAGGCTTGCGCAGATCGAGGGGTACGGCCCAAAGACCGCCTCCCAACCCGCGCAAGCCACCGCACCAACCGCTCCAGCCGTCGAGGAAGGTATCAATGACGAACTCCTGATGGCTATTGCCGCCGCCGTTTCGGCGTACCTGGGCAAGCGCGCGCCGATCCGCCAGGTGCGACTCGTCTCGTCACATGCGTGGGCCCAGCAAGGACGCGCTTTTATCCAGGCCTCGCACCGCATCGAAAGAAGACAGGATTAGGGGAGTTGCCAGCCGTGAAACTGAAGATCACCATCGAGAACAAAGTTTACGAAGTTGAAGTCGAGGCCACCGAGGCCGAAGCCAGCCGCCCGATCCCCGGCTACATGATTCAGCCCGGAGCCGTCCGAATGGCGGCCGCCCCGCTGGCGGCCGGTGCGGCTGCTCCGAAGGATGAAGGCAATGTGGATGAGGACAAGGTCTGCCGCAGCCCGATCAATGGCATCGTGGTGAAGGTGGCCGCGCAGGAAGGCCAGCAAATCCAACCTGGCGACACTCTGCTGGTGCTTGAGGCGATGAAGATGGAGACCAATATCACCGCCCCGAACGCCGGCAAGGTGATAAAGATCAGAGTTGGCCCGGGCGACGGCGTCACGGCCGGTCAGATTTTGGTCGACTTTGAATAAGAAGGAGCCGAAACAGTCATGAGCGAAAACCTCACCCAAGTCCCTGGCTTCGAGCTGATCGACCACGTGGCGTTGGCCGTCCCGCAAGGGCAACTGGACGCCTACGTGGACAAATATGAGAAGCTCGGTTTCACCGAACTGCATCGGGAAGAGGTGTATGGCAAGCACCAGGTCCGCGAGGTACTACTGCGGATTGGCTCCAGCCAGAACCTGATCCAGTTGCTGGAGCCGATGTCGCCTGAATCGCCCGTCGCCAAGCAGATAGAGAAGAATGGCGGCCGCGGCGGTTTCGCCCATCTCGCCTTCCGCGTCGCTGACATCAATGCTGCCTACACGTACATGAAGGATGCCGGCTTCAATATGACCCAGGAGCCTGGTCCCGGTTCCCGCGGCACACAGATCTTCTTCGTCCATCCGAAGGATTTCAGCTATCTCATCGAGGTGGTTCAGGAGGCGTCCAATGCCGGACACTGACCTGCATCACGCGACGCCACTCCACATCGGCGCGGAGTTTCCGCCCGTTACCACTGAACAGTGGGAGGCGCTCATTCAGGTCGACTTGAAGGGCGCCGACTATGACAAGCGACTGGTCTGGCGGACAGAAGAAGGTATTGCCGTCCGGCCTTACTACCGTTCCGGAGACGCTTCGCCGGCCGATGTCGCGCCCGGCGAGTTCCCGTTCACGCGCGGCAAGGCGGGCGGTTGGGCGGTTGCCCAGGACTTCAAGCTCTCTGCCAGCGCCGTCGATGCGTCGCGTTTCCATGAGTCCGGCGCGACGGCCGTTCAGGAATTGGCTTGCGCCATCGCCGAGGGAGTCGACAGGTTGGCTGCGGCCCCTGATCCGGCTGCCCAAGCCGCTGCGCTCACCTTCGTATTCTCCATTGGCTCGAACTACTTCTTCGAGATCGCCAAGCTCCGCGCTGCCAGATTGTTGTGGGCGCGGGCGGTGACTGCGTTTTCGCCCCAGGCCGGTGATGCGGCGCGCATGAGGATTCATGCTCGCACGGCGCTTGCAAACAAATCGATCTACGATCCCTACACGAACCTGCTGCGAGTGACGACCGAGGCCCTGTCGGCGGCCCTTGGCGGCTGCGACTCGTTGGAAGTCGTGCCGGCGCGCTTCTCGCAGCGCATGGCCGGCAACGTCCAGTTGGTCCTCAAGGAAGAGGCGCACGTCGACGCCGTGGCCGACCCGGCCGGCGGCTCGTATTACGTCGAAACCCTCACCGATTCGCTCGCCGCCGCCGCTTGGTCGCTGTTCCAGCAGATCGAGGAGAAGGGCGGATTCGCCAAGGCGCAGGACTTCATCAACGCGCAAGTTGCCGAGGCCCGCGCCGCCAAGGAGAAGGCGATGGCGTCGCGCCGCAAGGTGATGGTCGGCGTCAATAATTACCCTGACACGAAGGAAACGGCTCTGGCCGCGGCCAGCGAGATCGGTCCCGGATGGCGTCAATCGCAGGCCATCGAATCGATCCGCCTGCGCACTGAGCGCCATGCCAAGGCGGCAGGCAAAACTCCCCGCATCCTCCTTCTCAAGCGCGGCGACCTCAAAATGAAGACGGCCCGCGGCGCATTCTGCCTCAACTTCTTCGGTTGCGGCGGATTCGACATAGTCGAGAGCGAGGGACTCGATCCGGTGGCGGACCTGATCGTTCTCTGTTCGTCCGACTCCGAATACGTTGAGTTTGCCCGCGACGTCGCCGCGCAGACAAAGACGCCCATCGTCGTGGCCGGCAACCCCAAAGAGTCGATCGAGGAATTGAAGACGATCGGCGTCGCTGGCTTCGTTCACGTTCTGTCCAACCAGGTTGACACGCTTCGCGAATGGCAGGACCGTCTGGGGGTGAGAAACTAACCATGAGACCCGATTTCTCGAAACTCGACTACAAGGCCGCCGCCAAGTCTCCTGCCGCCTCCGTTCCGCCCGATTGCGTGTGGAGGACCGCCGAGCAGATCGGCGTCAAACCCTGGTACAACGCCTCGGATCTTGCAGGCATGGAGCATCTCGATTATGCCGCCGGGCTACCGCCCTTTCTGCGGGGACCCTACTCGACGATGTACGTCATGCGGCCCTGGACGATTCGCCAGTACGCCGGATTCTCCACGGCTGAAGAGTCCAACGCGTTCTACCGCCGCAATCTCGCGGCCGGTCAGAAGGGGCTCTCGGTGGCATTCGATCTCGCCACGCACCGCGGCTATGACTCCGACCACGAGCGAGTCAAAGGCGATGTCGGCAAGGCCGGCGTGGCCATCGATTCGATCGAGGACATGAAGATCCTCTTCGATCAGATTCCGCTCGATCAGATGTCTGTGTCGATGACCATGAACGGCGCGGTACTGCCCATCATGGCCTTCTACATCGTCGCCGCCGAGGAGCAGGGCGTCCCCACTGTCAAGCTGACCGGAACCATTCAGAACGACATTCTGAAGGAGTTCATGGTCCGCAATACTTACATCTACCCGCCCACGCCTTCGATGAAGATCATCGGCGACATCTTCCGGTATTGTTCGGCCAACATGCCGAAGTTCAACTGCATCTCGATCTCCGGCTACCACATGCAAGAAGCCGGCGCCACGGCCGACATTGAACTTGCGTACACGCTGGCCGACGGTCTTGAATACCTGCGAACGGGTATCAATTCCGGCCTTTCCATCGACGAGTTCGCTCCGCGGCTCAGCTTCTTCTGGGCCATCGGCATGAACCATTTCATGGAGATCGCCAAGATGCGCGCCGCGCGTATGCTCTGGGCCAAGATCGTGAAGTCGTTCAATCCGAAAAGCGCCAAGTCGATGGCCCTGCGCACGCATTCGCAGACCTCCGGCTGGTCACTTGCCGCGCAGGACGTCTTTAACAACGTCGTGCGCACGGCCGTCGAGGCCATGGCGGCGGCACTGGGCCATACCCAGTCCCTGCACACCAATGCGCTCGACGAGGCGATTGCGCTTCCGACCGACTTCTCGGCCCGCATCGCCCGTAATACTCAGATCTACATCCAGGAAGAGACAGGTATCTGCAGGGCCGTCGATCCCTGGGCCGGATCCTATTACGTCGAGTCGCTCACCAACGAGTTGATGAACCGCGCCTGGTCGCTCATCCAGGAAGTAGAAGCGCTCGGCGGCATGACCAAGGCCATCGAAACCGGTCTTCCGAAGATGCGCATCGAGGAGGCAGCCGCACGCCGGCAGGCGCTCATCGATTCCGGACGGGAGACCATCGTCGGCGTCAACAAATACCACCCCGACCACGAGGACTCGATCGACATCCTCGAGGTCGACAACAGCGCCGTCCGCGACTCGCAACTGCGCCGGTTGGCGCAGGTCCGCGCAACGCGGAACGAGCCGGCCGTCCAGGCCGCGCTTTCGGCGCTCACCAAGTGTGCAGAAACCGGCGAGGGCAATCTGCTCGATTTGTCGGTCCAGGCCGCGCGTCTCCGCGCCACCCTCGGGGAGATCTCCATGGCTCTTGAGAAACCGTTTGGCCGCTACCAGGCAGTGAACCGGACCATCTCGGGCGTCTATTCGTCCGAATCCCAATCGGATCCGGAGTTCCAGTCGGCGCGCAGATTGGCCGACGCATTCGCCGCCGCGGAAGGCCGCCGCCCACGCGTACTCATCGCCAAACTCGGCCAGGACGGCCACGACCGCGGCGCCAAGGTGGTTGCCACGGCTTTCGCCGACATCGGTTTCGACGTTGATGTCGGCCCGCTGTTCCAGACGCCCAAGGAAGCCGCCCGCATGGCCATTGAAAACGATGTCCACGTCGTTGGCATCTCCTCGCTGGCCGGCGCTCACAAGACGCTCGTGCCCGAGGTGGTGAGCGAGTTGAAGCGCCTCGGTCGCGACGACATTGCCGTCTTTGTCGGGGGTGTTATTCCGCAGCAGGACTACGATGCCCTGTTCGCAGCCGGCGCTTGCGGCGTCTTCGGCCCCGGCAGCGTCATCCCGGTCTGCGCGAAGAAGGTGTTGGAAACCCTGATGGGAAGCGAGAGTGGCGCGCGCGTCTGACACTACGATGAATTCGGCGGCCCCGGGCTTGCCACGCAGGCCACGGGGCCGTCTTGCGCCCGATTACTACATCGGCGGCGTCATCTCGGGCGACCGGGTCGCACTGGCTCGCGCAATCACCGTCATCGAATCCGAATTGCCTGCCGACTCCGGCCTTGCGCGCGACATCCTGGACGGCGTCGTGCCCAGGAGCGGCCGCGCCCGGCGCGTCGGAATCACCGGTGTGCCTGGGGCGGGGAAGTCCACCTTTATCGATGCACTGGGACTTCACCTCATCCGGGAGCGTGGCGAGAATCTTGCCGTGCTGTCGGTTGATCCGTCGTCGCCGATTTCACACGGGTCAATCCTCGGCGACAAGACGCGCATGGAACGTCTCTCTCAGGAAGAGGCCGCCTTCATCCGGCCGTCGCCGTCGCGCAATCATCTCGGCGGTGTCGCCCGCCGGACCCGCGAGACAATCCTGCTTTGCGAAGCCGCGGGCTTCAAGAACATCCTCGTTGAAACAGTCGGCGTCGGCCAGTCCGAGACCGCTGTCCGTTCGATGACCGACTTTTTCCTGCTCCTCATGATCCCTGGCGCTGGAGACGAGCTTCAGGGTATCAAGCGTGGCATCATCGAGATGACTGATTTGATGGCCATCAACAAAGCCGACGGCGACAACAAGCTTCGGGCTGAACGCGCCCGTGTCGAATACGCCTCGGCGTTGCACCTGTTCCCGCCAACGCCCGAGGGCTGGACTCCGCCCGTTCTGGCCTGCTCGGCGATCACCGGCGATGGACTGCCGGAGATCTGGGATGCCGTCCTTTCCCACCGTGCACTGTTTGAAACCAATGGATGGCTCGCGCGCCGCCGCCAGCAACAGAGTCTGGCGTGGATGCGCGAACTGATCACCGACGGACTCGAAGCTCAGTTCCGTCAACACCCCGAGGTCCGCGGCCACCTCCCCCGGGTCGAAGCCGACGTCCGCAACGGCCGCATGACATCCTTTGGCGCCGCGCAATCCCTGCTGGCGCTCTTCCGAGCCAAGGAGTGAATCTTTCCCATGCCACTTCCATTTCCAGTCATGGCCGCTGAAGAAGCTGCCGCTCTCATCCAAAACGGCCAAACTGTCAGTTTTTCCGGTTTCACGCCTGCCGGTTCCCCCAAGGCCGTGCCCCGTGCGCTTGCCGCGCGCGCCGAGGCCGAACACGCCATGGGCCGCGATTTCAAGGTCGGTGTGCTCACCGGCGCTTCTACCGGCAAATCGCTTGACGGCGCGCTCGCCGATGCCGAAGCCATCAGCTTCCGGACACCCTATCAATCCAACCCCGTGCTGCGTTCGCAGATCAACAAGGGCCAGGTCCGCTTCGTCGACATGCACCTGTCGCTGCTGCCCCAGATCGCCCGCTACGGCTTCCTCGGACCCATCCATTGGGCCGTCGTGGAAGCCTGCGACGTCACCGCTGGCGGCGGAATCGTGCTCACTTCGGCTGTTGGCGCGGCCAATACCTACCTCAAACTCGCCGACAAGGTCATCATCGAGCTAAACAGAAAGCACCCGCCGGCACTGCTCGGCATGCACGACATTTTCGAGCCAGCCGATCCCCCGGCTCGTCAGGAAATCCCCATCTACAGCGTCTCCGACCGCATCGGCGCGGCCATCTGCGTGGTTGATCCGAAGAAGATAGTCGGCATCGTCTACACGGACGAGACAGACGAAATCGGCGGCTTCGAACCGTCCAGTCCTGCCACCGACAAGATCGGCCAGAACGTCGCGGCGTTCTTTGTCTCCGAAATGCGCGCCGGACGTATCCCGCCGCAGTTCCTGCCGCTGCAATCCGGCGTCGGCAATGTCGCCAATGCCGTCCTGGCAGCCCTTGGCTCCACTCCCGAAGTGCCCAACTTCGAAATGTACACCGAAGTCCTTCAGGACTCCGTTATCCCGCTGCTCGAATCCGGCCGCTGCTCGTTTGCCTCCACGTGCTCGCTCACCTTGTCGCCGGAGGCCATGGACCACCTCACTTCCAACCTGGCCTTCTTCCGCCGCCGCATCATCATGCGCCCGCAGGAGATCTCAAACCACCCCGAAGTCGTCCGCCGTCTCGGCATCGTGTCACTGAATACCGCCATCGAAATCGACCTCGGCGGCAATGTCAACTCCACCCACGTCATGGGCCGCCAGATGATGAACGGCATCGGCGGGTCAGGCGATTTCACCCGCAACGCCTACCTATCGGTCTTCTCCTGCCCCTCAACCGCCAAGGGCGGCAAGATCTCAGCCATCGTCCCCGTCGTCTCGCACATGGACCACTCCGAGCACTCCGTCCAGGTTGTCGTCACGGAGCAGGGTGTGGCCGATCTCCGCGGCAAGGACCCGCACGAGCGGGCCCAGTTGATCATCAACAACTGTGCCCATCCGGACTTCCGCCAGCAACTCCGCCAGTACATCTCGCTCACCAAGGAAGGCCACGAGCCTATGTCGCTCTCGCTCGGTTTCTCCTTCCACCGCCACTTCCTGCGCAACGGTGACATGCGCAACATCAACTGGGAAGAGTGGCGCTAGCCGCCGCCTGCCAGACTAACCATCAAGGGCGGCCTCCTTCGGGAGCCGCCCTTTTCTCTTGTCAGCCCTTTACCAGAGCGTAGTAGACGACGTACACCCAGCTCAGCAACCCGTGGACGATTGCCCACAGGATGCTCTTGTTCGCCGACCACGAAATCGCGATCGCCAGCGCGCTGCCGAACGTAATTCCGCTCCGCGCCGCTTCACTCTTGAACTCAATCGCCACGTCTGCCTCCATTTCATGCGACTCGCCTCGTCGCGCTAGAATCTATACTAAGTAGTCAGAACACTGGGACAATGGGACACCCACTCATGAATACCATCAGGCGAGAGTTTATCCAATCGGCCCTTCTGGGCGCCACGGCCTATGGCAGCGCGCAGGCCGCCGGCCCGCTGGCCGGACTCGGCATACCCGGACCCTGGCCCGGCCGCGTCGTCGAGGTTCATCACCCCGCCAGCGCCGCCAATTTCAAATACAACCGGGAAGCCGTCCGAGGAATGCTCTCCAAGGGCCTCATGGAACTTACCGGCGCGCCCGACGCCCCATCCGCCTGGCGGACGTTTTTCGAACCCACTGATGTGGTCGGCCTCAAGCTGAATCCCGTCGGCAAACCGCACGTCATCTCCTCGCCGGAGATGGTCCAGGAGATTATCGCCGGGCTTGAATCGGCGGGCGTCAAGCGGTCCAACATCATCGCCTACGACCGCTACAAGCGCGAGTTCATCCAGGCTGGTTTCGACAAGTGGTTGCCTGAAGGAGTCCGCTGGACCTATGGCACCGACGCCCCCCACCCGCTTCAGCTCGACATGGAGATGTACGACGAGAATGAGTACGTCGAACTGCCCCTCGTCCTGCCCCGCGCCGACGCCAAGAACCCCCACCACCGCCGCAGCTATCTGGCCAAGTTCATCACCAAGGACGTCAATAAGATGGTGAACCTCTGCCTGCTCAAGCACCACCAGTCGGCCGGCGTCACTGTCGCGCTGAAGAACCTCTCTCACGGCTTGGTGAACAACGTCAGCCGCAGTCACTCCTCCCCGACCTTGAACACCTGTGGCACGTTCATCCCGTCGATCGTCGACCACCCGGTCATCCGCAAGAAGGTGGTTCTGAACATTCTCGACGGCATCGTGGCCGGCTACCATGGCGGTCCGGGCGGCAAGATCGGCAAGTACATGTGGGAGCACAAGACGATGTACTTTTCCACCGATCCCGTCGCCATGGACAAGGTCGCCTGGCGGGCCATCGACGCCAAGCGCGCCGAGGTGGGCATGAAGTCCATCGCCCAGGGCAAACCCGATCCCGATTCCAGCTTCTTGAACATGCAGGTGGAGCACATCGAAATCGCCGGCGCGCTCGGCTTGGGCGTCTTCGCCGACGCGAAGATCGACCTCCGCAAATTCGAACTCGTCTGATGCGGGCACTGACGGCCCTGAGGGCCGCCAATGGCGACGAAACAACCGGTCCGTGCTTGGATGGCGAGCCGCCCCTGTGAGGGGGCGGTACTCGGGCGTTCGATCCACTACCGCTCGCTCACGCGAAGCGGCTCGCATGAGTCCGCGACCGCGAGAGAGTCCGGATGGTCTCGTTGGGGCCACCTATCACGACGAAAATCGAACCGCCGGCTACCGTTGGAGGCCGGATGCCCTCGTCCGCCATAGGCGTTAACGTAAGCCAGGTTCATCGGGAAGTCCGCGCCGTATAAGTGCGCCACTCCGTCAGTAAACGCTGGGCGACTACACACGGGGAATCGCATGCGAAGCGGGCGGCCAGCACTTCGACGAGATGGCGACTACACGTCCAGCTGCCGGCCTATGTGGGCGAGTGCGTGTCGTGCGGACGTGTCCTCCTGTATCATCAACATGAGGGCACTAATCGTAGCGCAAATCCCATGGCAGATCTGAAAAGCCTTGGATATTTCCGATTCGTAATCGGCTTCTGCGACCCGATTCGCGCCCTTACTGAGTCGATTGAACAGGCGTGCCGCAAAGATCCAGATTGGGAGGTGAACAAGTCGCTACTTGTACTGCCCGAGGCGTTCAACATGGGGCGTGAGTATGATCCGCCGCCCCCCCTGACCTGTGTGCTGAGAAGATTCTTGAGAGGCTCCATAACGAACTGGCGGTGCGCTTTGGGATGGCATTCGTGGTGGGCGTCATTCGCGGAACTGACAATTCGGCATATTGGGTCGACGCAGGTGGCCCAGTGGCCATTTGCCACAAGATGGGGGACGACCTGAAGCGCTTGTATCGTCCGCGTCGTACTTGTGCCGATGAGAAAAACCCCTTCCCGTGCGGCAATGCTCAAGTTGGCGCTCTGATCTGTATGGACGCATGGGACGCCGAACCATCCATCCAGGAACGTCGGAACTGCCTGTTGGAGAAACTGAGGAGATGGTTGGGCCGCAAGATCCTCTGTGTGCCTGCTTGGCCAACTGTATACAACCTGGACCACAGGCAGATTCAGGCGTTGGTCCCCGACTGTTGGGTTGTGCTGGCCAGCGGAGGCTATCTCAGCGGCAGTTTCATCGCACCGCCGAGCGAGACGAGGGTCGCGGACTGTGTATCCGTGGATAATCAAATACAATTCTTGCCGCTCCCCGAATTGGACGGGGGGCCAGCGGTCTCCGATTCAACAGTCGGCGGCTCAGCCAATAACCGTCCAGCCCAGCCTGCTTGAACAACTCCACTTGGTCGTATCACGCCCGTTACGGACACTTGCGGGCAGGGCGGGATAAGTTCTGCCTGACGCCGTTTCGTTTGGTAACCCGTGGTTGAGCGCTGAATCTATCGCCTATGCCCTCGTCCGCGCCGGGCCCCTGGTGCGGCTCCGGCGTGCCTGGGAGTTGATTTTCGACAGTGGGGCGTACGATAGTCCGCCGCCCTCCTATTTGTTCGCCTCGAAAAACTCGCCGGGCAGCGTCCACAGGCCTTCGACCCTTGCCCGGTCTGCTCGGAACGACCCGCCGGCAAGGACGGCCCCCAAACTCGCCCTGGGTACGGGCGTGCCCTCTCTGGCCATGAGCGCCTTCAGCGCTTCGGTCGCTTCCCGCAACCTCTTCGCCGATGCCTCGGCCCGCAGTTGGTCGTCGAACGGCGCGACCAGCCTCACCTCGATTCCCTTACCCGTCGCGTTCGCGGCGAACGTCGCCCGGTTAGCGCCGCTGAGCGATCCCAATAATGCGCTGGCGCCCGGCGGCAATCCTTCGCGCGCCTCAAGCGCCGCACCCGGCAATGCCAGCCAGACCGGCGCGGGTGGCAACGGTTCGGCCGCCCGGTTGCCCCTGGCCAGCATGGTGGCTGCCAGCGGGTCCTTCGAAACGGCGATGCCCAGGACATCCCGGTCCAGCTTCACCCACGAGATCTGCCTTTCAGGAGCGCTGCCTTCGACCATGCATAGCTCGGCTGCGCACCGCCCACCGCGGCTCTTGGCATACGCGGTCAGCTTGGCCGTGTCGAATCGTCCCCTCACCACCATGAAACGGGCTTCTGGCGCGAAATAGACTGCCGCGGCATCCAAGCCGGTCCGGTAGTCGAAACCCGTAGCCGAGACGAACTGCTTGTATTCGGGCTCTTCCAGGCTGGCTGATCCGGCGATGGAGGCGAGGATTCCGGCCTCGCGCAGCGATTGAACGTCGATGTAAAGCGTCGGGTGGCCGCCTGCGGGGAGACAGGTGAGCAGCCGCTGCGGATCGCGCGCCCGCCTCGGCGCGAACACCAGGAAGTACAGGACAGCCGAACCCGCAATAAGCGCGCCAAGGTAAATGAGTATCCGCCGCCGAGTGTTCACTTGAATCCTCAGGCTACAACAGCGGCTCCCCGCGGCGATACTTTTGCTGTCACTCGACTCCGTGCCGTGCTCAGCGCGTCGCTGCGTAGGCTTTGTACAAATCCGCGACGCGGCCCGTCTCGGCGTCGCCGGGATGAATCACCACCCGCCAGCGGTACGACAGCTTCTGCCCCGCCGCCAGCTTAGTGATGTTGTCCTCCAGGTCCGGATTGAACGTGCTCTGGCCGAACGGATTCAGTGAGAAGAGCCCGTAGTCTCGGACATGCCAGTAGGTTGGATAGCGGCGGTTGGAAGGATGATCGAAAATGGCGACGCCCAGCCGTTCACCGTCCACCACGCCCGTGTAGTCGACCCACGCCGAGCGCTTGCCCCATGTGTTCACCATCCCGGTCAGCCCCTCTGCGTTCACGATCTTGCCGCCGCGCCGCTCCGTGAACTCCTCCGCCAGGCGGATGGCGAATGCGCCTTCCTTGGTGTCGCCAAATGTCACATCCACGGCCGCGGTGAGCGTCACCAGGACGTCAATGATCCGAAGCTCGCCTTCCGGGCGGAAGACCATGTCACGGTTCTCCACCAGCAGCGTCTTGCCGGACGGGTCACGCCAGTCCATCACCGCAGCCAGCGTTCCCGCTGTCCCGCCATCCTTCCAGGAGGTGCTGCGCACGGTGACCCGGCCCAGGTTCGGTTTGGTGTACGACGGTTCGTTCTCCCAGAACCTGACACCGTTGACGTCGTTATAGGTAAACCATAGCCCACGGTGATGCAGGTGGTCGCGGCTCTCGCCCTGGATGGTCTGCATCGGGAAGCGCCGCGTCACGATCTTGCCCGAAGCCGAACGCAATGGAGCCAGATACGGTTTCGCGGCCTCCTCTCCGTAGTAGAAGGTGGAGTACGGTTTTCCGCCGATCTCAACTGAGACCGAATCGGCGGCGAACTTGACCTGTGCCATGGCGCTGGCTGCGCCGAAAGCGACGATAAGCAGGAGAGGTCTCATATCTGGGCACCCAGTATATCGCCAGATCGGATCGATTGGTGGGCTTCCTCGCTTCGATGAACCTTCCAACCCAGGCCGGACGCGTGGATAATGGCTGGTATGCCGTTTCGCATTCTTGCAGTCGTTCTGCTGGCCTCGTTGATGGCCATGGGCGCTGAGGCTTCGCTGCCCGAGTTGAAGGTGGAGGCCATTGATGGGGGTTCGGTCTTGCGGGTGCGCAATCCTGCGAGCCAGCCGCTGGTCGCCTATCTCATCGAACTCGTCGGCTACCCGGGCAGCTACTACTCAATGTGGCGCGACGATCCTGCCTCACCGGTCGCGCCGGGCGCGGAACTGCGCATCCAGATCGTCAATATGACCGTTGGCGCCGCGCCGGAGTACGTCAAGATGCAGGCCGCCGTCTACGCGGATGGTTCGACTGCGGGCATTCAGGAGAAGGCTGCCCAGATCGTCGAACGCCGCCGATTCCTCCTTCAGACCACGCGGGAGGTAATCCAGCGGCTGGAAGCGGCCTCGAAGGCCGGGACCGCCAAGGATGCTCTGATCGCTGACCTCAAGAAGTGGAGCGACTCGCTGCCCCCCGTCGGCAAACCCAGGCGCAACACCCAACCAGCGATCAATCAGGCTGCCGGACGCGAACTGATCGCCGAGGTCTGCACTAAGCTCTCTGCGGACTCACAGGACAAGATCATTGCGTTGCTGCGTGCATCCGAAGCAGCCTTCGCAGCCGCAAAACCATCCCTGTAGAAGCTTGGGTGCTGAGTGACTCGCCGGAGTTAAACAACAGCCGCCGCTGCTGCCGCACGCGATTTCTTCCACAACTCGATGTACGGCTCGAGGTCGTTCATCATCCCTAGCCAGTGCGCCGGATCGAGCGATTGCGCTCCGTCAGACATCGCCCGCGCCGGATTCGGGTGGATCTCGACGATCATGCCGTCTGCGCCGATCGCCACGCCGGCGCGCGCCAGCGGCGGCACCAAGCTGCGCCTGCCCGTCGCGTGCGACGGATCGAGGATCAACGGAAGGTGGGTTACCTCGCGCAGGGCCGCGATGGCGGCGATGTCGCAGGTGTTTCTTGTCGCCGTCTCGAAGGTCCGGATGCCGCGTTCGCACAGCATGACGTCGTTGTTGCCGTGGGCCACGATATACTCGGCCGACATGAGTAGTTCTTTCAGGGTTGAACTCAGACCGCGCTTGAGCAGCACCGGCTTGCCGCACCGGCCCAGAGCTTTGAGCAGGGAGAAGTTCTGCATGTTGCGCGCGCCCACCTGCATCAAGTCCGCATAGCCGGCCACCAGGTCGACGTCGGCGTCCGACATCACTTCGGTGACGATCGCCAACCCGGTCTGTTCGCGAGCCATGGCCAGCAGTTTCAGCCCTTCTTCTTCCATTCCCTGGAAATCGTAGGGCGACGTCCGAGGCTTGAACGCCCCGCCTCTCAGGATACGGGCCCCGCCCTTCGCCGCCAGTTCGGCAGTCTCCAGGATCTGCTTTTCGCTCTCGACCGAGCACGGGCCTGCCATCATGACGAACTCGTCGCCGCCGACTTCGACATCCTTGCCCACTTTGATCACCGACCGCGAGGGCTTGAACTCCTTGCTGACGAACTTGTATGGAGCCGAGATTGGCACCGCGTTCTCGACGCAATCCATCGCCGACAATGCTTCCAGGCAGTTCGACGTGTCGCCCACCCCGATGGCCCCGATCACAACCCGCTCCTCACCCTCGATGGTGTGGATCTGGTACCCGAAGTCCCGAATCCGGCTGATGACGGACTCGATTTCCTCCGTGGTGGCATGACGTTGCATTGAAATAATCATGACGAACACAGTCTACCACGCGTGCCCACCTGAGGCAAGTGCCACATTTACTTAAGTCTATACATTACAGTGCATTAAAGCACCACAACAAGCTGGTGTACGGGCGCTCTCCGCCCCGCCCAGGCCCATCATGCGTTAAGCTGGGTAGCCATGGGGCGAGGCAATTTGCTCATGGCTCTTCTGATGATGGCTTCCGGGGCTGCGGAGCGGGCGGTCGTGGTCGAACCAGTAGTCAACATGCATTCGAAGCCGTCGGCCGAAACCGATGTCGTTTCGCAGGCGAGGCTCGGCTCGACCGTGGTTGTGGAGGAGAAACAGGGGGAGTGGGCCAGGATTCGAACCTCGGACGACTACCCAGGATGGATTCGTTTGGTCGCGATTCGGTCCTTGGCCGGCAGCGAGACCTACGCCCAATCCGGACGCACGGCAACGACGGTCAGTTTGCGCACCCACCTCTACCCCGTGGCATCTGTGACTCGCCGCGCGCCGCTGATGACCGCGCCGTTCGAGACGCGGCTCGAAGTGGTCGAAGAGCGCCCGGAGGAAAGCGGCCGCTGGATCTCCGTCCGGCTGCCCGATGGGCGGATTGTCTGGCTGCAGCGCGGCGACGTCGAGTTCGAGACGAAACCGGCCAGCATCGCCGAACTCGTTGAATTGTCTAAACGTTTTCTCGGTCTGCCCTACACCTGGGGCGGAACCAGTTCGTTTGGTTACGACTGTTCGGGGTTCATCCAAATGTTGTGCCGCCGCGGCGGTGTCGTCATTCCCCGCGATGCCCAGCCGCAGGCCGACTGGTCTGGCATGACAAAGGTGGACAAGGCGGATCTCCAACCCGGCGACCTGCTCTACTTTGGAGCCTCGCTTGTGAAGATCACCCACACCGGATTTTATCTCGGCAACGGCGAGTTCATCCATTCCACCACGAACCAGCACCCTGTCCTGCAAGTCAGCCGGCTCGCGGACGAGCATTGGGCCAACCTGTTTGTCGCGGCGCGCCGCTGGAAGAAATGAGGCCTCTGTTATGAATCGCAGAGAATTGCTCCTGAATGCCGCCGCGCTGCCCGTGGCAGCCGCCCAGACGACGAACCCGGCGTCCGGCCACAGGTGGTGGATCGGCGAGGTGAAACGGCTCAACTTGAGGCACACCTGGACCACGGTGATGTCGTCGAGCCAGTTTCGCGAAACCCTGTACCTGCGCTACGAACAGGACGGCATCACCGGGCGCGGCGAAGGCGCCGGCATCGTGCGCTACGGCGAAACCGCGCAGAAGGGCCTGGAACTGCTTCAGTCCTGCGGCTCCTGGCTGCCCCTGCGCGACGCATGGCAGTACGCCCGCATCATGCAGGAGGCGTTCGAGAAGATCGAGGGCAACTTCGCATTCAAGGCCGCCGTCGATATCGCCCTACTCGATTGGGTGTCGCAACGGGCCGGCGTGCCACTCTGGAAATTCCTCGGCCTGGACGCCGCCGGGACGCCGTTGACGACATTTACCATCGGCATCGACAAGGCAGACGTGATCAAGCAAAAGGTCCGTGAGGCCGAACCCTATCCTGAATTGAAGGTCAAGGTTGGCCTGGACAACGACGAGGAGGTGATCTCTGCAGTACGCAGCGTGACGAAAAAGCCCTTGCGGGTGGACGCCAACGAGGGCTTCAAGTCGAAAGAGCAGGCGGTTGAGAAGATCAACTGGCTCGAAAAGCAGGGCGCGCTATCGATCGAACAACCGCTGCCGGCAGCCAATCTTGACGACATGAACTGGATTCGCAAGCGCGTCCACATCCCGATCATCGCCGACGAGGCCTGCCTCCATCCGGCCGACATTCCCAAACTGGCGCCGCACTTCGACGGCGTGAACGTCAAGGTGGACAAGTGCGGTGGGTTGCTCGAAGCCCGGCGGATGATCGACATGGCCCGGGCCCTGAAACTCCATACGATGATCGGCTGCATGGTGTCGTCGTCGGTGGCCATCACCGCCGCGGCGCAGTTGTCGCCGCTGGTCGACCACGCCGATCTTGACGGCAACCTCCTGATCTCGAATGACCCGTTTGAAGGTGTCAAAGTGGTGGCGGGCAAACTGGTCCTGGCGGACCGGCCGGGTCTGGGTTTGCTGCCGCGACGTGGGTGAAGCCGAGTCCCGATTTGGTATCGGGTGCTCGTGTGGGATGAAGGAAGCGTAATCCAGTCCCGTCCCGGAACACGACCAAACGAACTGTTATCTGTATTTTCAACAACTTACAGTTTGGTCCATGCCTTGCTTAAAGAATAGCGTGCGACTACCGCAGGGCCGGCTCGAAGCTGTTGGCGTTTCCCACAACGTCCGATCCTCCCTTTATCTCCCTCTCTCGCCCTGCATCTGCTTGTACCCCTGCACCGCCCCAGCTTCGAGCCATTTGTCGAGCCCGGACCGAAAGACTAAAGATCGAATGCGGATCATCCGATGAAACAGAAGCACATGGTACCCGAACGACACGAACTCAGTGAGATCCTCCGATTCCAGGAGAGCCTCTTGCGGCTGGCCACGATGAGCCAACAAGCGAGGCGCGAGGAGCCGCCCGCAAGGAAGCCGGTCGCGGCCGAAAGGATTGCCGAGATGGCCCGCCAAGTGGCGCAGGCATCCTAGGGCCGAGTAACGGGATACACCAACCGGTAAGCGAAAACGCCGGCGTGGGGCTCGGGGGCCTTTGCGCCGGCGTTCTGCTTTTGGACTGGGGCCGATCAGGCGGTGACAATTCCGAACGGCGGACGGGAACGCCATTTTCCCCGGGTGAAATCCGGGAAATCGACGCTCTTGCTCCGGTTCGCGATGGACCGTTCGCTAAGTTCGATAACCGCGCTCAACGCCGCCGCATCATAGACGTCCATGTCGGGCGGCTGGCCCGTGAGCAAGCACTGCATCAGGCGGTAGTTCATGACGAAGTCCATGCCGCCGTGGCCGGCGCCCTGGGCGCGCGCCTCGAGTTCCTTCCACAGGGGATGCTCGAACTCGGCTGCGTAATTCTTGAACAGATCCGCCCATTCGTGGTTCTTGTCGCGGCCTTCGATGTAGATCTGCGGATTTGGGTACTTCTCGAGGATGCCCTTGCTGCCCTGGATCATGATCTTCCGGCTGTAGGGGCGAGGCAGGTCGGTGTCGTGGACGACGAGTATCGTCTGGCCGGAGCGGGTACGGATCAATGAGCTGACGACATCGCCGAGTTTAACGTCCAACTTGGCCTGGGGACTGTCGGGTCCGAATTTGGCGCGGGCGAACTCGCGCGGCCCCTCGGTTTTCGACGCCATTGAGACCATGTGGTCAAACAGGTTGCCGCGGTTGACGCCCAGTGTCTGGGCTACGGGGCCGAGGCCGTGCGTCGGGTACAGGTCGGCGTTGCGGCGGATGGCATGATTCAATCGCCAGAGGCCTTCGCCGCGGTCGCTGAACTTCTCGGCGCGCAGGTCGTGCAGGTAGCCGCATTCGGCGTGGACGAGTTCGCCGAAGACACCCTTACGGGCCATGTTGAGAGCCATCAACTCGACGCGGTCGTAGTTGCAGTTCTCGATCATGATGCAATACTTGCCGGTCGCCTCCGAAGTCTCGACCATTTCCCAGCATTCTTCCAGCGTGGTGGCGGCGGGCACTTCGACGATGGCGTGCTTGCCGTTCTTCATCGCCTCGACGCACATCGGCACATGCAATTCCCAAGGGGTGGCGATGTAGATGGCGTCCAGGTCGGGGTTGGCGCACAGGCGCTTGTAATCCACCGGCCCCCTGGAATAGCCCTCCGGCCGGGCCTGACCCGCCTTTTGCGTCCAGTTCTGAATGGCCTCGACACGAGTGGGGTTGATGTCGCAGACTGCCTTGAGTTGGACCTTGGGGATGCGGAGCACGTCGCGGACGTGGCCCGAGCCGCGGCCTCCGACGCCGATGAAGCCGAGCCTGACGGTCTCCAGGGGTTTGGCCTCGGCGGCTTGGATAGCCTGGCCCGCGCCGGCCATCGAGGCGGCAATGCCGGCGGCGCGTTCGAGGAACCGCCTGCGGTCAAGTCCTTGATTCATAGTCCGCACTCCTTTCCACTCCGATGATGGATGCCGCCTTCAGACGGCGGGTTGAACAGGCCCAGTCTATCGGCCGGTCCAGTCCGGGGTCAAACGACGAAGTGGGCGCAGGCGCAGTGTTGCCAGAATTGAAGTTAAACTACCTCCATGCGCGTGGCGATTAAGTTGACGATCGTGGCGGCCCTGACCGGGTCTGTGGGATTGGCGGCCGGACCGGAGGCCGACGCCGTGGCGGCGGTGCACAGGATTTTTGGCGCGATGGCGGCCAAGGACGCCGCGGCGTTGCGCGATGCCTTCCTGCCCGATGCCCGGTTGGTTGCCGTGCTGCCGGACGGCCGGGTGACCACCACCGCCGCATCCGAGTGGAGCGCCAGGATCGGCAGCGCGCCGGATGCACTGCTGGAACGGATGTGGTCGCCCAAGGTGCATGTCGACGGCTCTCTAGCAACGCTCTGGGCGCCCTATGATTTCCACCGCGGCGGCAAATTCAGCCACTGCGGGACGGATCAGGTGACGCTGGTGCGGCAGGACGGGGCTTGGAAGGTGGCCTCGCTCGCTTACACGGTGAAGCGGGAAGGCTGCGAGCCGAGCCCATTGGGGCCGCCGAAGCAGTAGTGCGGCCGGGCGGTCCAGTCCGGATCTCGGCTACCGCTTCGGCCGCTTCGCCTCGTTCTCGGCGACGCGGGCTCTGACCAGCCGCTTAACCAATGCAGCCGGTAGTGGTTTCGCGGCGGGGAACCGGATGGCGCCTTTGGAGGTGTTATACCCGGCGAGTTCCCCAGCGTGAGCCTGCATTACCTTCGTACTCATGGGGAAGAAGCTGCAGTGGTTTTTGAAGGCTGCAAAGCCGACAAGGAGGCCCTGGTATCTGAAGGCGGGCATGCCGTAGCTGATGGTTTCAGTTGCGCCCGGTGCCGCGGCGCGGACAGCTTTGCGGATCCTTTCAAGAGCGACGCGCTCGCCGTCGGGGACGGCTGCCAGGTACTCATCCACGGATGCAGCCGGAGCGGCGCTCTTCATGGCATTGAAACTACCAGAAAGTGTCAGGTTTCACAAGGAGTGCTGCGGGCTATCTCAGCCAGCCGAGGGCGCGCAGGGTGGTTTCAGGTTCTTTCTCGTCGAAGACAGGGAATGCCTTCACCTGACGCCCGTGCTCCAGTGCGACGGCGAAGGGCGGGTCGGTAAAGGAGAAGACCTCACGCAGGGGTTTGTTGTCGTTCGAGGCCGGGACCTTCAAGCCAGAGCTCTTGAGGAAGTAATCGGTCCACTGCGGATTGACCGTGGAGACGGCGACAACGCGAACGTTCTGCCACTTCCACGTCGAGGCCTTTTGGGCGGAGAGGAGACAGTGAGAGCATTCCGGATCGAAGAAGAATAGGAAGACGCGGCCGTGCTGCAGAGAATAGGGCTTGCCATCTACGATGATCGACGCGGGCGCTTGGAGGCCGGACTGTTGAGCGACCGTCACGCCATAGACCGAAAGCGAAAAGACGGCCAGGATGCCCAGGGCGACAAATGCCCGGCGAAAGGCGAACGGCTTCACCGACCACAGGGCTGCCGGCACGGCCAACAGGAGCATGGCGGCGTCGCTGATGAAGAACGCCGGGCCGACGATGCGCTGGAGCCACGGGAAGCAACTGCAATCGTCGCCGCGCAGTTGATTGTAGAAGACGGCCATATAGACCATGAAGGCGATCAGCATCAGCGCGCTCAGCCAGGCGCCCCAGCGCCGCCAGCGAGGCACTATGAGCAGGATGCCGGCCCAGGTTTCGAAGATGCCGGCGCAGAGCGCCGTTGGCAGCGCGAGCGAAACCGGGATCAGGGCCTGCACCATGCGGGCCGTGGTTGACAAGGGATCGGAGATTTTCCAGACCCCGGCCACGATGAACATCAGGGCCAAGAGGACGGCTGCAACCGTGCACAGCCAGCGTTGCCAGGCGGGCCGGGCCGCTTCGGCGGCCTGTGCCATACTGTCTTCCATGCTGCTTATTGTAGTCCTGCTGGTCATTGGATTGGCGCCTCCGGCCGCGGGATTGGCGCCTCAGGCAAGTGCGCAGCCAGCGGATCTAGTCGTCGAAAACGCGCGAGTGTACACGGTGAATCAGACGCGCGCGGTGGTCACTTCGTTTGCCGTGCGGGACGGCAAGTTCGCCGCGGTGGGCGAGGATGCGGAGAAGTTGGCAGGTCCGGCCACCAAACGAATCGATCTGAAAGGCGCGGCGGTGGTGCCGGGGTTGATCGACGCGCATGCCCACATGGCGGGCCTGGGCGCGTTGCTCGAATCGCGCGACCTGCGGCACGTGGCCAGCGTCGAGGCCATCGCGGCGATCGTGAAGGAAGAGGCGGCGAAGCGAGGTCCGGACGAGTGGGTGGTTTTGCGCAATTGGGACCAAACGAACTGGGGTGGCCAGTTCCCTGCGTCGAAGGACCTCGATGCGGCGTCGCTTGGACGGCCGGTGTATCTGACCCGTGTGGACGGCCACGCCGGCTGGGCGAATTCGCGCGCGCTCACCTTGGCGGGGATTACGAAGTCGACACCCGACATGGCTGGAGGCAAGATCGTGCGCGATGCCGAAGGCAATGCGACAGGCATTCTGGTGGATCGGGCGATGGGCCTGGTGGGGGCCAAGATTCCGCGCGCCGGCTATGCGCAGGTGAAGCGGCAACTGGAACTGGCCGGCAAGGAATGCGCGCGGCTGGGGCTGACGGGCGTCCATGACGCCGGAGTTGGAGCCGACGTCCTGCGCGCTTATCGGGAGTTGATCTCCGAGGGCCGGATGCCGGTGCGGATTTACGCCATGATCGGCGGCGACGGAGCGCTCTGGCGGGCGTACCTCAAGAGAGGCCCGGAAGCCGGCGAATTCCTCAGCGTGAGGGCGATCAAGCTGATGGCCGATGGCGCGCTGGGTTCGCGTGGCGCGGCGTTGTGGCAACCGTACACGGACGACAAGCAGAACACAGGTCTGCTTGTGACTCCGAAAGAGGTGATTGAGCGGGTGGCTCGCGAGGCGGCGGCAAACGGATTCCAGGTGGCTACGCACGCCATCGGCGACCGCGCCAACCGGGTCGTCCTCGACGCCTATGCGGCCGCACTGGGTGGCAGGAACGACAAGCGGTTCCGCGTCGAACATGCGCAAATCGTGTCGTTGCCCGACTTCAAGATGTTCGCCGATTACTCAGTGATCGCTTCGATTCAATCGACCCATGCGACATCGGACATGCGCTGGGCCGAAGCTCGGCTGGGACCGGACCGCATCGCCGGCGCCTATGCCTGGCGCCGGTTTCTAGACCTGGGCGTGAAGGTGGCCAATGGCAGCGACTTCCCAGTGGAGGAACCGGACCCGCTGCTGGGACTGTATGCGGCCTTCACACGGTCGGATGTGAAGGGCCTGCCGCCTGGCGGGTGGACGCCGGATCAGAAGATGACCCGGAGCGAGGCACTGGAGAGTTTCACAATTGGCGCGGCGTATGCGGCATTCGAGGAGAATCAGAAGGGGTCCATCGAAGTGGGGAAACTGGCGGACTTCGTTGTCTTTGACCGCGACATCATGGAAGTGGAGCCGGCCGCCGTCCTCAAGGCGAAAGTGCGAATGACGGTGGTTGGCGGCAAGGTGGTTTACGAGGCGAAGTGAAGCGAACGGCGGCAGTGATGGCGTTGGCGGGTGCGCTGGCAATGGGCGCCACACAGGAGATTGTGCTCAACGAAGAGGTCCGGGTCGGGGCGGGCAAACTGCGGACGCTTGATCTGGCGATGGCGGCGGACGGGCGCGTGGTGTGCGAGCACCATGTACTCCAGGGCGAAACCGGCGTCAGGGTGGTGCTGCTGGAGCAAGCGGAGGCCGAGAAATGGATGGCTGGCGAGGCGCATGCCGCGCTGGCCGGCACGGCATTCGCGCACGATGGCTCGCTCACTCACAAAGTGGTGGGGGGCCGGGATTACCGCCTGGTTCTGGACAACCGGATGGAGGGCAGGCACGCGGCATTGGTGCGTCTGCGCGTCACCGTGGTGCAGGGCGAGGCGGCGGGCCCGGCTCGTGGGCCTGACCCGGCACGCGGCCAGGCCGCCGTCTGGATCTCGGTGGCATTGTTCCTCGGCATCTCGACCGGGGCCGGCTGGAAGTTGCGGACGGCGTGGGCGGAGCGGAAGTCCCCGGAGCCAGACGAGACAATTCAATAGCGTGATTGCAGCCGGTTGCGGGATCATCCGGCACGCGCATTACTGGCTTCGTAAGGTGTCCATGGGATCGGCCCGGAGGGCGCGCCTCGCCGGGAGGTAGCTGGCCGGTGCGGCGACCAGGGTGAGGAAGACAGCAGCCAAGATGTAGACGGCCGGGTCGGCGGGGCTGACCCCATATAGGAATCCGGTGGCAACCCGGCCGGCCAACAGGGCGAGTACCGTACCAATGGCGGCCCCGAGGCCGGTGAGCAGCAGCGCCCGGCGGAAGACCATCTTCACGACATTCAGAGGTTTGGCGCCCAGCGCCATGCGGATCCCGATTTCGCGTATCCGTTCGCTGACCGAGCACGCCAGCACGCCGTAGAGCCCGACTCCGGCGAGCAGTAGCGAAAGCAAAGCCAGGAAGGTGAGCAGGTTAGCGGCCAATCGCTGCGGCAGGACAGCCGCGCCGTTGTACTCAATCATCGGGATTGCCTCGAAAGCGGCCAGGCGGCCGTCCATCGCTGTGGGGACACGGCGCAAGGAAGCGGCCATGTTGCGGGGATCGCCATGAGTGCGGACAAAGAACGCCAGGTGCGAACCAGAGTTGTAGCCCTGGTCGTAAGGCCGGTAGAAATACGGCTTTGAGGTCTCACCGAGGGAGAAGATCTTGCTGTCGCCGACGACACCGATCACCGTGGAAGGCCTGCCTGCGACCCTCACCTGCCGGCCGACGACACTGCTTCCAGCGAGATAACGCCTGGCGAAGGTCTGATTGACGATGATCACTTGAGGGGCTTTCCGCGTGTCGTTATCGTTGAAGTCACGGCCCTCGATCAGGGGAATCCGCAGGAGAGAAAAATACCCCGGCGAGACAGCGGCGCGGTCGCATGTGAGTTGCTGGCCTGCGGGTGGCTGGTAGCCGTCCACTTCAAGGACATTCCAGGGGCCGGCATTACTGAAGCCGAGCGGAATCTGATCAGCAAAGGCGGCTGTCTGGACTCCGCTGGTCTGCTGGAATTGGAGGCGGAGCCGGGAGGACATCTGCGATCCTTGCTCGCCATTGAACCCGTCCGCGCGCAAGTAGAGATGTCCAACAAGGACGCCGCGGGCGTCGAAGCCGGGGTGGATCGCCATGGCCTTGGAATAGCTCTTGACGAAGATGCCCGCGCCCGCCAATGCGACCACGGCCAGGGTGACCTCAACGATGACGAGGATCGCTTGGAGCCGGTGAGAACGGGCCCCGGCGCTGCCGGAACGGCCACCTTCCTTGAGGAATTCGTTAACGTTGAGGCGAGTGGAGGCAACGGCGGGAACGATCCCTGAGATGAGTGCGGAAAGGGCGCAGATGGTGATGATGAAGGCCAGGATCAGCGGAGTAATGCGCAGATCGCCGAAGCGGATGGGCACATTGGCCGGCGGGATCAGGTAGGTAAGCGCCGGACTGAGCCACATGGCCATGGGGATGCTGGCCAAGCCGCTCAGAGTCGCTAGCAGGATGGATTCCGTAAGTTGTTGCCGGATGAGCCGGACGCGGCCCGCGCCCAGCGCCAGGCGGACGTTCAACTCACGCAGGCGGGACGCCGAGCGGGCCAGTTGCAGGTTGGCCACGTTGGCGCAAACCAGGAGCAGCAGGACCAGGCACATCGCCATGAGGATCCGGAGCGGCCGGTCGAGCAACTGGCTGCCGCCTGAATGTCCTTCCGTGATGCGCATCACGCGGGCGCCGATGCCACGGTTGGAATTCGGATAGGCTGCCGCGATCTGGCGGGCCAGCGAATGTGCCTCGGAGTTGGCCTGGGCGATGGTCGAGCCGGCCTTCAACCGCGCGATAACCACCAGGCTGCGCGATCCGCGTTCTTCGAGCGCCGTGTCGTTGGCGAGGTTCATCTGAGGCGCCATAGTGATGGGAACCCACATCTCGAACGCCGCGCCGGTCGTAACGCCCTGAAACTCTGGAGGAGCAACTCCAATGACTGTGATGGGCTGGCTGTTCAGGCGGATCTGTTTCCCGAGAATGCCCGGATCGGAAGAGAACTCGGTTCTCCAGATTGAATGGCTGATAACAGCGACAGGGGCCGAACCTTTGGTGTCGCGCTGCTCGTCACGCGAGAAGAATCGTCCCCGGAAGGGCTTCACGCCGAGGACGTCGAAGTAGTTGCCCGACACAGCCTCGCCCCAGATACGGCGGACGGACTGGGCGTCGCCGGAGCCGGTCCCCTGGGGTTGGGTTAGGTTGTAGATCGCCTGCATTGAGGCGGTCAAGCCGGAGATCGTCTTCATGTTGTCGCGGTAGTCGCGGAAGTCGCGGTAGGACGAGGCTTGAAACTCGCCGTTGGGCTGAGAGTTTTCGAACGCTGCGAGGCGCTGCTGGTCCGATGCGCCGGGGAGGGGATGGATCAACATGCCGTCCACCCAGGCGAAGACCGCCAGGGAGACGGCAATGCCAACCGCGAGGGTAAGGATCGCCACCGCGGCATAGCCGGGGCTGGCCCAGAGGAGGCGGAACCCGTAACGCAGATCGTCGATGAAGCTCTTCATGCCTTGTTACCGGCATGATATAGTGCAAACGGCCTGCCAAAGCGCTGGAAGGCGTGCCTGAAGGCTCGCGAGCGCTGTGGGTGGATGGTTTGGGGCGAGGCGGCCGGGGGCGGGGCGTTCGTTTGGTTGTGAAGATTCTGACCGGACTCCGGACGCCTGTGTCCGGTTTTGGGATGCGCGTTCAAGGGAAAGAAAACGCCCGGCCGGGAGTTGGGCCATCCCCCGGCCGGGCGCGACCAAACGAACTCGACGGTCTTATTAGTCAACGACTTTGGCGTTGACAATCAGGATGAGGTCCTTGGTGGACCCGTCCATCTTCGATTTGCCGATGACGACTTTCTGCCCTTCACGGATGTTGAAGGAGCCGTTGATTACGACGTTGGTGCGTTCGGTCTTGGTGCAATCGGCGTCGGTGCAATAGGGAACCCCGATGCTGAAGTTGAACCGTTCGAGGCTGATGGTCCGGGTCTCGCCGGCTGATTCGATGCGCACAGAGTAGGAGTCGATCGTATAACTGGCGACCATCTTGGTTGTCAGTTTTGGCGTAGGCGGGGTGGCGTTGCCCCGGACATTGAATGAACTGCCGGCTTTGGTGAGGGAAACAGCGGAGTCCATCAGGCTGAAGGACTTATAGCCGAATGAGCCGGCGACGGTTTTCAGCACCGGAAGCAGGTCAGGCGGAAGCGGGTCTCCCTGGGCGTCGCCGGATGTCGAGGCGGCCACGAGCCAGACGGTTATCTCCGCGTTGGCTTCGACGGCTCCACGGCCGGCTGAAGGCACATCGAGTTCCTGGAGGTTTGCCATGATCGAGTTCACTTCGTCGCGAGTGCCGTAGATGGAGATCACCTTCAAAGTCTCGTCAGCCCTCAAAGAGGGGCCAGTATTGTCGGACCTACTGACGTGGAGGGCGTTCCACAGCGCCCGGGTGTCCACGTTCTTCACGCGGTAGACCTTCTGGATACAGCAGCCGGGCCTGGCCGCCGGGGCGGGCTTTGGGGTTTCCTTGGTGTCCTGGGCCGGCGCGAAGGCGGCGAAGGCCAGCGCGGTCCAGCACAGACTAGCGATGCTGAGGTTCGTCATTTGTTCTCTCCTGTTCGGTCGGTTACTGTTGGGGAATTCATGCTCCAGAGGATCACGACGTCGGGGTTGCCGGACTCGATCTGGACGAAGTCGGGCGAGCCGGTGGGCAGGATCCGTGGACCTGTGGCTTGCGCCAGTTCGATTGGTTTCGGTCTTGGGGCAGCCTTAGGCCGGACGGCGAGGGCCGGTTTCACTGGTTGGACTTGTTGAACTGGCGGTGCCGGGGGCGCCTGGGCTATAACAACGGGCGGTTGCGCCTGCGGGACGGTTGGTGTGGGGAGGCTGAACCAGATGGCGAGTCCGGCTGCGGCCGCGGCGGGGACAAGAGTCCAGAGCCAGGCGCGGCGCTTTGGTTGGACCCGTTCGTGGACGCGGAGGCGGACTTCGGCGAGGGCCTCAGCGGGCGGGTCCTCGGCGGCGAGTTGTTGGAGCGATTTGTCGAGCCAGTCGGTCATGTCAATGACTCCTCAGGAGGGACGTCGTTCACGCCCGCTCTCTGCGTTCGCGGACTGAACCTCACACCTGCCGGCCAGGGGGCCGGCCGCGGACCGGGGGTCCGCCCTACGCACGCACCTGCTCTCTGCGTTCGCGGTTGGTGCGGTTTTGGACGATTCATGAGAGCCACTCCTTCAGCTTCGCTTTCGCCGACGCCACCTGGCTGCGGACTGTCACCTCGGCCACGCCCAGGATTTCGGCTACGCGCGCTGTCTCCAATCCCTCGATCTCGCGCAGCACCAGCGCCGCGCGCTCTTTCTCCGGCAACCGCCGGATGGCCCTTTCCAAGCGACGCTTGCGTTCGTCCTCTTCCATTCCGCTTTGCTGCGTCGCCGGGGCGGGCGGGTCGAACTCCAGGTCGCCCACGGGCCGGCGGCGGCGGTGATGGTCCATGCAGACGTTGACCGTCGTTCGGTAGATCCAGGCGTCGATCGTCGATGGTTCAAGCCGCTCGAAATGCTTGTGGAGCCGAAGGAAGACCTCCTGCGAGGCGTCCTTGGCGTCCTCCAGCGATCCGAGCAGCCGCCACGCTGTCCGCAGGACTCGCTTCTCGTTGGCCCTCAGCAGATCCTCAAAGCCCGACGCCCGCCCCTCGGCGGTCACCCACGCGGTCATTTCCAATCCACCAATCGCCACTCACACCCTTATACGCCGCTCGCGCCGGAAACGTGGATACCGATTTCGAACAATCTTGACCGAACGAATCCATTCGCGAGCCTGCCGCCGCAACGCCCTCGTATAATCGGAGAGGAAACCCACCATGCCCCAAACCACGGATCAATTCATCGCCGCCAACCAGGCGCGCTTCCTTGAAGAGTTGTACGAGTACCTGCGCATCCCCAGCATCTCGACGCTTCCGGAGAACGTGGGCGACGTGCAGGCGGCGGCGAAGTTCACCGCCGATGCGCTGAAGGCTGCCGGACTCGAAAACATCGAAATCATCGCGACGGACCGCCACCCGCTGGTCTATGCCGACTGGCTCCACGCCCCTGGCAAACCGACCGTGCTCTGCTACGGCCACTACGACGTGCAGCCGCCCGATCCAATCGAACTGTGGAACACGCCGCCGTTTGAGCCGACCCTGCGCGACGGCAACATCTATGCCCGCGGCTCGGCCGACGACAAGGGCCAGGTCTACATGCACGTGAAGGCCATCGAAGCGCTGATGCATGCGCACGAAGGCAAGCTGCCGGTGAACGTGAAGTTTATCGTCGAGGGCGAGGAAGAAATTGGCGGCGCGTCGATTTCGAAGTTCGTCCCGCTCAATAAAGAAAAGCTGAAGGCCGACGTAGCGCTGGTCTCCGATACGGCGCTTTATGCCGAGGGGATCCCGACGTTGTGCATCGGGCTGCGCGGGCTGGTCTACATGGAGATTGAGTGCAAGGGTCCGGGCCGCGACCTGCATTCGGGTCTTTATGGCGGTGCTGCGCCGAATGCCGTGGCCGCGCTGGTGGCGCTGCTGGGCAAGGCGAAGGACGACAAGGGCCGCATCACTATCCCCGGGTTCCTGGACGAAGTGGCTGAACCGGCTCCGGCCGAGATCGCAAGCTGGAAGTCGCTGCCATTCGACGAGAAGGGATTCCTGGAGAAGGAAGTCGGATCGAAGTCATTGACCGGCGACCCGGACCGCATGATCTTTGAGCGCGTCTGGTCGCGGCCGACGCTGGAAATCCACGGCATCGCCGGCGGATTCACGGGCGCGGGCGCCAAGACGGTGATCCCGGCCACGGCCACGGCGAAGGTCTCGATGCGGCTGGTGCCGGATCAGGAACCGGTGAAAATGTTTGAGCGGTTCTCGGCATGGGTTGCCGCCAACACGCCCGAAGGCACGTCGATGGAAGTGCGCAAGCTGAGCGGCGCGCCGGCGACGGTGGTCAATCCGGACCACCCGGCCATCCACATGGCGGCCGAGGCGTTCAGGGAGACGATGGGCCGCGAGACGGTGTTTATCCGCTCGGGCGGGTCGATTCCGATTGTCGGCGAGTTTGCGCATCATCTGGGCATCCCGTCCGTGCTGATGGGCCTCGGACTGCCCGACGACGGGCTGCATTCGCCAAACGAGAAGTACAAGCTCGACAACTTCTACCTCGGCATTCGCACTGTGGCGAAGTTCTTCGAGCGGTACGGCGCATAGATCTCGGCTGTCCCAGCGAGCAGCTCCGATCGCTGCATCTCCGCTCCGTGTGGCATCATTCCGCCGAATGTGGTATAAATCGCGCGGAGGCTTAACATTGAGAACACTTCTGCGCTCTGCTCGGACCATCGAGCTAGTGGCCGCTTTCTGTGTGATTGCGGTCACATTGTTTTTCCTGTGGAAGAAAAACACTTCAAAAGACAAGTAGATTTTACGAGCGCAATCACCAGCGGGAAGACCATTATGAATTCCTCTAATTCGCCAAAGCACATCCTGAGTATCGCAGTGAAGATATTGGTACTTGTTGGTTTGGCTTGGTTTGTGTTTGTGACTGTAAAAGATATTGTTGTTACTGGATTCTATTTTAACTATGTCGATCAGCTAGCTCAAAAAACGCATTTGAATCCATATGTAATAAACATCCTCGCTGCGCTGGGATTTATTCCATACGCGATTGGGGTCAGGGATTATTTCTCATTCTCCGAAAAGCACCGGACTAGGGGGGCCGTCTTGTTGCTCACCATGACAGTCATCTACAATGGTGCTCTTTACATGGCGACAAAAAACGACATCATCGGAAAGTACTATGCCATCGCACCGACAAATGACCGAGGAGTTCTAATCAGTGACCAGCCATCCAACGACGGGTATGAGTGGCACAAAATTACTCGCGCGAATCAGTGGTACGTGCTTAAGCTCGGCAAGGGCAAGCCAGTAATTCCGGCAGGCAGAGACTGGTTTGACCAGAGGACGGGGCTCCCGCTGCTGTGGTACCTACGCTCCGGTACAGAAGTAAGGTTTTATGATGGACCTGGCTTCGATCGGTATACCGGAGAGACTCTTATTCCGGTCTCCAAACAGTTTCACGATGACTACGCGAAGATCTCAGACCAAACCGCAGTCGATCCAATCTCCCAGCCTCAGGAGGGCCTGTCCGGCAACTCTCCATCTGGCCAAGGCGTAGATAAAACCCATTCGAAACTAACCAAAGCGGAAGACGCACTAGTAGCCATTGCCTCTTGCAAGAACGAGCTTCGACGAGCATTCGCTTCGCGCACAACACAAGGTGGTAACGCCGCTGAGCGCGCCTCCAGCGTCAGATACGGAATCGCATTCTCGTTACATTTGCGCAGGGCCGCGAGGAACGGCATGGACCTTCAAGCTGTATCCGGTGAAGAGGCCTACGCGCGTTTGCTGTATGGCGAAACTGGTATCGCGGGTTGGTCTGATGTACCTGCGTTCACGTCTTGCTTGGAGCAGCGACTGAGATCAGAGGACGGGTCAAGACTTGATGCCGCCAGTGCAAGCACGGTAGCTTCAACGCAAGACCGGTCAAGCAACTCTGCTGCGCCCAGCTTCGATTGCAGCAAAGCCACAACCCGCGTGGAGAAGTCGATTTGTGCCGACAACGGGCTTGCGCAGGCTGATCTTTCGATGGCTGCTGCGTATCGTGCCCGAGTGCAGATGCTATCTGGGACGGCCCTCCAAGTTTTCAAGACTTCGCATCGCCAGTGGCTCAGTGAATATCAAATCAGGTGCAACAGCGTCAACGATGCACCTCAACGCGCAGAATGCATCCACAGGTCCCTTCGGGATTACACGAAGCAGTTGCAGGCACGAGCCACGGGCGTAGATTGAGCGCTGACTGGTCATGAGCTCTGCCTGAGCCGCTTTGGCGTTTCAAAAGGTGCGTTTGTGGCATCGGGCTTTCGCAATACAAGTCAGGTTCCGCCGCGGCATATAACTCCGTCCTCGCACCCGCGCCTTCACCCTGTTCGGCGGCGGATGTATCCTCTTGGCAAGAACACTCCCCGGATGCCCTTCTCCTCGCCGGCTGCTTGGCGTTGACTCCCAATCGCCCGCCCGCACAACAAACATGCGCCATCCAAGTCGAGCCCGGTACCAGTTCTGTGAGGCAGGTCGTAAACGGCGAAGTCGGCATCCGCATCCTTGCCTCGGCCTGGGTGGCCTGATGCGAGGGAAGGGTACATCCATCGATGGCCGCAGTGATCTGTGCCCCGCCCACCCCGCGGGCAGCCCCCTTGATCTTGGCCGCGCCACGGCTTCATACTGCTGGCGGCATATGGAATGGCTATCTACAAAAGGGTCTCCATGGCGGCGAACCGGTGACGCCGAGGCGAGACGAACTTCAACTCAGCCGCTAGAATAGAGGGAGTTTGTCCTCCCCCTCCGAAAACGTATTCCGCAAAGCAGGCGTAGCGTCGGCGGCCGTCATGATGAGCCGCGTCAGCGGGCTTGTGCGCGAGGGCGTGTTGTCGCGGCTGTTTGGTGCGGGTTCGGCCCTGGATGCGTTTGTCGTTGGGTTCCGCATCCCAAACCTGACGCGCGACCTGTTCGCCGAGGGTGCGCTCTCTTCTGCCTTCGTCCCCACCTTCATTGATTACCTTCAGAACAGGGACAAGAAGGAAGCGGCGCATCTGGCCAATCTGGTCGCGACGTCGATCATTATCCTTGTCGGCGCGATCTGCATCCTGGGCGTCATCTTCAGCCCATGGCTGGTCGGACTCGTGACCCAGGGCTGGGTCCGCACGGCTCCAGAGAAATACCGGCAGGCGGTCCTGCTGACGCAGATCATGTTCCCGTTCCTGCTGCTTGTGGCGCTGGCGGCGCAGGCGATGGGGATTCTCAACGCGCTGAACCAGTTTGCCGTTCCGGCGTTTTCATCGACGTGGTTCAACGTCGGCAGCGTCATCGCGGGCACGGCGATCGGCTTTGGCCTGGGGCCAAGGCTGGGCATCGAACCGATTGTCGGCATGGCGATTGGTGTTGTCATCGGCGGCGGGCTGCAGTTGGCCTGGCAGATCCCGAGCCTGTGGCGGGCCGGATTCCGGTATCGCCCGGCGTTCGACTTCTCGCATCCCGGATTGCGGCACATCTACCGGCTGATGGGCCCGGCCATCATCGGCAATGCGTCGGTGCAGATCAACGTATTGGTGAACACGTTCTTCGCCACGTCGATCAACGATCCGGTGCGCGGACTGGACGGCCCGACGGCGTGGCTGAACTACGCCTTCCGCTTCATGCAGCTCCCCTTGGGGCTGTTTGGCGTGGCGATCGGCACGGCGACGTTGCCGGCGATCGGGCGCAGCGCGGCCAGTGGGGACATTGACGAGTTTCGCGAAACGCTAGCCCGGTCGTTGGGGCTGGTTTTCGTGCTGACGGTGCCGGCGTCGGTGGGTTTGATGATCCTGGGGCCGTCGATTGTCGGGGCGATCTATGAGGGCGTGAAGTTCCAGCCCTATGACACGCAGCAGACCGCCATCGCGCTCTCCTATTACGCGCTTGGCCTGGCTGGCTATGCGGCGGTGAAGGTGCTGGCGCCGGCGTTCTACGCGCTGAACGATTCACGGACGCCGATGTGGACGTCGCTCGGGTCGATCGCCATCAACGCGTCAATGGCGTGGTTGCTGGTGAGGCAGTTTTCCCTCGGCCATGCCGGGTTGGCCCTGTCGACATCCTGCGTTGCCTTGTTCAGTTTTCTGGTGCTCTTCTTTGCGATGAGGACGCGGATTGGCGGGGTGTACGGCAGGCGGATGCGATCAACCGTACTGAAGGTGGCGGCAGGCTCTCTCCTGATGGCGGCGGCAATCTGGCTTTCGACGACGGCGATCCATGCGGTAGCGGGACACAGGACGTTCAGCAGACTGCTCGACCTGGCGGTTTCGATCCCGTTGGGTTTGGTGGTCGTCTATGTGGCCTGCCGGGCGATGAAAGTGGAAGAACTGGAGATGGCGGTGAAGGCGTTTGGCGGGCCACTTTCGCGACGACTCGCCGCGTTGGGGGCGGGCAGCCGGCCGAAGTAGAATTGTCCGGGTTTCACTGGCCTGCTCCCAGCCCTGCTAAACTCAGTGGTTGATGAACCCTGATCTTGCGCGGACCGTTGAAATTCAAGAGTTGGATCTTCGAATCGTCGCGCTGAAGACAGAGATCGCCACCCTACCGAAGCAGATTGCCGCCATCGAAAAAGTGCTCGATGAGCACGTGCGCCGCCTGGAGTTGGGCAAGACGGCGTTGTCGGGCAATCTGAAGGACCGGAAGAAGCACGAGACCGACATCCAGGGCCATGAGCAAAAGATCACCAAGCTCAAGGACCAGATGATGCAGGCGAAAACGAACGAGCAGCTTTGGGCGTTTCAGAAAGAGATCGGTTTCTCCGAGGCCGAGATCACGAAGTGCGAGGACCGGATTCTAGCGCTGATGCTGGAGGCGGAAAAGTTCGATGTCAAGGTGAAGCAGGCGCAGTTGGCGCTGGACGAGGAGAAAAAGGGCGTCGAGGCTCAAAAGGCAGACGCAATACGCCGGACGCAGGCCGACAAGAAGGAGATGGCCGAATTGATGGCCCGCCGGGCGGAGTTGGCAAAGGCGATGCCGCCGGCGCTCCTGGCAACCTACAACAAGCTTCACGCCAGGATGCGGGACGGAGTGGCGATCGCCCGCGCCGAAGATGGCGTCTGCCAAGTCTGCCGCATGACGATTCGCCCGCAACTGCTCGCGGAGCTGCGCATCGGAGCGGAGATTCGCACGTGCGAGAACTGCCGCCGCCTGCTCTATTACTCCGAGCCACCGATGGACGTCGAAGCGCAAATGAACACCTAACAGGGCGGCGCCGGAGCCGGTCCGGCAGAGGCGTGTTTAGAGGACTTGCGGCTCCGAAACCGAATGTTGCATTTCTGATACGATATCGTCGATAGGGGCCTTGCGGCCACACGCGCGCCGCCATTCAGGCCCAATTCCCCGAAGGGAGCAATCGAGAAGTGAAGGTATACGAAAGCACCGAAGTCCGAAACGTGGCCCTCGTTGGCCACGGTCATAGCGGCAAGACGTCGCTGGCCGCCGGGATGCTGTTTGCTTCCGGCGTGACCAACCGCCTGACACGAGCCGACGAGGGCAACACGATCACGGATTTTGACGAAGAAGAGATCAATCGCAAGCTGTCGGTCTCGACCGCCGTGGCGGCGCTGGAATGGAAGAAAAAGAAGCTGAATCTTCTCGACACTCCCGGCTTCAACCTTTTTATGTACGACACCAAGACCTCGATGGCGGCCGCGGACGCGGCGCTGATCGTGGTCGACGGCGTGTCGGGTGTTGAAGTGATGACCGAGCGCGTGTGGCAGTACGCCGAGGAGTTCAATCAGCCGAGAGCGTTCTTTGTCAATAAGCTGGACCGTGAGCGAAGCGATTTCCAGCGCACAGTCGACGCCATCCAGGAGGTCTTCGGACGGCCCTGCATCCCCGTGCACCTGCCGATCGGCGCCGAGCGCGAATTCAACGGCGTCGTCGACATCGTCCACATGAAGGCGTATTCCTACACGCCAGACGGCGACGGCAAGGGCAAGGAAATCCCGATCCCCGCCGATCTCGCCGACAAGGCGCAGGCGATGCACGAGGCATTGATCGAGATGGTGGCCGAGGGCGACGACGCGCTGATGGAAGCGTTCTTCGCCGAGGGTACGCTGCCCGCCGAGCAGATCTATGCCGGATTGCATAGCTCGATCAAAGAGGACAAGATCTTTCCCGTGCTGTGCGGATCCGCGCTGCGCAATATCGGCACTGACCTGGCAATGGACTTCGTGCTCGAATTCACGCCGAACCCTACTGAACACGCCGCGCTGAAGGCCATGGAAGGCGATAACGAGGTCGAACGCAAGATCTCGGACAACGCGCATGCGACGGCCTATGTCTTCAAGACCATGGCCGATCCGTTCGCCGGCCGGCTGACGTTTTTCAAAGTCTGCTCGGGGGTATTGAAGAACGATGCAGGCATGGTGTGCCTGCGGTCGTCGAGCCAGGAGCGGTTGGCGCATCTGAGCGTTGCCCAGGGAAAAACCCAGGTCCCGGTGAGCGAACTGCACGCGGGCGACATCGGCGTGGTGGCGAAGCTGAAGGACGTTCTGACCGGCGATACGCTGTGCGAGAAGGGTGACACGATCGCTTACCCGGTGGTCGAGATCCCCGAGCCTTCCATCGCCTATGCCATTTCGGCCAAGACACGCAACGACGAAGACCGCATGGGCAACGCCGTGGCGCGCATCCTGGAAGAAGACCAGGGGCTGCGTTTCTACCGCGACCAGCAGACCAAGGAGTTCCTGCTCGCCGGGTCGGGCGGCCAGCATGTCGAGATCATCGTCAGCCGGCTGAAGAAGCGCTACAACGTCGAAGTCGAGTTGAAGGCGCCGAAGGTGCCTTACC
This sequence comes from uncultured Candidatus Solibacter sp., assembly GCA_964604945.1. Taxonomy (GTDB): domain Bacteria; phylum Acidobacteriota; class Terriglobia; order Bryobacterales; family Bryobacteraceae; genus PNKE01. Next base: position 43,018 of record CAZSBK010000018.1, read on the forward strand.
GCGAGACGATCCGCGGCTTCGCCGATGTTCATGGACGGCACAAGAAGCAGACCGGCGGCCACGGCCAGTTTGGCGACATCAAGGTGAAGGTAGAACCGCTGGAGCGCGGCGGCAAGTTCGAATTTGTCAACGACACCTTCGGCGGATCGGTGCCGCGCAATTTCATCCCGGCTGTTGAGAAGGGATTCGTCGAAGCCGCCGAGAAGGGCTATCTGGCCGGTTACCCGATGGTCGACTTCAAGGTGACGTTGTACGACGGCCAATACCACGACGTCGACTCGTCGGAAATGTCGTTCAAGATGGCCGCCCGCAAGGCGTTCAAACTGGCCATGGAAGCGGCCAAGGCGACCTTGCTCGAGCCGATCATGAAGGTGGAAGTGGTTGCGCCGGTCGAGTTTGCGGGCGACCTGATGGGCGACCTGAACGGACGGCGCGGGCGCATCTCCGGCATGGACACCAAGGGCGGCAACCAGATTGTCCGCGCGCTGGTGCCGATGGCCGAAATGCTCACTTATCAGAACGACCTGACGTCAATGACACAAGGCCGCGGTTCGTTTGGCATGGAGTTCTCGCACTACGACTTCGTGCCGCAATTGCAGGCCGACAAGATCATCGCCGCCCACAAGGCCGCGGCGACGGGCGAAGAGGAAGAGGACGAATAGCCTCATCGCCGAATCCTGGTTCACTGACGCCGCCGGGTTCCTGTAGTCCGGCGGCGTTTTGATTTGGAAGCACCTCGGAACAAAGCCAGCCGGTGAGTGGTCCAATACATAGACCCGTGCCCCGCCAACCTGCACAGCCGAGCCTCCCGGCGGTTATTGCCGGGGCCATGATTCTGGCCGCAATAGGATTCTTCTGGTGGACCAGCACGGGAATCCCCAGCATGAACCCAGAGGTCGTTCGCCTGGCCATAAGCCGATCTGGGACCAAGTTGGCCGCAGCGACAGCGGACGGCGAGATATCGGCATGGCAACTCGGAGACTTCCGGTTCTTGGGTAGCGCGCGAAATGGAAGTCATCCTGTGAACGATCTCTCGTTCAGCGTCGACGAGAAATGGATTGGGATCGCCGGCCGCCGGCTCACGCTCCGGCGCGTGGATTCGCTCGCCGATTCACTGGTTCTGCGAGATGATGGCGCAAACTACGGATCAGTCGATTTTCATCCGGATGGGAAACGTCTGGTGACGATCCGCGGCGACGGAGTCATCGAAGTGCTGGAGGTGCCTTCGAGGAGAGCAATCGCAAGCGCCTGCTGTTCAACAATCGCCGGCGCTGTCGCATTCCGCCCGGACGGCACCGTGGTTTTTTCCGGAGGACACTGGCCCCGCGTGTGGCGATCGGACAATTTGACACCGCTAAGCCGATTGACTCTCGATCGCCAGTTCATGTGCTTCGGGCCGATCGCATTCTCTGGGGGAGAGGTACTCATAGGCAGCCAGGACGGTCGAGTCCATACCTGGGATGCAAGAACATTCGAGCGAAAAACGGGCTCGCCTGGGTCAACCGATTGGGTGGATACAATCGCGGTCCAGGCGGAGACCGGAATCGTGGCTTATGCAGGGGCAAACAAGAACCTCCGAGTCTGGGATCGGAGTACAGGGCGGACGAACGTTCTGAAAGAAATAAGACCGTCAAGCAACATCGTCTATTGCTCTGGGTCCGGATTGCTCGCCTTGGGCCGTTCTGACGGCACGATTCAATTCTGGGATGTACAAGGCGTCAGGCTCGTTTCCACTCTGCGGATTCCCGTCGCCGGGCCAACGTGATAGCTTGTCCCCATGAGTCAGATCACATTCGTCCTGACGATGGCCTTAATGGTCTGCGGAGCTGTGCAGGCGCAGACACTGGCGGTAAAGGGCATCCATCTTGCCGCGCCCAAGCCCGACGAAATCCCGCTGGCGTTGCGGTTCATCAGAGAGGCGCTGCCCAAGGAAGGCGTCAACACTCTGATTCTGGAAATCAACTACGGTTACCAGTTCACCAAGCGGCCGGAGATGGTTGAAGACGCCGCCCTGAGCCGCGACCAGTTGGAGCAACTCTCGGCGGCGTGCCGGGAAAAGGGGATCAAGCTGATCCCGATGATCAACATGCTGGGGCATCAATCCTGGGCCAAGAAGACGTTCAAGCTGTTGACAGCGCATCCGGAGTTTGACGAGACACCCGGAATGTATCCGGAGAACAAGGACATCTACTGCCGCAGTTACTGTCCCCGCCATCCGGAGGTGCACAAGGTCCTCTTCGACCTGATTGACGAAGTGATGGAGGCCACGGGCGCGACCGATTTCCACGCCGGCATGGACGAAGTCTTCCTGCTCGGCGAGGACGCCTGCCCGCGCTGCAAGGGAGCCAACAAGGCGGAACTATTCGCCGGCGAGGTGAGGAAGATCCGCGACCATCTGGCCGAGAAGAACCGGACGCTGTGGATCTGGGGCGACAGGATGATCGACGGCAACATCACAGGCATCGGCAAATGGGAAGCGAGCACGAATGACACCGCGCCGTCGATGCAGTTGATCCCGAAGGACGTCATCATCGCCGACTGGCACTATGAAGCCGCCCATCCCACCGCGGCGCTGTTTGCCCTAAACGGTTACCGCGTAGTCTCCTCGCCGTGGCGCAAGCCGGGCGTGGCGTTGCGGCAACTTGACCAGATGCGGATGGCGAAAGCCGCCGCGGCCAAGGACACAGGTGAGCGGTATCTGGGCATGTTGCAGACGACCTGGTGCGGATTCGGGCCGTTCGCAAGGGCCTATTTCGGAGAGAGCGAAGCGAGGCCGAATGTGGCCGAGGCAGTCCTGTGCTTCAAGGAGATGTTCCGCGAATTGAGGAAGACACAGTAGTGCGCTGAGCGAGAGCCGCAGCAATCGGCGACAATAGCTGGACATGAAGCGGCGAACCGCGATTGGCGTGACGGCCCTGATGCCTGTAGCGGCGAGCGAACTCCTGGACCAAGTGAAGGCGCCATTGCGCCCGCCCGATGTCCGGTATGAGCCCTCCAGCGAGGCGATTTCACGGGCCATTTTGAAGCTTGCCGATGTGACGGGCAAGGATGTGGTTTATGACTTGGGCTGCGGCGACGGGAGAATCGTCATCATGGCCGTGAAGGAATTCGGTGCGCGGGCCGTGGGCATCGACATCGATCCCGAGCGCATCAAGGAGTCGCAGGTGAATGCCCAGCACGCCGGCGCCGGGCCAAGGGCCCAGTTCCGCAACGAGGACCTGTTCGAATCCGATATCAGCAAAGCGACGGTGGTGACGCTGTACCTCTGGCCCTGGGTGAATTTGAAGCTGATGCCGAAGCTCCTCAGGGAGTTGCGTCCCGGCACGCGCGTGGTGTCGCACAGCCACGACATGGGCGAGTGGCGGCCGGAGAAGTCGATCCGCGTCGAGGGCGACGAGATTCACCTCTGGAGGATTCCCAAGCGGACGGCGAAGGAGAAGTAACTGGCCTCACAAGTGAGCGGGAGGCTGTTCGATCCGGGGCGGTATGCATTCAGCAGCAGTTGGGCGTGCGGTTCCACTCGGGGAAACACCGTCTCCTGCTAACCGGACCGGTCAGGCCGGGATGCACGCGGTCAGGAACGGAGCGCCGGGATTAGATATCGTGGCTTTCTCACCCCGCTCCAGCAACCAGACGTCGCCTTGACGCCATGGCAAGCCGTGAATGGCGCCCGTGCCGGCGGGAAAGATGACCCACGCCGGAGAGCGGTAGGGCCCAGCATTGGATTCGGATCCGGCCAGATGAAGTTCGAGGCGGAAGTACGGACATTCCGCCAGGACCGGTCCCTGATGGCGGATCTCACCGCTCCACTGGTTGAGGTCCGCTACTTCGAGGCCGCGGTCCAGATGGAGTTCACGGCCGCGGCCATAGTCGTAAAGGCGGTAGGTGATATCGGAGTCTTGCTGGATTTCGGCGACCACGAGGCCCGCGCCGATGGCATGAATTGTTCCGGCGGGGATAAAAACGGTGTCGCCGGGTTGAACCGGGACCCAGTTCAACAGGTTTTCGATCGACCCGTCGAGCGCGGCCTCGCGGGCTTCCTGCCTGGACAAGGAGCGGCGCAGGCCGAGTCCGAGGGTCGCACCTGGTTCGGCATGGACCACGTGCCAGGCTTCGGTCTTGCCAGAGCTATTGTGGTGGAGCCTCGCATAGGCGTCTTCGGGGTGGACCTGCACCGACAGCCTTTCGGTGGTGAAGATCCATTTCAACAGCGGGAGCCCCTGCGATTGGTACCATGCTTCGCCGATCGGCGTGGCGAGGCCGTGCAGGTCGATCCATGGACGCAGATCGCGCACCCCCCACACGCGGTCGTGAAGAATCGGCTGCAATCTCCTCATTTGTTCCAGCATCGCTGTGGCGGTTGGTTCGCCGCAACTCCCCAGGCGAAGATCAGCCGCATCCACGGCCCAGCTTCAGGCGAGTTTTGGGCGTGGCCGGAGCGCCGGGCGCTGGCGACGACACCGGAGGGGGAGCTGCCCCGGTGGACCTGGATGAGCTGTTGCCCGGCGCGGCCATGAATCGTTCACGAAGCTGCCGGGCCTGCTGGTAGCCCGATGGCGAAGGCTCCGCTCCCCGCAAGCTGGCCGGCGTCATGACCTCTTCCCACCATGCCGATATGCCTTCTTTGAGCGACAGCGACTTGTACCCCTTCAGCTGCAGCAGCAGTTGGGTCTGCGCCGAGTGGCCCGCGCCGAGGCCATAGACGACTGTAGTTTTAGTCCGATCCAGCTTGGCGAGATTGGCGGGTTTGAACAGTTCGGCGAGCGGGACGTTGACTGCCGTTGGGATGTGGTAGTCGTCAAAGGCCCATGGTTCGCGGATGTCGATCAGCAGATAATCGGTCCGCTTCTCGATGATCCAGCGGGCGAGTTCAGGTGCGCCGACGTGATCGCGCTCGGTGATCATAGCGTCAACGGTAGCGTCGGTCGAAACAGCTGCGGGACTGCTGCTGCCCGCCATTGCGGCCAGCGCCAGCACGGCACCCGTCCCAAGCACCGCCGATGCCGCCAGGGCCTTCGCTCCGAGTCTGAGTTCGAATGGCATCACTCGTTTCCTTCCTGCTTGTCGGCGCCATAGGTCTTTTCGAACAGCTTCCAGTCGCCTTCGCTCTTCTCGGCTACCCAGAATGCGGCGATGGCGATCGCGGCCACGCCGAAGGCCACCAGGGCCGGGCTGGTTCCGAGCCACTGATACAACGTAAGCGGTCCGAGCGAACCCGAATTGGCGAATCCGCTGAACGATGGTTCGGCCATGCCATAGGCGAAGATTCCGAACACAATGCCTCCAGCGAAGGCCAGTCCGTCCAGTTTGCCGATGGCGGCAGCGGCGACGGCCGTGCCGGGACAGAACCCGCCCAGGATGAACCCGGCTCCGAGGAGAAGTCCGCCGGCGATCTGAGGCCAAACGTAGCCTTCGGGGACATAAATGGCCCCGGCGTCGAGCCAGCCGGTCATCGAGAAGAAGACGATGCCCAGCATGGCCACGACAATGGCGGTGAACATCACCTTCAGCACACGCCATTCGCGGAAGTAAAACTGTCCGGCCAGCACGCGCGAACTTGAGAATCCGCCGCGTTCAATGAAGAAGCCAAATAGGAAACCCAGCGCGACGGCCGCCACAACGAAGGCGAAGCCGTCCAGGGCGAAGGGGAAGGCGGATGTCATAGCCAGATCCTCCTCAGGAAGTAAGCGCCGATGAATCCGGCGGCGAAGACGGGCAGCATGAAGATGAAGGCGCCGGCCGACAGCGTCGCGCCGCCAGACAGCGCCAGGCCGCTGGTGCAGCCGCGGGCCAAGCGAGCGCCAATGCCGGCGATGGTTCCCCCGGCGAAGGCCAGCATCAATCGCGTACGCGGAGAAATACGCGGTCCGCCCTCCACCTGGAGCTTCAATCGCCCGGCGAGCCAGCCGCTGACGAATCCGCCAAGGGCCACGCCGATGGTTTCAAAGACAAGGAAATCGAACAGGATATGCCTGTCGCCGCCGGCGTAGCGGCCCCAGTAGCCGTGCTGCGCGGTCCATTCCGGCGAGACGAGTGTGAGAACCCATGCCACCCAACGGGTGAATCCGCCGGAAGCGCCCAGCCCCTGGCCCATGACCAGGAAACTCAGCAGAAGCGTCAGGCCCAGACCGAATCCGGCCACATAGGGGGGCCAGTATGCGTTCATTCGCAGCGCGCGGGCAAGCCGGCCCGGCGCCGGTTTGGCCGCATCCGTATGCGGCTCTCCCGAGTCCAGCCGGGCCTGCCAGGCAAGCTCTTCCATCTTCACCTCTCTCCACCACTTGAAGTGGTGCTTGTACGCAAACAATTCATTCACCATCCCGGTGAGCATCGAAAAGAACGCCGGCTTCTCTTCAGGGAAGACGGCGCCCATGTAGACATGGATCATCAGACCGCTCACCACCACGGTGACGGCCATGAAGTGAACGACAATCGCCCAACCGACAACCGCCGCCGAGCCCCAATGGAATGCCATGACCAGTCCCGAACCCATGACGACGGGAATCATCATATAAACCATCACGGCGAAGAGCTTCTGGCCGGCGTTGTAGACGCCCTGGGGAGGCAGCAGCGCCTTCGTCTTCCCGGCAATCAGAAGCAAGCGGATTCTCAGCCAATCGAAGTCGTCGCGGTCGAGTCCGATTTCGCGTTCCAGGATCTCGCGCTTCAGATACGTCCGGCGGCCAAACAGTCCGTAGACGGCGAATACGGCGATCCAGGCGATGCCGGCGGCGATGTGGAATCGCAGCATGTTCTGCCGCGTGCCGAAGACGCCGGTGACCATCTCGATATACCAGGACGGAGCAAATCTGAATTGTGCGCTTGAGATCAGCGCTGCCCCGGTGGCAAGCTCGACTGCCCAGGTGATGGCATTGAGCCAGTGCAGCAGAATGATGGCGACATCATGCTTCTTGATCATCCGCTGGCTCATGGCCTCGGCCTGAGCGGCGGTCAGTTTCACTGGCGATGCGGGGAGTGTTTCCATCGTGTACATGACTATTCCTCGAATCGCTCTTCACCTGAGCCCAGTTGCCGGAAGAAGGCGATGGCCTGCCCTGCGAAGGTCGCGCCCACCATAAGCCCGGCCACCGGCAGCAGGACTTTCCCCCACCACTGGCCGGACACTGGCATCCGCGGCGGGCGCGGCGGGAAGACCTCGGCGACAAGCTCGGGCTCGTGTTTCCGGCCTTTGTAGTAGACATTGGGGCCGACGGCAACCTGCGCGCTTTGAATTCGTTTGGCTCCTTGACCGTAGACCATCCGGAAGATGCCACCCGACGAGTCCTCCAAATCGCCGAAGAACTTGGCGTTGCCTGTGCACGTCGTGACGCAGGCGGGTTGGAGTCCGGTTTCGAGCCGCGACGCGCAGAAGTCGCACTTGTCAGCTCTCTGCGTCCCCGGATCGATATGCCTGGCATCGTAGGGGCACGCCTCGACGCAGTAGCCGCAGCCGATGCAGAGTTCCTTGTTGATCTTGACGATGCCGTCGGGGGCGATGAAAGTGGCCCCGGATGGGCATGGTTTGACACAGGGGGCTTCGTCGCAGTGGTTGCACTGGGCGACATAGAAAGCCGATCGCAGGTTCGGGAACTGGCCGAGCGCGCCGGTGTGTTTGACGCGCGTTCTTGCGAAGCCCGGCGCCACGGACCATTCGGTATTGCAGGCGGCCGTGCAGGCTTCGCAGCCGACGCACCTGGTGAGATCGGTGACCATCGCGTAGCGTGGCATGTCGTTAACTCACCACCTCGCGCTGGATGCGGACGAAGTTGACCCTCATCCCCGTCCCGCCCATCAGCGGATCGACCTGGACACGGCTGATCAACCGGTTGTCAGATGCGCCCCGGCGGTAAGCTTTCGTCAGCCGCGGCGAGTCCTGGCCGAATCCATGGACCATGTAAACACAGTCCTTGCGGATGGCCTGGGTGGCCAGGATGGAGATGGGCAGGCTGACGATGCCGTCCTGATTCTCGATCCTGACCCGGTCGCCGCTGGACAGTCCCATCGACTTGGCGACGGATTCATTGACCCAGAGGGCGTTCTCCGGCATCAGCCCGTTCAAAGTGGCGTTGTTGATGGTCCGCGAGAAGCTGTGCATGGGCGCCCGTCCGTAGATCAAACGCATCCAGCCGGGCGGCGGATCGGCCCATTCGGTGTAGCGCGGGATCGGATCGGCACCGAGTTCTTTGAGAGTGGAAGAGTGAAGTTCGATCTTGCCGCTTGGGGTAGGGAACAACTGGCCGTCTTCGGGCGTGCGGTCTTCGATGAAGGGTCGTCCTTCAAAGGAGACGGCCCCGCGCGCTTTCAATTCGCCGGTGTTGACATTGAGCGGCCCTACGATCAGGTTCAAATGGTCGTCGGGGCCTTCCCATGGGAACCAGGCTTCCAGCCCCAAACGCTTCGACATCTGCTTGGCGATCCACCAGCCTGGTTTGGTGTCTCCGGCGGGCAGGACGGCGGGTTGGCGGACGGCGATGAACGGCTTCTTCGCGGTCTCAACAACATGCGGCGCGTCGTAGCGTTCCAAATAGGTCGCTTCCGGCAGTATGAGGTCGGCGTAGCGGTTCTGCTCGACCGGAAGGACATCGACAGCGACGAACCAGTCGAGTTTCGAGATCGCCTCGATGGTTCGTTCGCGCTGAGGAACGCTTTCCAGGATGTTCTGGCCGTAGGCGATCCAGCCTTTAATCGGGTAGGGTTTCCCGGACAGAGTGGCTTCGATCATCCCGTTTGTGACACCTTGCTCTTCGCTGGCCAAGGGGTAACGAGTCCCGGCCCCGTCCGCCCGATCTCGTTTGGGAACCGGGAACGGCGGCGTATTGACCTTGCCCTGACCAATCGAAGTGGGCAGGAAGATCCCGCCCGGTCGACCGTAAGCGCCGAGCAGGGCGGTGAGAATCGCCATGGCCCTGGCTCGCTGGGTATCGTCGCCGTACCAGGTGACGTGGCGGCCAGGGTGAATCACTACGGCGGGCTTGGCTTGTCCCATGGCGCGGGCGGTCTCGACAATCTGGCGGGCCGGTATTTCGGTGATCTTCTCGGCCCAGGCGGGAGTGAATACCTTGACGTAGGCGACTAACTCGCTGAATCCAGAGGCATACTTGGCGATGTAGTCTTCGTCATGGAGGTCCTCGCCAATCAGCACGTTCATCCAGGCCAGAAGCAGCGCGATGTCGGTCCCCGGCCGGATCGGCAGCCACCAATCGGCCTTGCCGGCGGCTGTTGAGAATCGGGGATCGACAACAATCAGCTTCGCGCCCTGGGCCAAGGCATGGGAGAAGGCCGTGATCTGGGATGTGAATACATTTTCGCCGAGATGGGATCCGATGAGGACAATCGCCTTTGCCCCCATCAAATCAAGCGGTTCGGGTGAACCCAGGGCCCGGCCGAAGGTCAGGGCATAGCCGACCTCGCGCGGTCCCCGGCACTGGGCAAAGGCCGGCTCGGCGCTATTGGGGGTGCCAAACGCTTTCATGAGGGTGGAAAAGAAGCCCGCAGCCACGCCGTGGGGGAAGAATGCGACCGATTCTGCGCCGTATTCCGCCTTTGTTGCGTTCATCTTGGCGGCAAGCCAGCCGAGCGCCTCGTCCCAACCGATCGTTTGGAACTTGCTCTCGCCGCGGGCGCCGGTCCGCAGCATCGGGCGCATCAGGCGGTCAGGATCGTTCACCAGGTCCACGCCGGCGTTGCCGCGCGCGCAGAGCCGGCCGAGGGTCAATGGATGCTCGGGATTCCCCTCGATCCGGACGACCCGGCCGTCCTCCACCTTCGCCAGCGCCCCGCATCGCCAGAAGCACATCTCGCAGTTCGTGGCGACTTCGCGGACGCGACGGCCAGCATGGTGGCCCGGCCGTCCGGTTGGGCCGGCTGCTTCGGCGGCAACCGCCGGCCCGGCGGCGGCCACCTTCATCCAATCGCGCCGGTTGAGGGCCATAGGGAAGATCTCCGACGATGCAGATGCATTTGTCTGAATTGGGGTGACGTGCGCGTTTTAGCTCCGGCTGCTCTATACTGTTCCCACAGCATGACGGATCCAGTTCAAGAATTGCTCGATCACTACCGGGCCAATGACCCTCGAGCGCCAGTGACCCGGGCCGGCGGCCGGTCCACGAGTGCCGCGCTGGCCGATCCGCTGACCAACGACCTGATGACGGTCACACTCGCCCTGTCCCTGCCGGGTCCGCCGTCGAACTTGTGGGAAGGAACTCACTTGCAGGGCAAGATCGAGATCGACGCGGACGTGGATCTGCGTCTGTTGCACAGCCCAGCAGGCCCGGACGTGACCATCGGCGAGTCCATGGGTTTTGAGTCACTATTGGCTCAGGCAATGGAAGTCAACTTGGAGTTTGATCTGGATGAGATCGATCTCCGGGAGGCTTGTGAACGTGGGAACCTGGCCGAGTTCGGTGGCCGGATCCTGGAAGGGATCGGTCTTTCCCGGCAATGGGGCCTTTGCCACGGGCTTGACCCGAAGTATGGCGCGTCCTGGGATCAGCACTACTGTCTGATCGATGCCCTGATCGAGGGCTCCGACATCCGGTTCGAATTGCCCATAGCGGGGACGGCGACGCAGGTCGAGGTACGGATTCCGAAGGGTGTCACGCTGAAACTGGGACCGACGCCACGTGGTTGGGCGACGCTGAAACGCCGGTTCGGTGGATCGGTGACGCGCCATATTGCCGGAGCGATGGCCCGGATTGCGGCGTCGGGCGGTGAGATGTCGGCTGCCGGCGAAGTGACGGCGAGCGAGGCGGAGACGTCCCTGATGGCTGGGTCGGGCATGGCGTTTGCCTCTTTCGCGGGCCTGATCGCATCGCCGGCCGAAATGGCGATGATGTCGCGTAATCTGCCGGCCGAACTGGCCAGAGACGCCAAGCGAGCGGGCGTCGAGCCGGGCGCCGAACAATCCTATGCGCACGGCTACGTGTCGATGGTCTACTACGGCCGGGCGACGGAACCGGCGGCGGTTTCGACTGGCGCCGTGGCCAGAGCCGCCCGCAAGGCCTCCTCCGATGTAGAGCAGTTCGGCCAGCCGGCGGTGCGCGATGCCCTGCAGAAACGCTTCAATGGTGGCCGCCCGCTCGCATTGCGGCCCGATGGTATCCCCGCGTCCGAGAGCCAGATCGGCCATATCTCGAACGAACTGGCGAGCGCCATCGCCAAACTGCTTCAGCGGCAGTAGCCAGGTCCGGAGTTCCGGCTAATGGAGCGGGGCGATGGAGACCAGGGCCAGTCCGGCGACGAAGAATAGCAGCATCAAAACGATGTACAGTCGGGCTTTACCAGTCGAGCCGGCGAACTCCTTCCAAACCAGCAGGCCCCAGAGGGCGCTGACCAGGGTCGCTCCCTGTCCGATGGCGTAACTGACCGCCGGGCCGACATTCACCTTGGCCGGCGCGCTGGCGGCGGCGAAGTTGGCTACAGTCCCGGTCATCCAGATGATGCCGCCGAGCAGACCGATCAGGTGCTCCTTCGTGCCACCGCGGAAGTAGTCCCTGAAACTGACGGGATTACCCTGGACGGGCATATTCATGAAGAAGAGGTTGTAGACCGGAGTCGTCACCAGGACTCCGGCAGCGAACAGGAAAGCCGCGGTATAGGGCCCCATGCCGAGGTCACCCTGCTTGCTCATTTCGACTAGCGGGTAGAAGGCGCCCATCAGAACGCCGCACCCAAGGCTGAGCAGGATTCCTTTGAGCGCGCTGCCTGTCTGTGCCTGCGGCTTGCCGACCAAACGAACTCCGCCCGGAGACGCCTTTTGCGGCTTCGACTTGGAGGCCGAATGAGCGGCGTGAGCCAGGGCGGAGAGCACGATGGCCACCAGCACCAGTCCCGATCCGCCGAACAGCAACGCCGGGTTGCCGGCCGGATGGATGACGTAGTTCAAAACCACGCCGATAATCAGCGCCAGGCCAATGCCGATGGGGAATGCCACGGACAAACCGGCCACGGCGATGGCCGCCACCAACAGCATGTTGGCCAGGTTGAAGACGGCGCCGCCGGCCATGGCCATGGCCATCTGCTTCCGGCTGCCGATGCTGAGATTGTCGAGGAAGGTGAACGACGGCGTGGTTGCGTCGACAACGATAGTGTCGGAGGAGCCGAAGGTGAAGGCGGCAATCGTGGCGGCGATCATCAGGCCGAAGGCGTAGTCGAAGTAGTACAGCTCAAAGCGCCACTTCGGCGCCAACTTCATGGTATTGGCCCACGAGCCCCAGCAGATCATCGTGAGAATCGTCATCGCCATCGCCATGACGTAGGTGGTTGGTAGCATCATAGGAAAGCCCGCCTCGACCGGAACAGATCGAACTCTGTACTATATAACAGCAAACCTATCCGCATGGAGGTGATCCTTATGAAGAGCGTTCCCATCGCCCTCCTGTCCGTGGTGCTGGCTGCCGGTGCGTGGGCCCAGCGCCCCAAGTTTGAGATCAGCAGAGCGACACCCGAGGGCCGTCTGCTCCAGGTGGCCAACCTGGCGACCGACGAAGCCCAGAAACTTGCCCTGTTCGAAGAGTTCGTCAAGACCTACCCGAAACATGGCGGAACGGCCTGGGCCTATACCCAGCTCCAGCCGATCTACCTGAATGCCCAGCAGTGGGACAAGTCGATTCAGTCCGCCGAGGCGGCGCTGGCGCTGGATCCGGCTAACTCACTTGCGGCCTACAACGGTTTACAGGGGTGCGAGAAGAAGGGCGACATCGCCTGCGTGAAGGACTGGTCGGCGCGAACCGTCGAAGCAGCAAAGAAGATGCTTGCAATCCAGAAGCCCACAGTTGCGGCCGAGGTTGAGGAGTGGGACAAGGAGATCGATTATGCCAAGCAGGTCATCATCCGCTGCGAGTATTCGCTCTACGCCGCCGGTCTGCAAGCAACCGATCCGGCCGTGATCGTCGATATGGGCTCGACTCTTGAGCAGCGCCATCCCGACAGCCAGTACATCCCACAACTGGCTGGCCGCTACATCATGGCGCTGCAGCAGACCGGACAGCGCGAGCGCGCGGGATTGGCAGCGGAAAAGGCCGTGTCGTTCGACAAGACCAATGAAGACATGCTACTGGTGGCCGCCGACGGCTACCTTCAGAGTAAGAAGGACATGGCCAAGGTGATCGAATACAGCGACCGGCTGATCGCCGTCATGCAGTCCAAGGCTGCGCCCCAAGGCATCGCCGCCGCCGACTGGGAGAAGAAGAAAACGACGCTGACAGGGCTCGGCCATTGGATGAAGGGCATGGCCTACCAGGAGGATCAAAAGTACACGGAGACCGACGCCAGCTTCCGGGCCGCATTGCCGTTCATCGAAAGCAACAACGACCTTCTCGCTCCTGCCTACTTCTTCCTGGGCGTGGCCAACCACAGCCTGTCGAAGTCGGCCAAGAATCCAAAGCTGCGCGCGGAGGCGGTGCGCTACAGCGAACTTTGCACGAAGATCGACGGCCCTTACCAGCAGCCGTGCGCGAAGAACCTCAGCGCAATTAAAGCAGGTAAATGAACATCCTCGTCCCCAACCTCGGGTCCACGTCCCTGAAGTATCAGGTCCTTGACATGCCGCGGGAGGCCTGCACCGCGAAGGGACGTTTTGAACGTGTCACGGACTACCGTTCGGCGATCCGTGAAATCAACGCCGGAGAGACGCACATCGACGCAGTGGCGTTCAAAGCCGTCATGGCCGGACCCGATTACCGTGGCACTTACATCATTGATTCGAAGCTGATGGAGGCGATGCGGCAGTATCTCGCGGTCGCGCCGGTGCACAATGCCATCTACATCGAGGCGATAGCGGCTTTCGCCGAGGAGATGCCCTCGACTGCGCTCGTGGCCGCCTTCGAGCCCGAATTCCATCTCACCATGCCCGGCTATGCACAGGTTTATGGCGTTCCGGCGGACTGGCGCGACCAGCATGGCGTACGGCGCTACGGCTACCATGGCGCGTCGCACGAATTCGTTTCGGGCCGGGTACCCGAGATGCTTGGATTGACGATAGAGGGACTACGGCTGATCTCCTGCCACCTGGGCGGCAGTTCATCAGTATGCGCGATCCGCGACGGCAAATCGATCGATACAACGTTCGGCTTCTCGCCGCAGTCGGGCCTGGAAAACGCCACCCGCCACGGCGAACTCGACGCATTCGCGGTGCTGTACATGATGGACCGGAACGGCTGGTCCACCGAAGAAGTACGGGGGCAACTGGCGAGGCAAAGCGGGTTGGCCGGACTGAGTGGTATCACTGGTGGCGATGTGCGCGACATCACTGCCGCCGCCATGGCAGGTTCCGAGGATGCTCAACTGGCGCTCGACGTCTTCAGCTACCAAGTGAAGAAGACCATTGGCTCGTATACGGCGGCGATGGGCGGGCTTGATGCGATCGCCTTCACCGGCGGCATTGGCGAGAACTCGGCCGAACTGCGGCAGGCTTGCTGCCAAGGGCTCGAGTTCCTGGGAATCGAAATTGATCCCGAGAGCAATCAGCAAGGCAGCGGAGACCGGCTGGTGTCCAGGGCTTCGTCCAAGGTGAAAGTGCTGGCTCTAGCCACCAATGAGGAACTGGTGGTGGCGCGGCGCGCTTACGGAACTTTGATGAAAGCCTAGCAGCCTGCTAGTGGTGGCTGGCCGGGATGGGTTCTTCCAGCTCGGCCTTGCCCGTCTGCCCCTCGGCGGGGGCAGCCAGCAGGTCTTCCTTGCGCATGATCAGCGTCGAGACATTGAAACTGGCCAGCTCAAACCCATGACCGTGAGTGATCGCGTCAGTCGGGCAGGCCTCGACGCAATAGCCGCAGAAAATACAGCGGCTGTAATCGATGTTATAGACCTCGGCGTAGCGTTCGCCGCCGCTGATGCGCGCTTTCTCGGTGTTGTCCGCGGCCTCGATGTAGATGCAGTTGGCCGGACACGCGGCCGCACAAAGGAAACAGGCGACGCATTTTTCCAGCCCATTTTCGTCCCGCTGCAGGATATGCTTGCCGCGATATCGGGGCTGGAGATCGGGCGGCGCATCCGGATAAACGTCAGTGATCACCGGGTTCAGCATCTCCCTGAAGGTGATGCCCATGCCTTTGGCGATCGCCGCCGCGCCTGAAAGAACTTCGTTGATGTTCGCCATGCGCTCCTACAGTCTCCTCCGACGCCCGTTCTCGTCGCGATCTCTACTCTGGCGAGGTTCCCTCCGGGACCCTCAGTTTCTCGACCCTCAACCGGGTTTGGCCACCGGCACGTTGTCGGCTTCCGTCAGGATCGCCGCCCCGGTGATTGCCGCCAGCGACTCGATATCCACCTTCATGAAGCCAATTGAAGCCCAGCGAACCGTGAGGTCGGGATCGATAACGAACATCGACGGCACCTGCGTGATGCCGAAGGCGTTGCTGGCCGTATATCCGTCAGCCGGATCGATCAATGCCTCGTATTGGATGCCGAATTCGCGGGCGAACGCCCGCGTCCGCTCCGCATTGTCCTGGCTCACAGCATAAACCGGGAGCCGGCCCTGCCGCGCGCGGTTCAAGAAAGGCAACGTGAGCTGGCAGACTGGACAAGTGTCCTTGAAAAACGCCAGAAGGACAGAGCCCGTGGACGTCAGGGCCGACAGGCGGACGGCGTCTCCAGCAAGAGTCCGCAATTCGACATCGGGTGCGGTTTGGCCCTCGCGAAGAGTGGATTGGTATCCCCTGCCCATCATCCCTCAGTCTAACAACTTGGCCAGTTGCCGCGCGGCGGTCAGCAGGGGATCGGTGACGGTGGCATAGGGCGGTGCATAGGCCAGGTCAAGGTGTTCCAGGGCGCTCACCTTCATGCGCGCCTGGAGTGCCGCTGCCAGCACGTTGATCCGGCCTGAGGCATCGTCTTCGCCGACGACTGCGCCGCCCAACAGTCGCCCGTTCATTGAGTCTGCGACCAATTGAATCCAGAGCCGGCGAGGATGGAAGTAATCCAGCCTGTTCATGTCCGTGATCTCGGCCGAGATGGGCCGCAGACCCTCGCGGCGGGCCTGCGCAGCGGAGAGCCCCGTGGTTGCGATGCTCAGGCCTGCGGCGCGGACGATTGAGGTTCCCACAATGCCCTCGAACCGCTCCAGTTTACCCGCCGCATTTGCGCCGGCCACGCGGCCTGTCTTGTTTGCGGTGGTGCCGAGCGGGATCCAGACGTTGACGCCGCTCACCAGGTGGCGCGTCTCACAACAATCGCCCGCCGCCCAGACTCCGCCGAGCGATGTCTCCTGGCGATCGGACACTCGGAGGGCCCCTGTCCGCCCGACCTCCACGCCGGCATCGGCGATGGCTTCAATGTTGGGTTTCAGCCCGGTCGCCGCCAGCACCAGATCGAAAGGCAGCGCCGCCGGATCGGAGACCGGCTGATTGAGATGCACCTCGACTCCGCACTCTTCAAGTTTGCGTTTGAGCAGGCCGGTCAGCCAGGGATCCTCACGGTTCAGCAGATCCGTGCGGGCGTTGAACAGGGTGACTTTCAGTCCTTGGGCACGCAACGCTGTGGCAGTTTCGAGTCCGATGTACCCGCCGCCCACCACTGCCGCCGAGCGCGGATGATGTTCGCCGATGAATTGCTTCAGGGCCTCACCGTCCAAATCGGTGTGCAGAGTAAAGACCTTGCCGTCAGTGAACCGCTGCGCCGGCCGTGCCCCGGCGGCCCAGACCAGTTTGTCGTAATGAAGCCGTTCACCGGACTTCAGGACGACCTCGCGGGAAGAGTGGCGGACGGAAATCACCTCGGCGCCAGTCCTCACCCGGATGTCGCGTTGACGCTCGAAAAACTCCTGAGAGTGCGCTTCCAGCGCGGCAACCGACTTCACCTGACCTTCGATGAGATATGGCAGTCCACACGCGCCATAGGCGATCCGCTCACCTTTTTCAAGGACGACAATCTCCAGGCCGGGGTCCACCCGCCGCGCTCGCGATGCGGCGCTCATCCCCGCAGCCACGCCGCCGACGACCACCAGCCTCATTGGCCGCCTTCCTGCCTGCGCATGCGGTTGACGAACTCCAGCAGATCGAATTTGCGCGGCTCTCGGCCCGGGATGCAGGCGTTCACCGCATCGATCTCGTCCTCGAACAATGCGAAGACCGTCGTCAATTTGGTGATCACCAGCAGTTCCATCTGCTGCGACGACAGGCCAAACAGCGTGATCTTGCCACCCGCTTTCTGGAAACGCGTGTGAGCCATCACCAGGCAGCCCAGAGCGCTCGAATCGATGTAGTCGGTCTCTGTCAGATCCAGGACGGCATGGTTTTCCCCGCCGCTGATGAGCTCATCGAGCGCGGCCCTGAATGCCTCGATGGCGGGACCGGCGACAAGCCGGCCGTGGAACTCAACAACGGGCACACCGTCGACGGACCGTTTCTTGATTTCAAATGCCATCGGAACTCTCTATTGTATTTGTTATGACCGCTTCGCGACTCGCCATTCTACCGCTTCTGCTGCTGCCCGTCCTGGCGCAACCCGACATTGACACCGTGGTTCAGCGGGCCAGGACCACTTTCGACGTGCCGGGCATCGCCGTCGCCATCGTTCAGGACGGCAAAATGGTCTTCGCTAAAGGTTATGGCGTGAGGCGGCTGGACTCCGGCGAACCGGTCACGCCCAAGACGCTGTTTGGCGTCGCGTCAAACACAAAGGCCTTCACCGCTGCCGCCCTGGCCATTCTCGTCGACGAAAAGAAGCTCGCCTGGGACGACCGCGTCATCGATCGCCTGCCATCCTTCCAGATGGGTGACCCTTATGTCTCGCGCGAAATGCGTATCCGCGATCTGCTCATCCATAACAGCGGTCTCGCCCTTGGCGCAGGCGACCTGATGTACTTCCCGGAAAGCACGTTCACCTCGGATGAAGTCTATTCCCGCCTGCGCTACGTCCCGCTTTCGACCAGCTTCCGCAGCCGGTACGCCTACGACAACATCCTCTACCTTGTCGCCGGCAAGGTCATCGAGACGATGAGCGGCAAGCCGTGGGATGTCTTCATTCGCGAACGGATCCTCGATCCATTGGGCATGACCCAGACCGCACTCAGCGTCAAGACCCTCGCCTCGCGCACCGATGTCGCCCTGCCCCATGCCCCCGGCGACGACGGCAAGCTGCGCCAATTAGGCCACTCGAACATGGACAACAACGCTCCGGCGGCCGCCATCCAGAGTTCAGTTGAGGAAATGTCGCGCTGGGTGATGCTCCAGTTGAACCGGGGCGAGCTGGATGGCAAGCGGATATTCTCGGAGCGGCAGTCGCGCGAGATGTGGTCGATGCAGACCATCATTCCGGTCGTGACGCCGCGCAAGCCGTTGGCCGCGTTGCAGGCCAACTTCGCCGGCTACGGCCTGGGCTGGAATCTGGCCGATTACCGGGGAGAGAAAATCGTTTCGCATACTGGCGGGCTGTTCGGCATGGTGTCGCGCGTCACGATGGTCCCGTCGAAGAAACTTGGCGTCATCGTGCTGACCAACCAGGAAAACGGTGCCGCTTTCAATGCCATCACCTGGACCGTCGTGGATCAGTACCTGGGCGCGCCAGCCACTGACTGGGTCGCCGCCCACAAGGAGTCGCTGGAACTGGGCCGGGCCGAGGCGTTGAAGAAGACTGGCGACGAGGCAGCCAAACGAAACGCGGCAAGCAAACCGGCTCTGCCGCTTTCGGCATATGCAGGGCGCTACCGCGACGCCTGGTATGGCGATGTCGTCGTT
Organism: uncultured Candidatus Solibacter sp.; assembly: GCA_964604945.1. Taxonomy (GTDB): domain Bacteria; phylum Acidobacteriota; class Terriglobia; order Bryobacterales; family Bryobacteraceae; genus PNKE01. Next base: position 61,692 of record CAZSBK010000018.1, read on the forward strand.
GATGAATCGAACGGCCAGCTCACCATGCGCTTCACGCATAGCCCTTCGCTTAACGGTGTCATGGAGCACTTCCAGTACGACACTTTCATCGCCCGTTGGGGTGACCGCACCATGAACGCCGATGCATATGTGACCTTCCTACTGTCTGCCGAAGGCGCGATTGACCACGTCCGCATGAAAGCCGTCTCCCCATTGACCGACTTCAGCTTCGACTTCCATCATCTCGATCTGAAGCCCGTCGCCAAGGACACGCCGGCTTACGACTAGCCGTTGGTCTTCGTAATGGGCCATCGTCGGCTATCCTGTATTTGATCTCCATGGGCAAACTCGCGGGAAAGACTGCCGTCGTCACCGGTGGTGCGCAAGGCATCGGCGCCGCCATCGTTCAACGCTTGGCCGAAGATGGCGCGCGCGTGGCGTTTCTTGACATCGATAACGAACGCGGCTTCGCACTGTACGACCATCTGCGATCGAGGGGTATCGAGGTCCGTTTCTTCAACGCCGACGTCACCATCGAGGACTCTGTCCGTCTAGCGATGGAAGCCGTGGCGGCCGGGTCCGGCCCGGCGGAGATCCTGGTGAACAATGCGGGGCGCAACGCCTACATGGACGCGACCACCATGACATCAGAGGATTGGGATACCTCCATGGCGCTCAACCTCAAGGCCGCCTGGTTGTGCTCGAAATATGTGCTGCCCATGATGAAGTGCGGCGGCGGTGCCATCGTCAACATTTCGTCGCTGCACGCCCGGCTCACTACTGAGGGGATGTTCCCGTATGCGGCGGCCAAGGCCGGGCTGACGGGCCTCACGCGCAGCCTGGCGCTCGATTACGGGCCATTCAACATCCGCGTAAACGCCGTCCTGCCCGGCTGGACCCGGACTGGCGCGGTGGATGCCTGGTTCCACCGTCAGCCCGATGCCGCGCTCGTCGAGCAGCAGGTTGTCAACGCGCAGCCGCTGCGGCGTATCGCGTCGCCCGCCGAAGTCGCCAGCGTTGTCTCCTTCCTGGTTTCCGACGATGCGTCCGCCATCACTGGTGCCGAAATCGCCGTCGATTGCGGGTTGGGCGCCAAGTACGCGGGATGAAAGGGAATTCGCCATGTTGAACTGTGAACAGGCCGAACTGGCGCTCGATGCGAAGGCCGATCTCGGCGAGGGCCCGGTGTGGGACGACCAAACGCACCAGTTGGTCTGGGTCGACATTATGGCCTGCCGGGTCAATCTGCTCGATCCGTCGTCGGGCGTCAACCGGGCATTCGACGCCGGCTCGCCCGTCGGGGCGGCAGTGCTTCGCTCCTCTGGTGGCCTCGTTTTGGCGCAAAAGGAATGCTTCGCGCAGATGGATCTGCAAACCGGCGCCGTCACCCGGCTCTGTGGATTCCCCGGCATCGGACCCCTCATCCGGATGAACGACGCCAAGTGCGATCCGCAAGGCAGGCTCTGGGCCGGGACCCTTTCCACGGATTTGCGCCCCGGCGCAGGCGCACTTTACCGGCTTGATCCCGGCGGCCAAGTATCGAGAATGCTCCCGGACGTCACCTGCTCGAATGGAACCGATTGGTCGCTGGACGGCAAAACCATGTATTACGTCGATAGCATGACCCGCCGCGTCGACTGCTTCGACTTCGACCCCGTCTCCGGCACGATCGCCAATCGCCGGACCTTCGTCGAAATCGAACTCGAAGGCGCGCTGCCCGACGGACTCACTGTCGATGCCGAAGGCAACGTCTGGGTGGCACTCTGGGGCGGCTCCTGCATCCGCTGCTACAATCCCGCGGGCGAGTTGTTGACCACAGTGCCGGTCCCGGCCAGCCAGACGTCTAGTTGCGCATTCGGCGGCGAAGATCTGGGGGATCTCTACATCACCTCCGCCCGTGGCGGGCTCTCCGCGGAGCAACTGGAGAATGAACCCTTGGCCGGCGGGCTGTTCCGCGCCAGGCCTGGCGTGAAGGGTCGCAGGGCGAATCGCTTCGCCGCCTGACCCGGCCCGGCAATCGGCGCCCGGTAGCGATATAGTGGCCCTCAAGCATGATCACCCGGCGCACTTTCGCATCGCTGCCGCTCGCCGCCTCGCTGGCGGCCAGCGCTCAGTCCGCTAAGCCCCGGCTGAGGCGTTCGGACTCTTTCTTCGGCCTCCATTTCGACCTCCACCCGTCGGACAAGGACACCGCACTGGGGCGCGATGTCACCGACGCAATGGTCGAGAAACTGGTCAGCACCGTCAGGCCCGACTACCTCCAATACGACTCCAAAGGCCACGTAGGCTGGCTCGGATGGCCGTCGAAGGTGGGCCCGTCGGCACCCGGCATCATCAACGACTCGCTTGCGGTCTATCGCAAAGTGACTGCTCGTCACGGCGTTGCACTCTACATCCATTTTTCCGGCGTCTGGGACTCGCAGGCCGTCGTGCGCCACCCCGATTGGGCGCGCCTCGACGCCAAGGGCAAGCCCGACGGCAACAACACGTCCACCTTCGGCCCCTATGTGGACGACCTGATGATTCCCCAACTCCGATTCTCCACATTAGGAAGGAGGCA
>CAZSBK010000019.1:0-63837 GCA_964604945.1 uncultured Candidatus Solibacter sp.
CAACAGCGATACTCACGCCGAGATCGTCGCCCAGCAGGCATATCATGCGGCGAAGCTATCCAAGGCGGCGGCGATCGTCGTTTTCACGTCCAGCGGGTCGAGCGCCCGGCTGGTAGCGAGGTTCCGCCCGCCGGTTCCGATCTTCGCCTTCACGCAAACAGAGAAGGTGGCCAGGGCATTGAGCGTCGTCTACGGCGTCAAACCGGTGATCGCTCCCGATCTAAAGTCGACCGACGAGATGTTGGCGGAGATGGACCGCATGCTGATCGAGCGAGGCTGGGTGAACGCGCGGGAGAGCGTGGTATTTGTTGCGGGACAACCCATTGGACGCGCAGGAACGACGAATCTGATGAAATTGCACCGGGTCGGCGAAGGGCGTTGATCGGGACGTCCTGAGACCGTTCAGGAGTGTCTTTCGTGGTCTATGGCTTGGCGCTTGAGTTCCAGCCGTACTCCGCGCCGCTGTCCAGCCTCTTTGTAGCGCCGCTTCTCGTCATCCGTTTCCGGGATGACGGGTGGAATCTCCACGGGAAGGCCGCTTTCGTCGTCCAGGGCGACAAAGGTCAGGAAGCAGGAGTTCGTGTGCTGGATGTCGCCGGTCTTGAGGTCCTCGACCGTCACCCTGACGCCGACCTCCAGTGAACTGCGAAAGACCCTGTTCACCGACGATTTCAACGTGACCAACTGCCCGATGCGCACCGGGTGCAGAAACGTCATCGAGTCCACTGACGCCGTCACCACGCTTCGGCGCGCGTGGCGCATGGCCGCGGTGGCGGCGGCCAAGTCGACCAGGTGCATGATGCGCCCGCCGAGCAGGAACCCGAGCGGGTTGGCGTCGATCGGCAATGCGAATTCGGCGATCTCGCTCTTGGACTCACGAACCGGGCGGCCTTCCATGCTGAGAAGGGTACCATCCCGGCGGCTGGTTCGACTACCCGCAACGCTGACTCGTTACCATTGCCCGATTGCCGGGCTCGCTACCATGGATGGATATGGCACGACTGGATGCATTGAAAGAGATGGTCGAGCAGTCCCCCGCCGACAGCCGGGTCCGCTTCATGCTGGCAATGGAGTATTCCAACAGCCAGCGGTTCGCCGAGGCCAAGAAGGAGTTCGACGAGTTGATCATGCGCGACCCCAGTTATGTTTCGGCCTACTTCATGGCCAGCCGGGTTTGCGAGGCGGTGGGCGATCTGGCCGGCGCGCGCGGGTACCTGGAGGTGGGCATCGAAACGGCCCGCAAGGTAGGCGACCGCCATGCCGAGAGCGAGATGCAGGAGGCGCTGGGTCTGCTGGATTAGTCTGCCGGCTTCAACAGCGAGCGGTACTCGGCGGCCAGGAGGCTGAATAGCCGGAGGTCATTGAACCGCGTGCCGAATCGCTGGGCGTGGCGCATCGTGGCCTCTTCAGTGAATCCGAGTTTCAACGGAATGCGGGCGCTGGCCTCGTTGCCCACGGCGCACCGGATTTCGACCCGTTCAAGGCCAAGAATCTCGAAACAGATGCCGAGCATGGCCGCGGCCGATTGCGTGGCATGGCCGAGGCCCCGCGCTGACGGCTTCAGCCAGTAGCCGATCTGAGCGCTGGCGTTGAGCGCATCGATGTCGTGCAGATCGATGACGCCGCGGAAGTCCAGTTCCCGCCAGATACCATAGATGCACGCTTCGCCGGCGGCGCGGCGGAGCTGTGATCCCTCGACGAACTCAATCGTATCGGCCACCGATTGGGTCGAATCGACCCAGGGCAGCCAGATGCGCAAGTCCTCCCGTCCCCGTTCAACAGTGTCGTAGATGATTGGCGCGTCGCCGAGAGTCGGCTGGCGGAGAAAGAGCCCGTCGTCGAGTTCCAGCGATGCGGGCGTGTCGGGCATGGACACTCCGGTCATGCGGACACCCTATCACGCCATGGAGCTGGTGGGAACGCGGAAATGGTCAAAAAGGAACGTCGTCGTCGCCGAGTTCGGGTGGCATTTCGGGCTCGGCCGGAGCGCCCGCAGGCTTCTGTGCCGGACGGTTCGCGGGAGAGCGCTGGCTGGCATCGCCCCAGCTTCCGCCCGCATCGTCGCCGCGGCCGCCACCGCCGCCGAGCAGGATGATCTCATCAACCACGACTTCGGTAACGTACTTCTTCTGACCGTCCTTGTCGTCATAGGACCGGCTGCGGAGCTGGCCTTCGATGAAGACCTGCTTGCCCTTGGTGAGGTACTGGCCGAGATTCTCATTCCGCCACATGGCGATGTTGTGCCAGTCGGTTTCGTCGCGCCAGTCGCCGGTTTGGGAATCCTTGACGCGGCGGTTGGTGGCAACTGTGAAGCGGGTGAGGGCAGTCCCGGATGTGGTGAATCGGGTTTCGGCATCCTTGCCGAGGTGCCCGATGAGGATGACTTTGTTTACGCTGCGTCCAGCCATACGTTGGAAGGGTAACACAGATGGCCGATTTCAATGGGCCGCCCTGGAGCCGGGCGCCGCAGGATCCGATCTATTGAATTGACGGCCGCGCCACGGAACACGGCTCTGCCGTGCCGCCGGTTCGGTATAAGATAAGAGGCGACAAAGGATCTGGGGCGTGCGGAGCGATCGGCATAAGAGGTTGACAGCAAGAACCTTATCCATGATTGGGGGCATGGCCCTGGTTGCGGTGGCGGGTTGCGCCTTGCCGGCCGCGGCGCAGATCCGGCTGACGTCGGCGCAGGGCGGCCCACCGGTCATTGTGGCGTCCGACCTGGCCGTGTTCGAGGCGCGCGAGCCGCGAAGCGACCTTCCTTGCACAGTCGAACCTTCTAAACCACTGCTGGGATTCGACTTACGCTTCCACGCCGGATACCAGATCAGCATTCCACTGAAGGAGTTGGCGGGCACAGAGAACCTGCTGACCGTGCTGTTTCGCGTGACTCCGGAAAAAGAGGGTGAATCTCCTGTTTACTTTCAGCAGCGCATCCACGTCCCACAAATAGAAGAAGACGCTAAAGGAGATGCGCTCCTTCAGGGTTCGTTCGATCTCGGCGAGGGCCGCTATAAGATCGATTGGATCATGCGGGACCGCCTCGAGCGGGTATGCGCGAACACGTGGGACGCCGAAGCGAAGTTGCAGGACAGCGATGGCCAATTGGCCCTGACGCTAGCACGGGACCGTGTGGAGGCTACCGAAAAGGAGACCTTCGCCGAGGAGCCGCCGATCGAACGAAGCGGGACGGAAGCGCCGGTGGACGTGAGGGTCCTGGTGAATTTCGCTCCCCAGAATGCCCAGTCCGCGGCGTTGCGCCCGGAAGATACCTCGGCGTTGGTTTCGATCCTTCGCCAGTTTCAGCGGGAACCGCGGATTCACCGGTTCTCGATCGTCGCATTCAACCTGCAGCAGCAGAAGGTGGTCTACCGGCAGGAGGCGGCCGCCAATATCGATATTCCGGCGATCGGCAAGGCGATCGAGTCTTTGCAGTTGGGCACGGTCGACATGGCCGCGCTGGCTCAGAAGTATTCGGAGACCGAGTTCCTTTCGAACCTCATTCGGGACGAGATCGGAGCGGCTCAACCGCCCGACGCGCTGGTGTTCGCCGGTCCGAAAGCGATGCTGGACCGCAATGTGCCTGCCGGGGAGTTGCGCGCCGTTGGGCCGCTCGACTATCCCGTCTTCTATATGAACTACAACCTGAATCCGCAGTCGAACCCCTGGCGGGATTCGATCGGCGACGCGATTCGGGTCTTGAAAGGCGTCGAATACACGATCTCCAGGCCGAAAGATCTATGGCGTGCGGTAACAGAGATCGTCACAAGGGTTGTACAATCCAAAGCGGAGAAGAAGAGCGCCGCGGCAAAAGCGGGCGCTCGTCCAGGGTCATGAGGTTTGCGCTTCAATTCGTTTTCGTTCTGGCGCTGGTTGCGCTGCCGGCGGCGGCCATCGAGCCGCCTAGACCAATGCCCGCCAAGCTCGCGCCATATGTGACATCACCCCAGCCCGTGATTGACCAGATGCTGAAACTCGCCGGCCTGAAGAGCGGCGAAACAATCTATGATCTGGGCTGCGGCGACGGACGGATCCTGTTCAGCGCGGCGAAGAATTTTGGAGCCAAGGCCGTTGGCGTCGAGTTGAGTGAAACGCTCGTGCGCCGGACCCGCAGTCAAAGCGAGTCGATGGGCCTGTTGAACAGCGTGAAAGTGATCCAGGGTGACATGATGCAGGTGGACCTCAAGGACGCCGACGTTGTGGCGCTGTACCTGATCACCGAGGCCAACGACCAACTGCGGCCCAAACTCGAAAAGGAGTTGAGGCCCGGCGCGCGCGTGGTGTCGCTGGAGTTCAAGATGCGCGGTTGGAAGCCGTCGAAGGTCGAGAAGATCGAGGCGCACCGGCACCCGTACACGATCTACGTCTATGACATGCCGCAGAAGCAGTGATCCGGCACAACCATCCAAAATTGATACGCACGGGTTTCCGCGCGTTTTCTTTGCCTTGCTTCACCTCGCCCATTGCCAATGGGACCATCACGTGGGCGCGCTTTCCTTGCGGCGCTGCGGCGGGCCGGCGCGAAGCCTGAACTGCTCCATGCCGCCGGCGAAATCCGCGTTTTCTGGATGACCCGATCGAAAAACCGGCCGGCCCGGCTGTGGATCAGCTTGTGCGGCTGATCCGGGCGTTGGAAAATCAATAAGTGATGAAGCAGTTTGATGTAGTAGGTGTCGGCTTGAACGCCACCGACACAATGATCGTAATTCCGCGCATGCCCGCCTACGGCGGCAAGGTGCCTTTTCTCGGCGATGTCCTGAGTCCGGGCGGACAGGTGGCCAGCGCCATCGTCTGCTGCTCGATGCTCGGGTTGAAGTCCAAATACATCGGCACCATCGGCGACGACGAGCGCGGCGAGATCCAGATGCAGAGCCTGCTGGGCACGGGCGTCAATCTCGACCACGTGCAGCGCCGCAAAGGGTGCCCTAACCAGTCGGCCTATATTTTGATCGACCAGACCACCGGCGAGCGCACGGTCTTCTGGAGCCGGCCCGACGGCCTCAAGATTGACCCCAATGAGATCACCGAGGACCAGATCACCTGCGCCAATTTGCTGCATATCGACGGGCACGACACCGCCGCCGTCGCTCATGCGGCGCGGATCGCGAGGGAAAACGGCATTCCGGTGACCGTGGACGTGGACACGATCTACAAAGGGTTCGAGCACGTACTGCCCAATGTCGATTACCTGATCACGTCGAGCGAATTCCCCGAAGGCTGGACCGGCGAGGCCGACCCATTCAAGGCCCTGAGCCTGCTTCAGGAGACCTACGGCATGAAGGTCGCCGCCATGACGCTTGGCGCGCACGGGTCTCTGGCCCGCTTCGAGGGCCGCTTCCACTATTCGCCCGCCTTCGTGGTGAACTGCCTGGACACCACCGGCGCCGGCGACATCTTTCATGGCGCCTTCTGCTATTGCGTGGTCCAGGGCTACTCCCTGGCCGAATCGCTCGAGTTCTCCAACGCCATGGCGGCGCTCAATTGCACGGCCATGGGCGCGCGCGGCGGTATCGCCACGGCCGCTGACGCACGGCAACTCATGGCGCGCGGCGAACGGCGCTCCAGGTCTGAATTCGCGAAATACTGGGCGGGCCCCATTACCGGATGATTCCGATTCACGACAGTCAGAGCAGTTACTCGAAGCCTGTCGTTACGGCCCTGCTGATCGCTGTGAACGTTTTCATGTTCCTGCTGCAGCGCTCATTCGATCCTTACACGCAGCGCGATTTCACATTCATGTACGGCTTCGTACCCAGCCAGTTCTCCTGGTTGAGCATTCTGACGTCGATGTTCATGCACGGCGGGTGGATGCACCTGATCGGCAACATGCTCTTTCTTTGGGTCTTCGGCGACAACGTCGAGGATATCCTTGGCCGCTGGAAATACCTGCTCTTCTACCTCCTTTGCGGCACGGCGGCGGCATTGGCGCAGTTCGCGATCAACCCGGATTCGCGAGTCCCCATGATCGGCGCCAGCGGGGCCATTTTCGGCGTGATGGGCGCCTACGCGTTGAAGTTCCCGCACGCGCGCATCGTCCTGGTGGGCTGGCTGCTTTTCGTTTTCAGTTTCGAGGTGCCGGCCTGGCTGGTGATGGTTTACTATATCCTCTTCCAGTTTCTGGAGGGCTTCTCGTCGATCGGCGACGTCTTCGCCGGGCGTGGAGGGACGGCGTTTTTCGCGCACATCGGCGGGTTCTTCGCCGGCATGGCGCTCATCTATTTCTTCCGGCCGCGCGACCGTTACCATAACAGGCGCGACCTGCTCTGGTAGTCCGATCGGAGTCAGATATGTTCTATCCACCGCTGCTCGATCTCGACAACGCGCCCGAACTCGACGTCCTGGCCATCGCCGCCCACCCCGACGACATCGAGCAAACCTGTGGCGGCACGCTTATGCGGATGCAGGAGATGGGCTACCTCACTGGCGCGCTCGACCTCACCGCCGGCGACATGGGCACGCGCGGTACACCCGAAATCCGCATGAAGGAGGCACGCGACGCGGCATCGATTCTGCGCCTGAGCTTCCGCGAAAACCTCCAGATGCCCGATGCGCGGCTGGAAAACAATATAGCCCTGAAGATGACTCTCATGGGCGTCATCCGCCGCCTGAAGCCCAAGACCGTCGTCCTGCCCTACTGGGAAGCCCGCCACCCGGACCATTCCATGGCATCGATCCTCGGCTTCGAGGCCTCGTTCCTCGCCGGACTCGCGAAAATGGACGATCAGGCCCCGCCGCACCGCCCGCGCAAGGTGGTCTATGTGTCGTCGTATGCGCCGGTGGCGCCGTCGTTTGTCGTCGACATCACGCCCTATTTCGACCGCCGCATGGAATCCCTGTTCGCCTACAAGTCGCAGTACGCCGAGCTGGTCGACGGTGCAAGCCTGTTCCCGAATCGCGAGGAGATCACCGACCGTCTGCGCTCGATCGCGCGTTATTACGGCAATCTGATCGGCGCGAAGTACGGCGAACCCTACGTCGTGAAAGAGACTATGAGCGTCGGCGACCTTGTCGCCATGGGCAGCCGGACGTTTTAGCAGATGATTCTCACCCACATCGCCGCGCGCGCCGAATTCGGCGAATCGAAGATGGGCAAGGTCCAGTTGGCGTCGGGCGCATACCTCTATGCCGGATTGAACTGCTTTCTGCCCGGCCAGGAGCACGCCGCGCACGTTCACGCCAATCAGGACAAGCTGTATGTCGTTTTGGAGGGCAGCGGCGAGGCGACGGTGGGCGATGAACAACACTCCGTTGCCGCTGGCGACCTGGTTTTCGCCCCTGCCGGCGTCCCCCATGGCATGAAGAACACGGGCGAGTCGAACCTCGTTGTCCTGGTCACCTTCTCGCCGCCTCCAACAATATGACTCCTCTGCTTCTGCTCGCGCTCATTGCGCAACCCGACTTCGCGGCACTCGAAAGATCCACCGGCGCGCACATCGGCGTATCCATCCGCCACATCGAATCGGGCCGCGTCTGGAACTGGCGAGGCGAAGAGCGCTTTCCGACGATGAGCGTCTACAAGTATCCGATTGCCATTGCCGTCCTGAAGGCGGTCGATGCCGGGAAACTGAGCCTCGATACACGCGTCACGATCCGGCAGGAGGACATCCGGCGCGGGCTCAGCTCGTATTTGGATAACAGGAAACTGGCCGCGCCGAAACAGTTCACCGTGCGCGAGCTGCTCTCCGGCATGGTCTCGCACAGCGACAACACGGCCTGCGACACGCTGCTCGACCGCATCGGCGGACCGGCGGAAGTGACGCGTGTGTTGCGTGCGCTCGGCATCACGGGCGTCCGCGTCGACCGTAGCGAATTCGACATGGGCCGCGACATCGCCCGGCTGGGCGTCGGGGGTTTCGACCGCGATGGCCGCGATTCGTCGTCGCCCGTCTCCATGGCGTCGTTGCTTGAAATGACGCACCGCGCCGAGTTGCAGTTGAAACCGGAATCGCAGCGGCTGCTGATGCGGACGCTGCGGGAAACCGCCACGGGCGCCAACCGCATCAAGGCGGGGCTTCCGCCGGGCACACCCCTCTGGCATAAGACGGGCACGGGTCCAAGGGTGAAGGGTGTCAACCTGGCCACGAACGATGTGGGCGTGTTCACTCTGCCAGATGGCACGCATGCCGCCATCGCCGTATTCCTCAAGTCGGGCACGGCGCCGGACGCGAAGCTGGAATCTGCGATTGCGCAGATCTCCCGAGAAGTTATGGCGCTGGTCTCGATCACTCGTTAGTTGCCCGGTCGCTCCAGTTGCGAAATTGTCCAGCGTGGAGCCACACGCAATGAGTGCACCTGCCAAGGACCGGGTTGAATGCAGTGAGGATATCGCCAGCGAATGAGGACACACCTGGCCGGCGCCGGCCACGCCCGCCAACTTCGCGAGCCGGTTCTGCCGCAAGTTCCATAGCGAGTTCAATTAGGGGGAACGAATCGTCATGCGATCCACTTACCCCGGCCTACACAGACCAGGTGTTCCCAGTCGTAATCGAGACGATCCGGCCGCAGGAGGAGTTCATCTGGCTATGGCATCCGGGCGCGGTCCGGCAGGAGATCGATTGCACGAAAGAACCTCGGACAAAGGTCGAGTTCGCTCTGGAGAATGCCGGAGGTGGAACGCGCGTGACTGCAGCCGAAAGCGGTTTCGAGGCGATCCCGAAACCCTGGCTCGCCGCCGTCTGCAAGGAGAACACCGGTGGCTGGGAAGCGTGTCTCATGTGGTGCGGACGGGGAGACTCGAACTCCCATGGGTTGCCCCGCCAGATCCTAAGTCTGGAGCGTCTGCCAATTTCGCCACGTCCGCGCCTGACGCTTTCTTCACAATAGCAGCGCCGGCTATCCGTTTGCCACGGCTGCGCGCATCAGCGGCCGCACTGCCGCCGGGCCCGTGTTAGCACAAGCTACCGGATGAGGGTGAATGCTTGATGTTCCGGATGAGGAAGGAAACCTGAGAATTCCCGATTCAGCCTGGGGCAGATGGAGGCGCGGAGCGGATTCGAACCGCTGAATAAAGGTTTTGCAGACCTCTGCCTTACCACTTGGCTACCGCGCCGATTGCTTCTAAACAGCGTAACGCATGGCTCTGGCGGGTTCAACAGCTTGACCAAGATGGCAGGGATTTGGAGGCGCGGACCGGAGTCGAACCGGTGGTGGAGGTTTTGCAGACCTCTGCCTTACCACTTGGCTACCGCGCCCTACCGATCGTGTGGCAAGTACATTTCTACTATACCGGAGGACGCGAATTTGTGCCGAGCTCGCCCTTACAATGAAGAACAGTGCGAGTCCCTGCTCTGCTCATTCCGCTGCTGGCCACCACACTGGCCGCACAGGTCGCCATCCTGCCCCTGGCCGAGGTCAAGCCCGGCCTGAAGGCCATGGGCCGGACCGTCTTCGAGGGGGGCAAGATCGAGGAGTTCGGCGTCGAAATCCTCGGCGTGCTGGAAAACGCCGGCCCCAGGCAATCCATCATCCTCGCGCGTCTGTCGGGCGGGCCAATGGCCCATACCGGCGTGCTGCAGGGTATGAGCGGAAGTCCGGTTTACTACAACGGCAAGCTGCTCGGCGCGGTCGCCCTGTCGTTCCCATTCTCGAAGGATCCCATTGCCGGCATCCGGCCCATCGAGGAGATGCTGACCACCGCTACCACGCCGCGCGCCCCGCGCGCCGTTAACGCCGGCAACCCCTTCGACCTGGCCTCGCTGCTCCCCAAACCGCAGTTTTTCGACGTCGGCTCCGCCCGTCTCACCGATATCGCCACCCCGCTCTGGCTCGGCGGATTCACCCGCGGCGCGTTCGATCAGTTCGCGCCGATGCTCCGTTCGGCCGGCCTGGAACCGGTGCAGGGCCTCTCTGGTGGAGGCCAGCCCGACAGACGGATGGGCGATCCCTCTCTGCTCAGGCCCGGCGCGATGATCTCGGTTCAGCTCATCACCGGAGACCTCTCGGCCGGCGCCGACGGCACAGTCACCCATATCGACGGCGAAAGGGTCTTCGCCTTCGGCCACCGCTTCATGGCCACCGGCGACACGGAAATGCCCTTTGCCCGCGCCGAGGTGATGACGCTGCTGGCCAGCCAGAATTCGTCCTTCAAAATCTCGTCCGCCAAGGAATGGATGGGTTCGATCACGCAGGACCGCACCACGGCCATCCATGGCGTGCTCGGCCGCAAAGCCTCCCTGATGCCCGTCGATATCCGCGTGGCCAGCCGCGGCGGCGTCGCCCGTACCTGGAACTACCACATGGAGATGGTGAACGACAGGCTGCTGACGCCCCTGCTGCTGCAAATGGCCGTCTACTCCGCCATCGACGCCACTGAACGCACCGCCGGCCTGGCCAGCGTCGCCGTCCGCGCCCGTTTGCACACCGGCCCGGGCCAGCCCGGCATTGCCTTCGACAATCTCTACACTTCGGAGTTGGGCGCGCCGAACATGGTCTCGGCCGCGCTGGCGGCGCCGGTCTCGGCCATCATGCAGGGCGGCTTCGACGACCTGAAGTTGACCGGCATCGACATCGATCTCGAAGTCGACAACGACAAGAAGCAGCTTCAAATCGAAAGTCTCTGGCCCTCCAAACGCGAAGCCGAGCCGGGTGAGACGATAGGCCTCACGGCCCTGTTCACCGGCGAAAACGGCCAGGAGATGACCAGGACGGTCCGCTATACCATCCCCGTCGGCGCTCAGCCTGGGCCGCTCTATTTCACAGTGGTCGACGGCGCGGCCGCCAACCTTGCCGAGTACCGCCAGTTCCTTTTCACGCCGCCGCGCAATAAGCCTCAACTTCTCGCCTTCCTGAACGGGCTGCGTCCCAACACGAAAGCCTATGTCCGCATCTGGCGCAGCCAGCCGTCCTGGCAGGTGCAAGGTGAGACATTACCCGCTCCGCCTCCTTCTCTGGCGCTGCTACTCGGCGCCAGCTACCCCCAAACCGCCAGCGCCAAGCTCGACGAGATCGAAATCGCTTCGGGCGGCTACATGATGACGGGAACAAAGACCGCCATGGTGACGGTCAAACGCTAACAAAGACAGTGACCCAAACCATGCGCATCCTCCTCAGCCTGCTGTTGACAGCCGCCGCCGCTCTGGCGGGCGGTTCTTCGAGCTGGGAAAGCCATTCTTTCCCCGATTTTGTCCGCGGCCGCTTCACCGGCATCTCGCTCACCCGCGACGGCCGCCTCACGCTCGCCCCGCGCCTGGATCCTCTCTTCTCCAGCGGCGAAGCCGGCGTCTGGAGCGTCGCCACGGCCCCCGATGGGACCATCTACCTCGGCACCGGCCACCGCGGCCGTCTCTACAAGGTCGCCGCCAACGGCCAAGCCGCTTCAATCTGGACCGCGCCGCAGCCCGAAATCTTCGCCCTTGCCGTCAACGCCCGCGGTGAACTCTTTGCGGGAACTTCGCCCGACGGCCGCGTCTGGAAGATCGCCGGCAGCCAGGTGACCGAGTTTTACAACCCCAAGTCGAAGTACATCTGGGCGCTCGCCTTCGCCCCCGACGGCGCGCTCTATGTCGCCACAGGCGACAACGGCCGCATCCACCGCATTGCGCCCAATGGACAGGGCGAAGTCTGGTATGAAACCGGCCAGTCGCACGTCACCAGCCTGGCCGTGGACACCCGTGGCAGGCTGCTTGCCGGAACCGAGCCAAACGGCATCATCTACCGTGTCGAAACCAAGGATCGCGCCTTCGTCTTGTATGACTCGCCGCTGCCCGAGATCCGCAGCCTTGTCGCCCTGCCCGACGGCTCCATCTATGCCGCCGCCCTGGGCGGTTCGGTCACCCAGCGCCAGGCGCAAAGCGCCTCGGACGCATCGGCGAACTACAACATCCCGGCCGTTACCACGTCGATTACCGTCACCGCGGACGCCGCCGCCCAGCAAGGCGGCCTTGATGTCAAACCGAAACCCGACGCTGCCAAGCCGCAGACGCCAGCGTTCGCCGAAGCCCCGCCGCCATCGTCGCCCGTCGTTGACATGGCCGGCGTCGAGAAATCGGCCATCTACCGGATTCAAGCCGACAACATGGTTGAGTCAATCTGGAGTTCGAAAGAGGAAAACGTCTTCGACATCGCCATCGCCGGCGACGGCGTGACCTTCTCCACTGACCTGCACGGCCGCGTTTACCGCCTCAACAAGGAACTCAAGTCGGTGCTTCTCGTCGAGACCCGTGAGGGCGAAACCACTCGCCTCCTTCAGCAGAAGTCAGGCCTGCTGGCCGCTACCAGCAACCTCGGCAGACTGTTCCGCCTCAGCCAGGGGCTTTCGGACAATGGCGCCTATGAATCGCCGGTTCATGACGCCGGCAACGCCGCCCGCTGGGGCCGCATCGAGTGGCGCGCCGACAAAGGCTCCGGCTCAATCGCCTTCCGCACACGTTCCGGCAACTCCGAGCGGCCCGATAAGACGTGGAGCGATTGGTCCGCTGCCCACACCGACACCGCGGGCGCACAGGTGTCATCGCCCAACGCCCGTTACATCCAATGGCAGGTGGAGATGCGCGGTGGCGGATCGCAGCCCCCGGTCCTCGATTCGGTCACGCTCACCTATCAGCCGAGCAATGGACGCCCGACGGTCCGCTCCATTCAGTCGTACCCGCAGTGGATCGGCGATCAGGTAAAGGCCGCCGCTCAGCCGCAATCCGCCGGCGCCGCCTATAGCATCACTGTCACCGATACCGGCCAGGCCTCGGCCGCGGCCACGTCCGCCGGCACGCCCACTCAGGCCATGGCCCGCAGCGGCAAGGCGCAGATCTACCTCTCCTGGTCGGCCGACGATCCCGACGGCGATCCTCTTGTCTACGGCGTCCACTACCGCGCCGAAGACGAGCGCGAGTGGAAACTGCTCAAGGAAAACCTCACCGACTCCACCCTGGCCCAGGACGCCGAAGTCTTCGCTGACGGCCGCTACTATTTCCGCGTCACGGCGTCGGACCGCAATGCCAACCCGGCCGGCTCGGCCCGCGAAAGCGACCTGGTGAGCCAACCCGTCCTCATCGATCTGACGCCGCCGCGAGTCTCCCTTTCCAAGCCTCGCAGGGAGTCGCAATCGGCGTCCATCACCGTCACCGCCCAGGACGATGCGTCCCCGCTTCGCCGCGCCGAGTATTCCGTCAACGCCGGCCCTTGGCGTCTGGTCGAAGCCGCTGACGGCATCACCGACAGCCGTTCAGAAACATACGAAGTCCGCCTTGCCCTGCCCGCGCAAGGCGAGACCATCGTGGTGGTGCGCGTCCTCGACGCCGCCGGCAATCCAGGCTTGGCCAAGGCCGTACTAAACTGAAACGTGCGCAGCCGTAGGGCACTGGTCTCGCTCATCTTTCTGTCTGCCTGTACACGGCAGCCGGCCTGGCAACCCTTGCCTGCCCAGCGTCTCGATCCGCGTGGCGATGACCCGCCGGACGAGCGCTATTTCTCCTGGATGAACGATCCGGAGGCCGACGCTCACATCGTTTCGGGCGTCGCCAAGGGCGACGGCGCGGGCTGGCGGCGCTGGACCACTGACCGATTCAGCCTCGTCTACAAATCGCTCCCAGCCGGCCCGTGGCGCGTCAGACTGCAATTCGAGGTCTTTGAGCAGTTCATCAGAGAGCTTGGTCCCTTCACCGTCCGGGTGTCGGTGAACGGCCGGCTTCTGGTAACGAGGACGTTCCGCCGGCACGGCGATACCGAACTCGCCGCGGACGTTCCCGCCGGCCTCATGCAGCCAGGCGCGGATGCGCGCATCGACGTTACGACCGACAAAGTCTGGATCGCGCCCAGCGACCGCGCGCGCCTCGCCTTGCGACTCATCGCCGCGGGGTTTGTCCAGCAATGAAACCCTTCGTCGCGGCTCTCTACGGCGGCATCGTCCCGCTCATCGCCGTCACCTCGGCCGGACTGCTCGTCTTGCGCCTGCTTCGTATCCGCATCCGCCGCGGTGAACTCTGGCCGCTCGCCGTCACCCTCGGATCGTCCGTCTGGGCATTTCTCGCTTACGCCATGCTCTCAGTCGGCGCGGTCCGCCGCGGGCACCTGTATGGCCTCGCCGCCGTACTCCTGCTTTCCGCAATCTTTTGGCGGCCGAGGACCTCCGGCGATTCCGACCCTGCGCCGAGGCCAGGCGCCCCCGGGGCGCGCCTTGTTTCCGCCCTCCCCATGCTCCTCCTGGCAGTGGTCATGGCCATCTTCGGATCGACTTACCTCCTGGCTGCCGCTGGACCCGACACCACCTTGCCCGGATTCGATGCCCCGCTCGCCCAGGCCTCAGCCGCCGCGCGTTCTCCTCGCACCGCACCCGTGCCCGGTCTTCAATCCATCCTGCTGGTGGCGCCATTCGTGCTCGGCGGAGCGTCCGCCGCAGCAGTCTTTCATCTGGGCTACCTGTTCGCCCTGGCTCTGCTGTGCGCCGCCGCGGCCCGCCGTCTCGCATTGCTGTGGACGGACAGCCGGACTGCCGCCTGGGCCTGTTTCGCCGCCGGTTCTCTCGTCTTCGCCGCGCCCGCGCTCGCTCTTGCCGCCTGCGATGCCCGTGTCGAGTTGACCGGAATTGCCGCCCTTGCCGCTGGACTCTTTCTGGCAGTACTCGCCGCCGCCAGGCGCTCGCCCGCCGCCGCCTTCGCATCCCTGCTCGCACTCGTAATGGCTCCGGCTGCCTTCACCCACGCCTCCGCCTTTCCCGGGTTCCTCTTCCTGCCCTTCGCCCGGGCCTGGGCCGTGATTCCCCTGGCGGCCACCCTGCTCGCGGTCCTGATCGCGCGGTACCGGTGGGTCCTCGCCATGATCGTTGCGTTCCACTTCAGTACCAGTTGGAACGGCGCCGCCCGCCTGCTTGCCCCGACGAACCTGGCGCTCATGGAAACCCTTTCCTGGCAGGACGCCACCACCTCGGACCGGGACGCCTATCTGGTCCGCCACCTGCCCGGATACATTCAGGCCCGCTTCCTCGACGAAAGTACCCCGCCCGGCGCCCGCATCGCCGTTGACTCCCCCCTCGCCCTCGCCTGGACGACCCGTCACGTTGTTCCGTTCGACGCCTGGGCGCCGGTCCTCGGCGCCGCCCGCGAACCGGGCCTCCGCGCGAACCGCATCGAAACCCGCCGTTTCTCCGCCCTCACCGGACGCCACCTCCCCGTCCCGCTTTCGTCGCCCGCCGCCGAGATCCGCCTCTTCCACAAGGGCGCGGAGATCGCCAGACAACCCAATTGGCGTGTCCGCTGCTCCGGGGCTTTCGACAACTCGCTGCTCACTGTTTGCGCTGGCAGCCTCGCCGAGATCGACTTCGGCTCGCCCGTCACCGTCGACGAAATCCGTATCCACGGTTTCAAGGGCGTCCCCGCGTTCTGGCCCGCGGGAACGCGCCGCGCCGCTGTCGAGGAGTTGAAGCGGGACGGCGTCACCCATCTTCTTTTGAGCGACCGCCTCGGCCTTACCGGCGATCTTTCCAGGTACGCCGACTACTGGGGTCTACAAGAGGCCGGCGAACGCGCCGGAGCCCATCTCTATGCGCTGGACTAGATACTCCTCTTTCCTGCTTGTTGCCGCGGGTGTTTATCATCTGCGCCGCGCCTGGTCGTCGGCCATCACCACGGATGAGGCTTTCACGGCCAACGACTTTGCCAGTCTGCCCTGGCTCGATCTTTTTACCCGTTACGACGCCAACCACCACATCCTCCACACCATCCTCTGCAAACTCAGCCTCTCTGCTTTCGGCTGGAACGAACTCGCCCTGCGCGCGCCAAGCCTGCTCGCCGGATTCGTCTGGTTGTATCTCATCCATTGCCTGGCCAAGCGGCTTTTCGGCGATTCGCCGCTCCACTTCGTCCTGTGCGGGTGGCTCGCCTTCCATCCGGCCCTGCTCGACTGGTTCTCGCTGGCCAGGGGATACAGCCTCGCCCTCGCCTTCATGCTCGCCGCGATCTATGAACTCGCCGGTCCACTGCCCCGGCTCACTCGCGCCTCGCTCTGGCTCGGCTTGAGCGTCGCCTCGAACCTCGTCTTCGCCGTTCCGGCTACGGCGCTGGTCCTGGGCTGGACCGCCGCCCGCCGCGCCTGGCCCCGGTTGCCTGACTTGGCCGTGCCCGGCGCGTCCGTCGCCCTGGTTATCACTATCATTCCGCTCAGCCGCTCCAGCGGATCCAATTTCTACTACGGCTCAACCACCCTGGCCAATTCACTCGACTCGCTCGTCGCCATCCCCCATTTCGAGCCGCTCACGCCTCTGCTCATGATCGCTGCGCCCGCCGTGCTCGCCGCCGCGCTCTGGTTCGCCCGTCAGGACGAAACCCTTCGCTTCTTCTCCTGGTCGCTGGCGCTCTGCGTCCTCGCCACGGCCGCCATGCGCGCCGTCGGCGTGCCCTACCCGCTGGGCCGCACCGGCGTTCACCTGGTGGCGCTTGCGATTCTATGCCTGCTCCAAATGCTCAGCTTGGTCCGCTACCACTGGATCTGGGCCGCCGCCCTGGCACCCGTCCTTGCCTTTCTCTTCGCCGTGCCCAACGGGTACTATCCCATGTGGCGGTATGACTCGGCTAACCGGGCCGTCATGGAACGGATCGCCGCCTCAGGCGTGGCCGCCCCAAAAGTCGCTGCCCATTTCACAATGGTGTCGGGCCTCGAATTCTACCGCCGCATGCCCGCCTTCAGCCACATCGCCCCGCTGCGCCGCACCAAGGACGCATCGGGCGCCCAGTTCATCGTCGTGCGTACCGATGATGATTCCGGGCCTCAGCCGCCGCCCGGCGCCGAACCCGTCTGGCGTGACTTTACTTCCGGGATCGTCCTGTACAAACGTTGACCAAACGAATTCCCACTGCGGGCCGGACCTCCCGTTTCCGCCGCCGCGCCAGGGCGCAGTCACAGCGTTAGCAAATAAATCGGCATGTTCGTTTGGTCGTTTCTAAACCACGCCCGGTCAACAGATTAGCGAAGGCGTGTACGTCCATCCCACTCTTCGATCCAGCGTGTTTCCGTGTTCGCCTGGTGTCTAATGATGGCCGATGAAGAACCCTGGAACCAAACCAGCCCGGGCCCGGTCGCGGGCGCCGGAAGACGAACGGGTCAGACAGGCCGTGGACGTGATTCTGAAGAAGCTCAAGCGCGGTCAAAAAGTGGTCCTGCCGGGACTTGGATCTTTGTTGCCGGGCGCGCCTCCCAGTTTCAGGTCAACCGGCCAGCGCAAGGCCGCCCAATCGCCCGACATGGGGAAGGCGGGTGATGAGAGGAGTTGAACCGGCTTCCATCGAATTCCTCACCGGCCTGCTGAAGCAGTGCCTCGACGAAGGCCGCGCCGTCACCGTGGACCGTCTCGGTGTCTTCGCGCCATCGGTCGGCAGATTCACCTTCACGCCCGACCGCAAGCCGCGTGTCTTCATCGCCTACGCCGCCGAGGACGCCTCAGTGGTTGATCGCCTCTGCGACCGCCTGGAAGCCGAAGGGTTTGACGCCTGGCTGGACCGCCGCAACCTCCTGCCGGGCGAGAACTGGCCGCAGACCATCCTTGGCGCCATTCAAGCGGCAGATTTCTTCATTGCCTGCCTGACCTCCCGGTCCGTGGCCAAACGCGGCACGTTCCAGACCGAATTGCGCCATGCCCTGGATTGCGCCGCCGGGCTCCCGATCGACGATCTCTTCTTCCTGCCCGTGCGGCTCGACAACTGCCGCGTCCCGGCCCGCATCGCCGGCGAACTCCAATTCGTGGACCTGTTCCCGGATTTCGAGGCGGGCGTGCGGCGGGTGATCAAATCGATCGGCCGTGAATGGGCGCGGCGCAATGGCGGTGGAGGCGCCTAGCTGGATGCAACGCCGGGTTTCGTGCGGATCTGTTTGGCGTCCTTGGCGTCGGGGACGAGTTCGAGGTACTTCTTCCAGGCCTCCGCGGCTGCCTTTTCATCCTTGATCTTTTCGCGCGCCACTGCCAGTTTCCGCCACCCCTCGGCCAGAGTGGGGTTCCACTTGACCGCTTCCAGATACCGCCCGGCGGCTGCTTTGTGGCTGCCTTTTTTCGTGTAGTAGTCGCCGATCCTGAGTTCCTTCTCGGCCTGCAGCGGGTTGAAGGCGTATTCCTTCTCCGCTGTGACTCCGGTGTCTTCTTCCTTCAAATCGCCGGCAGCGGGCGGCTTTTGCGCCCACGCCGCACCCAGCAGCGGCAGGGCGAGAAGAGTCAGGATTGGGGCCATCCGGCGTGCCACAATCCAAGTATACGACTCCAATCCACATGGACCTCCGCGAACGAGCTTTACAACTGCCCACGGGGCCCGGCGTCTACCTCTACAAGGACGCCTCGGGCACGGTCCTGTATGTCGGCAAGGCCAAGAACCTCCGCAATCGCGTCCGCAGCTATTTCAGCGATGAGCGGCTGGCCGAGCGCAAGACCTCCAGTTTGATCACCGCCGCGTCGACCATCGATTACATCCTGCTCGACAACGAGAAAGAGGCCCTGGCGCTCGAAAACAACCTCATCAAGGAGTACAAGCCGCGCTACAACGTCCTGCTGCGGGACGACAAGACCTATCCCTACATCAAGCTGACCAACGAAATCTGGCCACGCGTTTATGTCACCCGCCGTCTGCTCAAGGACGGCGCTTCCTACTATGGCCCTTACTTCCCCGGCAACCTCGCCTACCGCATCGTCCGTTTGGTCCACCGCTCGTTCCGCATCCCGTCCTGCAAGGTCGATTTCACCCGCACGCACACGCATCCCTGCCTCGAATACCACATCGGGCGCTGCCTGGGTCCGTGCGTCGCCGGGCTCACCGGCCAGGCCGCATATCAGGCTAACGTCCATGACCTGAGACTCTTCCTCGAAGGACGTCACCGCGACCTCGCCGCCGACCTTGAACGCCGCATGGGCGTTGCCTCCGAGGCCATGGAGTTTGAGAGGGCCGCGGCGCTGAGGGATTTGTTGCGCACCGTTGAAGAAGTGGAAGAAAAGCAGAAGATGGCCTCGGCCTCGAATGACGACGCCGACATCTTTTCCTATCACGCCGAACCGCCTCTGGCGGCCGTCAATCTCTTTCACTTGCGCCACGGCAAGATCGTCGACCGCCGCGAGATCTTCTGGGAGGACCTGGATGAGTTCTCGCCCGACGAGTTCTTCACCACGCTGCTGATGCAGTTGTACGGCGCTGGCCAGCCGGTCCCTTCGACCATCCATGTCCCGGTCGAGCTGGAGGATCAGGACGCCCTGGCTGAATTGCTGTCCGAGAAGCGCGGCCGCAAGGTCGAGATCCACACGCCGCAGCGCGGCCAGAAACGCGCCTTGCTGGCACTGGTCGGCTCAAACGCCCGCCACAGCTTCGAGCAGCGCTTCCGCGTCATGAAACCGTCGTCGAAGGCTACTGCCGAGGCCCTGGCCGACGCGCTTCAATTGGACGAAGCCCCGCGCCGGATCGAGTGTTTCGACATCTCGCACACGCAGGGCACCGACCAGGTGGCCAGCATGGTGGTTTGGGAAGACGGCCGGATGAAGAAGTCAGACTACCGCAAATTCATTATCAGGACTGTCGCCGGCAACGATGACTTCGCGTCGATGCACGAAGTGGTGACGCGCCGCTACAGCCGGGTCCAGTCCGAAGGCGCGGCCATGCCGTCGCTGGTGTTGATCGACGGCGGGCTGGGCCAGTTGCACGCCGCCGCGGCGGCGCTGGAATCGATCGGCGTGCTGAACCAGCCGCTGGCCTCGATCGCCAAGCGCGAAGAGATACTCTACGTCTACGGCCACGAGGACGAACCGGTCGCCTTGGACCACACCTCGCCCATGCTGCACCTGGTCCAGTTGATCCGAGACGAAGCCCACCGCTTCGCCGTCACCTTCCACCGCAGCCGCCGCGACGCACGCACGCTGACCTCGGAACTGTCCGCCATCCCCGGAATCGGTCCGAAGACGGTGGAGAAACTGCTGAAACACTTTGGCAGTCTCAGCCGGGTGAAGCAAGCGACGGTGGACCAGATTTCGGCCGTCGTGGGCAAGACCGTGGCGGCCCGTCTGTCCGAGGCCTTCGCCGCCGGCTCAGTGCCCGATCGCTAAGCGCTGGGCTAGGAACGTCGGGAGGCCGGCACTAAGAATCCGCTTCTGTGCCGAAGCCACGTCGTAGGCAACCCGCCGGAGCGCCAGTTCCCGCTTGTCCGAATCCCAGATGGCGTAAGCCGCCCGCGGATCGCGATCCCTGGGTTGGCCGACCGAGCCGGGATTGATCAGGTAGTGGTTGGACGGCATCAATTCGTGGATCATCTCGCCGCGGTTGGCGGCCGGACCCTGCAAGGCGTAGAGATTGTCTTTGTACCACGTCCATGCGCCCTGGAAATGCGTGTGGCCGAAGTAACAGATCGGACGCAGAAGCATCTCCGATATCGGGTAGACCTCGTCGTAATCGAGCAGGTAGGCGTCTTCGTCGGCCGGCGAGCCATGGGCCAGTTCGAAACTGTCCTCCAACAGCGGACCGGCCGGCAGGGCGGCGAGCCAGCCGAGTTGAGCTTCGTCGAGTTGCGTGGCCGTCCAACTGACTGCCGCCTGGGCTTTGGGGTTGAACCAGCCATGATCGTCGAGGCCGGCGCAGACACGGTCATGGTTCCCGCGCACGATGAGGTCGACGTGCTCGCGCGCCCAATCAACCACTTCGGCGGGCGAGGCGCAATAGCCCACCAGGTCGCCGCAGCAGACGACCTCGTCATACAATCCTTCCGAATCCTTGAGCACACCCTCAAGGGCCTCGATGTTGGCGTGGATGTCGCTGACGATCAGCCGGCGCATAACTTCACTACTGTAACTTCCGGCGGGGCACCCAATCGAACCGGCGCGCCGACCGTGCCCAACCCGCCGCTGACGTAGATCGAACGCCCTGCCTTGCGGTACAACCCGTAAACGTAAGGCGTGAAGAAACGCGCCACGTTCAGGTGCTCGTGCAGGATCTCGACATCGATTTGGCCGCCGTGGGTGTGACCGGCCAAAGTGAGGTCGAATCCCAATTGGGCGGCGCGATTGAACACATCGGGATTGTGCGACAGCAGGACATTGACCATGCCGGGGGTGGCGCGGACCGACTTCAAATACTTCGACGACTGCGGCTGATAGTCGACGCCGGTCAACGCCAGCGACGACGAGCCGAACTTCAGGAGTTCGGCTTCCGAGCGCAGGAAATGAATCCCGGCGGCGCGGCCCAGGGCCTGGGCGTGGCTTTCGGCGTCGGCGTAGGTTTCATGGTTGCCCAGGCAGCCATAGACGCCGGCATCGGCGCGCAGCCCATGCAGCACCCACATGCATTCTTCGAGATTGTCCATGCGCCTGGTGATCAGGTCGCCCGTCACCACGGCGATATGCGGCTTCGTCTCGTTGGCCATCGCCACGGCCCATTCCAGATCGCGTCTGGTGAAGAACGGCCCGTAGTGGATATCGGTCAGCTGGGCGATCCGCAAACCGTCGAGGTCCTTGGGCAGGCCGGAGATGGTGACGTCGATCTGCCGCAACTCCGGCCGCGACCTGGCGCGCATTGCGCCGACGGTGGCAAGACCGGCCGGAAACGAGATGATAGCTCCGCTGACCGCCTTGATCGCCCGCCGCCTCGACGGGCTTTCCACCGTATGCTTGGCCAGCACGTAGGCGACGCCGCCGGCGAAAGCGGTGGCGAGCCAGAGCAGGGTCGCCGCCATGGTCCATTGCGCGCCGTTGCCCGGGAGCCGCAATTGGAGCTTGGTCCCGAAGACGATCGGCATCAATAGGGTCCAGCCGATCAGCAAGGCGGCGGCCGCGCGCAGCACGCTGGCCCGGCCATGATGCCCGGCGCGGTCTGCCGCCCGGGAGAGGCGCGCGGCAAGTTGCCACTGCACTGTGGCGGCGGCAAGGGCGACGACTAGGGTAGGCAGGTTGCGGCGGAGGAGTTCGTTCAAGGTGTTCTACCATTCTAGTGCCCATCGGAGTACGGATTCACGGCCGGGGAAGTCCGCGCCAGGCTTGCGCCGCCGGGACGGTACAATCGAAACAATGTCTCTTGTCGTTGTTGGATCCGTCGCCTACGACGGACTGAAGACGCCGGCCGGCGAGCGCGCACGAGCGCTGGGCGGCGCGGCCACCTACATCGCCCTGTCGGCCGGGTATTTTACCGATACCAGAATCGTGGCCATTGTCGGCGAGGATTTTGCGCAGGAAGACGTCGACTTCCTGGCCTCCCGCCGCATCGGCCTGGAAGGACTGGAACGCGTGCCCGGCAAGACTTTCTTCTGGGCCGGCGTCTACAGCGACGATATGAACGACCGCACGACGCTCACCACTGAGTTGAACGTCTTTGCCGGATTCAATCCCAAACTGCCGCCCTCCTATCGCGGCGCCTCGTATCTGATGCTCGGCAACATCCAGCCGGCGCTCCAGAAGAGCGTGCTCGGCCAGATGAACCGCCCGCGGCTGGCCGGCGGCGACACGATGAACTACTGGATCAACGACTATCGGGCCGAGTTGCTTGAAACCATCAGGGATTGGGACTTTCTGTTGATCAACGACGGCGAGGCGCGGCTGCTGTCGGGCGAGTCGAATCTGAAACGCGCCGCCGCTGCCATCCGGGCGATGGGACCGAAGATCCTGGTCATCAAACGCGGAGAGTATGGCGCCGTGCTGTTCCATGAGGGCGGCAGTTTCAGCGTGCCCGGCTTCATCCTGGACGTGCTGAAGGACCCGACCGGGGCGGGCGACTGTTTCGCCGGCGGATTCATTGGCTACCTCGCCTCGCGCGGCGTGTCACCGCTGGATGGCACGGCGAGCCAGGAGGACCTGGCGCGTGCGGTCGTCTATGGATCGGTAATGGGCAGCTATTGCTGCGAGGAGTTCAGCGTCGACCGCTTCCGGACACTGACGCGCGAGGAGATCGAAGAACGCTTTGCCGAGTTCAGACGGTTCACGTCGTTCTAGTTCGCGTTGGACGCCGCTGCTGGCGCTGGTTTTGCTCGCCGGCATCAGCGCCAGCGCCGTTGAGCTCGCCGCCGCCAACGGCTGGACACTCTGGTATGGCGACGCCGAAGCGCATCTCAACATCGCCCGGCGCATCTTCGATGCCCGCGAACCCGGATATGAGCAGATCGGCACGGTGTGGCTGCCTCTGCCGCATCTGCTGATGGCGCCGGTAGTGCGAGATGACCAACTGTGGTTCAACGGGCTGGGCGGCGCGTTTCCTCCTGCCACATGCTTCGTTCTGGGCGGCGTGTTCATGTTCCTGGCCATGCGGCGGACGTTCTCAAGCGAGGCCGCGGGATGGGCGGCGCTGGCCGCCTGGATGCTGAATCCGAATCTGCTCTACCTGCAAAGCGCGCCAATGACCGAGCCGATCGCGCTGTGCTGTTTCGCCGGTATCGTCTGGTCGATGGCGCATATGCGGGAAGGCGGGCCGGGCTGGGCCGCGGCAGCGGGCATGTTCACGTTGCTGGGTACGCTGACACGCTATGAGTTCTGGTTTCTCATCCCCGTGGCCGTCCTGTCGTGCCTGCTACTCTCGAAGCACCGTCTTCGCGATGCGATGATCGCCGGGGCAATCGCCTCGCTCGGGCCGCTGTATTGGATCACCCATAACTGGATTCTGTTCTCGAATCCGCTGGAGTTCTACAACGGCTACTGGTCGGCGAAGGCCATCTACCAGCGGGCGCGGGATGCCGGCATGGCACCGTATCCGGGTGATCACAACTGGCCGCAGGCGCTCCAGTATTTCGCCTGCGCCGCGCGGCAATGCCTGGGGTGGCCGCTGGCCATCCTGTCGATTGCAGGAGCCGGAGCGGCTCTATTTAAGCGCGCCTGGATGCCTTTGACGCTATGCCTGGCGCTGCCGTGCTTCTATGTGATGAGCTTGTACTCGTCCGGCACGCCGATCTTCGTGCCGGAACTCTGGCCGCACTCGTACTACAACACGCGTTACGGCATGGCGGCGATGCCGCTGGCCGCGGCCGCGTTGGCCGCGCTGGCGTCAATCGCACCCAAGCGGGGGCGCGCCTGGGCCGCGCTGCTGCTGGTCGCCGCCGCGGTCTCGCCATGGCTGATCGCTCCGCGGCCGGAGAGTTGGATCTGCTGGACGGAGTCGAAACTGAACTCGCAAGCGCGCCGCGCCTGGACCCAGGAAGCGGCGGAATACCTCGCGCCGCGCTACAGGAAGGGAGCCGGCATCTTTTCGAGTTTCGGCGATCTGTCGGGCATCCTGCGCGAGGCCCGGATTCCGTTACGCGAGTCGTTCCATGAGGTGGAACGGCCGCCCTGGATGGCTGCGGCCATGCGCCCCGAAGTATTCCTGAGGGAGGAATGGGCCATCGCCTACTCGGGCGACAGGGTGTCAAAGGCCATGAACCGGCTGAGGCGGGGACCCAGGCGATACGAGTGTGTGAGAATGTATGCCGTCAAGGGTTCGCCCGTGGTTGAGATCTGGCGGCATATCGAGTAAATGGCTATGATGACAATCGCATTCACCAAGGCGCACGGGGCGCGCAACGACTTCCTGCTGACCTGGTCGCACAAGGCGCCGCCCGAAGAGAAACTGGCAGCCGCCGCCGAGGCCATCTGCGACCGTAACGCCGGAGCGGGGGCGGACGGCTGGCTGCTGGTGGCCGGCCCGATGGGCGGCAAACCTGCGTCGATCCGACTGTTCAACCCCGACGGCAGCGAAGCCGAGATCTCCGGCAATGGCACGCGCTGCGCCGCAGCGTTTTTGTGCGACGCAGGCTTGGCCGGCGGCGAAATCGTCATCCAGACGGGTGCAGGCCCGAAGCATCTGAGTCTGCTCGACCGGCAGGGCCTGAAGTTCATGTTCGAAATGACCATGGGCGAGGCCGTCATCGAACCGGGCCACCTGCGATTCGACCTGGTGCTGCCGGAAGGAAAGTGCGAATGCACGATCCTGTGGGTGGGCAATCCGCAGTGCGCGTTCTTCGTCGACGATTTCGATTTCGACTGGAAGGCGATGGGCGCCATGGTCGAACGGCATCCGCAGTTCCCGCGGCGCACCAATGTGAGCTTCGTGCGCGTGGTGGACCGCCATACGCTGGACGTCCGATTCTTCGAGCGCGGCGCCGGATTCACCATGTCGAGTGGCACGGGATCGACCGGCGCAGTGGCGGCGGCCATGGCGCGCGGACTGGTCCAAGGCCCCGTCACGGTGCGCACGCTCGCCGGCCCGCTGGAGTTCACCGCCGAGGGCAAACTGCTGCGCATGCGCGGACCGGCGGAGATCGTCGCCGGGGGTGAGTTCTACTTCGAACCCTGAGCCGCTCAAGTTCGGCTTCGCCGTGCTGTGGGACGGGTGGCGAGACTCGGACGCCCAGCCGGACCGGGTCACGGCCGAAAACAGATGTGCACGCGGTGAGCGCGCTGGTGCTAGATTGACTTGTCATGGGAGAACTTCACCGGAGAGCTTTCCTCGGTTCCGCCGTGGGCGCCGCCATCAGCGGCACGGCAAACTCCGCCGAATCTCACCTCGGGCCTATTCCCATCATCGACTGCCACATCCACCTTTTCGATCAAACGCGGCCGCAGGGCGCTCCCTATTGGGCCGGGCCAAAGAACACCGAGCCCGCGCTGCCGGCACGCTATCGCACACTGGCATCGCCGCTGGGGATCGTCGGGGCGATTGAGGTCGAGGCCAGCCCGTGGATTGAAGACAACCTATGGGTGCTTGAAGTGGCCGAGGCGGACCGGATGATGACCGGCATGATGGGCAATCTTCAGCCGGAGAAACCCGAGTTCAAGGAGTATCTGGACCGCTACCGCCGGAACCGGCTCTTCCTGGGCATCCGGTATGGCAATCTCTGGGGATACAGCCTGGTCAACCAAGCCGCCAACCCGGTTTTCATCGAGGGGATCAAGCTGATGGCGCAGGCTGGGCTGGCACTGGACACGGCCAATCCGCGGCCTGACCTGCTTGAGGCGGTGCTGCGCGTCACGGACCAGGCGCCGGGGCTGCGGGTGATCGTCGATCATCTGCCCGCGATGATGTGGCGGCTGGATTCGAAGCAGCGGATTGCAGTTGAAGGAACCCTGCGCGAACTGGCCCGGCGGCCGCAGGTCTACATCAAAGTGTCCCAGGTCATGCGCGTTCTGGAGGGCAAGCCCGCGACCGATCCGGCCATTTACAAGCCACTTCTCGATCAGCTTTTCGAGACGTTCGGCGAAGACAAACTCATCTTCGGAAGCGACTGGCCCAACGCAGACGCCGTGGACAACTTGCCGGCCATCGTTCAGATTGTGCGGGATTATTTTCAAGGGAAGGGCCGGACGGCGGCTGAAAAGTACTTCTGGAAGAACTCCGAGGCGGCGTACAAATGGGTCCGGCGCGACCCAGGCCAGCCACACGCCGGAAGCCGAGCGACTGGAGGGGCGTCATGAAGGGGCGTAAACCGGGCGCAAGCGCAGAGCTCGGTGAAGTGTGCGGAATTGGGGTTAACTGGCTGGGGATGAACGAATTGGCGGGAGACCGCCTGGGATTTTTCCGGTGAGCCGGTCACCGGCGGTTCCGCCAGGCCCGAGAGGGGCGAATCCGGAGGCAATTGGGTCTGCGAAGGGTCCGGCACTGTGGCAGAGACCGGCATTTGAAGCGCGTGAGACTGAGTGGTTCGCCTGCCAAGGTTCACCGAGTGAAGGGTATTGGGTGGTGCTCGCCGCCGATTCTGACGATAGGATACTCATGCCGCTCAACACGGATGAACTGGCGACGCTGAACCAAGCAGATCTCACCAGGTTGCGGATCGAGAACCGGGCGTGGAGCAGAGAAATCCGTCTAAACATGGCCGAGCTCGTGAAAAGCCGCGTGGCGAACCAGATCAGCCACGAGGAATACTCGGCCCGCCGGAAGGCTGCGAAGGATGAGAGGGCGGAGTGTGATCGAACGATGGCATTGCTGGGCAGATGACATAGTGGTCCGACAATCCCCGCCGCCCCACGCCCCACCCGCAAGACAAGATTAGGCTCGCAGCCTGATCGGGCCCGTGCTCGCCACTCCCTTCGGTTGCGGCATCGTCTTGACTGCCGCCACCGGCCGACCAGTCGCCAGACTATTGCACACGCCGGCTGGATCGAGGGGCCATCGGCGGCCGGCAGCCAACTGGTCGATCTGAGTGCTGATCCAGGCTACACTCCGGTGGAGCAAGCCGAACGAGCGAGCAGCCGTTCGTAGTGCGGCCGGGCAGATGCTGCTGGTGGTGTTCACGGCAACCGGTCAGGGCACAGCGCGGGTCTGGCTGGTGAAGTAGGATACGGCGGGAATCCGGAATCCGGGAATCCGGGCCGTCCCAAGTTCCAAGTTCCGTCCCAAGTTCTCAAGTTCTAAGTTCTACTGGCGGTAGGAGCTTGCGCGTGACGACGCCGATTGTGGATCGTGGGGTCTATCAGGAGGTGAAGAACCTGGTACCGGCCAGTTCCGGGCGTGGGTGCGGGCGTCCCTGATTCCAGATTCCAGATTCGAGGGAGGCAGGAGGGTGCGAAAAGAGCCCCATGCGGCCTCAGGCGGGGCCGCGCAAACGCCCATTCCGAGTGAGATCGATTGAACAATCGCCTGCGGCCGAGGTGAAAAGGAGCTTCCCGTCGCGGAAGGCTGGTTCTTCAGCAGCCTGCCAGGCGCATTGAGTAGGTTTCATGATTGGAGGCCATAAGACAGTGTTTGAGTGGGTGGCCGATGGAGATGCCGACACTATAATGAAGGATTCGGGCCTTCTGAGGGCGGTTCTTCCAAATGTGGATTGTCAGACTGGCGCTGAGGCGCCCATACACGTTCGTCGCCGTCGCCTTGCTGATCTGCCTGCTGGGCGGAGCAGCGATCGTCTCGATGCCTGTCGACATTTTCCCTTACGTCGATATCCCAGTCATCAGCGTCGTCTACAGCTTTGGCGGCATCACGCCGGAGGAGATGGAGAAGCGCATCGTGACGGTCTACGAGCGCGCTCTCACCACGACGGTCAACGACATCGAGCACATCGAATCGACCAGCTACACCGGCGTGTCGGTGACGAGGATCTATTTCCAGCCCAACGCCAAGATTGATCTGGCCATCGCCCAGGTGACGGCCATCTCGCAGACTCTGCTGCGCATCATGCCGCCGGGCATCTTCCCGCCGAACGTACTGAAGTACGACGCATCGAGCGTCCCGGTCCTGCAACTGGGTTTGAGCAGCAAAACGCTCAGCGAGCAGGAATTGTTTGACTTCGGCGCCAACTTCATCCGCACGCAACTGGCGACAGTTCAAGGGGCGTCGATTTCGCTGCCGTTTGGTGGAAAGTACCGCCAGGTGATGGTGGATCTGGACCCGAAAGCGCTCTACGCGAAGCAGTTGTCGCCATTGGATGTCAGCAACGCGCTGAACCAGCAGAACCTGATCCTGCCGAGCGGCACGGTGAAACTGGCCGAACGGGAGTACCAGGTGCGGTTGAACTCGAGTCCGCAACTGGCCGAGGAGTTGAACAGCCTACCGATTCGCACGGTGAACGGCGCCACGGTCTACCTGGGTGACATCGGGCACGTCCGGGACGGATTCTCGGTGCAGAACAATGTCGTGCGCACCAACGGCAGCCGTGGCGCGCTGCTCACTGTGCTGCGAAATGGACAGGCCTCGACGCTGGACATCGTCGAAGGCGTGAAGGCCGCGTTGCCGAAGGTTCTGGCGGGATTGCCGCCGACGCTCGAAGTGAAGCAGCTGTTCGACCAGTCGATTTTCGTGCGGGCATCCATCGAGGGCGTGCTGAAGGAAGGCCTGATGGCGGCAGCTCTGACCGGGCTGATGATCCTGCTGTTCCTTGGCAGTTGGCGCAGCACCGTGATTGTCTCGGTGTCGATCCCGCTGTCGATCCTGACGTCGATGATCTTCCTGAAGCTCTTTGGCGAGACCATCAACGTGATGACGCTGGGCGGGCT
The DNA here is from genome assembly GCA_964604945.1 of uncultured Candidatus Solibacter sp. Classification (GTDB taxonomy): domain Bacteria; phylum Acidobacteriota; class Terriglobia; order Bryobacterales; family Bryobacteraceae; genus PNKE01. Next base: position 28,826 of record CAZSBK010000019.1, read on the forward strand.
GGCGCTGGCCGTGGGCATACTGGTGGACGATGCGACGGTGACGATCGAGAATATCCACCGCAATCTGGGGCTGGGGAAGGGGTTGACGCGCGCGCTGCTGGACGGCGCGATGCAGATCGCCGCGCCGACGTTCATCTCGACGCTTTCAATTTGCATCGTATTCGTGCCCGTCCTGCTGCTGACCGGGGCGGCGCGCTTTCTGTTCACGCCGCTGGCCATGGCCGTGGTGTTCGCCATGCTGGCAAGCTATTTCCTATCGCGGACGCTGGTGCCAACGATGGTGCACTATCTACTGCGAGGCGAGGCGGGACTATACAAGGGCGGTCATGGCCATGCAAGCGGCGGCAGGGGCGTCTTCTGGGCCGTTCACCGCTCGTTCAACAAGCTGTTCGAGCGGCTGCAGCAGGTCTACGTGGGCTTCCTGGATTGGTCGCTGGACAACCGGCTTGTGGTGGTGGTGGTCTTTGCGCTGTTTGTTGCCGGATCGCTGTCGATGGCGCCGATGGTCGGGCGGGATTTCTTCCCGACGGTGGATTCAGGTCAGATGCGGCTGCACGCACGAGCGCCCTCCGGGACACGGATCGAACAGACAGAATTGATCTTCGCCGACATCGAGGATGAGATCCGGCGCGTCATTCCGCCAGAGGAACTTGACACGATCACCGACAACATCGGCCTTCCGATGGGAGGTGTCAACCTGGCCATGGGCGACGCACCGACGATCGGTTACGCGGACGGCGAAATCCTGCTCTCGCTGAACAAGGAGAAGCATGGCCCCGTCGAGGAGTACACGCAGAAGCTCCGCAAGCGGCTCAATGAGAAGTTCCCCGACGTCGTGTTCTTTTTCGAAGCGGCCAACATCACCAACCAGATCCTGAACTTCGGCCTGCCGGCGCCCATCGACGTCCAGATCATGGGCCGCAATCAGCAGCTTGGCTTCGCGACTGCGGAGGAGCTTCGCCGCAAGATCGCACTGATTCCGGGCGCTGCCGACGTTCACATCCATCAGACTAACGACAATCCGGAGATCCGGCTCGACGTGGACCGCACCAGGGCCGCGCAGCTCGGCTTGACGCAGCGCGATGTCACATCGAGTCTGCTGATCTCGTTGAGTTCCAGTGGGCAGGTGGCGCCGAACCAGTGGCTGAATCCGGCTAACGGCGTTAACTACAACGTCTCGGTCCAGACACCACAATACCGGTTCTTCTCGCTGGACGACCTGCTCCGCACGCCGATCGCCGGCGTGGCGGGCGGCATATTGTCCACGACGCCAGATTCGATGGTTGGAGTGGCGGCCATGCAGCAGTCTTCCACCGGCGCCGGTCCGAGCAAGAACACGCTGGCCTACGGCAATCCGGGCGCACAACCGGACCGAATGCAACTACTATCGAACCTGGTTTCGGTCCGGCGTGGACAGGCTGTGGGCATCGTGAACCATTACAACGCCCAACCCGTCTACGATGTTTTCGTGAACGTGGACCGGCGGGACTTGGGACGCGTCGGCGATAGCGTCGTGAAAGTGGCGAATGAGGCCGCGAAGAAGCTGCCGAAGAACATGTCCATCCAGGTCCGGGGACAGTACAAGACGATGCAGGACTCCTTCTTCCGCCTCGGCATCGGGCTTCTGGGCGCGGTCGCGCTGGTCTACCTGCTGATGGTGGTGAACTTCCAGTCGTGGCTTGACCCGTTCATCATCCTGATGGCGCTGCCCGGCGCATTCGCCGGAATCGTTTGGGCACTATTCCTGACACAGACCACATTCAATGTTCCGTCGCTGATGGGAGCGATCATGTGTATCGGCGTGGCGACGGCGAACAGCATCCTGGTGGTGGTATTTGCCAATGACGAACAGCTTGCCGGAAAACCGGCGCGTGAGGCGGCGCTGGCGGCGGGGTGGTCGAGGCTGCGGCCTGTTTTGATGACTGCTCTGGCGATGATCATCGGCATGCTGCCGATGGCATTGGGCATGGGCGAGGGCGGTGAACAGAATTCGCCGCTGGGCAGGGCGGTGATCGGGGGGCTGGTGCTCGCCACTGTAACGACACTGCTGGTTGTGCCCGTCATCTATAGTTACCTGCGCCACAAACCGCCGGTGGACTACGATTCCACTATCTTCTTCGAAGAACATGAAAGCGAGTTGAAGCCGGGAATGGATTCACTCTGAAGGACCCCTCGATGGCCGAGAACGACGCAGAACAACGCGAAGCGATACTCAAAGCCGAAATCGCGCGGATGAAGGAACATCTGGAGCGGACGACCGACATTGCACACGAACCCACGCCCAAAGGCATCCGTCCCACCCGCGCCGCAGTGTGGGTAGTGGCCATCGTCGCGCTAGCCGCCGTCGGACTGGCGTTTGCCGCCGGCTGGTGGCCGAGAAACAAGCGTGACACAACGGTGCTGGCCGAGAGCCGCCAGTCGGCAGGGAGGCTGCTGACGGTGAATGTCATCCAGGCCGGGCGCGCGCCGGAACTCATGGAAATCGAGCTACCCGGAAGCATCCAGGCCGTCACTGAAGCGCCGATCCTGGCGCGCGCCGACGGTTACCTGAAACGGCGTCTGGCTGATATCGGTGACCATGTGAAGTCAGGGCAACTGTTGGCCGAGATCGAGGCGCCAGAACTGGACCAGCAAGTGGCACAGGCCAGAGCGAACCTGCAGCAGGTGATGGCCAGTCAGGAGCAGGCCGGCGCGGCACTTGAGCAGGCGAAGGCGAACGAACAACTGGCGAGCATCTCGGCGCGGCGCTGGGGCAATCTGCTGGCCAAGGGCGCGGTCAGCCGCCAGGAGAACGATGTTTACCAGGCCCAATCGCAGGCGCACAGCGCCAATGTGCGGGCTCTGGAACGCTCACTGGCCGCGGCAAAAAGCAATATCGAGGCCGCAAAGGCCAACGTCGCACGCCTGGATCAGATGCAGCTTTACCGCCAGGTGAGGGCGCCGTTTGCCGGAACGATCACGATGCGGAACGTCGATACGGGCGCACTTATTACGGCCGGCCAGACGCTGCTGTTCCGGGTGGCGCAGACCGGCTCCCTACGCACCTACATCAACGTGCCGCAGAACTATGCCGGCGCGGTCCGGCCGGGCATGAAGGCGCGACTGACCGTGGCCGGTCTACCGGGCAGGATCTTCGAGGGCCAGGTGGCGCGAACCGCGAATGCACTCGACGCGGCCAGCCGCACGCTGCTTACCGAAGTGCACGTCACACAGGGCGTGGGCGCGTTGATGCCGGGCATGTACTGCACGGTCGTGCTCGAGGCCAAACGCCAGAGCCGTCCGTTGATCATCCCTGGTGACACGCTCTTGATCCGGCCGCGAGGAACCACCGTTGTCGAAGTGACGCCTGACCACAAGGTGCACTACCGCCGCGTCCTGCTCGGGCGCGACTTTGGCAAGTCCATGGAAGTCCTGAGCGGGATCGAGGATGGGGCGTGGCTTGTGGCAAATCCGAATGACGCGGTGCGCGAAGGAATGCAGGTGAACCCCGTCAAGTTGAAGCCGGAAGAGACTGCGGGGCCGCGGGGCTGATGTGGGAACGGGCATGAATATCCGTCTGGCCGGTTCACTGTGGCTGGTCATTTTGTTGGCGCCGGCTCAACTTGGCGCGCAGGCACCGGACCTTTGGAAGCCCTATCGGACACCCGTCCAAGCCCCACTGGAGCTGAGGAATTCGCAGCGGCTGCAGCAGATGCTGCGCGCGGGAAACGTTTACTTGACGCTGGAAGACGCCGTCGCGCTGGCGGTGGAGAACAATCTCGACGTGGAGATCCAGCGGCATACGATGAAGCTTGCAGATGCCGAGGTGCGGCGTACGCGTGGGGGCGGCGTCACGCGCGGCCTGGCGTTCAATCTGAGTGAAGCGCCGGCCGGCGTCGCGGGCGTGAGCACTCAACTGCTGACTAGCGCATCGCGCGGCATGTCCGGCAGTTCAATCTCCACCAACCCGTTTGAAGCGGGCGCGTTGGGAATGGTTCAGACCAACCTCGGCATCACCGGCTCCATTCCCCAGTCAGCGGGAACAGCCGTGCCGAACTTCGAACCCTACGTCAGCGGCCGCTACAACTACGCCCATCAGAGCCTGCTCCAGACCAACACTTCCACCTATGGCCTTGCGAATCTTGTTACAGGGACCACAACGGCGACGGCCGGCTTCCGCCAGGGATTTGGCTCCGGCGCGTCGCTGAACGCCACATTCGACAACCAGCGCGTCACCACCAATTCGCACCGCCACAGCTATTCTCCCTACACGCTCGCCAATCTTGGCGTTTCACTCACCCAGCCGCTGGCGCGCGGCTTCGGATTCTCGGTGAACCGCCGGTATCAGAGCATGGCCGCCAACGAAGTGAAGATGGCGGAGCTGATCTTCCGCCAGCAGTTGATCAACACTGTATATGGCGTTTCGAGGCTCTACTACGACTTCGCGGCCCTGGCCGAAGATGTCAAGGTGAAGGAGGAATCGCTTCGACTGGCAGAGAAGCTGTTTGCCGACACGAAAGCACAGGTCGAGGAAGGCACGCTGGCGACGGTCGAGATGGCGCGGGCGAACGCCCAGGTCTTTTCCTCGCGGCTCGATCTGGAACGGGCGCGGGGAGCGATGGAGGAACAGGAAGCGATTCTCAAGACCGTGCTGAGCCGCCGCGGCGGTGAAGACCCCGAAGTGCGCAGGGCGCGGCTGATCCCGGTCCAGCCCTCTTCCCTGCCCGGTCCGGCGCCGTCAAGTGAGGATGAAATGATCGACACGGCGCTGGCAAACCGGCCTGATCAGGCGCTTGCCGGTCTTCAGATCGCCAACTCTGAGCTAAGCCTCAAGGGTGCCATGAACGCACTGAAACCACAGGTGGACTTGACCGCCTTCGCGCAGAACAATGGACTGGCTGGCGAAGTGAACGCGCTCAGCTCAATCCAGGACTCCGTGTTCCTCGGCGGCTATGGCTCCGCCCTGGCGCAAATCCTGAGGCGGAACTACCCAGTCTATGGAGCAGGGATCCAGTTCGACTTCCCGGTGCGCAACAGCGTGGCCCAGGCCGACGCGGCCCGTGACGAGGTGCAACTGCGCCAATCGCGCATCCGCCAGCAACAGTTGAAGAACCAGGCGCGGCTGGAGGTCGAGGACGCGATGATCGCCGTGCGGCGGGCGAAGGCGGGCTACGACGCAGCGGCGCAAGCACGCGCGTATCAGGAAGAGTCGCTCAGGGCCGAGCAGGCGAAGTTCGAGGTTGGCGCATCGACCAGCTATCTGGTAATCCAGTTCCAGACTCTTCTCGCGCAATCCAAATCGAGCGAGCTGGCCGCACGCAGCGCATATCTCAAAGCCCAGGCCGCCTTGCAGCGGGCAACTGGCACGATTCTTGGAACATACGGCATCACGGTGGCCTCCGCGCGCTAGCGAAGGCCGCAGGCTGCTTGCCACTGGGAAATAGCCGCCCGGCTTACACGCGGAAGTGCGGCTTCAGCAACTCCATGATGCGGTCCAGTTCCTTCATGTCACCGTCGTCCATGGTGAAGCGCCGGGTATTGCGCATCACCACGGTTCGGAAGACGCCCCGGCGGCGCAGTATCTCCTTCTGTAGCACGTAGGTCGTGCGCCGCTCGAGCACCGCCGAGAGGAGGAACTTCATGAAGAGCGATTCAGATTCCTGTTTCTTGCCAGCGTGGTACAGATCCCAGATCTCAGCCTGGATGTCGGCGAATCCCGCGCCCGCCATGGTACCGCCCGACCCGCGCTCCATTTCGTTGAACAGACTTATCGCCCCACCGCCGGTGGATGGAATCACAGGCCGCTTCCGCTCTCGGAGAACCCTTGTCACATCCTGTGTCACGTCGCCGTTTTCAAGTTTCAGAATCCGTACGGTCGGCAGTTTCTCGGCGAGCCTCAGAAGAAAGTCGGTCGTCATCCCTGGAGTCGACACCTGAACGCACATCGGCAATTTCGAGACGGAGGCGATCGACGTAAAGTAGTCGGTCAGGATCTCCTGGTCCGCAGTTCCGTTGGTCGGTCCCAGCACTTGCAGTCCGTCAGCGCCGATCTTCTCGGCGTGCCGGGCATACTCCATTGCCTCGAACTTGCTCACCCCGTGTACACCGATCATCACCGTGGTGCGGCCCTTAGCTTCCTTCACCACGGCTTCGGAGTACTGCATCCGCTCCCGGTAGGAGAGAGAAACCGTTTCCCCCGCACCGGCCGGCCAGACAATTCCGTGCACCCGTCCGCGGGCAAGGAAGTCCGACTCCTTGCGCAAGGACTCCTCGTCAATCTCCAGCGTTTGCAGGAAGGGCGTCTGCATGATGACGAAGATTCCCTCCCACTTTCGCGCCGTCTCCGGCGCGGCTGGCGCCCCCTTCAAGACCGGCGCCGCCAATGGCGCACTCAACATCATTCTTCGGGATATCTGATCGGGCATGAGTACATTCCTATCACGGTTCCAGGTGCGCCGGCCATCCCTGCCAGCGCAATTCGATGCCGGTTCTGGGCGCGGTCCACCGCATTCGGGGCTGATTGGGTGATCGCATCCGGCGTGCCCATGGACAGGAGAGCGGCGGGAGTTGTTCCTGCCCGCCGCACGATCCCACAATAGTGACACACCCGCCCTCCGCCGTTGCCGGTGCGGGGCAGCTAAATTCCTTCAAACCCAGCTCAGCCGGCCCAGGTTTCAAACGGCGCTTTGGGCATCTTGTGGCCCCACGCTTCCGGTCCCCAGCAGCGCGTTCCCACCAGCGGCTCGGTCTTGCTGGTGTTGACCAGCCGGATGCCGCCCGTTTTTGCCGCGTCGTATGGGATGACGAACTCATCGTTCAACGGTTCGCCCAAACGAATCCCTGACTTGACCTCGACCTGGTGGTTGCCGATGGTTCCCTGACCGTTACTGAAGTGGACGATGCAGAGCGATGCCGGCCCGGTCAGTACGGTTTCGGCTCCCGGAGCCAGCTCGAACTGGCGCAAGCTGAAGAGTTCGTCGCCGTTAGGTTTGCCGTACACCCGCCACTCATCCTTAAAGCCATCGTGGCTGACTTCCTGATCGACGATCGGCAGGAGCAGGTTCTTTTCAACGATGAAGGGGTCCTTGTTGCGGCGCATGTCGACGTCCGACACCAGGCGCTTCACGCGGTCCTCGCCTTCCAGACCCTCGGGCAGGTGGCGGTACAGCAGTTCCTGACCCAGGAAGACTTCGCCTTCGGGACAGAGGACGTGGCTCTGGTAGAACCGGAAGTCGTCGCGATCGCGCTGCGGCTCCTCGGTATTGACTGCGGCCGGGCCGTGCAGGGTGCGCGTCGGAGTGAAGAAACCGGTGCCCATCCGGATCAGCAGATTGCGGGCGTGGCTGCGGATGTGATTATCCTTGCCGGCGATGAAGTCGCGTACAAAATCCGCCATCATCTCCTCGGTGACGTAATCCAACAGCCCGACGGAGGTATGGCAATCGTTGTTGTAGCGTTTGTTGCGCCAAGCGTTGAAATTGTAAGCCTCGGGCTTCCACGGATGCATGTGGTGGCCCAGCGGATACAGGTTGTCGAACTCCTTGTTGTAGAAACCTGTACCGCCGAGGGTCCGGTACATCGGGCCGACCATGAAGTCGGGTGAACCGTGAACCGCCGCATCCATGGGGATCAGGAACCCGTCGGGGTGATGGAAATGGCAGAGTCCTTCGCCGTGGATGCCGTTCCCAGTGTCGGCGAGGATGGAACTGCCGTTCCACCGTTCATCGATCGCCCACCCGTTGGGGCCTTCAGGGAAGTAATCCGAATCCACCAGTTCTAGGTTCTTGCCAGGAAGGCAGAATTTGCGTCCCACAAAACTGGGGAAGCAGCGGAGCACGCCGCCGCCGGCTTCGGCCGCGGCCTGTACCGTCGCTACCGCTCCTTCTTCCACGATGGGCAAGTCCGACCGGTAGAGTTTGACTTTAAGGGCGTTCCTTGTAACAGTACTCATTTCATCCTCGGTAAATGGAGTTTGGTCCTGGCAAACCCTCAGAATAGCACTGCACATCTGACGCTGACGCGCCGCCCCAGTGAACGTCCAGCACCTATCATCCCCGGCTCGGCCGGCGGGGCTGGAGGCAGTTGGCCCGGACGCGGAAGTCCGCCGGCAGATAAGATATGGGCGACGGAGGTCTGCGATTATGTGTTGTCTCGATCATGGATTGAGCCGGCGCGGTTTTGTGGCGCTATCAAGCGCCGGGGCCGTGCGGCTGCCGGAATTGGCGGCGAGTGATTCTTGGGATCCGGAGCGGCCGTTCCGAAAGTGGCAGAAACCATTGCGGGTGAGACCGGTGCTGCTCTACGCTGCCCCTGTGCCGAAGAAGCAGACTTCGTGGAAGTCGTGGGGAGGCGTGCTCTCCGAGAGCGCGGCAGTGGAGGAACTTGGGCGAATCGCTAAGGAGTGGGAAGCTTTGCAGAAGAAGGCGGAGTTTCCGCTGGAGGTGCTGCCAGGAGTGAAGGCTGCCAGTGTGGAAGCGGCCCAAGCACTGCCGCGGGAAGGCGAAGACACCCGCGTGGTCTATCCGGCGGCGGGCGGTGGGGCGATGCTGCGGGCTGCGATCGGAGAGCAGGGGGATGCGCTGATTTTCGTCCGGCACCGTTCGGGTCCGGTCTACTACTGGTACGAGGCGTTGAGCACACGGTATTTGCGGAAGACCGATGTTCCCTTGGGGGCGGAGGGAACCCCGCGGATGTCGGTGAACGATGTCGTGGTGGACGATCCGCAGGAACTCTTGTGGCGCCTGCGGGCGATTTGCGGGTTGAAAACGTTCCTCGGGACGAAGATGCTGGCGCTGGGCGGCCCTTGGGGCAAATATGCGCCGGAGGCGCCGCAGGTGGCCCGGGAGAAGTTCGGTCTGCAGATCATCGATGATGGGTACGACGATTTTGAAAAACGGATAACGAGTGCGCTGAAGGATCAGGGGCGTGTGGCGCAGGCGCAGTCGTGGACGGAGCGGTTCCTGAAGATGCCCGGCACTCGGCTCGAAACCGAGCGGAGCTTTGTGGTGAATGCATTCGTGCTGTATGGAGTGCTCAAGGAACTCATCAAGGAGCATGGAGCAGACACGTTCACGATCAAGAGTTGCATGGGGACCATCCTGCCGATGGCGCAAACGACAGCCTGCCTGACGCTCGGGCTGTTGAACGATGAGGGCATCCCGGCGTTCTGCGAGTCGGACTTCGTGGTAATCCCACCCTGCCTGCTTCTGCGGGCGGTGAGCGGGCGGCCGGTGTTCATGCACAACTCGACATTCCCGCATAACGGAGTGGTCACGTGCGCGCACTGCGCGGCGCCCAGGAGGATGGATGGAGTCCGGTACGAGCCGGTGCGCGTACTGACACACTACGAATCGGAGTACGGCGCCGCACCGAAGGTCGATGTTCCGGTGGGCCAGGAGGTGACCTTCGTCAACCCGGAATACGCGACATGCCGGTGGGTAGGCATGAAGGGGGTGGTAGAAGGGAACCCGTTCTTGCCGATTTGCCGTTCACAGCAGGATGTGAAGATTAGCGGCGACTGGAGGAAATTGCTTGACGAAGTGCGGGACTCGCACTGGGCAATGGCCTATGGAGATTGGCTAAAGGAATGCGGTTTCGCCGCGGCCAGGGCCGGCGTTCGCTGGGAGAGCATAGCCTGAGCATTCGCGCGGTCCACTCCGATTCCGCTGGGCGAAAGACGTGACCAACGGTGTTCATATCTCCAGCGCAACGGTTCAAGGCAACAAGGCGGGCGGCCCGACGAGGTTGGTGTGGACGTGCTCGGCGTGATAGATCCGGACCAATTCGGCGAATGCCGCCTCCAGAGCCGGACCTTGTAGTTTGCCGCCAGTCTTAGTCAGTTCATCATCGATAAGCGTGTGGAGGGAGAGGATTCGCCATCGCCAGCCACCGCGGACTGTCCCCGCCGCCCGCAGTCGTCAGTTACCGATGGTTGATCAGATCGACCACATCCAGGATAGTGTTGGTCGCTTCAGCGATGACGAAGGCCCAACGGTCGACCACCACGCGCCGATAACCGGCCTGTAGCGGCGGAAGCCGCTGCTCAAGGGCTATCGGGAAGGGGGCGATCTTTCTTGCCCAGCCTGGCGGAAGGGGCTTGCCCCGCCGCAGATTCTTGGCTAGCCCGGGCGGCAGACGCCTTGCCTCCGGAGCCACAAACCCTCGATTGTCATTCACATAGACAAAGATGGCCGTCCTATCCGCCGGCGAGAAGACCGGCTGAATCCGGGTCTTCTTGTTCTTACCCTGGCCATTTGCCTGACCCTTGCCCTACCCTTTCTGCTTGGCTAACAGCGCGGCAGGAATGCCCACGGCGAGGAGTCCAATTAGTCTGCGCCGGTTGGTTCTTGAATTGTCACGGTCCGTCATGATCTCAGCCTACGCTCGTTTGGGAGCAGGTGGTCCGGCCTATCCGAGTTGACCTGCCGGCCGGCAGCGGCGACGCGTCCAACGTATCTGCGGAGCCGGCACAGGGACCGCTGTGCGCAGCAAGGTCGCGATCCTCTATGAATACTGGCGGGCGATCTGGAGCCTGTGCATTCGGGATTGCAGTGTCGTCCGTTTCATGCCAAGCCGCGCAGCCGCGCCGCGCGCTCCGCCGACCTGGCCATTGGCGTCCTTCAGAGCGCGGAGAATCCTCTGGCGTTCCGACGCGTCGGCCGCTTTGGAACTCCGGCCAGCCGAATCCGCCGGCGCGAGGCCCATCAACTCCGGCATCGCCATCATCAGGACGTTGCCTTTCGTCAGGATGACCGAACGCTCCACGAGATTCTGCAACTCACGGATGTTGCCTGGCCAGTCGTAGCGCACAAGCGCATCCATCGCCGCGGAAGGAATCGTCTCGATGTTCCGCCTCATCCGCTGCGCGTGTTTCTGAACGAAATAGCGTGTCAGCAACGGAATGTCCTCGCGGCGGTCCCGCAGAGGCGGGACATTCAGCGGGAAGACGTGCAGACGGTAGTACAAGTCGGCGCGAAATGTGTTTTCATCCACCATCGCCTTCAGATCACGGTTCGTCGCGACGACAAAACGAACATCGGTGTGGATGGTACGGTTCCCACCGATTCGCTCGAATTCCTGGTCCTGGATGGCGCGGAGGAGCTTCGGCTGGAGTTCGAGGGGCAGTTCGCCGATTTCGTCGAGAAAAAGAGTGCCCTGATTGGCGAGTTCGAAGCGGCCGATCTTCTGGCCGGCGGCGCCAGTGAACGCGCCCTTTTCGTGGCCGAAGAGCTCGCTCTCTAGGAGGTTAGCGGGGATGGCGGCGCAGTTGACCTTGACGAAGTTGCCTTTGGCTCGGCCGCTTTTTTCGTGGATGGCGCGAGCGACGAGTTCCTTGCCAGTACCGGTTTCGCCAAGGATGAGAACAGTGGCGTCGGTGGGGGCAACGATTTGGATGCTCTTCAATACAGACTGGAAGGCGGGACTATCCCCGACCATGTCACCGAAGTTCTGGTCAAGCCGTATTTCATCCTCGAGGTAAAGCTTCTCGGTCGCGAGCCGCTCCTTCATTTCGGCCAGTTCGCGGTAGGAGAGAGAGTTCTCTACGGCGATAGCGATCTGGCGGGCGACCTGCACGAGGAAATCGACGTCTTCTTCGGTCCAGCGCTCGCTGCTGGCGCGGCCAATTCCGAGGCTGCCGAGGGTGCGGTTGGGGGTGACGAGGGGAATCGAGCACGCGGATTTGAATCCGAATGACTTGAACTTTTGGTACGAGGGCGTGGTGTTGAAGCGTTCTAAGTCATTGGCGTAAAGGACGACGGGCTTTCCTGTCGCGATAGCCTCAGCCGCGGGAGTACCCTCGAGACTGCCCGAAGTCTCGGTCAGTTCGAAGTGGAGCTCTCCGGGGAAATGGAGGGCGTACAGATCGAGCCCACCAGTGCTCGAATTGAGGAGCGTGATGACGGCGATGTCGTGGCCGACGATCTTGGAAAGCTGCGCGGAGATGGAGGCAAAAAGCTCGTCGGGCGAGAGTTTCGAGACAAGGGCATTGGTGATGTCGAAGAGAGCTCGGACGCGGTCACGTTCATGGACCAGTTTCTGTTTGGCCAGATGCGCATCCACCGCCACGGCGAACTCACTGGCAACTCGTTCGAGGAAGGCGAGTTCAGGAGGACTTGGCGAGTATGGTTCGAGACAACCGAAGCCGAAGGCGCCAAGGCGGTTCTCGCCGGCGGTTAGAGGAACCATGATCATCGCTTGAATGCCACCCTCGCGGGCAAACTGCATGAACTCGGGCCAGCGGGTCTCGTGCTGGATGGAGGAGATCACGAGGGGGACCTGATTATTCCAAACCCACCCGCCGGGATCCTTTTGGAGAGCGATGACCCGATCCTCACAGAAACCCAGTGGCCCCGAGGAGCTCAACCCGAAGAGGCGCATGAAGTTGCTCTCGGGCTCGTGGAGCATCATGCCGAGGTATTCGAAATCCACAACCCGCTTGAGGGCCATGGCGACGCCAGCCAAAAGACTCTCGAGGTCGTTGCGGCCGGCGATGTGGCGCGCGAGCGCGAGGACCGCCTCATAGATGTCGGTTTGTGAAGCCCTCACTCTTCCGATCATAGGCGAAATTGCCCTCTACTTCGCGGCAGATGCCGATGGCTCTTGACGAAACTGCCGATCCGGTGCACGGCGTAGCGACTCCAGGCTGAGCGCCTCTAGGAGGCGCCGCCGCCGAGGACCTTATAAAGAGTGACCAGGTTGCCCAAGCGGGCGGCCCGGAGGCTGACCAGTCCCTGTTGTGCGCCGTAGAGAGAGCGCTGGGCGACCAGCACGCTCAGATAGCTGTCGATGCCGGCCTTGTACCGGGCCTGGGAGAGCCGGTATGTCTCTTCCAGGCTCTTGACCAAAGCCTCCTGCGCATTGAGCCGCTCCAATAATCGTGCCCGCACTGTGAGAGAGTCGCTAACCTCCCGAAACGCCGATTGGATGGATTTCTCATATGAAGCCACTGCGAGATCCCGGTCCACTTGGGCAACCTTGAGATTTGCTCGCCGGGCGCCCATGTCGAAGATCGGCAAAGTGACTTCTGGGGCAAACTGCCATGTCCCAGAGCCGGTCTTGAACAGATCGACCAGATCGCTGCTCACCAGACCTGTGGCGGCGGTTAGCGAGATTCTCGGGAAGAACGCCGCGCGGGCTGTGTCTATGTTGGCATACGCCGCCTTCAACTGATGCTCCGCCATGAGAATGTCGGGACGGCGCAACAGTACCTCGGAGGGCAGTCCGGCAGCGATGTCCTTCAGCGCGCGATCCGAACCGAGTTCGCCGGGCAGCAGATCGGCTGCAACCGGCGCGCCGGCGAGCAAATTGAGCGCATTCTCGTCCAGGGCCACCTGGCCCGTGAACAACGCGATATCCGCGCGCGCGGCCTCGACCTGGCTGCGTGCCTGGGCAAGCTCCAAGTCCGAGGCGATACCTGCATCTCGAATGCGTTTGATCAGCTCATAGGATGCCTGCTGGGCTTCGAGGGTCGCTTGGGCCAAGCGCAGGTTTTCCCGATCGCCGCCCAAAGCCAGGTAGCTATTCGCAACCGCGGCCACCAGCGCGATCTGCGTCGCGGAGCGGGCCTGTTCCGTCGCCAGGTATTGCTCCAACGCCTGGCTTTTCAGTCCGCGGATGCGCCCAAACAGGTCAACTTCCCAGGCCGCCACACCCAGGCCCACGGTGAATTGCGCCACCGTCTCCGCCTCGTCCTTGCCCGACATGTTCACCGGAAGCCGATAGGCGTCCCCACTGGCCGACGCAGCCACAGTGGGAAACTGCTTGGCGCGCTGGATCCGGTAGTAGGCCTGGGCCTTCTCGATGTTGAGCGCGGACATGCGCAAATCGCGGTTGTTGGCCAATGCCAGTTCGATCACGGATTGGAGTTTGGCGTCGGAGAAATACTCCTGCCACTTCGTGGTGGCGGCTGCGGAAGCGCCCTGCGCACTCGGCTCGCTGGTAGCGGTGGCCGGCCAGGCGTTTGGCACAGGCACGGCAGGGCGGTCGTACTTACCTGGGTGGACGCACCCGCACAGGAAGCAGGCCATCGCCAAGAGGATTGATTTCCGCTGCATGTTAGTTACCCTCCGCCGGAGTTGTTTCGCCGGAGCCGGAGCGTTGCGAGCCCGGTTTGTCCTTTGTGCCGAAGATCCGCATGACGACCACATAGAACAGCGGAATGAAGACAACCGCCAGGAAGGTACCGGAAAGCATCCCCCCCAGCACGCTGGTCCCGATCGCCTGCTGGGCTCCCGCGCCCGCGCCCTTGGCGATCGCCAGAGGCAGGACACCGAAACCGAACGCCATGGACGTCATTACAATGGGCCGCAGGCGGAGTTTGGCGGCCTCCAACGTGGCCTGAATCAAGCCCTCTCCACTCTCCAGCCGGATTTTGGCGAACTGAACGATCAGGATGGCGTTTTTCGTCGTCAGGCCCAGCACTGTGAGCAGTCCGATTTGGAAATAAACGTCGTTTGGCAATTCCCGGCCCGAGGAGGCCAGGACGCCGCCAATGACGCCCAAAGGCAGGCACAGCAGGATCGCAATCGGGACGCTCCAACTCTCGTAGAGCGCCGCCAGCACCAGGAAGATGGCCAGGATGGAGAACGAGTACAGGAGACCGGTCTGCGCCTGGCCCATGCGCTCCTGGTAGGACAGCCCCGTCCAGTCATAACCGATGCCCTGAGGCAGTTTGGCAACAATCTCTTCCATCGCCTGCATCGCCTCGCCGGAGCTTCTACCGGGGGCCGGTTCGCCTAAGAAGTTGAGCGAGGGGAAGCTGTTGTACCGTTCCAGGCGCGGAGAATCGTAGACCCACCGGCCGGAAGTCAACTCGGATAGTCGCGCCATGCCGCCCTGGCTGTTGCGGACGTAGAGCCTATCCAGGTCGCTCGGCAGCATCCGGTGCTGAGCATCAGCCTGGACATAGACACGCTTCACGCGTCCGCCCTGGATGAAGTCGTTCACGTAGGCGCTGCCGAATGCTGCCGAGATGGCTTGGTGGATGCTGCTGATCGGAACGCCCAGAGTGCCGGCCTTCTCCCAATCCACGTCGCTATGGTATTCAGGAACGTCGTCCAACCCATTGGGACGGACGCGGACCAACCGCGGATCCTGAGCGGCCATCATCAGCAGTTGGAGGCGGGCCTGCATCAGCTTCTCGTGGCCAAGTCCGCCTCGATCCTGGAGTTCGAAGTCGAAACCAGCGGAAGTGCCAAGTTCGGGAACAGCCGGAGGCGCGAAGGCGAATGCCAGGGCATTCCGGTAGCCGGAGAACTCCATCATCGCCCTTCCTACGATTGCCTTCACTCTTAGTTCCGGGCGATCGCGCAGCTCCCAGTCCTTGAGCTTGACGAAAGCCATGGCCTGGTTCTGTCCACGGCCGGCCATGCTGAATCCGGAAATACACATGACAGATTCCACGGCTTCCTTTTCGTGCTCAAGGAAATGCTGCCGGAACTTGTCAACAACCGCATCGGTCTGTTCCAGCGTTGACCCCGCCGGCAACTGAATCATGGCCATCAGCATGCCCTGGTCCTCCTCGGGCAGGTAAGCCGTCGGCATTCGGACAAAGAGGTAGCCCATCAGGACGACAATCAAGGCAAAGGCCGTCAGGGAGGCGAACCTGGCTCCAAGGACTCGCCTAACCACCCATAGGTAACTGTCCCGAAGCCGGTAAAAGAGCCGGTCGAAAGCCATGAAGAAGGGGCGGAGCAGGCGGTTTCCCGTCTCAGCCGCTTCATGCCCCTTTGCAACCGGCTTCAGCAGCGAGGCGCAAAGCACCGGGGTCAGCACCAATGCGACGACGACAGACAGCAGCATCGACGAAATCACGGTGGCCGAGAATTGCCGGTAGATGATGCCCGTTGCCCCAGGGAAGAAGATCATCGGCGCAAAGACCGCCGACAGAACCAGGCCGATGCCGATCAGAGCGCCGGTGATCTCGCCCATTGACTTCATCGTGGCCTCCCACGGCGGCAGCCCTTCCTCGCTCATGATGCGTTCCACGTTTTCGACCACGACGATCGCGTCGTCCACCAGCAGGCCGATGGCCAGCACCATGGCGAACATCGTCAACATGTTGATCGAGAAGCCGAGCGCCCCGAGGATGCCGAATGTGCCCAGGATCACAACGGGCACGGCGATAGTGGGAATCAGCGTAGCCCTCAGGTTGCCGAGGAAGAGGTACATGATCAGGAACACGAGGATGATGGCCTCAATCAGGGTTCTCACCACCTCACCGATGGCGACCCGGACGAAGGGTGTCGTGTCGTAGGGGTAGACCGTCCTCATGCCCGAGGGGAAGTACTTGGACAGTTCATCCACCTTGGCTTTCACCGCCGCGGCAGTGTCCAGGGCGTTTGCTCCCGGCTCCTGGCGGATCGCCAGTGCGGCGGCCGGTTTGCCGTTGTGGGTCGACCTGAAGCCATAGAATTCGGTGCCCAGCTCAGTACGGGCGATGTCACGGACCCGGACGATCGATCCGTCCGGGTTCGTGCGCAATGGGATATTGCCAAACTCCTCCGGCGTCTTCAGCAGCGACTGAACCATGATGGACGCGTTGAGCCGCTGCCCCGGAACCGCCGGAGCGCCGCCAAACTGCCCTGCTGAAACCTGGACGTTATAGGTCTTGATGGCGGCGATGACGTCGCCAATCGCCATGTTGAACTGGGTCAGCTTTTCTGGATTGAACCACACCCGCATCGAGTACTGGGAGCCGAAGGCCTCCACTTCGCCGACTCCGGGTACGCGCGCCAGGGAGGGCTGGATCTGCGAAACCATGTAGTCGCTCAGATCGTACTGGTCTACCGTCGGGCTGTCGGAAACCAGACCGACCAGCATGAGGTAGTTGCGCGTGGATTTGCTTACCGTCAGGCCCTGGCGCTGGACGACCTCCGGCAACACCGGCATGGCTAGCTGGAGTTTGTTCTGAACCTTGGCCCAGGCGAGGTCCGGATCGACTCCAGGAGCGAAGGTGAGTTCCAGCGATGCGCTGCCGGAGGAGTCGCTGGTGGCCGACATGTAAATCATCCGGTCCAGACCAGTCATCTTCTGTTCGATGATCTGGACGACGCTGTCTTCAACGGTCTTCGCCGTGGCGCCGGGATAGGTGGCGCGAATCGCGATTGACGGCGGGGCGATGGGCGGATACTGCGAGATTGGGAGATTGTAGATGGCCAAACCGCCACCGAGCATCATCGCGATGGCGATGACCCAGGCGAACACCGGGCGATGTAGAAAGAACTTGGAGAGCATTTACTTGCCACCACCTTCAGTCTTCGATTGAGCTGCCGGCGGTCGTCCGCCGGCGGCAGCCCCGCCTCCGCCAGACCCTGCGAACGGGACAGCCGTGACTGGTACACCTGGCCGTATCTTCTGGAGTCCCTCCACTATCAGCCGGTCGCCTTCGGCCAATCCGCTGGTAACGAGCCATTTGTCACCCATCGCCCGGTCCAGTCCGAGAACCCGCTGTTCAACCTTCTCACCGTTGCCTATGACCATCGCGACCGCTTGGCCCTTCTGGTCGCGGCTGACACCTTGCTGTGGGACGAGAAGCGCATTGTCGCTCATGCCTTCCTCCACGACGGCCCGGACGAACATCCCTGGCAGCAGCACATGGTTGGGGTTTCTGAAGACGAGGCGCAGCGTCATGGACCCGGTCGTCGGGTCAACGGTGACGTCGCGGAACTGCAGCGAGCCCGTGATGGGATAGATTGAGCCGTCTTCCAGGATGAGCTTCACCCTGTTCATAGTCAGGCCGTTGCGCTTGAGGTGGCCCTTTTCGGTGCGCTCTCGCAAGCGCAGCAGGTCCGCATTGGCCTGAGCAACGTCCACATAGATTGGATCAAGTTGCTGCACGACCGCCAACGGGGTTGGCTGATATCCAGTCGCCAGCGCGCCGACAGTGATGTTCGAGATGCCGATGCGCCCGGAAATGGGCGAGTGGATCGGCGTGAAAGACAGATTCACACGGGCGGTTTCTACAGCCGCTCTGGCCACCTCGACGGACGCCTTGCGCGCCGCCAGGTTGGCCTCGGCCTGCCGCAGGGCGGCGGCGGCGTCATCGTAATCCTGCTGTCCGACGGCATGGACTGCGACCAACTCCTTCAGCCGTTCTGCTCGGGATCGCAGCGCGGGGATCGTCGCTTCGGCCGTACCGAGTTCCGCCTCCGTCGCGCCAAGGGTAGCCTTCGCCTGATTGAACGTCGCCTGGTAGGGCGCGGGTTCGATCTGGTACAACAGGTCGCCCGCATTGACGTTGGCCCCTTCCTGGAAGAGCCGGCTCTTGAGGATACCACTCACCTGAGGGCGAATCTCGGCCACCAGGTAGGCAGACGTCCGGCCGGGCAGTTCGGTGGTCAGCACAGTCCGTTCGGACTGGACGGTCACAAACGCTACCTGCGTAGGACCGGCGGCTGGAGGCGCAGTGACCTTTTGTTTACAGCTGGTTACAAGGAGGCAGGCCAGGATCACACCTGCGGCGGCGCAGCTGGCCACCCATCTTGGATTTGTTCGTTGTCCGGAGGTTCGCATGAGCATGAGTTCTCACCTCTTTGGTGGCAAGTTGCCGTCCACATCCCTTCTGCTTTGAAATGAGTCACTTTCCGGCAAATGTGCTTTTACCCACTGCCAAGAATCAGCAAGTGCCGAAGGCAAGTGCCGAATTTCGGCACCGTCGGCGCGAACAGCCTGTCAGATGCCGAGGCAGTTGCCATGGTCATTGCAGGATGCCGAAGTGACGGATGGAAGGGTCGCGAGGCACTGTCGGATTCGGGACCGCTACCGGAATGGGAGCGAGCCCGCAAATGCGGCATCTATTTGGCTTGGGTGCCGCGGGCGTCCGACCAAACGAACAGGATCGGGAGTCGGACACCAGGTGCCATGCACTTCGCCCGGGCGTTTCAAGCGGGTCCCAGGTGTTGCGCCGCCCGCGCGGATTCGGGGACGCCGGTTCGACGGTGATGTGTTTGCCTGAGAATCGGTGAGCCCCAGGCGCGACTCAGGAGAATTGAATGAAGCAGGTGTTCCAGGCAGACAGCCCGTCTTCGGTCCACACGAACGTATCGCAGACCAGGTCGCTCTCGCCGGCGACCGTGGAGGATGCTGCCCAGAGGCTGCGTTGGATTTGCTTTCTTTGCGCCACCCTGACCACCGTGCTGGCTTTCGTCGAATGGCGACTTCAGCCCGAGACGGCAAGACTGATCGGGCACTCTGCGCTGCGTTGGATCTGGCTGGCGGTGATCCTGAGCTCCATCGCCATGGAACTTGTTCAACGCAAAGGGTTTCTCTCCCCACCGGCTGTCTTGAGGCTTGGCCTGGGATTCGAGGTACTCATCGCCTTCGCGATCAGTTTTTCCGAGACGGCGCTGCCCCTGCCCTCGGATGTCCCGGTGCTGGGCGCATCGAAAGTGGCACTCTGGATTTCTTTCGTCGGCCTGCTGATTCCAACCCGGCCAAGTGCCAGACTATTGACCGCGCTGGCTTCCGCGACGACATGGCCCCTGGCCTATCTCATCAACGTGCAAGTCAATGGGTATGCGCTACTTCCCGCAAACCGGCTGATCCAGTGGATCCACCTCCCATATATCGTGGCCCTGGTCGCCTTCGCAGTTTCAAGGCGGCTCTACAAAATGGAATCGGTAGTCCAGCGAGCCAGGGATCTTGGCGCGTATCAGTTGATTGCGCTCATCGGCTCGGGCGGAATGGGCGAGGTGTGGAGGGCGCGGCACCGCATGCTGGCGCGCGATGCGGCCGTGAAACTCATTCGCGCCGATCTCATGCTCGCGCAGCCAGGCCAACAATCCGAGATCACCCGGCGGCGCTTCAAGCGCGAGGCCCAGGCGATCGCCTCGCTGAAATCGCCTCACACCGTCTACCTGTTCGACTTTGGCGTCTCGTCGGAGGGCACTTTCTATTACGTCATGGAACTGTTGGATGGCATCAGTTTACAAGCGCTGGCCGACAAACACGGCCCGCAGCCTGCCTCCAGGGTCGTGCACATTCTCCGGCAGGTTTGCGAGTCGCTCGAGGAGGCGCACCGGCACGGCCTGGTTCATCGTGACATCAAGCCCAGCAACATCTTCCTTGGAGTCGTGGGGATCGAGTACGACTTCGTTAAGGTACTCGACTTTGGACTGGTCAAGAATGTGGCGGCCGACGAATCGCTCCACCTGACAGCGGTAGGCGGGGTAGCGGGCACGCCGGCCTATATGGCTCCGGAGGTTGCCCTCGGGGAAACGCGGGTCGACGGCCGGATCGACATCTACAGCCTCGGCTGTGTCGCTTACTTCCTGCTGACCGGTTTCCCCGTTTTTTCGGAGAAGACGGCGACAGCCACGACAATGGCGCACGTAATGAAGCAGCCGGTCCCGCCTTCCGTCCGGAGTGAATTGCCCATCCCGGCCCGACTTGAGCAGTTCGTCCTCTCCTGCCTGGCCAAGAAGCCGGAGGAACGGCCTCAATCGGCCGCCGAACTCATCCGCTTGCTCGACGCGATGGACGAGGTCCCCGAGTGGACCCAGGATGAAGCCGCCGAATGGTGGCGAACCAACCTTCCAAACCTGGCAGCACCCCAAGTCGCCGTACAGCCGCACCGGGCCGAGTCGGGCGCGGAACCGGATGTCGAATAGTCGGCCGTGCGGATCCGCCCTTTGAGGCGCATCGTCGGCTAAACCCGCCAGTTGGGGCTCTGCGCCGAATGTGGAGACGATGCGGAGCTGGGGTTCGAGAGCTGCATTGTGCCTTGGGCAGCTCTTAGCGCAGGGGTCCCCAGACCAGCATCAGGAGGAATGCCAGCCAAGGGCTGAGTGTCAGGAGCAGGAAGAGAGCATCGAAGAGATGCTGTCGGCAGTCGCCACTAGGAAGCTTCGAGTCGATCATGCGGCGTGTCTCGTCAGAGGACATGGCCGGCAGTTCCTAAAGCAACTTCCATGCCGCTGCACATGGAGATTGGCATCTCACTTGCTCTGTTCTGATCAACACCTCCCAATGTGGCTCGTGCCCAGATGGGGTCGAGCAGTCCCGGCGCGCTGTGCCTCCGAACAGTGCGCCGGGATCGAAGAGTGAAGCGATTTCGTGCGGCGATTAGTCGACGTGGCCCAGCGTCGGTGCCCAATCCTGAGCGCCGATGGTCCTGGGCGCGGGCAGGCAGTGTGACGAGGATCGGCAACTGATGAAGCAAATGACGAAGTCCGCCGGCAGGGTCCTCGCTTGATGACTCCGCGCCGTTCACTCACTGCGGGCGATCGGGTGGAACAATCGCCGGAAGAGCCGCGCACTCGGAGGATGAACCTCGCGACTGGAACACGCACGTACTGGGGCGACTGAATGAAGTTCTACCAGCACGACGCTCCGGCAACGTTCAGGTTTGTTCTTTTTGGAGACCTGGCTGGAGCTTCGGCTGTAGAACTGGAGCAGGCCTGGACTACCGCCAAATCGACGATGTCCGGCAAGAGACTAATTGTGGACATTGCGGGATTAGGCAGTGCCGACGAGACAGGTTTGGCTCTTCTGGAGAGATTCCGGGACGCGGGGGCCCTCTTTGTAGTCGGTTTCCAATCGGAGCCATCAGCCATCGCCGCGAGCCTCCAGATCCAATCCGGCCCGACACTGGATCCCAGGCACGATCGAGACGAATCCCACGAGAATGGCCGTGGGGCCAGTCTCACTTGGCGGCTGCGATCCTATCTTGGAATCGAGTAAACGCAGACCCATCACTGATCCAATGCTCCTCGTGGACGGCGCCGAACTCAGCCACGTCCGTGTTTTCCAGGAGCCGAAGGATGAGGATCGGCAGTTCTGGAGTGACATCATCCGGGCCGTCGGCCAGGCCTCTCCATCTGAGAACACGGTGTGCATGTGGAAATCACATTTCAGCGTCTTGTAGGAACCGACATCCGGCGCCGTGATCGGGTCTCTGGTTTGTCCGGGTACCGAGGCCGCTGCCACGATCAGAAGGAATGAAGCGAAGACGACGCGCTTCAGGGAATGCATGGCTGCATCCTCCAAGCGCGGTGGACGGGTTCGAGGCAGTGGCTCTCCAGCGGTCCCCAACGGCAAACCGTCCAGTGGGCGGGGGCAGGCACATCCGCCCGGTCGGCTCCCACCCTGCTCCGGGCATATGTCATGCTGTGTGGCAACGCATGATAAACAGGCGAGTGTTCCTCACATCACTTCCAGCTGTAGCGCCCGCTATGGCATCAGGGACGCGCAGGTTTCACCTCTGCGCAGGACCGGATGCGCTGGATCAGAACCCCGAACTGATGGAGACAGCCCGGTGGGCCGGCGTGGAGACGATCTGGCTGGCGGGTTTTCTCTACGGGCACTGGTATTACGATCCAGAACGGACCAATGCCTGGGCGGCGCGGATCAGAAAGGCCGGCATGCGGGCTGAGATGATCCATGTCCCATTGGGACACCCCGGAGACTCGCTCGGGGCGCAGAACGGCTCGCCGCCGCTGATTCCGCCCGGACACTGGCGGCAGGCGGTGCGGGTGGATGGCAGCCGGCATTGGGGCACGTCATTGCACGCGCCGGCAGTGGAAGAGAACGAGGCCGCAGTGCGGCGGTGGGCCAGGTCGGGGTTCAGACAATTGTTTCTGGACGATGATTTCAGACTTGCCACAGGTCCCGGGAAGATCGGCGGATGCCACTGCGACGAGCATTGGCAGCGATTCCGTTCGAAGCTCGGCTACGACGATGGCGCGCGGGAGAAGTTGAAGGAGGACATGGAGAGCCGGTCATTGTCGCCAATTGTGCGCGCGTGGGTGGAGTTCCATTGCGACGAACTGAGCAACTGCTTCCAACGGGCGGCGAAGGCGACCAGGGACATCCAACTTGGTGTGATGGCGATGTACTTAGGCTCGGAGAAGGCAGGCATCCGGCTGAAAGATTACGCCGGGGCGCCGTTCAGAGTGGGCGAGCTGATGTTCGAGGACAGGCAATTCGACCCGGTGAAGGGCAAGACCGACGAACTGTTCAGCTCATTGTTCCACCGGCGGTTCGCGTCCCCGGAGTTGAGTTTCAGTGAGACGACGGCGTTTCCGGCGCAGAAGCTGTCGGCGCGGAACATGGCCGCCAAGCTGGCTGTTTCAACGTTGAGCGACGTGCGGAATACCATGTTCATGAGCGGGCTGACCCCGTTCCCGTTGACACACTGGGAGACGTTGCGGCCCGCGATGCGGCGGCAGGCGGCATTGCACGAGAGAGTGGCCGGGCTTCGGCCGCACGGTCCGTTCAAGCACTATTGGGGCGAGGCGAGCAGGTACGTAGGCGCGGACAAACCGTACAGCCTGTTTCTAGCGGCGGGGATTCCATTTGAAGTCTGCGGTGCGGCGCCGCACGACGGATGGACATTCCTGTCGGACGACGACGCGCGCACGGTGAAGCAGTCGCCGGGCACGCGTTGGGTCACGAGAAAGGACGTCCCGGAGACGCTGGCGGACCTCTTCGCCTTGCGGCGGCGAATTCTTCCGGAATTGGGCCGCACACCACACATAGAGGAGGAGTTGCCGGCGGTGTGCTCCTGGCTGCGCGAAAGACGCCAAGCTCTGATTTGGAATCTCTCGCCGGAGGCGAAGACGCTGACGGTGCGCTACGGCGGGTGGCGGCGGCGGGTTGAGACCGAGGCGCTTGGCCTGGAAGTGGTGGACCTGGGCGATCCGGGCTGAGTTCACTCCGGACCGTGTTCTCGATGTGCTGATCAGTATCCTCTCCCACGTCAGGGCCATCAAGGGGAGAGCAGGTTCACGTTCGCGTGAGACGCACAGCATATTCCAGCGCGTGGATGAAGCTGGCGGTCTGCGCGACGCCCTGTCCGGCAATATCGAAGGCCGTGCCATGGTCGACCGATGTCCGCACGATGGGCAGGCCCAAGGCGATATTCACGCCGCCCTCGAAATCGAGGAGCTTCAGAGGGATGTGCCCCTGATCGTGGTACATGCACACGATCGCGTCGTAGCGCTTACGCCGGACGGCGAGATAGAACACCGTGTCCGGCGGGATTGGACCCTCGACGGGCATGCCCTGCCCCCGGGCCCATTCGACAGCGGGCTGAATCTCCTCGATCTCTTCACGGCCAAACAGCCCATGCTCGCCGGCGTGCGGGTTGAGTCCGGCCACGGCAATGCGAGGCTTTTCGATCAGGCGGGAAACTGCATCGCACGTCAGCTTCAGGATTGTGCGGATGCGCGGCTGCCTGGTCCGGGCGATGGCATCGGCCAAAGAGCAATGCGTCGTAACGTGTGTCACGATGAGTTGCTCGGATGCCAGCATGATGGTGACGTCACTCACCCCGCAGATGGCGCCGATCAATTCGGTATGGCCGACGAAGCACGGATCAGTGAGTTGCGTCGCCTCCTTGTTCATTGGCAGAGTGACCATCGCGGCAATCCCGCCCGCGAGCGCCGCTTTCGCTGCCGCGATCACATATGCCCGCGCTGCCCGCCCGGACTTCGCGTTGAGTTTGCCGGGAGTGATCTCATCGGGGCCAAGCAGACCGTGGTCAATGACATTTAGCGCACCTGCGGCAAATTCGGCCGGGGAGTGAATCCGATGGACGGGCACACCGTATCCAAGCTGGTGTTCATAGTGTGCAAGGGCGGCCGCGTCACCGTACACGACAACCGGGTGTTGGATCTCGCCCTTGCTGAAAGCATTCAGGAGGATTTCGGGCCCAACACCGCTCGAGTCCCCCAGCGTCACACCGAAGACTTGGGTCATGACAATCGCTTTCGTATTTCGCAGAGGAGATCAGGCGTCCCGAATCCCCCCGCTTTCGTAATCCAGTGAAGGCTCGCGGAGCGCGACAAGGGCGCCCCGGGGACGATTTCGCAGATGGATTCGAACTGCGGCGATCCAAGCGCCCGATGCACTCCAAAAGCCGTATCGCCGCCAAACACGACCAGCGCGTCGAACGTGGATGATTCAAGCCGCTGCCGGACACGCTCGCCGGTCCGCAACGCCCGTTCCATACCTTCGCCATCCACAACTTCATCGAACCACGCCCAGTGGTCCGAGAAAAGCCCGTGGCTGCGCGCATATTCGATTTGCGCGCGTGATCCGGGATGCCGGCTCCCGTTGACAACCAGGATTCGATTCAATTGCGGCAGCAGGCACGGCTCATCGCGGTCCCCCAGGTTCCCCGCCAGCGCGCCCGCGAGCGCCGCGGGTCCGGCCGAAATCGGAGTAGGCACTTCCTGCAGGACTTGACTGGCGGCGGCGATCACGTCGCCGTCCGATTCCCCGTCCAGGACAGTGGCAGGGAGGCCGGCCAGAATCGCTTGGATACTGCTTGCGGTAACGGGATTCAGCGGGTCCGCGGCGAATTCGGTTTCGTGGACGGGCATACCGTGCACGAGGAGTTGGCCGTTTCGAACGGTACGCCCAAGCGCGGGATAGGCACCGGAGAAGACGATCCGCCGGTCCGGCCAGACATCCAGAAGCGCCCGAAGCTCGGCTGCGATGTTACCCCTGAGGGTGGAATCGGTCTTCTTGTAGACGAGCCACGGGCCGGCGCGGCAGGCGGCGTTCGCGAGCGACTGGATAGCAGCCACCGCGTCATGCGCGGACAGGTGACGGGTCTCGGTGTCGATCACGAGGACCCGGGTCGTGGGCGGAGCGGCAACGTCACGGACGGTAGTCACAGTCGCCGGGACGCCGAACCCGGCGAACTTCGCGCCTACCTCCAGCGCGCCCGTGAGATCGTCTGCGATTGCCAGGATCCAGCGCTTCAATTTCGTTCTCCCGAGATTTGTGCCTTCTATGCTGCTCTCTACAAACGCAGCCGGCCAGACAGCGGACAACTCTACCTGTGCAGTGATGGCGTCGATCAGTTTTGCATATCTGCCCGCCCAAGGGTAGCCTGCGCCGTCAGACTCCTCAGCAGCGAGAGGGGCAACATGAGGCCCAGGACGGCGGCCCGGCCAATTCACCGGCAAGACTACGCTGGGACCCTGGCAGGGGGCGAGCAGAAAGCTCTTCAACCCGCGGTCCGAGTGCCGCTATGCATGGATATGGGTCGCGGTTTGACCTTGCCGTGAGGAATGGCTAGAATAAGAATGCGGCCGGTTCCTCACCGGCTCACATGCGCGTCCCCATCGTCTAGCCCGGCCTAGGACACCGCCCTTTCACGGCGATAACGGGGGTTCGAATCCCCCTGGGGACGCCAAAGCAGCTTCGGTCGGCTCTACGCCAATCACGCCCACCGGATCCCAGCCATCACTCGCACGATTCAACTCTGACATCCGGCCGGTGTCCGGCGGGCGGATTCCTCGGCAGCACCGCACCCACCATCGTCATCACAGACAACTCCGCGCCCAGGATCTGAAACGTCGACGCCAGCCTGCGCCGGTCGGTGAACCACTTCGCCATCACCGGGATCGGCGTCGCGTAGCCGCAGCCGTTCCCCAAACCGCCGATCACGCCAAAGTACAGGAATCGGTAGTTCAGGCACGTCGTGTAGGCACACAAGTAGAAGCCAAGACTCACCAGGATTCCGCCGATGAGCGAACACGGCAATGGCCCGTACCTATCCTGGATTCTCCCGGCCAGAACGAAGCTGAGCGCGAACACAATCACCGCGATAGTGAACACCATCGACGTATCGGCCCGAGTCCATCCGAAGCGTTGTTCAGGCGGCGCGACGAAGACGCTCCACGCACAGAGAAGAGTCCCAAGCTCCATGTTCATCGACAGCCCGCCGACGACGCGCCACCAGCGGTTGATCCCGTTGCCCTTGTTCGATCGCATTCCAGACATGGCAAGCGATTCAGGACGAACTTGCAGAGTCTGCGGCGCCGCGTGGTGACACGAATTCCGATGCATCCCGGACTTGAGATCACGCAGTTGGTATAAGCAATGGGGATGGACTCGCACACACTTCACCTCGCCCGGATCATCTGGGACTACCACCAATTGGGCCAGGAACCGGCCCCCGCCGACGTGATGGTCGTCTTTGGCACCAATGATCTCCGAGTGGCTGAGTTCGCGGCGGAGCTCTATGCCCGGGGCTTCGGCCAGTGGCTGGTCTGCACGGGCGGAGTGGCGCACAGCGGCGACCTGCTGGCCACGGGTTGGACCCAGCCCGAATCCGAAATGTTCGCCAAGGTTGCCGCCGCGGGCGGCGTACCCAGGGATCACATCCTTCTCGAATCACGGGCAATGAACACTGCCGAAAATATCCGGTTCACCCGGGAACTGCTGCGGCAGGAAGGCATTCACCCGCGCAACTTGCTGCTTGTCACCAAGTCCTTCATGCAGCGGCGGGTCTGGGCCACCATGGCCGTCGAGTGGCCGGGGATGCCCGCCACGGTTGTGTCGCAGAAGATGACGCTCGACGAGTATTTCACGCCGGAGTTGCCGCCGGAGAAGATCATCCCGATCATGATGGGCGACTTGCAGCGGACCTGGATCTACGCGGACAAGGGCTGGTCAGCTCCGCAGGAGATCCCGGCTGTCGTCATGGAGGCCTACCGGGAACTCGCCGGGCTTGGATTCACGCAGCACCTGATCGAAGACGGCGACCACCGCGACGGCTGACGGGTCCAATGAGAAGCGGGCCGGTGAGCCGAAGGTCCAGCCGCGAGTCATCTTGGAGTTTCAGATCCTGTTCACCCTCTGTCAGGATGTAGAATTGTGTCTTCCCTGCGGTGCGCCAGTCCGGCGGAGGCGCAGGCGCTGAAGCGGCTCTGTTGCCGGTCAGACTCACTCGAAGGAAGCGAGGATCAATTCGTGCACCGGTACGCCGCGCTTGTTCTGCTGCCACTGACTTCGTTCGGTCTGCACGCCCAGAAGACTGAACGGCACTTCGACTACGGCTTCGAGGAGCGGGTCCGCAACGAGAACTGGAATAACATCTTCGACTACAACGACTCGACCGACGACGAGCGCCGCCAGGTCCGTTACCGGACGCGCCTGTGGATGACCACTTCGCTTACCTCGGACATCGACCTCAGTATTGGCGTCGCCAGCGAGTCGAATCAGATCCTGCAGCCCCGCACTGCGACGCATTTCGACGAGGCCATCTTCGAGACCGCGTATGTCGACATCAAGCGGCTCTTCGTCAAGGGGCTGAGTCTTCGCGTCGGCAGACAGAATCTGATCCGGGGCGAGGGATTTCTGCTTCTCGAAGGCGACCCCTGGGATGGCTCGCGGTCCATCTATCAGAACGCTGCCGTTCTCGGCTACCAGCGTGGAAAATCCAAGGTCGAGCTGATCGGGATCTTCAATCCGCGGTCGGACCGCTTTCTGCCTTGCTTCAACTGCAAGTCCAGGCAGTTGGTGGAGTGGAACGAATCCGCGCTGGGTGCGTACTACACGGACAACCATCTGAAGCCGACCTCCATCGAGGCTTACTTCTTCTACAAGCGAGAGTTTGGCGACCGGCGTCCGGCCACGAACCCGCAATTCCAGGCCGACAGATACACCTACACCGCCGGCGGACGGGCCGTGCACAAACTGCCACGCTCCTTCAGCCTGACTGGCGAGTTCGCCGGGCAGTGGGGCCATCAGCGGCCGGGCTTCGACATCCGCGCCTGGGGCGGCTACAGCTATCTCAAGCGCACCTACGGGCCGCAACAGCGCCATTCGGCCAGCTTCGGCTATTGGGCAATGTCGGGCAGCGATCCGTCAAAGCCCGGAGTCATCGGCAACTGGGATCCGCTCTTCTCCCGGTGGCCGAAGTGGAGCGAGGGCTACATCTACACCCAGTTCAAGGAGATCGGCGTCGGCTACTGGACAAACGCCGGGATGTGGCAAGCGGAAACGGTGTATGCCCCTTGGAAGCCACTCAGCCTGCGCGGCACGCTCTACCAAATGCACGCCTTCCACCCGTTTCAAGGCAACCCGCAACTGTACGCCAACGGCTCGGGCCGGGGCCTGGAATACCAGTTCCGCGCCGATCTGATTGTGAACAAGAACTGGCGCGGGCACGCGCTTTGGGAGCATCATCTTCCGGGCTCGTTTTACAGCGGCAAGGACCCGGGCTTCTTCTTCCGGTTGGAAGTCGCTTACCAGTTCACCGGCCGGCTTGCTTTCTGAGCCGCAGCCTCGAATGCCGCCGCAAAGCCGGCGGCCGATTTGCGGATCATCTCCTCGGGCACAGTCAGCGAGAGCCGCAGATAGCCGCCGCGACCGAAGCCAGCCCCTGGCACGCCCAATACGCCTTCGCTCGCCAACATCCGGACGAACTCGATGTCGTCGGCAATGGGCGTCTTCATGAAGACATAGAAAGTGCCCTCGGGTTTACGCAACTCATAGCCGGCGCCGGTGAGGATGCCGCACAGGAGGTCACGCTTCTTTTCGTAACCGGAGACATCGACTTTCGCATCCAGGGCCTCAGTCTCAACCAACTGCCAAATGGCCGGAGCGTTGATGAAACCCAGCGTGCGGTTGGTGAATGCGCAGGCCCGCCGCAGTCCTTCGCGGCCAGCCAACTGCGGCGACAATGCCAGATAGCCGATTCGCTCGCCTGAGAGCGCCTGTGATTTCGACCATGAATTGCAGACCACGGTCGACGGGATGAGTGAGGCGACTTCGGTCTGCCGCAGACCGTCATAGACCAGGTGCTTGTAGGGCTCGTCACTGATGACGAGAATTTCGTGGTCCTGCCGGGCCAGCACTGCGGCCAGCTCGCGCAACACCGATTCGGGATACACGCGGCCGGTCGGATTGTTCGGCGTGTTCAGGATGATGGCTTTGGTGCGGCTCGTAATCGCGGCTTCGATCTGCCCGGCGCCGGGCAGGAACTCCTCATCGGTCTCCACCTGCACCATTCGCCCGCTGTGATTGCTGATGTAGAACTGGTACTCGGAGAAGCACGGCATCAGAACGATCACTTCGTCGCCTGGATCCAGGATCGATTTCAGGATGACGTTGCAGGCGCCGGCTGAGCCGACGGTCATGAAGATGTCATCGGATTCGAACGGCAACCCGGTCTGCCGGCTTAACTGTCCGGCGACGGCTTCGCGGGTTCGCATGAAACCGGGATTCGGCATGTAGCCATGAGCGTTGGGCCGGGCGGCGGCGACGGCGCGCGCCAGCGCCTGCAGCACTTCGGCCGGGGGTTCGACGTCAGGGTTGCCGAGGGTGAAGTCATAGACGTTTTCGGCGCCGCGCTCCAACTTCAGGCGCGCCCCCTCTTCAAACATTCTCCGGATCCAGGACGCGTTCTCCAACTGCAATTCGATGGACTTGGATATTTTCATCTCTGAGCGCTCATCTCGCGTCGAGAGCGCCACTGTCCAGGACGGTGACGCCGCCGCGGCTCAGTATCTCGATGGCCGCATCAGGCTGGTCAAAGCGGAAGATCAGCACCGCCTTTTCACCTCGCACAGTGGGAAACGCGTACATGTACTCGATGTTGACGATCGTCCCTTCAAACAGGTCGAGCACCTGGGACAAGCCGCCTGGATGATCGGGTACTTCCACCGCCACCACCTCGGTCAGCTTCACGATGTAGCCGGATTCTTCGAGTAGTCTCAGTGCCCGCCGCCAATCCGAGACGATCATGCGCAGGATGCCGAAACGCTGGGAATCGGCCAGCGACAACGCCTGCATGTCGATGCCTTCGCGCGCCAGCAGGCGGCATGGCTCGATCAGGTGGCCCGGCTTGTTCTCGGAAAACAGAGACAGTTGTTGGATTTTCATGCCTGCACCCGCTTGTCTATCACACGCTTGGCCTTACCCTCGCTGCGCTGGATGGTATGAGGTTCGACCAAACGAACCGGCGCCCTGAGCCCCAGCACGTGTTCCAACCGGTCCTCGATCTGCGAGCTGAGTTGCTCGAGCGCGCCGATCCGGTCGCTGAACGATTCCGCAGTGACTTCCACCAGCACTTCCATCTGGTCTAACCCATGCTCCCGGCTCAATACGATTTGATAATGCGGTAACGTACCCTCAACCTCAAGCAGCGCCGCCTCGACCTGTGACGGGAACACGTTCACACCGCGGATAATCATCATGTCGTCGCTGCGCCGGCCGATGCGGCGCATCCGCCGCAGGGTGCGCCCGCAGTTGCACTGCTCCGGCATCAGAGCCGTTATATCCCGCGTGCGGTAGCGGATCATCGGCATGGCGCGTTTGCTCAGAGTCGTTAGCACCAATTCGCCTTCTTCGCCGTCGGGCAGAACCTCGCCGGATTCCGGATCGATAATCTCCGGATAGAAATGATCCTCAAAGATGTGCAACCCGTTCTGCGCCGCGCACTCGATCGCCACGCCGGGACCGATGATCTCGGACAAGCCGTAGATGTCCATCGCGCGGATCCCGCTCAGGGCCTCCACGCGTTTTCGCATCGACTCCGTCCAGGGCTCGGCGCCGAAGACGCCCACGCGAACAGGGAGTTCCCGGACGTCGATACCCATCTCCGAGGCCCTTTCGACCATATGCAGGAAGTAGCTTGGCGTCGAGCAGATGGCCGTGACGCCAAAGTCCTTCATCACCATGATCTGGCGGTCCGTGTTGCCTCCCGAGATCGGGATGACGGTTGCTCCCAGGCCCTCGGCGCCGTAGTGAGCCCCAAGGCCGCCAGTGAACAGACCGTATCCATAGGCGTTTTGCACAACGTCGCCACGGTGCAGCCCGCAGGCGGCGAAACTGCGCACCATCACCGAAGTCCAAACGTCGACATCCTCGCGCGTGTAGGCCACCACGATCGGTTTGCCCGTGGTTCCGCTTGATGCGTGCAGGCGAACGACTTCCTCCATTGGGCTGGCGAAGAGACCGAACGGATAGGTGTCGCGCAGATCGGCCTTCGTCGTGAAGGGCAGTTTGGCTATGTCGCCCAGCGATTGGATGGAGGCCGGCGTCAGGCCGCGCTCGGCCATCCGGGATCTGGTCAACTCGACGCGCTCGTAGGCACGCTGGACAGTCGCCCGCATACGGCGCAATTGAAGCTCGCCAAGCAGAGGCGAGGGGATGAAGTCCGGGGCGCTGCCCGGATGAAATCTGTCACACGGTTGTTTGGGCATGTTCATACGCCGTTCCCGGCGGCGAGGGCACTGCTCCAGGCCACGGCGCGCTCCTGTGCCGGCCAGCGGTGGCGTGGCGTGGACGCGGATAGGAGCTTGGATTCAGTGTACGGCGGCTGAGATCGCATAAATTCGGAGTAAACGAGCAGTTTATTTGATATCGGCCCCGCAGAGCAAACCGGGCCGCGAAGCGGCCGGCGACGGTCGGGACTCGCCTCGCCTGAACCGGGCGGCCAACATTGGCGTGGTATCCTCGAAGGAGAGCGGGCCGTCCCCACGGCCTCGTCTTTCCACGGGCCGGTAGCTCAGTTGGTAGAGCATCTGACTTTTAATCAGGTGGTCGCGGGTTCGAGTCCCGCCCGGCTCACCATCCTCCTGGCTCTACGCCATTAATGGGGGCAGCCCCGCCTCCGACCCTCTCATCTTCCACAATCAACGGACCCGCAACGCGCAACGCGGGACTGGCTGGCGTCCCGCGGCCTCGGGGCAGCCGCGCGTCGAATCAGCGCTGGGCCACCTTTGTCCGAAACCACGCCAAGTGCATTGTCGCGTGCGACTTCTTGGTTTCCGTCACTGCTTCGATGCGCGTGCTGTACGTTTTCGTCGCCATGGAGATCGGCTCGCGGAGGATTCTCCACACCAACGTCACCGCCCACCCCACCGCCGAGTGGACCCTCCAGCAGTTCCGCGAGTGCCTGGCGTATGACCACCCATACCGGTATCTGATCCACGACCGCGACTCGATCTTCTCCGCCAGTCTGGATTCCGAACTGAAGGGTTTTGGCTTGCGCGTCCTTAAAACGCCGGTCCGGGCGCCGAAAGCGAACGCATTCTGTGAACGGCTGATCGGAACGATTCGTCGAGAGTGCCTCGATTTCCTCATCCCGATCAACGAACGGCATCTGAGAAGGATCGTGGGCGAGTTCGTGACCCATTACAATCGAGGCCGCCCACACTCCGCGTTGGGGCCAGGAATCCCGGAGCCACCCCAGACCGAAGCTCCGGCCGGCCCACACAGACACAAGCTTCCCGCCGGGTACCGAGTCGAATCGACGCCAGTTCTCGGGGGGCTGCATCACGAATACAGGCTGGAGAAGGAGGCTGCATAGCGCCGGACGTAGTTTTTGCGGACGACACCTGCGTTGAGCTAAAGTAGCGGCTCTCAGAGTAATCGAGGCCTATTGCTTGGTCTTCCAAACTCTGAGCGCCTTAACGCCCTCAAGTTCCAGGGCGCGAACGGGCGGCCTGGAGCCTGCCTTCCAAACGAAACGTCCGATGAACACGGCCACGATCTTCTTGTCTAACGTGCCACGGTGACCGGAATTCAGTGCACGTTTGAGATTCTCGATCCCGGAGCGTGCGTTCGCTTGCTCCGGGAACCACGGCGTAATACCAAGCGAACATCGATCGTCGGACAAAACAGTTCCCTCTCTACCGTCGCTGAGAACCTCGGCGGAAAACTCGACACGCTTGCCGTTGTACCGCTCGCTCTCATTTACGATTTGGCACAGGTCTGTCTTTACAGGCGCTCCGGGCTGATCGGCCGCCGCTCGCCTCGGCCCCATGACTACGATCAGCAGGAGCGTTGCCAGTATCAGAGGTCGTGGGCAAGTCATTTGCTACAATTGCCCCCGTTCTTGCACCATATTTTGGCAACGGGGCAACGGGGACAGACTGAACCGCCCCACCCGTAATTTTGCATCGATCCACACAAGCCATTCTCTCGTCGTCCTGCCTCAATATGCAACGAAGCAGCTCTCATCAGATGTCCCGGCGCCCGCATCGAAGCGGCGCGGCGCACCCGGCTCGTTCGCCTTCATTTGTTTCCGGATCTCTTCGATCCTGACATGAAACTCCTTCGACCCCAACGGTTTACCAGCATACGTCGCCCGCCGCAACACCGCCAGTTCCTGCTCCCGTTCGTCCTCTTCGAGCAACTCCCGCCACCGCCGCAACCCGCCCGACTCCGCCCAAAACCCCATGTCCACCACGTGCCTGCTGTCATTGCCCTCGATATGCGCCGCCGCGCTCGACCACTCGTAATCCTCAGGCCTCGCCTCCAAACCCGCCCTCACCGGATTCATTTCCACGTACCGGATCGCTGTCCAAAGATGGTGCTCATCCATCGCACACGAGTAGAACCGCCCCTGCCACAGGTGCCCCGATCGCAGCTTCCGAGCGTTGAAATACTGCGCATACCGCCCATGCGCCCGCCTCAGCGCCACCGCCAGCGAGTCCTCCTCGCCAGGCACGGCGATCAGGTGGATGTGGTTTGGCATCAAGCAGTAAGCCAGAATCCGCAACCCCGCGCGCTCGCTGTTCTCCTTCAGCAATCGCAAGTACGACACACGGTCACCGCGGGTGTAGAAAACCAACTGGCGGCCCGTCCCGCGCTGCGTCACATGATGCGCAACGCCCGGTACAACCACTCTCGCTTGCCTCGGCATTCGACCCGCTCCCTTCACCCAGTCAGTGCAGGACCGGCCCAAGATTTCTCAAAAATTCCAGGTGGGGCGGTTCAGTCTGTCCCCATTCCCATTCTCATTCCGTAAGTATCCCGCCAGCGATACATCATGCTGCGGGCGAGACCGTACTGACTGGCCAACGCTGCCACATTCTCCCCAGCCTGCATCCGCTCGACGATCTCGACCCGGAACTCCGGCCTGTGGAATCGGTTCCTTCTCTGATCCACCATCAGGGACTCCTCTCCATTCACTGTAAAGTGTCCCTGTTTGCTTTGTCTCAACTTTGGGGTCCAGACCAGTCTGTCCCCATTCCCATTCCCAGTCTGTCCCCATTCCTGTCCCCATTCCCCCATTTCCATTCCCATTCCCCATTCCAATCGAGGCCGCCCACAAGCAAAGGTTCCGGCTGGTCCACATAGGCACAGGCTCCCCGTTGGGTACTGCGTCGAGTCGACACCGGTTTTATGCGGGCTGCATCACGAATATCAGCTGAAGAAGGAGGCTGCGTAGCGCCGGACGTAATTATTGCGGAATGCAGGGGGTCACTCGTACCTCAACGCCTCAATTGGATTGATCCGCGCCGCCTTCATCGCCGGATAGATCCCAAACACCACGCCAACCA
>CAZSBK010000020.1:0-61974 GCA_964604945.1 uncultured Candidatus Solibacter sp.
CTTGATGGCGATATTGAAACGGGTGATGGCGTCGAGGGTGTCCTGGGGGAGCCAGCTTTTGACGGTCTCGAAGGCCTTCTCGCCGGCCAGGACTTCGTACCATGCGACTTTGCGCTTACCGGCATAGGCCTTTTCGACGGCGGCGTCGAAGACGCGCTTCGAGGCCTTCCAGATATCGCGGCCGATGCCATCGCCCTCAATGAACGGGATGATGGGAATATCGGGAATCGACCACGCGCCATTCTCGACGCGGATGGGGGCGCCGTCAGCGGGGACGGGGATTGAGTTATAAGAATCCATCTTCGACTTCCTCTACTCTGACTTGGCGAAGGCGTCGCTC
Source organism: uncultured Candidatus Solibacter sp. (assembly GCA_964604945.1). Classification (GTDB taxonomy): domain Bacteria; phylum Acidobacteriota; class Terriglobia; order Bryobacterales; family Bryobacteraceae; genus PNKE01. Next base: position 341 of record CAZSBK010000020.1, read on the forward strand.
AGCGTGAACACTCCCAGGGGCCGGGCGATACCTTCCGTTTTTGTATAGCATTCCAGACAAACGGAGTCAAACATCCGGGCGAGCGCAGGCGGAGGGCCCAGAGAGACTGACTCCATGGTAACGGATGACGCGAGGCGGACTGGGGTGACAGAGGCAGCGTATAGGACTTCTGAGCTTGCGTCGATCGGAAGACAGGAGTAAGAAGAGTTCGAGGTCTGATTATGCAGCAGTTCCAGCCGCCTGGGTCTCATTTGAACCAGAGACCAGGGCCGATTCCCGTGCTGCTGTTGGGGTTCGAGAGCACGGTGCTGAATGCGATTTACGCGCTGCTGCCGTGGAAGGAGAAGCCGGGCGGCGTTGAACTGAAGATGGCGCGGGGCGACGAGTTGGGGGAGCGTTACGGGTACCACCTGAGTAAGCTGGTGTCGGACTGGACGACGTCGATGTGCCAAGGCGCGGCGGCGACCGGGAAACTGCGACCAAACGAACTAAGTTGGCTCACAAGTCCTTTATTTATAGTCACTTAACATTATTGTAGAAAGCGAGAGACGTCTGTACGAGAGCGTCGGGCCGGGGGCGCTGGGCGTGGGTGGCGGGGGGAGAGGAAGGACTGGAAGATAGGTGGATGAGGTGGCGGGCGGGGACGGATTGAGGGGAAAACGCCATACAATGTCCTTGAGGATAGAGACAGAAATCATGTCCATGAGATCATGTGCGTTCTTCCTAATATTCGGGATTCTGCCGGCAGCTCACGCGCAGTTCGAGAACCTACGGACCAATTTCGATGGCAGCGCGCTTTACTTCACGACGCGGCTGGTGAAAAGCGGCTCTGGACAACCGGCACACGGCAAGGTGTTCCGAATCGATGCAAGTGGCTTGGCTGTTGAAGAAATGCGGGCGGTGGAGGATCAGGCGGGGACAAGGACGACCAACTACTACGACATCAGCGGCCTTGACATCTCGGGCGACGGCGCGGTGATGGCAATTTCGGCTCGGCGGGACTGTGCCGAGATCGGCTGCGCTTCGATTGTGAATACCAGAACGACCTTGCGCCGGTACGGCGCTGAGAGCGAGTACCCTGGTCCTGCTCAATTGAGCCGGAACGGCCGGTATCTGGTAAACACAGGCAGCGGGATTCCGAGGATGACGGGCGTACTCAGGCAGTGGGATCTGGCGACCGGCGAATCGTGGCCGCTGGTGTGGGACTGGTTTGACGGGTCAATGCCGGCTGGTGGCCGGATTGTCGCGGACGACGGCACGGTCGTCCATATTGAGGACGGGGATGTACAAATTCAGCGCAAGGGTGAAGTCCGGCGGTTGACGTTCGGCAGCGAGACGGTGAGCTACGCGACCATCGACGCGGCGGGGCGATTCGTGGTGTTCGTCTCCCGCTGGCCGGCACCATACAGCGTGCATTCGCGGATCCGGCGGGTTGACCTGACAACGGGCGAGCTGGCGACGGTGATCGAGGATTGCGCAGACTTTTCACAGCCAAGCCTTTCGACGGACGGATCGGTGATGACGGTTGTGAGCCGGAACCAGGCGTACCTGGTGCGGGCGGATGGCTCGGAGACGCGGAAGCTGACGTCAGAGGACGCTGGAATCCAGGCCGCCGTTCTTTCAGGGAACGGTGGCTTAGCGTATGCGGTCACAAATGGGGGGCGGATCATCAAAGTTGATGTGGGGTCCGGCGAGGTGACCGAACTGGCGGGGCGAACGGTCAGCGTCAGTTCCATGCCCGCCCGGACGGCGAAGGGATCCGCGCTAGTGATCGGGGGCACGGCGCTGGACGAGGAAGGATTGAGCGTGTCGATCGGGGGGCTGACGGCACCTATCGTCCAAGCCTCGGCGGGCGAGCTTGTAATCCAGACACCATGGGAAACGGCGATTGCGGAGGCAGCGCCCGTGGTTCTCGCGCTCGGCCCGGACTCGAAGCCGGTCTTTGAAGCACCGCTGGAATACGAAGTGAAAGTGATGGACCGGTGGCCCGCGACATTCGGGCCGCCGATGCATGAGGCGATGAACTGGGAGGTCTGGCAGGAGGATCCGGCGCGGGGTGGGGAGATCGTTCACATCCTGGCAACAGGGCTGGGCGGAGTGACGGCTCCGGTGGCGACAGGCGTGGCGCAACCTGCGGACCCTCAACCTGTCCTCAGCAGCCCGCTGACGTGCTACCACGGCTACTCGGTCCCCGGGCCTCTGGCGGATGTGGTCTATGCCGGGCTGGAGGTCGGGCGTATTGGGATCTACAGAGTGTCAGTGCGGATGCCGTTCTCGACTGAAGTCTTCACGCCGGGCAAGTTGTATCTGATTTGTACCCAGCAGGACAACCCGAGCGGCACTTGGCTGTCGTTGTCGATCGACTACAGGCCGTAAGCGGGCGGCATGGGCCAAGCGGTATCCTGACGTGGAAATGAAGGATCACGTGGCCGTCGTGGCAGGGGCGACAGGGATGACGGGGCGATACCTGGTGGAGATGCTGTGCGAGGACGCCTATTTCGACAAGGTGGTCGCGCTCGTGCGGCGGCCGGGGAGCGCAAGGTATCCCAAGTTGGAAGAGCGGATGGTGGATTTCGGCGGGCTGGACGCGGCGGATCTGGAAGGGGCGACGCACCTGTTTTGCTGCCTGGGGACAACGATGAAGCGGGCGGGATCGAAGGAAGCGTTCCGGCAGGTTGATCTTGACTATGTCACGCGGTTTGCCGAGGCGGGCAGGGCGGCGGGGGCGGGATTCATGGCGCTGGTGTCGAGCGTGGGAGCGGACGAAAAGGCGGGGAGTTTCTATTTGAAGGTCAAGGGCGAGGCGGAGCGGAGGCTGGAGGAGATCGGGTTTGAGGCGCTGCACATCTTTCGGCCGTCGATCCTGCTGGGCAAGCGGGATGAGTCGAGGCCCGGCGAGGAGTGGGGCATCCGGCTGGCGCGGGCGATCGAGTGGATGCTGGTGGGGGACTTGAGGAAGTACAGGCCGATGCCGGCTGGGACGCTGGCAGCGGCGATGGCGGCAGCGGGCGAGCGAGGCGGGACGGGGATTCAGGTGCATACGTACGAGGGGATTGTGCGGCTGGCGGGGGGATAGTGTGGGTTATCATGGCTGGCATGAGCCGTGGAGTTGAAGTCCCGAGGGCCGACAGCGCGGCGTTGCGGGAGATGGTGCGAAGGCTGGTGGAGGTCTACGCCCCGGTGCGCATCTACCTTTTTGGCTCAGTGGCCCGGGGAGAGGCGACGGCGGATAGCGACTACGACTTGATGGTTCTTGTGCCGGATGAGGCGGTTGGGGAGCGGGTGAACAACCGGGCCGGGTTCCGAAGCGTGCGCGGCATCGGGACGCCGAGAGACATTTTTGTGATGCGGGAGGGGGAGTTTTCGCGGCAACTGCATTTGAGGGCGTCGTTTCCGGCGACGGTTGTGAGGGACGGAATATGGATCGATCTGCTTAGTTGAGGTTCCACTGGGTTGAGCATCCAAGATCATCTAATAGCCCCTTGTGCTAAGTACTCACAGGAACACGGCCGAGTGGATGTGGATTGCGGAGCCTTGCTGCTCAACCTCCTACTATTCGAGACCTTTACTTTACAGACTATTCGTTTTAGCGAGTTCCCAGTACTTGTTCGTACTTTTGGGCAAGAACAAGTGTTAGATCTGCTGGAGTCGAGGGCTCTCAAACTCGAACTCGACCCGAGCATGATAGCATCCAAAGAGAGAGGACAAATTGGAAATCAACAAAGCCGCTTACTCTCCCCTGATTGCCTGGACTTCATTCTCATTCGTGGATCCGATCGCAAGGAGTATTTGTCCAGATGCCTATCAGAAGTTCAAGCCGGGCTGTCTGAAAGTCTCTCACTAAAATCAATAATCAAACTCAAGAGAGCAATCATGGGAGCGTTACTGCCCGTTCCGGCAGACAGTGGCACCGCTGCCCTAGAGGGGCTGTCCTCAGATATGAGAACCAACTCTCCTGTCTGCAAGCAGGCCCTGGCCCGGGCGCTCAAGCGGTTCAAGGGACTTGAGGTCGAAGAGTCTGTCTTAGAGGTCTCCACCCGGCCCCTAGGGCCTCACCAATTCCATATTGCCTCGAACCTCTCACAGGTCGGCCTCGCCAGTGATGAGTCCTGGGATGTCCTCCAGCGCGCCTTTCTAATTGTTGGGCGCATGAACGAGCGTATCGAAGACATGAGAAACTACGGTGCCCTGTCGGGCTCCACGAAAGGCGACCTGCCTTTGTTTCTTGGTAAATTTGACTTCCTGTCAGGCTCCCTAGACTGCGCGCAGAAGGTAGAAGGCTTCAAGCGAATTGTCAAGCGGCTGAATCTGCCACTTATTGATGCATGCTCAATCAATCCATCGTTCGAGATGGCAAAATTTCTTGATATTCGGTCGAGTCGCGAATGTATGGAGTTTCGCGATCTGCTGAAGCGTTTGGGTGGAGCGTCTGATGCTGAAATAGACGAGCGCCTCAGGGGGTTTAGGAATCGAGTAGGCTCTGTCGTCGGCTGCACATCTGGGAAGATATTTCGTTTCCTAGTTCAGACTGGTGTTGGCGCTCTCAGCAGTGAGGTCGGAGTCATTGTTGGGATGCTTGATACTTTTCTTGTTGACAAGCTCTTCCCACTGTCAGGGCCATCAGTGTTCGTAAACAAGATGTACCCCTCTGTCTTCAAGCCCAGGCCTGACAACAGCAAAGCGTAGCCCGGGGCATTTCTCCAAGGCTCTGCAGCTGCCCTTTCCCGACTGGCCGAGAGACACCGCGAGCCCATACCCTTCCCCGCGTAACGAGCGACCTCCCGGATTCCAGAGCAGAATGCGTTCCCTCGACGGCAGCATCGCTGAGTGCTGGGGCATGAATCCGTCCACTGGGTAGGTGCCACTGAAGTTTACATTCGCCGGGAAGAAACTGGCCCTGTTGACCGTTTACATGGATGAAAGAGGCCAGCATGGGTACACTGAATCTGGCGATGGCCATGGAGGCGATGCCAGTGAGTCTGCCAAAAGGTTTTCCAGAACTATATGAAGAGTACTCGGGCGTGGTGCTGAAGGCGGCATTGCGCGTGACCGGGAACATGCAGGACGCCGAGGATGTGTTGCAGACAGTCTTTGTGCGGGTGCTCAATCAGCCGGCGGGGGTGCAGGCGGGGACGGCGCCGGAGGCGTATTTGAGGCGGGCGGCGACCAACGCAGCAATTGACATATTGAGGCGGCGATCGACAGCCCGCGAGGTGGACCTGGAGGCGCGGCAGCACGCCGGCAAGGAAAGCACGGCGTATCAGAAGGAACGCGTGAGGCAGGCGCTGGCGAAGTTGCCACAGCACGACGCCGAGTTGTTCGTCATGAGGAACCTGGACGGGTTCAGTTACGAAGAACTGGCGGAAATGTACAAGATCGAACGCGGCACGGTGGCAAGCCGGCTGCACAGGATCAGGGAAGCGTTGCGTGGGTTGATCGGCGAGTGAAAGGACGGCAAGCGCGATGAAGGACGAACGGTTTGACGAAATCCTGGATGCGATGCGTGAAGAGACGGCATCGCCCGCGGAGATGAAGGAAGCGCGCGAGCGGGTGTGGAAGCGGATGACGGCTGGGCAGGTTTGCGCCGAGTTCCGGGCCGAGTTCGACGACTACCGCGCCGGACGGCTCGTCGAGGCGCGGCAGGTTCTCATGGCCGACCACCTGAGCCGCTGCGCCGAGTGCCGCAAGGCGATGGACGAATTGGATGGACTGCGAAAGGTCGTCGAGATGCCAGTGGCGCCGCGCAGGAAGTGGATGCCCGAGGGGCAGTGGCGGAAGTGGGCGGTGGCGGCCGGACTGGCGGCGATTGCGCTGTTCGCGGCGCGGGACAGAATTGATACGGCGCTGGCTCCATCGGGTCCGCGGGCGACCGTGGCGGCGGTGAACGGCGGGCTTTATACGGTCTCCGGACGCGCGATTGGAGTGGGGATGGCGTTGGGCGAAGGCGAAGCGGTGAGGACGGGGGCAGCGGCGAGGGCAGTGCTGCGGCTGGCGGACGGTTCGATGGTCGAGATGAACGAGAGGACCGAACTGGCGGTGAAGGCGGCCTGGAGCGGCCAGACGATCGACCTGGACCGCGGCGACGTGATTGTGACGGCGGCGAAGCAGAGACGCGGTGGGTTGCACGTGGCGACCTCGGACACGACGGCGACGGTGATGGGAACGATCTTCACGGTGAGGGCCGGGCTGGGCGGTTCGATGGTGGGCGTGGTGGAAGGCGCGGTGGAAGTGAGACAGCCGGGCAGGGCGAGCGTCCTGAAGCCGGGCGAACATGCGGCGACGAGCACGGCGCTGGATGGCATCGAGGTGCGCGAGGCGGTGGCCTGGAGCGCGGACGCGCAGAAGTACCAGGCTTTGCTGGCCGAACTGGCGAGCATCGGGAAGCAGTTGGCCGAGTTGCCGGGTCCGGCTCCGAGGACGCAGTCGACCCTGCTGGCGAAGATGCCGGCGGGCGCGGTGTCGTACGGGGCGATGCCGAACATCGGCGGGACCGTGGGCGAAGCGATCTCGATGATCGAGCGCCGGACCGAGGACAGCGCCGTCCTGAAAGAGTGGTGGGAATCCGAAAGCGGGCAGAACGCCCGCAAGATGCTGGGCCATGTGCAGAACATCACGCCGCTGCTTGGCGACGAAGTCGTATTCATGCTGGTGAGCGATACTGCGCAGACGGGCAAGAAGATGCCGCTGGTGTTGGCCGAAGTGGCCGCAGGAAAACAGACGGCGCTGGAGGAAGCGATCGCGAAGGTGGCGCCGGTGGGCGGCAAGGCGCTGCCATACAAGATCGCCGGGAATCTGATGGTGGTGTCCGAATCGCAGGAAGCTCTGGCGGCGCTGCTGCCGAGACTCGGCACGGGCGCGGGCTCGGCCTTCGCGGCGCAGATCGCGGAGCGTTACAAGACGGGCGTGAGCTGGATGTTCGCGCTGGACGTGGCGTCGTTCAGTCCGGCGATGGCGGAAAGCAAGAGCGTCTCGGTGGTTGGGATCGAGAAGGTCAACTACCTCTTCTTTGAACAGACGCGAGTGAACGGGGCCGACCAGGTGAAGGCTTCGATCGGGTTCAAGAGCGCGAGGACTGGCGTGGCGTCGTGGCTGGCTGAGCCAGGCGCGAGCGGATCGTCGGAGTACATCACGTCCGACGCTTTCTTCGCGCTCTCGGCATCGACAAAGAACCCGCGGCAGGCGTTCGACGAACTGGTGGATCTGATCGGTAAGACCGACGCCAAGTTTGCCGAGGAGTTGAACAAGTTCGAGTCGGGGACCGGGGTGAGCGTGGCCAACGACATCGCTTCGGCGCTTGGGCCGGACTTCACGCTGATTGTGGAGACGCCCAGGATCCCCATTCCGTCCTGGGTGGCGGCGATGGAGGTGTACCGTCCGGAGTTGATCGACGCGGCGGCGGGCCGGTTTGTCGAGACGTTCAACGCGAAGCTACCCGCTGACCAGCAGCAATTCAAAGTGACGCTGGCCAGTGCTGAGGCCAACGGGCGCGTGTGGAAGACGCTCACGTCGGCGGCGGCGAAGTCGCCCCTGATGTGGACCTACGACCGAGGCTATATGATCGTGACGACGGACCGGGCCGTCGGCGAACGGGCGATCACGGCGAGGGCGAGCGGGTATCCGCTGGTGAAGTCGGCGACGTTCAAATCGCGGATGCCAGGGGTAGGCGCGGTGCACCATTCAGGGTTCTTCTGGTTGAACACGAAGGGTGCTCTGGCGGACCTGTCGGGTCTGGTTTCGAACGAAGCGTTGAAACAACTGCTGGAAAATGACGAACCATTGCTGGTGGTGATCGACGGTTCGACGGAACGAATCGAGGCTGCGAGCCGTACTCGAATGACGAGCCTTGTTTTCGACGTGCTGCTCGCTTCCGGGGCGGGCAAGCCGGGAGCATCGGCGGCGAAGGTCAATTAGAGGAACAATGGCAGCGGTAATCGAAATCGACCAGCTTTCAGTGAAGCTAGGCCGGCGGGAGATCCTTCACTCGATCTCCTGCCGGCTCGGCGCATCGGGTGAAGGCAAAGCGATCGGGTTGCTTGGACCGAACGGAGCCGGCAAATCGACGCTGATCCAGACGCTTCTGGGCTTCCATCAACCGTCGGCCGGCAGGGCGTCGATCCTTGGGCTGGACTGCCACAAGCAGAGCCGCGAAGTGAAGGCGCGGATCGGCTACATGCCGGAGACCGACTCGTTCATCGCCAACATGACGGCCGTGGCCTTTCTGCGGCTGATGGGCGAGATCTCGGGCTTGCCGGCGGAAGCGGCGCTTGAGAAAGCGCACGAAGTGCTGTTCCATGTCGGACTGGGCGAAGCGCGGTACCGGGCCATCGGGACCTATTCGTTGGGCATGAAGCAGATGGCGAAGCTGGCGCAGGCGATCATCCACGGTCCGGACCTGGTTATCCTCGACGAGCCGACCAACGGGCTGGACCCGGCGGCGCGCAAGCGGATGCTGCGGCTGATCCGCGAGATGAAAGAGGATCACCAGATGAATGTGATCCTGTGCTCACATTTGTTGCGCGACGTCGAAGCGACCTGCGACGAGGTGGTGATCCTGAATGACGGCGTGGTCGTGCATCAATCCGATCTGGAAGCCGAACGGAAGCTGAACCGGCGGTTTGTCGAGTTGGAAGTGCATGGCGATGATACAGTGCTCGCGCCGGCGCTGGCCGGCATGGGCGCGTCGGGTGTGTGCGAAGGATTTGGGCGCTGGCGGATCGTGCTCCCACCGGAGGTTGAGATTGGCGCACTGTGGCAGGTGGCGGCGGAGCAGCGGCTGCTGGTCAGGAAGCTGACGCATCGCCGGGACACGCTCGAAGAGATCTTCCTGAAGGCGGTGGGTCATCTGCGGGCCACGCCGGGAGAGGCGGGCCGGACAGCGGCGGAGGTGGGCGCACATGGCCGTCTATAAGCGCGGGTATCAGAGGTATGTGGGGCCACGGACGAAGCACTGGGAGCGGCTGATGGTGATGCCGCGGTTTTCGTGGCAGAGGCTCATCGGCCAAAAGGTGACCATCGTGGCGCTGGCCGTGTCGATGGTGTGGCCGCTGATGTGCGCCGCATTCATCTACGTTGCCAATCACGCGGAGCTATGGCAGGGACTGGGCGGCGGCGGCATGTCCAAGTTCCTTGAAATCGACGGCCGGTTCTTCGAAGTGTTCATGAACGCCCAGGCGGTGTTCGCCACGATCCTGGCGGCGATTGCGGGACCGGGGCTGATCGCACCCGATCTCACCAACAATGCGCTGCCACTGTATTTCAGCCGTCCGCTGACGCGAGGCGACTACATCCTGTCGCGACTGATCGTGCTGCTGGGGATGCTTTCCCTGGTGACACTGGTCCCAGGGCTCCTATTGTTTGTGATGCAGGTGGGGCTGGCTGGATGGGGATGGCTGAGCGGCCACTGGGTGTATGCCTGGGGTGTCTTCGGCGGATTCACGCTGTGGATCGGGTTGGTCAGTCTGGTGGCGATGGCGTGTTCGGCCTATGTGAAGTGGCGGGTGATTGCCGGGGCGCTGGTGTTGGGCGTCTTTTCCGTGCTTGCCGGGGCGGCGAGCATGATCAACCTGGTGTTCCGAGTTGACTGGGGCCGGGCGATCAACCCGGCCATGGCGATGAACCAGATCTGGCGGACGATGATGGCGATGGAGCCCCTCAACGGGCCGTCGGCATTGGAATGCGCGATTGCGATGGGGTTGATGGGAGCGGTGTTGCTGGCGGCGTTGAGCCGGAAACTGCGGCCAGTGGAGGTGGTGAAATGAGCGCCCCGGCCATCTTGTTCGACGATGTGTCGAAGTTCTATGGCGACGTGCTGGGGGTGAACCGGGTGACGCTGCACATCCCGCCGGGCATCACCAGTCTGGTGGGTCCCAACGGCTCGGGCAAGACGACCTTGATGAACCTGATGTCGGGTCTGATCCGGCCCGACCGCGGCACTGTTTCGGTGCGCGGGATCTCGCCTGACCAGCCGGCGCAGTTGATGCACATACTTGGCTACGCGACGCAGTATGACGCGGCGCCGCGCGGCATGACGGGCCTGGATTTCGTCGCGATGGCGCTGATGCTACATGGCCGCGGCGAGGCAGAGGCAAACCGCATGGCGTGGAGCGCGCTCGAACGGGTGAATCTAACCGATGCGGCCAAGCGCAAGGTCGGCGCGTATTCGAAAGGGATGCGTCAGCGTGTCAGGCTGGCGCAGGCGCTGGCGCACGAACCGGACGTGCTGGTGCTGGACGAGCCGCTAAACGGGCTCGATCCACTGGTGCGGGCCGAGACGATCGCGGCATTTCGCGAGTTCGGCGCGCAGGGCCGGCACGTGATTCTGTCCAGCCACGTGCTGCAGGAAGTGGACGTTTTCAGCGACCAGGTGATCCTGATCGCCAATGGGGCGATCATGGCCGAGGGCCAGATCCGCAACGTCCGGGAAGAGATCAAGGAGCACCCAAGCCAGTATCTGCTGAGTTGCAAGGACGCGGCGCGAGTGGCGTCACTGCTGTTCGGCCAAGTGGACGTGAACGAAGCCAAGGTGATGGAGGACGGCAGCGGGTTACTGGTGATGACGAGAAACCGGGACGCTCTGGCGCGCGCACTGGAGAACATTGCACTTTCGGGCATCGAGATCGACGGCGTGATCCCGGCCGACGAGAACGTGGATGCGTTGTATGAGTATCTGATTGGGGGCGGACGATGAACCTGTCCACTGAATTGCGGCAGATTGGAGTGATCGCCCGGCTCGAATTGCGGCGTGCGTTCCTGTCGAAGCGGTCGTTTTGGGTGTACCTGCTGGCGCTATTCCCGGCGGTGATCTTCATCGGTCACGCGGTGGAGGTACGCGTCAGGCAACAGAAGTGGTCGCAACAAACCATGGCCCCGCCGGCAGTGATCGACCGGCTGCAGCGAGGCATGTCCTACAACGAAGTGATCCGGGCCACGGGCGAGCCGTTACGCGATTTTGAATGGGAGCGCAGAGGACCGGACGATACGGAAATCAAGATACGCCACGTGCTCCTGTTCGACGGACGGCGGCGGACGGATCTGACCTTCCGCAACGATCTGCTCGAAAGCTTTCGCACGAGGCCGCTGGCCAGCTTGGACGAGGACCGGCAGGTCTTCGCTGGGGTCTTCCAGTTCTTCTTTCTCCGCGTGGCCGTGTTCTTCGGATGCCTGGGCATTTTCCTGAACCTGTTCCGCGGGGAAATGTTGGACAAGACGCTGCACTTCTGGCTGCTTGCCCCGGCCAGGAGGGAAGTGCTGCTGCTGGGCAAGTATGCTTCCGGGCTTGTGGCATCGGCGGCGATCTTCACACTCAGCGCGTTGATCTGCTTCGCCGCGATGCTTTGGGCGCAGGACTCGGTCGAGGTGCAGCAGTATTGGGCGGGCGGAGCAGGGCAGGAACTGGCCCGATACCTGCTGGCGGCAGTGCTGGGCTGCGTCGGCTATGGCAGCGTGTTTCTGGCGGCTGGACTGCTGGTGAAGAATCCGATCGTGCCGATCGTCCTGGTGCTGTTCTGGGAGGGTATCAACGGCTTTCTGCCGTCGATGTTGCAGAAACTGAGTGTGCTCTACTACCTGCAATCAGTGTGCCCGACGCCGGCGCCAATTGAAGAGGGCACGCCGGCACTGGTGAGGCTGCTGCTGTCACCGGCTGCGCCAGCCCCGATGTATGCAGCGGTACTGGGTCTGCTTGGACTGACGGCGCTGGTGCTGTGGGCGGCGTCGCGGGTGGTGAGAAAGATCGAAATCGATTACGCCACGGACTGATTGCGCCGATCGCGTAAAATAGAGAGGACGCCCCGCGAGGGCGCCAGACACGGGACCGTAGCTCAGTTGGATAGAGCATCTGCCTTCTAAGCAGAGGGTCGCAGGTTCGAGTCCTGCCGGTCCTACCAATAGTTTCAATGAGTTGGATACGATTCTGGTTCGATGGAAAATTCCGTGTAGATGATTCTGTGGCTGTGTTGACCCTCCAGGTTCAACATACGGCTGCACCCCAAAGGGTGTCCCCCAGGCTTGGGCGCAAGAGGTCGCAGGTTCGAATCCTGCCGCCCCGACCAGTCCTTGCAGTAAGCCGAGTGCGCCTACTAACACCCGTACAAAAGAAAACGGGATTGCATTTTTTCTCCCTAGCTTCACGCTTGATCTTTGAGCTCGGTCCAAGGACGCAGCCACACAGCGTTTCCAGCCTTCTCGGAACAGACTGACCACTTCCCGTATCGAATAACACTCGGCTGGCTAGAAGTGGCGTTGGCAACAACAACGGTGAGATCCGGCCGCTGGCTGCTCCAGCTCGTGGCCACCGACTTACTAGAAACCGTGACCATCCGTCCCGGAATGCACAGAAGCGCATGGACGCAATCCTTACAGGCCTCGATCTGCTTAGCCATTGCCGCCTGCCACTGCCTCTTCTGATCCCAGTTTCCGCCGGGCGCGGGGTTTCCGGCGGCATCGTGGCAGATCAGGGCCGCAATCCAAACGCCTCGATGCAGACAGGGCCCATCCGAAACGCCTTCGTAAGGCTGGTAGTTGGGCGATCCATCGCGGTCGCGCTTGCGTGACAGCAGCCTGCATGTATCGCCGTCGATCAAGTGGGCACAGCTGTACCGCGTTCTCCGATGGAGCAGTCCCGCTACAAATGCCATTCCATGTTCTTTGGACATTTCCTTGAGCGCGTAGACGACCGAGGGATCGGGCGCGCTCAGGGTCTGGTAATCGTTCCGGATATTGAACGCCTCGGGCAACACAAGCAACGAACCTGTTAGGCATCGTTTCGTCGTGACTGCCTTTTCCAAAGAAATGGCCAGCGACCTCATGGGGTCGCTTTTGTCGTCACTGCCAAAATGAAAAAAGCCAATGTTGTTGATCGGTCCGACGGCTGACTTAGGCAATGGCCTCATTACCGCCAAATCTATCGCAGTAGACCGCCTATTCGCCACACTTCCCCTTGGCGCATCTAAAACGGAAAATGGGAAAACGGGGACAAAAACGGGGTGCAGCGCATCCTGTCCCGGTTTACGGTTTACCGAAGCCGGCAACCCCCGCTGCCCCGCGTCGATGCGGACCACGCCTTGAACGAAGTCCACTCGCGGGCCGCGTTTGCCGTTAGTCCAGCAGTTTTTCGAGTTTCGAGCCGGGCCGTATGATCGTCTCCGACCGTTCGGGGCCCGTCGAGACCGCGCCCACTTCCACGCCCGTCTTCTCTTCGAGAAACGCCACGTAGTCGCGCGCCGCTTTGGGTAGATCTTCGTAACGAGTGATGCCGCTGGTGGGCTGGTCCCAACCCGGCAGCGTCTCATAGACCGGTTCGACGCTTTCAAGCAGCATATTGCCGGCGGGCATCTCGGTGGTGACTTCGCCATCGACTTTGTAGGCCGTGCAGACCTTCAAGTCGCCCAGACCGTCGAGCACGTCGAGCTTGGTCACGATCAGCGAATCGAAACCGTTCACCATGGCCGTGTAGCGCAGCAGCGGCGCATCGAACCAGCCACAGCGGCGCGGACGCCCCGTCACCGATCCATATTCGAGTCCGGCTTCGCGGATGATGTCGCCACCCTCGCCCTTGTCCTCGGACGGGAAGGGTCCGCCGCCGACGCGCGTGATATAGGCCTTCGAGACGCCGATGATACCGTCGATACGGTTTGGCGGCACGCCCGTGCCAGTGCAGGCGCCGCCGGCGGCCGCGCTCGACGAAGTGACGAACGGATAGGTCCCATGGTCGATGTCGAGCATGGTGCCTTGCGCGCCCTCGAACAGGACCCGCTTGCCGGCCTTGATCCAGTCGTTCAGCTTCTGCGCCGTGTCGCACACCATGGGCCGGATCTTCTCAGCCATTGCGCGGTAGTCGGCTCGGATGCCCTCGTAGTCGATAGCGGCGTCGATGCCGAAGGCTTCGGCGACGGTGCGCTTGTCGGCGGCGAGGTTGTCAAAGAGGCTATCAAACAGCTTCTTGTTGAGCAGGTCGGCCATGCGCAGGCCGCGGCGGCCGATCTTGTCCTCGTAGCAGGGACCAATGCCGCGCGACGTAGTGCCAATGGCGATACGGTCAGTGCGGCCCTCGGAGACCTTTTCCACCAGGCGATGGAACGGGAAGATGACGTGCGCGCGGTTGCTGATGGAGATCTTCGGCACGGGATCAAAGCCGGCCCTTTCGAGCATGGCGATCTCGTCGAGTAGCGCCTGCGGGTCGATCACCACGCCGTTGCCGATGACGACCTGCTTGCCCGAGTGCAGCACTCCGCTCGGAATCAGCTTCAGGACGAATTTCTGCGGACCCACCTGCACGGTGTGGCCCGCGTTGTGGCCGCCCTGATAGCGCGCCACGACGTCGAACTTCTCTGCAAACAGGTCGACGATCTTGCCCTTGCCCTCGTCGCCCCACTGCGATCCCAATACGATGATGTTGCTCATTGGTTCAACTGCCCGAATCTCCTAGTTTATCCCACCCACCCCCCGAAAGCCCGCCGGGCCGTACCCGCATGTTACCCTCGTCATTGATGCAAGTTCCGGACGTCTTTCTCGGCATGGGCGAAGCGGCCTTCGCCGAACTCCTGAAGCGGATCTCGATCAGCCGGCTCCGTACCTATCAGATCTATGAGCATGTCAAACTCCGCACGCGCCTCAACAAGCTCAACACGGAACACCTCCGCCATGCCGCCCCGCGTCTCTGGGCGCGTCTATCCGAGCATGACGCCGACCTGGCAACCGACCTGGCCCAGGCCATCCTGGTGTCGAATCTCGACATGATCATCGCCGCCCTCGACGCTCTTGGCGTCGAGCATCAGGACGGCTTCTTCTCCAAAGACGCCGACCTCTCCGCCCAGCTTTCCGGCGACTGGCAGCAGCGAACCTACGACGCGCTCAAGGCGAAGTACCCGCCTGTCGTGCTCGAGTTCTATTTGAATCACCTCGGCGTCGAATCCGGGCACGCGGCCGAGCTGTTCAACCCCGCATAGTTGACGATCTGTGAAGCCGCCCCGGCGGATCTGCCCGTCCACGCCGCCTCCAACGCCGGCGGCCTGGCGTCACTGGAGGTGCTCCTGAGAGCCGGTGCGAATCCCGAGATCCAGGCGGACAGAGGTCAGACTGCAATTGATTTCGCCAGAGCCCAGAACCACCCGGCCATCGTTGAACGGCTGGCGCGCTAGCGCCTTGCCGGTTTGGCCGGAGGTTGGACCACGTGGTGCATCACGTAGCTACTCTGCACCGGCGTACCCTGTTTGAACTCGACTTTGAGGACCACCTGGAAGTATTCGGGAATGCTGCCATCCGCCAGACGCAACCGGTCCACCAGTTCCTTCGCGCGCCATGGCTGCGTCAGCCACTCCGCCGCAGCGAAAGTATCGGGCGAGGCGTTCCCGGCGATCGAGAACAGGACGCCCACGCCCGACGGGCCTGGCATCCGCGTGATCAGCGCATGGGATTCGCCTTCGGCCGGTTTCCCAGGGCTGAGTTTGTCCTGCAAATAGGCAGGTTCGCCGGGCCGGGGTTTCAGGTTCCGGATCCCGTCCGGCTCGATGACGATGTCCTGTGTCAGCGCGGCGGTCTGCAACTGCCGGTTGAATTTCGGCGGTCCGAGGAAAACGACATCATCGTCATTGATTTGTTCCCAGGAAAGCAGGTTGCTGCGCGTCAGGCGCAGATCCCGGACCCGGGTGGCCAGAAGTTTCGCTACGACGAAGGCGGCACTGGCCTCACCTGTCCCGATGAACGAGTAGGATTGGAAAAACTCCTTTTCCAACAGCCCCTTGCGGGCCGCACCCACGCGCGCCGATTGCTCGATCTCGGTCCAATCGTTTGTCCTGGGATCGCGGAAAAATCCGTAGTTCGGAAATCGGACAAATAACGGGGCTCCCAGGCAGACCAAAACCGACCGTTTGCCGCCAAGAAAAGGCTTCCAAAGCTGTTCCAGCTCGGGGCTCCAAGCCTCGTTCCTGAGGTTGTTGCGGGTCGAATTGAACCAGCTTATGCTGGCGGCCACCG
This sequence comes from uncultured Candidatus Solibacter sp., assembly GCA_964604945.1. GTDB lineage: Bacteria > Acidobacteriota > Terriglobia > Bryobacterales > Bryobacteraceae > PNKE01. The sequence continues at coordinate 16,313 of CAZSBK010000020.1, forward strand.
CCCAAAGCCCCACTGCCACCAGCGCCACCGACAGCACCCACACCTGACGCCGGCGTCGCTCCAGTTGCTCGATGTCCGATTTCCCGCCCGCTGCCGGATGACGGTCAAAGACCAGGCGAAATGCGCCCTTCGGAAGCGAGATCCGGATGGTGTCGGCCGAGCCCTCGGATTCGTAGTACGCCAGCAGTTTCTGCCGCAGCCGCCCCACCTGCAGCCGCACGATCGAATCCTGCCTGGGGTCGTAGGAAGACGGCTTTCCGAATGCCTCTAACCCGACCGTATACTCCTTGAGCCGCTCGGCGTCGCCGGAAAGCGTCTTTTCCACGAGATAGTGCAGCAGGTGCCGGTGAACTTCCGACGTCTCGAAGGTCTTGCTGTGGACGAGGTGCTCGACATGCGCGCGAAGCTCGTCTGCCTCTATCTCCATCGAAACAAAATGTTATCACAGTTAGTGACACGGTTGATCACCTATTTACCTTAAAGGAATATCCACTCCGAAGGCTGATCTTTCTGGATCATGGTGTACGATTCCTCAGGCGCCTCACTCAGGGGAGGATTTTGTCTGAATCACCTCCGTGTCAAGGCAGTCAAGCGCTTGCAGGCGGTGGGCCTGCGGGGTCCTAGGCGGCCGGGGACCGGCGTACGTGGTAGTCGTCAGTCGAGCCGATGGAAAGGAACCAACATGATTAATCGCATTTCCTCGCTGATTGCGGTTCTTATCCTGTCGTGCGGGCTATCAGCCTGGGCGCAGGACGCCAGGGGTACGATCCTCGGAAAGGTGTCGGATCCAAGTGGGGCCGTCATCGCGAATGCTGAGGTCGTGGTCACCAACCAGGCAATGGGTACGAAGATGACCCTGACGACAAACGCCGAGGGCATGTATCTGGCGCCTCTGCTGTCGCCCGGCCAGTATCAGGTCGAGGTCTCCTCCGCGGGCTTCAAGAAAGCGCTGCGCAGCGGCATCGAAGTCCGCATCGCCGACCGCCTCGATATCAGCGTCACTTTAGAAGTCGGCGCAACTGACCAATCGGTTACCGTCACCGCCGAAGCGCCGCTGCTCAACTCCGAAACGGCGTCTCTGGGCACTGTCATCGATTCAAAACGCGTCGCCAGCCTCCCGTTGTCCTATGGCAACCCGTTTCTCCTCATTGGTTTGACGGCTGGCGTGACGTTTAATGGCAGCGTCCGCCTCGATCGCCCGTTCGAGCCGACCCATATCGTCAACTACTCAATGGGCGGAACCCGCGGCAACCTCAACGACATTACTATTGACGGCGCCCCCTCCACGGCGACCGCCAACGCCAACGAAGTGACCGCCTCTTACGTCCCGCCGACCGACATCGTGCAAGAGTTCAAGGTCCAGACAGCGACCTTCGATGCACAGTTCGGCCAGACCCAGGGCGGCGTCACCAGCTTCAGCATCAAGTCCGGCACCAACCTGTTCCATGGCAGCGGCGGATACTCCTTCTACCGGCCCAGCATGTTGGCCAACGATTTCTTTAACAACCGGAAGAGCCTCGCTGTGCCGAACTTTGAGTTCAACCGTTGGGGCGGTTCACTCAGCGGCCCGGTGCTTATTCCCAAGGTGTATAACGGGCGGAACAAGACCTTCTGGCTCATCGGCTATGAAGGGATCCACGATTCCCGCCCACGCCATGACGACACCACCAACACGGTCCCGACCGCGGCGATGCACGAAGGCGACTTCTCGGCCCTGCTCACCGGCGGCGGCTCCAGTTACGCCATCTACGATCCGGCCACTCGCGTCAAACTGGCCAACGGCCGTTTCCAGCAAACTGCGTTCGCCGGCAACCTGATCCCGAAGGCGCGGTTTGACGCCGTCGGCTCCAAGATTCTGAATTGGTATCCGACCACGGCGAAGTCCGCCGGATCCGCTGTCGGCGTGGGCAACTACGCAGATGCCAGCACGGCCGAGATCGCCAAATACTGGAACGGTTCGTTCCGCATCGATCAGAACCTCGGAGATAGACAGCGGTTCTTCATCCGGGCCAGCGCCTACCGCCGCGACTCCACCTATAACGACTACTTCGAAAATGCCATGACAGGCATCCAGTTCCTGTTCGAGTCCAAAGCGGCCGTCTTCGATCACGTTTACACGCTGTCGCCTACCATGGTGCTGAACACCCGCTACAGCTACAACCGCTTTATCCGCGGCTCCGACGGCAACGCACTTGGTGAGGGATTCGACCTCTCTCAGCTCGGCTTTTCGTCTCAGTACATCAGCCAGGTGCCCAAGGACATCGCCCGCTTCCCGCGCATCAATTTGACTGGCTATATCAGCAACGGCTTCACTGGTGAACTCCGTCCGGTGAACAACCACACTGCTTCCGCCACTCTGACCAAGGTCTCCGGCAAACACTCCATCCGCACCGGCTTCGAATTCCGCGCTTACCAGGAAGCGGATAAGTTCTTCTCGAACGCCAACACCGGCCAATTTACCTTCGACTCGACCTATACGCGCGGCCCGCTCGACAACTCATCGACCTCGCCCAGCAGCATCGGCCAGTCCGTCGCCTCCCTGCTCCTGGGCTTGCCCGGATCGGCCAGCATCGCCCGTTCGGCCGACTACATCGAGCAATCCGAGTCCTGGGGCTTCTTTGTCCAGGACGACTGGAAGATCTCGCGGAAACTCACCTTGAATCTCGGCCTCCGTTACGAGTTCGAAACCCCGCTGGCCGAGCGCTACAATCGCAGCACCCTGAGCTTCGACACCAGCTATACGCAGTCGATCTCGGCCGCGGCACAGGCCGCCTATGCCACGATCTACCCGAACATCTCAGGCGGCTTCGCCGAACTTCCGGTGAGCTCGCTGGTACTGAAGGGTGGCATGACCTTCGCTGGCTTGAACGGCAACAACGGCAGTCTTTATGCGACGCCGAAGAATGTCTTCCTGCCGCGCGTCGGTCTGGCCTATCAGATCGCCAACAACACCGTGATGCGAGCCGGCGTCGGCATGTTCGCAGGCTTCCTCGGTGAACGCCGTGGCGACGTCATCCAAAACGGCTTCAGCCAGAACACCAACATGGTGCTCACCACCGATAGCGGACTCACCTGGGCCACTACCCTCGCCAACCCCTTCAACAACGGCATCACCGAGCCGAAGGGCGCAAGCGAAGGCTACGCGACTTACCTCGGACAGGGATTCAGTTTCTTCAACCAGACTCCCTCGGTCCCGATGACCTCCCGGTGGGAACTCGGCTTCCAGCATGAAGTCAAGGGCTACTCCTTCGAGCTGAATTACATCGGCAGCAAGACCATCCACACCGAGGTCACGCGCAACATCAACGCCCTGCCGCGGCAATACTGGAGCACTCTCAAGACCCGCGACGATGCGAACAACAACTACCTGAGCGCCAACATTTCGAACCCCCTCAAGGGTCTGGTGACCGGCAACACGCAGGGCACCTACACGAGTTCGAACATTACCCGGCAGACGCTGTTGTCCCCCTACCGCGCCTTTGGCTCCAACGCCATCAACGGGACCGAGAACATCGGCTACACCTGGTACCACAGCGCTCAGTTCCAGGCGCAGAAGCGCTTCTCGAAGGGCTACACCCTCATGGGCAGCTACACGCTGTCGAAGTGGATGCAGGCCGTCAACCTTCTAAACGCCGTCGACCCGCTGCCGATCGAAGAGATCTCGGATGCCGATGCGCCCCATCGCATCAACATCAGCGGCGTTTGGGAGTTGCCGTTTGGCCGGGGAAAAACACTGCTGAGCGATAGCAATCCCTTCGTCTCGCGGCTTGTGGGCGGTTGGCAGGTGTCCGGCATCTGGAGCCTTCAGAGCGGCTTCCCGCTGGCTTGGAACAACGCCATCTACTACGGCAATCCGAAGGATATCGTGCTGCCTCTCGGCGAGCGCACGCCCAACCACTGGTTCAACGTAACGGGGTTTGAAACCGCCAGCGCCAAACAGTTGCTGACCAACCAGCTCCGCTGGTGGCCGCTCCGGTTCTCGCAGATTCGCCGCCAGCGCCAGAACAACGTCGACCTGGCAGCAATCAAGCAGACCAGCATCAAGGAAGGGATGAGCGTCGAGTTCCGCGCCGAGGCGTTGAACGCATTCAATCACCCCTACTTCCCTTCGCCCAACATGACCATCACCACGGCCCAGAGCGCCACCGATACGGGCTTCGGCCAGATCAACGCATCGACGCAGGACAACTACGCCAGGCGGTTGCAGTTGAGCATCCGCTTCCTGTTCTAACGTCCACGGCCTGCGCCGCCCTGATTCGTTCTGGAGATCCTCGCGCCGGGCGCCCTACCCGGCGCGGGGACATTCTAGGCAACATCGCTTGGTTCCCTCCATGTCCGGCTCGCGTTGGACTTCAGCCTGCGAGCCACTTCCCAGACGCCCGGCGCATTTCGTCGCCGGGCGCCTTTTTATTCATTCCCAATTCAGCTCACAAGACCGCCTGCAACAGCAGGGCCGCCTCGGCTCGGGTGACGATGGCGCCGGGCGCGTACGCCTTGGCTCCCAGTTCAATGGCTGAACCGCTTCGTTCCGGCCTGCGCCGGACCCACTCCGCGTCGTCGCCGCGCGGCTGCCTCGCAGCGGGGCGTACGATGCCGTTGCCCGGCGAGACGGTGGAATGCTCCTCGCAGTCGCGCAACATGCCCACATACTCGGCCCACGTTACGGGCCGCCCGGGCTCGTAGGCTCCGAAGGCGCCGGGACCGCTCCGTGCGAACCCGGCGCTGATCTTCCCCATGTAAGTGCCCGCGCCGGGCCAGCGCGGCTCGACGCCAAACGCACCCAGCAGCCTGTTGTCGAACATCGTCTCGATGTCACGAAACGCCCAGTGGCTCCAGGGGACGTCGCCAAAATGGAGATCGCTGACGCTGGGCCAAAGCTTGTAAGCCCTCACCATGAGCGTGGCGAGTTCGGCCCGGCTGAGCGGCTCGTCGGGGCGGAACAACCGGTCCGGGAACCCTTGCAGAACACCCTCGACGCTCAACCGTTGAACGGCGGCAAAGGCGGGATGATCCAGCGGGACATCCCAATAAAACAACAGCCGGGCTTTCTGCCGGATCAACTCCGACTGAATCGACTTGATGGGCACTTGCCTCACCCCCACATCCTGCCGGACCGCCAGTACGGCGGCCGTTCCCGCGGCCTGACCTAACGCCATCCAGGTTGGATCCATGCGCACCGCCGAGAAAGCCACGTGTGTAGCTGAAAGAGCGACTGGGACCAGCAAGCCGTCCACATGCTTCGGAATCATCGCGCCATAGGGGACCTGGAACGGCATAGCGACATTGGCCAGAAAAAAGTCGCCGGCGCCCTTTTCGGGTGTGGACGCGTCGGTCTTGGGTAACACAGGCTTGGAATCGATCGCGTAGTGCCCGATGGCGATACTGTCCCGGCGAGGTTCAGGCAGCAGTCCGCGTCCCAGGATCAGCGGGTTCACATCCGCCTCGTCCATCGTGGCCTCGCCCTCGATCCGCCGCGCTTCGCGGACAAAGACCCTGTAGGGGACGTTGCCGTTGTCAATAAACTCGTCGCGCGGCAGGCCCAGGTGTTTCCAACCTCTTTCGTGCTGCACATAATAGAGGAAGCCGAGCGCGTGGTTTCGGTAGACCTCATACAACTTGAGCCGTTCGGCGCGAGTGGCTTCCGGCCACGCCCAGTTCACCAGTTGCAGTTCATTGCCCACCGGGTTGGCGTTCATTTCAGTCTTGCGTCCGGGCATCGAGATCTCACCGCCGAATCCGGCCAGGCGGTACTTCTCGGGGTCGTAGCCGGGCGGCGGCTGACGCAGGATGTGGGCGTCGCCCTCCTCCGGCGAGTAATGCCGGATGCAGAGGCGCAAGCCATAGGAGACGATGGCCCGGTCCTGACGCCCGCTGCTGCCTTCCAGGATCTCGCCGCTGCCGTTGAAGTAATAGATGTCGCCGGCGTGTGGCTCGCGGGGCGACCGTGCCTCGCGGCCGGCCTGGTAGGGCGCGCCCGCCCAGGCGGCGATGTCTGCCTCATGCGTGGCATCAATTACGACATGCGCCCTGAATCGGCGGCGCGCGCCGCCCTTGTCCTCCGTCGTCACGCCCACGATCCGGTTTCCGTCCATGACAACGCCCGTCGCCCACGTGTTGTAGTAAACCTTTACGTTGGGGACGGCGGCCATCATCTCCTTGAAGATCTTGTCGGCCACATGAGGCTCCCATCGCCCGCCCTCATGAGCCGCGTTCGACTGGCGGCCTTTGTGATCCCGTGGCGGCGCTTGCCTGCTCTTGAAGATAGGATCGGTTTCGAAGACAGGTAGGTAGTGTTTTTCCACCCGTCCCCGGAACTCCTCGAAGATGCCGCTTAGCGATTCGTAGGAATAGGTGTCGATGTTCGAGATGCCGTTGGAGAGCATCCCGCCTAGTACCGGCGTATCTTCGATCAGGGCGACCCTCGCGCCCATGCGCCCGGCGGCCAGTGCCGCCCCGAATCCCCCCGAACTGCCGCCCACAACGACGATGTCGAACGTCTCGGGCGTCACTTCCTGAGCAGGGGCGGCGATCGTCCAGGGCAGGCAAGCAGCGAGTGCGGCCAGGCAGGTAACGCGCATGATGCTATCAGTGTATGTTGCTGCAGCGCTTCTCAGCCGCCCATGGCGGCGCACATCCCCAGGCCGCTTCTCATTCGGCGCGGCGAAGCGCTTCCATCAACCTGGTTCTGGCGGCGGCGCCCAGGTGCAGTGGCCCGCCGGTGAGTTCGTCCACACTCAGTGCCGCCTTGGCCACGCCCTCATGGTCGTGTTCCTGGCTCCCGGACAGGGCATGATACAACTCGTGGGCCAGCACTCTGCCCAAAGCCCGGCCCAATTGCTCATCCGTCCTTCGGCCAAGCCGGCTCCGAAACACCGCTCCCCGAACCCGCTCCGCGTCGATGTGGACGAATGGCAGAACCCTCCCATCGCTGACATCGGTCGAACCCAACGGTCCACCCTCGCTCTTGAGCGCGATTCCCGCAACGCCACCCCTGGCGAACCGCACAACCACCACCTTGTCCAATTCCACGCCTCGGCCGAGGCCATCTTTGCAGCGCCATTCAAGCCGGACCCCATCCAGGATCAGAATTCTGGCCGCCTCTTCGCGCATGACGGCCTGGGCCGCCGATGAGACGCGCCCCCCAGTATCGAAGACGACTACCCCCACCCGCACAGATTCCCCCGCCGCCAACGGCAGCGCCCATCCGGCCAACACCCATGCTGCGAGTCCTCGCATGGCCATGTCCGTTTCAATGATGTGACAGATAAGCTACGTTTTCAATAATTTCATTCGACTATTCTTCGCCTCGGACATTTGTTGCAGATTCACCCATTTGGGTGGCTGTCCTGCCCGATCCGCCGACGCCGGGGTCCGTTTGGCCGGCCTGCCGTATGGGCCGCAATCCGTCTCGCCACCGGCACGGCCAGGTCCGCCGGGCGCCATTCGCGAGACGCACGGCCTGGCGGCTGAGCAGTTCGTTTGGCAGAGCTCCTCGGGCTGTGGCATATTATTGTCATGCAAGGATTTATCGGCGCCTGCCTGGAGCTTGCCGTTGGCCGTTAACCGGGCCTTAACCAGGCTCTGCCTGGCTGCCCTGGCCCTGCCACTGGCCGCCTCCGGACCTGTGGAGGCTGGCCGCACGGAAGTCCGCCTGGCCCTCACCGCCCGTCAACTACCGGAATCGAACTTCCGCCACACGGTCGAACAGTCGATGGCCCTGCCGTTCGAGAGTTACCAGATTCAGGGCGCGCTGATCCGCGGCGGCAGTCCCCGTGCAATCCTCTATGCCCTGATCGAAGCTTCGGAGTCGATCGCTCGGAAAGGCGTGGTCTCGTCGGCCACAGGCCAGGCCCAGATCGCCATCCGCGGCGTCCGCCGGACCCTGTCCACGGCTGACTTCGATCTGCCGCCAGCCCAATGGCGCGCCTGGTTTCGATCTCTCGCCTTGGCACGGTTCAACCGGGTCCGGTTCATCCTGCCGCCCGCGGCCGGGTCTGTGAGGGAGTTCCTACAATTGGCAACGGAACTTGCCGACCAGTACGCAATGGACATTTCCATCCAGCCTGACTCCTCGGCTCTCGATGACCTGCCCGAGTTGCTCCGCATCTCGCCCACCATCCGCGCCGTCCACGCCGCCGCAGCGCAGTCCCCCGCCGCTTCCAAGGCCGCCGCCGGGGCGGGACGTTACGTCGTGGTCGAAACCGGGCCCGGCGTTACGGTCGCCTCAGCCGTCCCCTCGCGAGTTCTGGCCCCCTGGAAGCCCGGCGCGCCGCGGCCCTGTCTGGCCGGTTGCGAACTGGTGTGGCTCATGGGTGATGAAGTGGCCCCAACCGTGGCATTGCTCGATACCAGCGCCACAGGCTTCGAAATCGATCACACCCGCCTTCAGGCGTGGTCCGGCTTCGGCTATGCCATCAAGGAGGGCGCGCCGGCGCCGGCCAAGGTCAGGAGAGCCACCTCCCGCAAGAAGAAAGCGGCCACCTCCACCAGGAAGAAGAAGACCATCACCCCGAAGAAGCGCTGAGATATCATGGCCGCATGATTCGAGCCCTTTTGCTTTCCCTCTGCCTGCTCGGCGCGCTCGCCGCGCAGGCCCCTTCGCCCATCCAGGATGGCGAACACCACGGCGATGCCCCGTACCTGCTCGAACAGGGCTGGAAACCGCTCCTCAACGGGACTGACCTGGCCGGCTGGCACAGCCAGGACCCCGCCAAGCCCAACGAATGGTATGTCTCGCCCACCGTCTTCTTTGACCGTCTGCTCGGTCCCACGCGCCTCACCGGCCGCAAAGGTCCCGGTCCCAACATCCTCAACGGCCCGGCCGGCCGCACCGTGAATCTGGTCACGGATGCGGAACACGGCGACATCGAACTCTACATCGAGTGGATGGTCTCGAAGGGGTCCAATTCAGGCGTGTACCTGCAAGGCCTCTATGAGGTCCAGGTCTTCGACAGTTTTGGCGCAACCGAGCCCGTGACCTCGTCCGACGCAGGCGGAGTCTATCATCGCTGGATCGATAACAAGGGCGTCGGCGGGTCAGCCCCGCGCTTGAACGCTTCGCGCCCGCCAGGCCACTGGCAGAGCTACCAGATCTGGTTCCGCGCTCCCCGCTTCGACGCTGCGGGGAAAAAGACAGAGAATGCGAAGTTCCTTCGCGTCCTTTTCAATGGCACGCTCGTCCAGGAGAACGTCGAGTGCGAGGGGCCGACGCGCGCCCACATGCCCAACGCCGAGGCAGCCGGGAATCCGTTGATGCTCCAGGGCGACCATGGCCCCGTGGCCTACCGCAACATCTATTGGCGGCCGCTACGCCCGCTCGTGCACCGCTGAGGAGAGCTTCCGCAATGCCGAGCCCCTGGATCGATGTCACCCGTCCCGTCTACCAAGGCATGCCCAATTGGCCCGGCGATCCGGAGCCTGTAATTGAGCAGTTCGCCGCTATCGGGGACGAGAGCTTCTGCAACACGTCCAAGGTTTCGATGTGCGTTCACACAGGCACGCACATGGACGCCCCGCTGCACTTCATCGACGGCGCGGCGCCGATGGACGCCCTGCCGCTGGACGCCGTCATCGGCGTGGCGCGCGTGGTCCAGATCAACGATCCCGTGGCCGTGCGCGCGGCCGAGTTGCCCGCCGATCTCGCTGAGGGTGAACGCATCCTTTTCAAAACCCGCAATTCGGCCGGGCTCTGGGCGAAGCCTGGATTCCAGCGCGATTTCGTCTACATCTCGCAGGAAGCGGCCCTGGCCTTGGCTCAAAGCAAGGTGAGGACCGTTGGCATCGACTACCTGTCGATCGGCGGCTTCCACTCCGACATGCAGGAGACGCACCTGGCGCTCCTGGGCGCGGGCATCTGGGTGATCGAAGGCCTCGACTTGAGCCAAGTCGAACCAGGGTGCTACGAGATGATCTGCCTTCCGCTGCGTCTCGCCGGCGTCGAGGGATCACCGGCGCGCGTCGCGTTGCGTAGGCTCTGAATGAAAAAGGGCAGGCGCGGGGCCTGCCCTTTGTGGTCCACCTTCCCTGGCGGCTTTGTTACGGCAATTGGAACAGGATGTATTCGGGCGGCAGCGATAATCCGTTGGCCTTGAAATCGAGCTTTAACGACACCCATATTGTGCCGGGGGAAACGGCGAACTGCAGGTTTGTCGTTGTGGACCCGCCCGCGGCCAGTGGTCCGAGGTTCACCGGCACGGGCGTCTGAAGCGTGGGCGATGCGCCGAATCCGATCTTGTACATTTGCGCGCCGGTCAACTGGAGGCTCCCAGCATCGCATCCTCCCCTGTTTGTGACGCGGATGGTCCAGTTCCGCTGCGTGAGCGGTCCGGACTTCGAGGTGACGGCGGCCGACAGATTCGGCCTGCACGATACGCACGAGCCGACCGTGACGTTGGCGATGGAGCTGACCTGTTCGACGAACTGCGGCAGGTTCACCTCCCCGCCAGCCAGCGGCATGATCGGGCCGAGGCCGGAGCGAACCACAATGGATCCAGCGCTACTGCCTGCCGGAGCGGAAAGGTAGATGGCAATGTCCGCGGTCTCCTGCCACCCAGCCGGCAGCATGCCTCCTTCGGTCAGTCCGGTGTACTCGAAGACGGCAAAGGCGAGATTGCCCGACCGGGTGAACTGCACCAGCGGACCGGCGTTGGTGTTGGTGACAGGCGCCGGCTGGAGTGGACCGGCATCGTAGCTGTTCGAACTCGGCTGCATGGCGCGAAGGGGGCTGTTGGCGCTGGTCTTTCCTGCCGCATAGGCCGAAGCCCAGACAGTGACGCCTGCCGGGACATAGTCCAGCAGGACGTAGACTCGCGTGCCGGAGTCAGCCAACCCGGCGCGGTTCATACCGCCAATGGAGGGCAGGCCGGGATCATAGAAGCCCGACTCAGTCGCCCCGTATAAGTATCCGGGCATGTTCTGGACGGCGACCGGCGCGCCGGCGTCGGCATTGGGCCAGAGGGTGCCCGTGCGGGTCCTCAGGGCCGTCCCCGTCAAATACTCGGCTACGCGGACGTGGAACTGAGGCGGACCCGACACGACTCCCGATCCGATCGACGGGTTCAACCCGCAGGAACTGAAATTCACCGGAGCCGTGAGGACGTTCGCATTCGCCCCGTCGCGGGCTTCAATGTTGACGCCCTTGACGACGTACCCCATCCTCACCATATCGTTCGAAACTGCCACCGAAGGCGACCCTACGACGGAAACCTGGGCGAAGAAGTCGTACGGAATCGGATCGCCCAGTGGCACGCGGGAGACATCGGCCCGGAGGTTCACCAAGCGCAGAATGCGAATGCCCTCTACGCCCGGCGGAGCGATGGGAATATTCGGAAACTCGATCACGTTCGAGGCGGTTCCCGCTCTGCCTTGAAACAGTGAGTAAGACCCGGGCGCAAGGTATGGGTTCGAGATCCCACCAGTGCCGTTCACCAGGCAGGGCGATTGCTCAAGAGGGCAGGCTTGCTGCGGTGTTCCTGCTGTGGGGGTGCTCTCATCGACAATCAGCAGCGCCTCCGACGCGCGGGTGACCGGGTCCAGAACCCGGCTGGCCGACGGCACATCCAGGGCGATCTGGACCGTGTAGCGCGGCACGGGCGTCCCGGCCGGCGTTGGCGTCCCGCCAAGGCACATCAGCACGATTTCGCCCGCGAGTTCAGCTTTGCCCTGATAGCGCACCACAGGGGGAACTCCCGAGTTTGCAGTGCAGGAAAGCGGCATCTCCTGGAATGCTAAAGCCGCCGGAGCCGCCACTGCACTCAAGACGGCAAAAGACAGAAGGAAGCGGATATGAGTTTTGCTCATTTGTGCCTCACTTGCGAAAATTTTCAATCATGCGCAGTAAACCACGCACTGCGCCGCCGTGTCAACAATTGTAGCCGTAGTTTGTGAAAGAATCAGTTCTTACGCTCTTATGACTGAGGTCGCTTGATTGGCATTGGCGTAAATTGCCGTTAGAATAGCGAATGTTCAGTATCGTCCCGAGATTGGCTGCTAAGGCCGTGGAGGGGAGAGCACAATCGCCGAACGCAGAATTCGGGAGTCTCTCGTCACCAACGGGACACGATGGACAATGCTCATTGCTGCGATGAGTTCGTTTGACGGGTCGCTCTCAACATCAGGCCCACGGTTTGAGCGCAGACCGACGAGTCCAAAGGCCAGACCTGTGCACGAGCCAACGCGCGGGCGAACTCGGGAGAGCGGATATCGTGTCGCGCTTGACCCTAATGGGTCCCTTCATGGAGCCGTTCTCGTCCCCCCGTTCGCCTCTGGAAGACCACAGCTTCGGCAACACTGACTTGAAAACGCCCATACGAGATCTTCCTGTTGAACCGCAGAGTGAACTAGAATAAGGGGCCACAGGCGTCTGCAGTGTATGGTTTAGTGCGGGATCTCCAATACGGTCTCCGGGGTCTGGCGCGGGCTCCGGGCAGCACGGCCGCTGCTCTCCTTGCGCTCTCGCTGGGGATCGGTGCCAACACTGCGGTATTCAGCGTGGCTGACGTGATCCTGTTCCGGCCCATCCCCCTGGATGACCTGGATCGCCTGGTTATGGTGTGGGCTGCTGAGGATGGCAAGCCGGGCGGCAGGCTTCAGGTGCCTACCGCGGACTTCGTGGAATGGAGATCCGAGGTTCGCACATTGGAACAGTTGGCCGCTGTCTCTGGTTGGACTGCCAATCTGACGGGAGCCGGGCCGCCACAGCGCGTACAGGGATACCGGGTGTCTGGTAATTTCTTCGCCGCCCTCCGTGTAGCGGCGTCATTGGGTCGAACGCTCCAGGCTCAGGATGAGTTGGAGAGCGCGGACCGCACGATTGTGTTGAGTTCCGGTCTTTGGAAGCGGCAATTTGGGTCAGATCCGCGGGTCATCGGCAGGTTGATCCATTTGCACGGACAGGCGCACCGGGTTGTCGGCATCATGCCCGGGGACTTTCACTTCCCCCCGAACGCCGAATTCTGGGCTCCACTCGTCTTGACAGCGCAGACGAGACAAGACCGCCGGGACTTCAATCTCAGGCTCATAGGGCGGTTGAGCGGTGGGACGGAGATTCAGGAAGCCCAAGCAGAGATGCAGACGCTGGCGGAACGGTTGCGGGGCAGTTTCCCGGACACGCACGCGAAGAGGAGCATTCGCATTGAGTCCTTGCTGGATAGCATGACTCGTGGCGGCAACCGGAATTTCAGTCTGATGTTGCTGGCGGTCGTCGGATTTGTTCTGCTGATTGCGTGCATGAACGTTGCCAACCTCCAGATAGCGAAGATCTCAGGCCGGGCCCGGGAGTTTGGAATTCGAGCGGCCCTTGGAGCCGGCCGCTGGCGCTTGGTCCGGCAAGTCGTTGCGGAAAACCTTTTGCTGGCCGGGATCGGAGGCCTCCTCGGAACGCTCATCGCGCTCTGGGGTGTGATCCTGTTGAAGAATAGCGTGCCGCCGGAGGTGGCACAGAACGCCCCAAGTTGGGAACGCATGGGTGTAAACGGTCCGGTGCTCGCCTACACCGCTACAGCAGCAGTGCTAGCAGGTATTCTTTCCAGCATCCTGCCTGCGCTACTCGGTACGCGCACAAACGTGAGCGAAGTCCTGAAGGAAGGCGGCAGAAGCACAAGCAGTGGTGTGGCGCGAAATCGCTTCCGCAACCTGCTGGTCGTGCTCCAACTGGTTCTGGCCATGACACTGCTAGCAGGGGCGGGACTGCTGATCAGAGGTTTCCGCGTCATGTTGCAGCCATGGGAGAACCTTCGTGCTTCAAACGTGCTCACCTTTCGACTAGCCATTCCTGAGTCCCGTTACCCCCACCCCCAGATGGCTGGAGCGCTTGGAAGCGACCTCCTTGAACGGGTTTCTGGACTTGCTGGCGTGGAATCGGCCGGATCGGTCACCCGGATCCCCTATAGCAGTTTCAGCTATACGAGCCCCTTCGTGGTGGAAGGACGGGAGCAAGAGGATGAGGGAGCTGCGTTGATCCAAACGGTGAGTTCGGGCTACTTCCACACAATGCGCATCCCGATCCGTGAGGGCCGGCTCTTTGACTCGCGAGATGCGTGGGAGCGGCCCGGGGCAGCGGTCGTCAGCGCATCCCTTGTGGAGCGCTATTTCGCCGGCTCCAATCCGCTGGGCCGCAGGTTGAGGATCGTAAAAGCGGATGTGAAAGGCCAATGGCTGACCGTCGTCGGAGTGGTGGGAGACATTCTGCAGCACTGGGCGGACCGCTCTCCCATGCCAACCCTTTATCTCTGCTCCAGCCAAACGGCTGCACCCGAGTTTGGGATCATGGTGAGAACCTTGACGCCCCCTGGAGGGCTCGCAAACGAAATCCGCTCGCAGGTTGCTTCTCTGGACCCGGAACTGCCGATCTTTGACGTGATGGGCCTCGACGAGGTCGTGGAACGCTCGATCCTCGGACTGAATTTGGTCGCTACTTTTATGGGCATCGCGGGGCTTGTGGCACTCATTCTAGCGACCGTCGGCGTCTACAGCGTCACAGCAAGTCTAGTGGCCGAGAGGAAACCGGAGATCGGCATCAGACTCGCAATGGGAGCTCGTCCAGCAGACATTGTTTGGATGATCGTGAAGCGAACGATTGTGATCGTTGTTGCAGGCCTCACAGTCGGGCTGACAGCGGCGTACGCGCTGGCTCGAATGCTATCGAGCCTGATTTTCGGCACGAGCCCGGAAGATCTGTGGAGTCTGGCGGCAACACCTTTGTTTCTGGCCTTGGCTGCTGTGTTGGCCTCATGGTTACCCGTGCGCAACATCGGCCGAATTGACCCCATGCGGTTGCTGCGCCACGAGTAGATTTCGTTTCGGCCGGAGGGATGCTGGCGGCTTTGCCAAATAATCGGCGTTCGGCGACAATGAGCCGATGGCATCGCTATGCCAACGCCACCGTTTTCCACTCGGAATCGTCAGCCATGCCGGCTGGTTGTGCCGTCCGAGCTGACACAGTGCCGCCGTTTCCACCAGCACAATTGCCGAGATGCTCCATTCGCCGGCTGACAGTAGTGTCTTTTCAACGGCCTCAGGCGGCCTTGGAGGCATGGACAAAGATGTGCGTATCAAGATTCAGCATCCCACTTCATCCCCGTGGTCATGATGTCGCGCTTGACCTTGATATCCCTTCATGGAGCCGATTGAGCCGGCGCCCGAGCGCTCCATGCCACGATCATGGCCTGTGGACAATTATTCTGACCAATCAATAGAAGTGACTAACTCAGGACATACGGGAATCTGAGCCATCGATGTGGATGTGCAATCCGCCCGCCCCTGCCGGCGGACGCTTGTAGTTCTCGATCTGCGATCCGGTGCGGCCATTCCTGGTCACGGCCAGCATCGCCTCAATCTCCGCCTTCGACATCTTGGCCATCGTCGATGCCGTGCGAACGTTGGCCTCCAACTGCTCGACCGTCTCGACACCCGAAACCAGCACATCGATGTCCTGGCTCAACGTAAATCGCAGGCAGTCCTCGATGCGGGCGACGTTGTTCCTGCCGATGGCGCCCATGGCGTTGGATTTCATTGCGATCACGCCGAGCCCCTTCTTCCTCGCTTCGGGCAGGACGTTCACGATGAAGCTCAGGTAGTGGGGATCAATCAGATTGATGGGCATCTGCACGGTCTCCCACTCCGTTGTCCCGTGGAGCAGTTTCAGGTGGACCTGCGGGTCCCGGTGGCCCGTGAAGCCGATGTGGCGGACCTTGCCCTCTTTCTTTGCCTTGACGAAGGTCTCCAGGCTCCCGTTGGGACCGAGGACGCGCTCGGCTTCGGCCAACTCGCTCACTTGGTGAACCTGCCAGAGATCGAGATAGTCGGTCTTCATTCGCTTGAGCTGAGTTTCGAGCATCTTCATGGAACCGTCGCGCGAGTAGTCCTCGCACTTGGTCATGAGCATGACCTTCTGGCGCAATCCGCCGGCCAGCGCCCTGCCGTAGATCTCGTCGCTCAAGCCGCGGTGGTAGAGGTTGGCCGAATCGAAGAGATTGACGCCTAGATCGATGGCGCGGTGGATGATGCGCACCGCCATCTCTTCGCCCTGGACGGCCATATGATAGCCACCGACGATCAGCCGCGAGACCTTCAGACCTGTCCTGCCCAGCGTGGCCGACGGCATGAGAGCCGCCGACAGTTCCAGCCGGGCGGCCGTGATGGCCGCGCCACTCTGGATGAACGTTCTCCGCCGCATAAGGGATCACCTCCACGTAAAAACCTGGTCCAGCTTAGGCATAGAATAAGACAAAATGGGGAATCTCAGTTGAACAGAATGATCAAGGTCGCCGTTTTGGCTGTGGTCGCGGTTGCGTTGCCCGCGCAGACCGGGTCCCAATCTCCGCCGACACGGCTGGAACGCCTGAGTGAGAGTTTCCAGCAACTGAGCCGGCGCATTGGAGCGTCGGTGGTGAAAGTGACGGCGGTCGGCTACCGGCAACTGGAGGCGGAGGAAGCAGGCGAAACCGGGGTCGCGGCGCGGCAGCAAAGCGCGGGGTCTGGCGTCATCATCGGCGAGGGCGGATATGTGATCACGAACGCTCACGTGGTGGTAGGGGCGCAGCGGGTGCAGGTAACTTTGCCGGCGGTCGAGACTTCGACGGCGGAGGAACCGCTGAAGCGGTCAGCCGTAAGGCCGATGGGCCGGATTGTGAGAGGTGCGATTGTTGGGCTCGATTTGGAGACGGATATCGCTTTGCTCAAGATCGCCGACCCGGGGCTGCCGGTGCTGGGCCTGGCGGATTCGGACAAGGTCGAGCAAGGCGAACTCGTGCTCGCCTTCGGCAACCCCATGGGATTGGACAACTCGGTGACCATGGGCATCGTGAGTTCGACGGCCCGCCAACTGAAGGCCGACGATCCGATGATCTACATCCAAACCGATGCGCCGATCAATCCCGGCAACAGTGGAGGTCCGTTGGTGGACACCGAGGGCAAAATGGTGGGGATCAACACGATGATCCTGTCTCAATCGGGCGGCAGCGAAGGATTGGGCTTCGCCGTACCGAGCAACATCGTGGCCAACGTGGTCGAACAGTTGAAGAAGTCGGGGCGGGTGATCCGGGGTGACATTGGAGTGACGGTTCAGACGGTGACGCCGGACCTGGGAGGAGGGTGGAAGTTGCCTCAGGGCTGGGGCGTGGTGGTGAGCGACGTCGACTATGACGGCCCAGCGGAAAAGGCGGGATTGCAGGTGGGCGACGTCATCAGCGCGCTGAACGGCAAGCCGATGGAGAACGCGCGACAGTTCAATGTGAACATCTACCGGCCGGTGATCGGCGAAAAGGTGCGATTGCAGGTATTGCGGGGCAAGTTGAAACTGGACATCGACGTACCCGTAGTCGAGCGGCCCGACCAGGCCGGGGAGTTTGCCGAACTGGCCAGTCGCGAGGAAAACCTGGTACCGGAACTGGGGATCTTCGCCGTGGACCTGACCCCACGGCTGAGGAAGGAGATCATCAATGTGCGGCGCGACTACGGTGTGCTCGTGGCCGCCCGAAGCGCCGATTCGCTCCTCCTCGAGGACAACTTCCGCGCTGGCGACGTCATTTACGCCATCAACCGGGAGCCGGTCCCCACCGTGGCGAGTCTGCGCGAGATCATTGGGAAACTCAAGAGCGGCGATGCCGTCGCGGTCCAAATGGAGCGGGAGGGCCGGCTGCGGTTCCTCGCCTTCGAACTGCCATAGATGCACGAGCCCGGCGCGTATGACGGAGCAACTTGCCCTTGCATGAGCGCCTCGCGAGACGCACGGGAGGTCAGGCGCGGAAGATGGGCTCGGACGCCTTTGCCGCCTCCATAAGACGGGCCAGCTCCGGCTTCTGCAGCTTCGGCAGGGGGCCGCAAGCGATGTCCAATGCAAGGTCGAAGATGTTCTCGTCGCCGGGTGGGACAGCGGCCGTGATCTCCTGATTTAGCGTGAACTGCAGGGCGAGTTTGGCCAGCGCCGGATCGGAGACCGGCTCGTACCAGCACTTCGGGTGAGTTCGTTTGGCACCCGGCTTCCAGCGGCCCAGAGCGAGCGCTTTCAATGCCAGCCGGGCCATCCCCTTGGATTTCGCCTTTTGTAGAATCTGTGGGCCAAAGCCGCCGTTTTCCCAGGCGTTAAAGTTCACAGGGAACAGGATCGAATCGAGTTCGAGCGCGTCCATCAACCGGATGGCGGCCTTGGCGTCGTGAGCGGAGAAGCCGAGGAAGCGGGTTTTGCCTTCTTTCTTCGCCTTGAAGAACGTCTCGGCCGCGCCGCCGGGCCCGAGGATCTTGTCGACATCAGCCATGCTGGCGACGGCATGGAACTGGTACAGATCGACGTGATCGGTATGGAAACGGCGCAAGGTCCGTTCCAATTCGGCCTGCGCGCCGGCGGCGTCGCGCATCTGTGATTTCTCGGCCAGGAAGACCTTCGCCCGTATATCCTTCAGCGCGTTGCCGAGCTTGATTTCGGCCTCGCCGTCAGCGTAGGAGGGGGCGCAGTCGTAGTAGTTCACGCCGCGGTTGTAGGCGGTCCTGACCCGGCGATCGGCCTCTGCCTGCGGCATCCCGGTCGCGACGATGCCTCCGAATGCGATGATCGAGAGTTCGATGCCGGCCTTGTAGGGCCGTTTGGGGACCTGCGACGTGGGTGCCACCGCGGCGGTGGCGGCGGCGGCGGACACAAGAAACGAGCGCCTTTTCATCTGCCCTGCACCTCCTTGGGACATTGTATGGGAGAACCGGGCGGATTGGGACGCAGTCTTGCAACTAAACGTTTTCCGGCAGAACGTAAGGCTCGCGGTACTTGCGGCCCAACAGCGCGTTGGCCTCGGCATCGCCCGGGAAAGTCTCCGTGGCCGGGTCGAAGGTAAGCTTGCGGCCCGTCCGGAAGGCGATGTTGGCCAGGTGGCAGAGCGCCGTGGACATATGCCCTTCGAGAACTTCGCAGTTGAGGTTTTCGCGCTTGCGCGAGCGGACGCAATCGATGAAGTTCTGGAAGTGGCTGACCACCGGAACGCTGATATCCGGAATCGCCGGGCCGTCCACGTACTTGATATTGGGAAAACTCAGATTCGCCGCCCGCAACGAAATGCCCGAAGGTGGATCTGGCGTGGTTTGGGGTGTGAACTCTCCCTTCACCGTGGTCCAGTCCTTCGCTGTCGTGATGTAACCGTTCGGTGTATAGAAGAACTCGCCCATGTGGACGCCGCCGAACGCCGGGCTTGGCAGGGTCGTGACCTCGAGATCGACCAGCGTCCCGTCAGCGTACTCAAAGACGGCGTTCTGGAGATTAGGCGTCTCCTGATCGGTGTTGTCGTCGGCAAACCTGCCACCCGCGCAGTGGATTTTGACCGGGTGGACGTTCTTATTGAGCGCCCAGCGGACGATGTCGATTGCGTGGACGCCGTTGTTTCCGACCTCGGTGGTGGCAGTGTCCCAATAGTAATGCCAGGCGTAGTGGAAGCGGTTCAGATTGAATGCGCGGTACGGCGCCGGTCCAAGGAAACGGTCCCAGTTGACGCCTTGCGGGATCGATGATTCCTGGACCCGGCCCATGCTGACGCGCCCACGGTACACGACTGCCTTGGCTCGATACGCCTTGCCGAACGACGCCTCGCGGACGAACTTGACGCCCGCCTGGTTGCGCATCTCACTGCGGCGGTTCAATCCTGTCTGGACCATGCGGCCGTACTTGCGCGCGGCCTCCACCATCTTGCGCCCTTCCTTGATGTTGTGGCAGACCGGCTTCTCGCAGTACACGTCCTTGCCGGCCTGGCAGCCCCAGATCGTCATGAGCGCATGCCAGTGGTCGGGCGTGGCGACCGAGATGGCGTCGAGGTCCTTGCGTTGGAGCATCTTCTGCAGATCGGTGAAGGTCTCCGGACGGTTCCCGCCGATCTCCTCGATCTCCTTGATCGCGCCGGGGAACAGACGTTCGTCGATGTCGCACAAAAAAGCGACCTTGACGCCCGGGATCTTCGCAAATGTCCGGTAGTGGTCCCGGCCGCGGCTACGGAAACCGACCACGCCAAGACGCACCTCGCTATTCGGGCTCGATTGGCCCCATGCGGTGCGCACGGCGGGTGCTCCAATGGCCGCGGCCTTGGCGACGAATTCTCTTCGGCTGGAATCAGGCATGGACGGCCTCCAATCGCTGGGTCACCGGCGAGTGCGCCGATTGATTTCCATCATGCCACTTCGAGCCGGCCGATGCTGAGTGGCAAGCCGGCGTCCGGCCTCAGCCGCGGAGATCGTAGCCGGCGGACTTCAGCGCATCAATGATACTCGCCCGGCTGGCGGTCAACTCGTCGTTGGACAGTGTATGATCCGGCGCCGAAACCGTGATGCGGAAACTGAGACTCTGCTTGTCCTCGGGCAGCGGCTGGCCCTGATAGGAGTACAGGAATTCGACCGAGTCACAGTTGCCGCCGGCAGACTGGCTAATCTCGGCTGCAAGCGTGCCGATCAGCGTCCGCAGTCCGGCGACAACAGAAAGGTCGAATGATGACGACGGGAACCGGCGCAGCGGCTGGTAGCGCTTGGGCGCCGGGCCGAGTTTGAGCAGGACTTCGAGGTCGAGGTCGAGAATCGACGCCCTGCCTGACTCGATCAGCGACGGGTGAAGTTCAAAGATGCGTCCAATCTGCTCGCCTCGCCATGAAATCGATGCGGCGCGCGCCGGGTGCTCATAGTCCAGGGCACTGGCGGGCGCAACCTCGCAGCCGGGCATCAGCGTTTCGGCCAACCGTTTCATTTCATAGAGCGCCGCCGAGCCATCCGACTTCGTGTGGATGGCGGCCATAAGATGAGGGATTTCGTGTGGCAACTCCCCGCCAGGGCGCTTGTGGATCTCGTTGCCAATCTCGAACAACCGGAACTCGGCCGCGAAACGCGCATTGTCGACGATGTTCTTGTGAATGCCGGGCAGCAGTGAAATGCGCATCAGGCTCTGCTCGATGGAGATTGGGTTCGAGACGCGAATGTGCTGATCGGGGGCGAATCCGAAACGGGCGGCCATGGCTTCGGAGACGAATGAGTAGTTGTAAGTCTCGGTGAAGCCCTGGGCCGCGACGGCCTTGCGCAGGTCGTGGTGGAACAGCCGCTCCTCGTTGATCCAGGGGCGCTGCACTGGCCTCAACGGCGGAACGGGCGGGATGCTCGAATAGCCGATCATCCGCCCGACCTCTTCCAGCAGGTCGTCCTTGATCGTGATGTCCTTCGTTGCCCGCCACGTTGGAACGGCAACCGAAAAAACGCCGGGCTCGGCTTCGGCGACGCTGAATCCCAGCGATTCGAGGATCGACCGGACCTCGGCGGCTTCGATCGGGCGGCCGAGTTTGCGAACGATCCAGTCCATCGGCAGGGTGATGGGCTCGGGCGGCGGTGGGGCCTTGAAGTTGTCGATCAATCCGCCGCACAGCCGGATGCCAGGCGATACGATTTCAAGAAGCTGGATGGCGCGGGCCAGGGCGCGCACCGTGTTGTTGGGGTCCTGGGCCTTCTCGAACCGGATCGAAGCGTCAGTGCGCAGCTTCATCTCTGACGAGGTCTTGCGGATGCAGGTGGCCTCGAAGTTGGCGCTCTCAAGGACAATGCGCGTGGTCTGATCGTTGATCGCCGAGCCTGCTCCGCCGATGACCCCGGCCAGGGCAATGGCGCCGCCCGCGTCGGCGATCACCAGGTGGTGCGGTTCCAGCGTGTAGGTTTCGCCGTTCAGCGCGTCGTAGGATTCGCCCGGTTTTGCGCGGCGGACAAAGATGGTCGCGCCTCGGAGCTTGTCGGCGTCGAAGGCGTGCATCGGCTCGGCCAGTTCGGCGGCGATGTAGTTGGTTACATCGACGATATTGTTGATCGCGTTCATGCCGGCGGCTTCGAGCCGGGCCTGGAGCCACAGCGGCGACGGCTGGACCGTGACGTTCTCAAAGACCAGCGCCGAGTATCGGGGCGATAGCGCATGGTCCTCGATCTCGACCTTGTAGAGCGGCTCGCCGGAGGGCAGAAGGGAGATGTCGACCGGGTCCTTCAGCTTCGCGCCGGTGATGGCGGTGAGTTCGCGGGCCATCCCGTAATGACCCCAGAGATCAGGACGATGGGTGAGGGATTTATTATCGACTTCGATGACGAAATCCGGCGCGAGGCCAGGCAGGGCACGACCGGGCTCGGCGTCAATTTCGACGATACCCGAATGGTCGCGGTTGATCCCAAGCTCGGCTGCCGAGGCCAGCATGCCGTCGCTTTCGACGCCGCCGATGACGGCCTTCCGGATCTCCTTGCCGTTGAGCGTCACGTCGGCGGGGACATAGGCGGTGACGATGCCGGCGCGGCAATTGGGCGCTCCACAGACGACTTTCTTGAATCCATGGACCGTGCCGGCGTCAATGGTGGCCAGCACGTTGTGGCTGCCTTCGATGGGCGTCACTTCGGTGATGCGGGCGGCGGCCACGTGAGCAAGCCACGGGGCGAAGGGCTCGACTCCTTCGCATTCGGCCGTCTTCATGGTGATGAGACGGGCGAGTTCCTTAGGATCGGCGGGCGCGCCGTCGAGAAGCGAGGTCAACCAGTTGTAGGAGAACTTCACGGCCGGGAATCCTTTTCGCTCAGAACTGCCGCAGGAAGCGGAGATCGCCGGAGGCGAGGTGGCGGATGTCGTCGATGGCGTAGCGCATCATCACCAGGCGGGTGAGCCCAAGGCCAAAGGCGAAGCCGTTCCATTCTTCGGGGTCGATGCCGCCCGAACGCAGCACGTTGGGATGGACCAGTCCGCAGGGCAACAGTTCCACCCATCCGCTCTGCTTGCAGACCGGGCAGCCCGGACCGCCGCAGATCAGGCATTGAACGTCGAGTTCGAAACCAGGTTCGACGAAAGGGAAAAACCCCGGTCGCAGCCTGACTGTGACGCTCCGCTTGAAGATTGCTTCCAGCAGGCCCTTCATGAAATAGAGCATGTGCGCGACCGAGACGTCGCGGTCGATCATCATGCCTTCAAGCTGGTAAAAGGTGTGCTCGTGCGAGGCGTCCACCTCTTCGTTGCGGAAGGTGCGCCCTGGGGCGATGATCCGCAGCGGTGCGCCGAACTTCTCCATGGCCCGCACCTGGACCGGCGACGTGTGCGTGCGCAGCAGATGGCCGCCTTCGACCCAAAAAGTATCCTGGGCGTCGCGGGCCGGGTGAGTGGACGGGATGTTCAGGGCGTCGAAGTTGTGCCACTCGGTTTCGACCTCGGGTCCGTCGACCACGGCGAAACCGAGCGAGGTGAAATAGTCCTCGAGTTCGCGCTGGATGAGCGTCAGCGGGTGCAGCGAGCCGGGGCGGATGCCGGGCGCCGGACGGGTGACGTCGAGCCACTCCGAGGCAAGGCGGGCGTCCAGCGCGGCTTTGTCGAAGGCGGCCTTACGGGCATCGAAGCGCGTTTCCAGGTTCTGTTTGACAGCGTTGAGTTGCTTGCCGACTGCTGCGCGCTCGTCGGGCGAAAGTTTGCCCATCTGCTTGCCGGCGGAGGCCAGGGCGCCTTTGCGGCCCAGGAATTCGACTCGCGCCGATTCCAGAGCGTCGGGTGAGCCAGCCGCGTCAATCAGTGCGGCCGCGCGGGATTCGAGGTCGGACAGCGTGGACTCGATCATAGCGGGTGAAACTACCAGTGTAGCTTGAGGGCTGGCGGAGAGGCAGGGATTCGAACCCTGGGTAGAGGTTTAAGCCCCTACGACGGTTTAGCAAACCGCTGCTTTCGACCACTCAGCCACCTCTCCGCAGAGGTTTCGCGTGGGTCCTTTCGAATCTTAACACAACCCGCCCGCGACTCAACCCCTCCCGCATTGACAGGCCCTTAACCCGCTCTCTATCCTGATGAGTGGCTGGGACATCTCTGGCCCCGGCGCGTCAAATACGATGAGATCCGCCACTGCGGGAATGCTACCCCGGGCTGCTCGCCTTCCGAAACAGACAAGGATGAAAAGATGATCAAGGTCGAAGGTTTGACCAAACGCTACGACCGCTTCGAGGCCGTTCGCGGCATCGACTTCGAGGTGGAAAAAGGACAGATCGTCGGTTTCCTCGGCCCCAATGGCGCCGGCAAGACCACGACCATGCGCATACTCACCTGCTTCATGCCGCCCACCGAGGGCAAGGCATCTGTCGCCGGCTTCGATGTGATGACCCAATCCATGGAGGTCAAGAGACGCATCGGCTATCTGCCCGAGACGCCTCCGCTCTATCCGGAGATGGAAGTCGAGGAATACCTGGCATTCGTCGGGCGCCTCAAGGGTCTGCCGGTTGCAGATATCCCCAAAAAGGTGAAGCAGGTAAGCGAACGCTGTGCCGTCGCCGACGTCTCGAAGAAGCTGATTTCGAAACTGTCCAAAGGCTACCGCCAGCGCGTCGGACTCGCCCAGGCCATCCTGCACAACCCCGAGGTCCTGGTGCTTGATGAGCCCACGGCCGGCCTTGACCCCAAGCAGATCCACGAGACGCGCGAACTGATCCGGTCTCTGGCCGGCGAGCACACCATCATCCTGTCCACCCACATCCTGCCCGAGGTCGAGCAGACCTGCGATCACGTCGTCATCATCAGCAAGGGCAAACTGGTCGCCAAGGATTCGGTCCAAAACCTGACCAGCCGGCTGCGCGGCCAAGAGACGGTCTCGGTCGAAATCGGTGGCGGGGCCGATCCGGCGGCGGTGCGCCAGTCGCTCGAAAACGTGCCCGGCGTCAGCCAGATCACGGCCAGGGAGGAACGCGGCCGCGGCCTGATCTTTGAGATCGAAAGCCTGGCCGGCCGGAATACGCGCGCCGCCATCGCCCGCGCCGTGGTCAACGCCGGCTGGGAGCTGAATGAATTGAAGACGGCGTCGGTGAGCCTCGAGGAGATCTTCCTCGAATTGACTTCGCCCGAGAGCGGCGCCGAGCCGGAATCGAAGAAGGTATAGAGGTTTCCACCAGTCATGCGAAACATTTGGACCATCTGCCGCAAGGAGCTGAAAAGCTACTTTGCCAGCCCTATCGCCTACCTGATGATGGCCATGTTCGCCATCATCTTCGGCTTCTTTTTCTGGAATATGGTCGGCTACTTCGTTGCCGCCGGCCTGCAGGCCCAGATGATGGGCCAGCAAATGCCGATGGACATCAACGAGATGATCATCCGGCCGATGCTGATGAACTTCAGCGTGGTGGGCCTGTTCCTGATCCCGATGATCACTATGCGGCTGTTCGCCGAGGAAAAGCGCCAGGGTACCATCGAACTGCTGCTCACCTCGCCGGTGCGCGACTGGGACGTGATCCTCGGTAAGTGGCTCGCCGCCCTGCTGCTCTACGTCATTACGCTGCTGATCTGCTGCCTGAACTTTGTCTTCCTGTTCATGCACGGCAATCCAGACTGGAAGCCGCTGCTGGTCGGCCTGCTCGGCCTGGCGCTTCAGGCCGGCGCGTTGCTGGCCGTCGGGACCTTCATCTCGACGCTAACCAAGAATCAGATCATCGCCGGCGGAGTCACCTTCGCCGTCTGCCTGCTGCTCTGGGTCTTCGAGTGGGTCGGCGGATACGAGACGTCGGCCTGGGCACGGGTGATGGCCTATCTCTCGGTGGTGGCGCACTTCGAACCGTTCTCGAAGGGGGTTGTCGACACCAAGGACGCGATCTACTTCGTCAGTCTCACTTACTTTGGCCTGTTCCTGGCCGCGCGGAGCCTTGAGACGCTCCGCTGGAGGGCGTAACCGATGAACGCAAACTGGCTCAAGACCCGTCAAACCAAGTTCGCCGCCTATGCGGCCACCTACATCCTGATCGTCGTTGCCGCCCTAGCCGCAGCCAACTGGCTGGCCAACCGTCACAACAAGAGCTTCGACGCGACGACGAATAAGCGCTACTCGCTTTCGGACCAGACCATCAAACTTGCGTCGAATCTGAAGGACGATGTCACCATCACCTACTTCGATGCTCCGCGCAACTTCACCACGGCCCGCGACCTGCTCGACCGCTATGACAATTTGTCCACCAAGCTGAAGGTCGAGTATGTGGATCTTCTGAAGAACCCGCAGCGCGCCCGCAACATCGGCGCGCGCGAGGGATCAATCTTCCTGGCTCGTGGCGAGAAACTCCAGGAGGCGCGTTCGCTGACCGAAGAGGAGGTCACCAGCGCGCTGATCCGAATCCTCAAGACGGCGGAAAAGACCGTCTGCTTCATCCAGGGCGGCGGCGAGCACCAGTTGGATGCAAGCACGCCGGACAGCTACTCCGGGGCCAAGGAGCAACTGGAGAAGAACAACTACAAGGTCCAGGCGGTCGAACTGCCGAACAAGCCCGAGATCCCGCAGGCCTGCTCGGTGGTGGTGGTCGGCGGCCCGCGCTACGAATATCCGCAGGCGGCGGTCGATGCCCTGAAGAAGTACGTCGAGAATGGCGGCCGGGCGCTGATCATGGTCGATCCGCCGCTTCAGTCGCGCAAGACGCCGATCTCGGAAAACGCCGCCCTGCTTAAACTGCTCGCCGGCTGGGGCGTCACGGCGAAGCGTAATCTGGTCCTGTCCATGGGGCTGGACGCGCTGGCCGGGCTGGGCAGCGAAGTGGCGCTGTCGTCGAGCTACACCACGCATCCGATCGTACGCGACATGCGCGGCGCCCGCGTAGCATTCCCTTTGACGCGGTCGCTTGAGTCCAAGCCGACAGATAAGACCAGCGTCGAGAACATCGCCCTGACCTCAAAGACGAGCATCGCCGTCACCAAGCTCGGCGGAGAACTGAGCGACTCCGATCTGACGGCCGGCGTTACCGAGGCCCACGCGCTGGCCGCCGCAGGCAGTTATCGGCGGTCGACACCCGCCGACGAGGGCCGCTTCGTGGTCGCCGGGACGTCGGAGTTCGCGGCCAACTACGCTCTGCGCTACATCGGCAACCGCGACCTGTTCCTCAACATGATCAACTGGCTGGCCAGCGACGAGGACCTGATCTCGATCCGGCCGAAGGACCCCGAGGACCGCCGCATCGAGATGACCCGCAGCCAGGCGCTGCTGCTGAAGACCACCAGCCAATTCATCATCCCGCTGTGTATCATTCTGGCGGGCATCTTCGTCTGGTGGCGGAGGAGGTAGCCCACGCCATGCGCATCCGTGGATTGCTGATGGCCGCCATCGCTCTGGCCGTGCTGGGCGGTCTAGTCTGGTGGTCAAACAAGACCGGAGCCAGTCAACCGGACAAGTCCAAATCCGAGGAGACGCCCAAGATCCTGTCGCTGAAACAGGACGAGATCACCAAGGTGGAAATCCGCCGTGCAGGAGGCGAGACGACCGTGGTCGAACGGTCGGGCAATGGGCCGTGGGCAATCGTCCAGCCCAAGCAACTCGCCGCGTCGCCCGAGGCGATGACGACGTTTCTCGCGGCCTTCGCCACGCTGAATTCGGACAAGCTGGTCGATGAACAGACCGCCGACTTCGCGCCCTATGGCCTGAAGGAGCCATCGGTCGCCATCACTGCCACCATGAAGGACGGCAAGACGCAGACGCTGCTGGTCGGCGACGAGACGCCCACCACCGGCGGTTTCTATGTCCGGACCGGCGCGGACAAGCGCCTGTTTACGGTAGCCGGCTTCACCAAGGCCGGTATCGACAAGACGGCCGCCGACCTGCGCGACAAGCGGCTACTCACCTTCGGCCGCGACCACCTGACCCGCATCGAAGTGACTGCCAAGGGCCAGACCACCGCATTCACGAAAAACCCTCAGGGCGACTGGCAGATCGTCCAGCCCGCGCCGATGCGCGCCGACGGCTGGCAGGTGGATGAACTGCTGCGCAAACTGGCGGATGCTCAGCTTGACGCCACCGTGAGCGATGAATCGGCAAAGAAGAACGAATCCGCGTTCGCCTCAGCGCCGGCGCTGGCGACGGTGCGCCTGACCGACAAGCTCGGCACGCAATCGCTCGAAGTGAGCCAGACCAAGGAAGGCGTGCTGGTCAGGAGTTCGGCCGTGCAGGGCGTCCACGCGCTGAACGCAGAGGCGCTCAAGGGCATCGACAAAACGGCCGCCGAGTATCGCAGCAAGAAGCTGTTCGACTTCGGCTTCAACGAACCGTCGAAGGTCGAATTCACCAACTCGGGTAAGACGCGCGTCTTCACGAAGTCCGGCGACAAGTGGACTGAGAACGGCAAGACAATGGACTCGATCGGGGTCCAGTCACTCATCGACCGGTTGCGTGATCTCACAGCCGCCGGATTCCCGGTATCGGGTTTCACGACACCTGAAATCACCATCGCCATTCATTCCAGAGGGCGCGTGGAGAAAGCGGCGATCTCAAACTCTGGCGGCAAACTCATTGCCCGCCGCGAGGGCGAACCGGCGCTCTATGAACTCGCCGCTCCGGATGTGGAACAATTGCGGCAGTCGGCCTCGGACGTGAAACCGTCGCAACCCAAGGCCCCGGAGAAAAAGAAGTGACCCGATGAACGGGCTTCTCACTGATCTCTACCAGCTCACCATGGCCGCCGGCTACCACCTGGCCGGCAAGACAGGCGACCGGGCCACATTCGAACTGTTCGTGCGGCGGCTGCCGCCGAACCGAAACTTCCTTGTCGCGGCCGGATTGCAGCAGGCCGTCGATTATCTGCTCAATCTCAGTTTCGACGAGGAAGAGGTCCGGTACCTGAAGGACCTATCGCAGTTCTCGCGGATGCCGGAGAGCTTCTTCGATGCCCTGAGGCGGTTCCACTTCACGGGCGACCTTTACGCCGTGCCCGAGGGCACGCCGCTGTTTCCGGGCGAGCCGTTCCTCACGCTGCGTGCCCCGCTGATGGAAGCTCAAATCCCCGAGACATACCTGCTGGCGACGATCGGCTTCCAGTCGCTGATCGCGACCAAGTCGGCGCGGATCGTCGAGGCTGCCGGCGGGCGGGCCGTGGTTGAATTCGGCACGCGGCGGGCGCATTCGCCCGAGGCCGGCGTGCTGGCCGGACGCGCGGCCTATCTCGGAGGCTGCATCGGCACGTCAAATACTCTGGCCGGTTTCCGGTATGGGATTCCGGTGTTCGGCACGGCTGCGCACAGCTGGGTGCAAGCATTTCCGACCGAACTTGAGGCATTCAGCCGCCTCAAGGAGTTGCTCGGGCCGGGGACCATTTACCTGATCGACACGTACGACACACTGGAAGGCGCGCGCCACGCCGCCTCGCTGGGCGCGCCGTTCTGGGGCGTGCGGCTGGATTCCGGCAACCTGGCCGAATTGGCCCGCGCCGTGCGGAGGATTCTGGACGGCGCAGGGTTCCCCGAGGCCAAGATCATGGCGACGGGCGATCTGAACGAGCACAAGATCCTGGAAATCGTCGCCAACGGCGCACCGATCGATGCCTTCGGCGTTGGCACCGAGCTGGTCATTTCCAGCGATGCGCCCAACCATGGGGCCATCTACAAGATGGTGGAACACGAATCGGGCGGCGAGCGGCGGTTCACGGCGAAATACAGCGCCGACAAGTCGACGCTGCCGGCCGCCAAGCAGGTTTTCCGCTATGCCAAACGCGACCTGCTGGCCACGGCCGACGAGTGCCCGGCGGGCGATTGCGAGGCCCTGCTACGGCCAGTGATCTATGGCGGCAAACTCGTGGAGCCGCTGCCGACAACCGCCGAGGCGAGACAGCACGCGCTCGATTCAGTCCAGCGGCTGCCAAAGAAGCTGCACAGCCTGTTCGAGTGCGATCCGCCGTGGCCGGTGGAACTGAGCCGGAAGCTGAAAGGACTCTCTGAATCGGTGCGGTCGCGAGCGGAGGGAAACGGGAAATGAAGACCGTCTTCTTCGACGTGGATACTCAGTACGACTTCATGACCGCGGCTGGGGCGCTGGCGGTGCCCAGGGCCGGGAGGCTGATCCCGGTCGTTGGCGCGTTGAACCAGTGGGCGTGGGACAGGGGCGCGCCGGTGGTTTCGACGACGGATGCGCACGCCGAAAACGACGCCGAATTCAAGATCTGGCCGGCGCACTGCGTCGCGGGGACATGGGGGCAGTTGAAGCCGGCGCCGACGCTGCACGGCGGACGGATGTTGGTGCAGAACCGGGCTGCGGCGGCGATTCCCGATGCGCCCCAATATCTGGTGGAAAAACAGACCAACGACTGCTTCACGAACGTCAACCTGCCGGCGCTGCTCGAACGGCTCGGGGCGGAGCGATACGTGGTTTACGGCGTGGTGACCGAGTACTGCGTGCGTTGCGCGCTGATGGGATTGCTGGGGACCGGCCGGCGGGTGGAAGTGGTCACAGACGCGATCGAGACGCTGAATCCGGCCGATTCGGCGAAGACATTGGCGGAATTCGTGAGCGCGGGCGGGCATCTGGTGCGGATGGCCGAGATCCTGGCATAGGTCTGGCGGGGGATGCTGCCGCGGGGATCCGCGTCAGACTAGTTCTGCCTGAGTTTGAGGCGAAGATGAGGAGATGAAACCCGCTCTCTTCGTTCGCGGTTGGCGGACTTGGGGGTTGTAGCGGAGGCGGAAAGGGTTTTGGGGTGGCGGGCGAGGGATTTTAGGTGGTTGAGGAGAGGTTTCAGCTTCACGCCGGGTGGGATGTGGGCGGGGAGGGCGGCGGATTTGTCGGTCGCGAGCAGGGCGCGCTCCTGCTGTATCTGCCTCAATTGATTGAGGCTACGGAAGAGGAGCCGTTCGTGGGAGCCGCGGTAACGGGCGAGCTTTTCGCTGCGACCAAACGAACCGGGCGCGCCCAAGTCGATGTCGGTGAAGATCTCCATTTCGCGGATCTTGTAGAGCTGCCAAGCGGCGAAAATGACCATGTCGAGCAGGGTCGACTCGATGGCGCCTGTCGCTTGGTACTCGTCGAGGTATTGCTGGCGGAGTTGCTCGTAGGCGGCGCGGAGTTCTGGGGCGACGGCGTTGTCGAGTTTGGTGGCACGGAGGCCGTGGGTGACGGCGTTTTGCGATGAGCGGGCTTTGCCGGCGTCGGTTTTCGGGCCAGAAGATGAGCGCACCCGCTCTCTGCGTTTGCGGACTCCGCGTTCGGGGGCTTTGGAATGGATCGGCGAGGTGACCCGCTCTCTGCCTTCGCAGACTCCGCGTTCGGGGACACCGGGATCGGGGGTGACGGCGTTTTGCGATGAGCGGGCTTTGCCCTCAGGGGTCTTGAGACCGGAGGAGGAACACACCCGCTCTCTGCGTTCGCGGTTGGAGTAAGAGGCGGGGGCAGCGGGATCAGGGGATCCCGCGCGGACGAGGGTGTCCGCCCTACCAATCAGAATTGGGTCGATCATGATGTGTCCTTTCGGCGGCGGCAAGGAGACCGCCAGCATGGACAGGATGGGGAGTCGCGGAGGCCGCACGACGACGAATGCGGGGAAGTCATTGATTCGAGGCGAAAGATGTTTTCGCTAATGGCGTGAATGCGCGAGAGCGGCGACTGAGTGGTTGCGTACGCGGGGTTCGACGGCGACGGAAGAATGGGATACCCGGTGCCGCAAGCGGCACGGCCCCCGAAGCCTGAATGAAGCGGGGGCCTTCGGCGGCCCCCCCTTCATGCATCCCCCCGCCCGGTGTATGCCGAGTTCGGAATCGACGCAGTGATCTGGGAGATAGCATACCTGCACTGCAAGCGGCGCGGCTGGCGGCTGAGTGATCAAGTACGTAGGGTTCAAAAGTTGCCGGGGCAGGCGGGGCGCTGCGGCCAGTTGCCCCTTCGTGGTCGAGAAGGGAGCGTGGCGGGTCTGCCCTCCTCAAGAGTGCCGGGGCATTATTAGCCCGCTATGGGGGATCAGCCGCCTCCACACGGACCTGCGGCAGCAAGGAAGAAGCCCTATTGCCTGGATGGATCCAAATTGCGGATTGGGGGAGGGGTAGCGCAACTGTTTGCCACTCTGGACGGAATCGTCATTTGGCCGTGCCGGGCTGAGCGGTTCGCCACATGCCGGCGGCGCACAGCACTTCAGCCGCCTCGACAAGCACTCTCTTCCGGCGAACTTGTCCAGGTCGCAGCGTGACCAGGTCTGGCACAACGGCTCAGAACGTGAAGCGAACCACTAATACCGTCTGCCGCGGGTTGCTCTCGAACACGCGCGTCGGATCGTTGAACAGCGGGTTGCCTGGAATCAGGTTATTGCGTGTGACGTTGCGCGAAGTGGAGATCACCGTGTTAATCGACCCTGGGGTGTATTGCGGATGGTTCGCAGCGTTCCAAAACATCGCCCGGAACTCCAGATTCTTGCCTTCGGCGATGGGGAACCGCTTGACGGCCGAGAGGTCGAAGTTGTTGATGCCCTGGGTCGGCAGGGTGTTGCGGCCGCCGTTGGCGTAGGCCCCCTGCCCCGCCTTGATGTAGCGCGCAGTGGGATCGTTGGCGAGGTATGCAACGATCTGGCCGGCGCTGTTGCGCAAGGCTGAGACATCACTGCCGCGGTTCGGGTCGCCGGCGAGGTTGATGATAGCGCGGTCAGCGGCTGAGTCGCCGTTGAGATTGGAGTCGGTTCCGCTCTGCACCGTGGCGTACTGAGGCGACTCAGCCGTGTAAGTACCTGCAAGTGTGTAGTTACCCAGCAGATGCCGGAGGAGCCTAGTCGGGTCATTCTTGAACCAGGGGGTATCCCACACCCAACTCATCGTTAAGCGCTGGCGGCGGTCGAGCATGGAAGCTGACCGCTCAGGCCGCAGGTCCTGGAAGTCCTGTGGGCGGCGCGGCGTCAGCCAGGTTGAGTTTAGGTCGGCCGTGCTGTCGTCGATGTTGTGACTCCAGGTGTAGGCGCCCTTGAATAGCAAGCCCCGGTTGAAGCGCCGAGTCGCCTCAACCGCCAGCCCATGGTAGGAGGAGTTGCCGTTCGATAGGAACGTCGTGATGTTGCTGAGGAAACCTGCGTCTTCATATTGCGGCAGGAAATAGGACTGGGCGGCCAACTGCGCCAGGTTCAGACGCAACCCGTCGAGTTCGGATTGTGACGGCCGCTGCAAGTATGTCGGCAGACTCTGCGACGGGGTCACGTTTGCACGCACGTTCATCCGGCTTTGCGTGTAAAGGTGCACGCCGCGCGTGCCGACGTAACGCACTTCCAGCGTGTAGTCGCGCTTCAGGACGTGTTGCACGCCCACGTTCCACTGCAGCGAGTAAGGCAGCATCTGGTCGGCAAGCCAAGACGACGTCAGCGCGCGGGCGTCTTCCACGGTCATGTCCGGCGGGGGCGCATTGGGCAGAATGCCGCCTTGCGCCAGGAACCCGGGGAGGTTTTGGCGAACGTCCGCGTCCACCGTCGCTTCCCACTGCGGCGGCTTGGCGTTGAGACCGAAGTTGTCGAACAACACGTCGTAGCCCACGCCGAAGCCGGCGCGAACCGAAGTGTTGCTGCTCTTGCCCGGAGACCAGGCCAGGCCCAAGCGCGGCGCGAAGTTCTTCTTCTGCGGGCGCGGCGCCGCAAATGTCAGGACCCCCGGCACGTCCGACACTGCGTTCAACTCCTGCAGTTTCATGTCGCGTGCAATGCCCTTGTACTCGTAGCGCAAGCCCAGGTTCAGCGTCAGGTTCGGGCGGACGCGCCAGTCGTCGTTGATGAAGCCGTAGGCGTCAACCTGGTTGCCCGCGAACGGCCGGCCACCCACCGTGCGCTGGGCCAGCACGTCTGGATTCAAGTCAAGCAGAAACCGCTCGAGGTTCGAATAGCCATAGTCGCCCCGCGAGCGCTGCACGAAATTGCTCGGCGCGATGTACTTCCGTCCGTCGAAGCCGAACTTCAGAGTGTGCCGCCCCTGCGAGAAGGTCAGGTTGTTCACAACCTGGTAGGTGTTGATGATACTGGATTGCGGCCCATCGGGGAATGGTCCAAGTTGCAGGTTGAGGTCCTGCTCGATCGTGATGTTGGGAAACACGTCCAGTCCGGGGTACTGGAAGTTGCCGGACGAGATGTCGTCGTTGTAGCGGTTGTAGGCGAGCCGCAGCTCATTGGTCAGCCGCGGGCTGAAGGTGTGGAACTCGGAGAACGAGAACAGCTTCGAAGTGGTCGGGCGCGTGATGGCGAACGCCGGCAGGTTGGGTGAGGTCAGTGGATCGATGCCCCGGGTGGTGTTCGAGATATAGCGCGAGCGGATCTGGTCTCTGTCCGAGAGGTTGTAGTCGATGCTCACCAGCCAGTTGTAGGTATTCTGCCAGGAGGGGAAGTTGATGGGCAGTACGCCGATCGGGATCTGCGCGCCGAGGACACCGGTGCTGTCGGAGGCCGAGGGCGCGGCCGGCAAGTACAGCTTCAGCACGTCGAGGTTCGTCTTGGACAAACCGTTGAGCGACGCCAGCTTCGAGTAGCCCTCCGCGGTGGGTGCGTAGGTGGCCGCGCCCGCCAGCACAGGCTGGCCGGTGGGATTGTACTCATAGTTGCCGAAGTAGAACAACTTGTTCTTCAGAACGGGCCCGCCTACCGTGCCGCCGATGTTGTTCTGGTCGTAGCGCGGATTCGTGCGGATCCCCTGGCGCGCGTTGGCCTCGTCCACCGCATTCAAATTCCGGTTCTGAAAGTACTCGTAAGCCGACCCGTGCAGTTCGTTGGTGCCGCTCTTGACGATGGTGTTGAACTGACCTCCGGTGGAGTGTCCGAATTCGGCGGAGTACTGATTTTGTAGCACGCTGACTTCAGCCACGGCCTCGTTGGAGACACTGACGTTCCGTCCGGTGACGTCCTTGCGGTTGTTGTCGACGCCCTCGATGTTGAAGCTGTTGTTGCGGGGACGCTGCCCGCCGACCGACGGTCCTTCGCCCTGGCCAACGCCGCCGCTCGAAGCCACGCCCGCGCCCAGAAGCGAGAGATTCAGAACGCCGAGGGGCGCCGCCATTGCGGGCAGGTCGATCGCCTGCCTCCGTTCGTAGTTGGACGAAATGCTGGCCGTAGTGGTGTCGATCAGCGCGGCGGCTTCGGTCACTTCGAGGCTCGTAGCAACACTGCCGACTTGCAGAACGAGATTCGCGGAGGTCGTCTTGTTCAAATCGACCGTGATATTCTGCAGCGCGGTGCGGCCGAAACCGCCGGCCTGCCCGTTGAGCGTGTAGCGTCCCGGCGGCACGTTGTTGAACCGGTAGGCGCCGCTCGCATCTGACTTGGCGTTGAGCGTGAGCCCGGTCGCGGGGCTGACCAGGCGCAGCTCGGCGTTCGGAATCCCCGCGCCTGTCGCGTCCAGGATGATACCCACCAGATTGCCGTCGGTGGCCTGTCCCGGCAGGAGCGCGACGGTCAATACGACAAAGAGGAAATGCACGAGAGGATTTGCTGCTCGCCGCATGTGGATGACTCCTTTCGAGCCCTAGGCTTGGAGGCCGAGCGCCTTGTGTTCGCGGGGAGGAACACGAAAGGCAATGGACATAGACTAAGCGGGGTTCACCGCCTGGCCCAAGCGCCATAGCGCGCCATTGCGCGCCGGACGCGGTTTGGCTCAGTTTGGCGCCAGATTGCCGCCGTTGTGAACCGCCGCGGGCAGTTGGAGGCCGGATGTTGTCACTGGTCATCGGCTGCAGGATGAGAGAGCCGGCCGGAGGGGGACGAAGCGGCATGATTGACGCGGACCTGTTCGCGAAGGCGATGGGTGCCAGGATTACCGCGGTGTACGATATCACGGAGGATTCGGTGGCGAGCTTCGTCGAGGGAATCAGGAGCGGACATGTGGACAATGCCGTTCCGGCGGCGGTCGAGACGATGTACACGGCAATCATGGCGCGGCTGGCAATCTGACAGCGCCGAGAAATGACGTGGGCTGAAGTTCAGAAGCTGTAAGTCAGGCTTCGGTCCTCTAAGGGCACCGAAGCAGGCGCTGGCTCGGTTTCGACAAAATCAGCAATAGGGCAATCAGGCCAACTCTTCCGGGACATCACGGACCTTCCATCTCTCTTCGTCCCACAGTTGGGTGCAGGCGCTAATAAATTCTTACAAAGTCATACAAAAAGCTTGACACCGGGGCTATGCGGAGATAGCGTGACGCGACAAGGAGGCCGCGATTATGAGCATTCTGGGGAGGTCGTGTGTCTGGACGTCATTGATAGGAATTGTAGGGTGCCTGAACGTAGCGGGGCAGGACCGCCAGTACGAGGGGGCAACACGGAGAGGGGGCGACAGGGTGGCCAGTCCAGATCCGAGAAATGCCAGTCTGATCCAGCCTGGCCTTAGCTACTCGTGGTCTTTCCCGGCAGTGAGCACATCCACGCTCTTCACAGGCGACTGGGCGTACAGCTTCAACGTCGGAGCCAACGTGACCGGTTTCAGAGTGGAAGTGACTCCGACCAGCCCGTCCAACGCTGACATGGACATTTTTGTGCGAAAAGGCCTGGACCCCACTGTGGGAACCAGTGGGGTTGTTTCCGACTACCAGAACGCCTACGACAGCACTGGCCCCGTCACGCTGAGTGTAAACGCGGCAACTGGGAGTTACCTATCCCAGGGAGACTATCGCATTGCTTTAGCGGTCTGGCTGCCCCTCAATCAACCGGTCTCCGGGACGGTAAGGCTGACTATCATTGAGGGGGCGACCTGTTCCTACACTCTGACGTCGTCGCTGGGAACGGGCAACCGTATTCAGGTGAGCTCCGCTTGGACGACAGGCCAGATCTCCGTGAGTACGCAGGCCGGCTGTGCGTGGACCGCTTCAGACAACGCCGACTGGATCCTGCTGACGCCCACCAGTGGCTCTGGTCCGGGGACGATTACGGTCAGTATTAGTGACAATACCGGAACATCGCAGCGTGAAGGGACAGTCACGATCGGCGGAAGCAGCATCACGTTTGTCCAGTCTCCTCCCGACACTGATCCTCCCCTGGGATCGAAGTTCATCACGCACATAGCGGCGGGCGCGGAGTGGACGACAACGATCTACCTGACGAACCTCAACCTGACATCGAGCGAGTCGTACTCCCTCGTCTTCTACCAGCCGAATGGTTCGAAATGGACGCTGTCGCTGAACAATGCGACCGCCTCCCAGAAACTGAACGGAATCCTGGCGCCTGGGCAGACGGCCGCCTTCAAAACGACGACGGCCGCGGAACTGAAGGTGGGGTGGGCGGCACTTGTTGGAGGGACGAATGTCACCGGGTACGCGGTGTTCCGCTCCACAGGATCCACCGGCAGCATACAAGAGGCAGCCGTGCCCATCATCTCTCAAACGCAGAAGAAGTACGTCATGCAGTATTTCGCGA
Source organism: uncultured Candidatus Solibacter sp. (assembly GCA_964604945.1). GTDB lineage: Bacteria > Acidobacteriota > Terriglobia > Bryobacterales > Bryobacteraceae > PNKE01. The sequence goes on from CAZSBK010000020.1 coordinate 53,383, forward strand.
ACTCGGAGAGCGACAGCGGTATCGCTCTGGTGAATACGACAACGCTGCCCGTGAGGATCGCGATCACATTCAGGACTATGAGCGGGCAGAGCTCCGGCTCTCACTACATCGACCTTCCAGCGTTGGGGCACACGGCGGTGTCGGCACTTGCCACATTCCCGGCGCAGGCCCTTGCCAACCTGGAAGGGGTGATGACGCTAACAGCCAATTCCGGATTCGCTGTCCTGGGGCTCCGATTCAACGTGAAGAGCTCCTCCTTTACGAGTTTCGAGCCATTCTATCTGTTCGGCACGGCACGCTGATTTGGCATAGAAGACTCCACGGTGTGGAGAGCCGACGCTCAAACGAGCCGGTGAGGGGTGAGAGTGTGTGCCCAGTGGTCCGGTTATGGCCCGGGCGAGACATCGGCGGCGCGGCGAGGTGGTTCAGAGGGGGCGCGTCAGTCTTCGTGTTCTTCGGTGACGAAGGTCATTTCGAAGCTGCGGTCGAGCAGTTCGGCGGTGATGCGGAATTCGAGGCGTTCGAAACGGATCAGGTCGACGGCGTGGGTTAGGACGTCGCGGGGGTGGCAGCGGCGGAAATGCTTCCCTTCGCGGTGGTAGTGCTTGTCGATGAAGGAGTCGAGCACGGCCGGGTCCACCTCAAGGCCTTCGGCCTGGGCGAAGCGGCGGAAGATCTGGAGGAATTCGCTTTCATCCGGATTGCGGACCAGCATCTTGTATTGAATGCGGCGCAGGAAGGCCTCGTCGCCGAGCTGTTCGGGTTTGAGGTTCGAGGAAAAGATGAGAAATGTCTCGAAAGGGACGCGCGACTTGCCGCCGGTCTGGAAGTTGAGGAAGTCGATGCGGCGCTCCATGGGGACGATCCAGCGGTTCAGTACTTCCGCCGGTGTGACTCGCTGTCGGCCGAAATCGTCGATCAGGTAGATGCCGTTGTTGGCCTTGAGCTGCAGCGGGGCGTCGTAGGTTCTGGAACCAGGATTGAAGCTCAGGTCGAGCATATCGAGGGTAAGTTCGCCGCCGGAGACGATGAAGGGACGGCGGACGAGAAGCCAGCGGCCGTCGAACTGGCGGTCGTGGGAGAAGGCCGAGAGCTCGGTTTCGTCGGAATCGAGACGATGGTGATATACGGGGTCGAAAAGCTGAATGATGTGGCCCTGGCATTCGATGGCGGAGGGGATGTAGACCGGGTCGGAGTCGATGTTGAAGAGGGCTTCGGCGAGGTAGGTCTTGCCGTTGCCGGGCTGGCCATAGATCAGCAGGGACTTGCCGGAGTTGACGGCCGGGCCGACCTGCCACAGGAGGCGTTCCTGGACGACCATGTGTCCGAAGGCCTTGCGCAGCATTTCCATGGTGAGCCAGTTGCCGCGATGGCGCTGGAGGCCGACGCCGGCAACGTATTGGTCCATCGGCACGGGGATGCGGCCGGAATAGGCGTTGACTTCGGAATATTGCTTGGCGAGGGCGCGGCCGTCGTCGGTCAGGGTGAAGGTGGCGCTGATGTCTCCGAGGCCGAGCGAGGCGCGGACGACGAGTTGGTGCTGGCGTTTGAGGTGGGCGATGACCGGTTCGATGACGGAGTAGTTGACGCCGAGAGCGTTGGCGAGGAGCCGGCCTGAGAGGTCGCCGCGGAAGTAGAGGGTCTTGAGGACGATCTGTTCGAGCATCGCGCGGGGGATGCCGAGATCGTCAAGAGAATCGGGGACGGCAGGGACGAAGCGCGGGTCCTGGTCGCCGAGCGCTTGCGGAGCGATGGCGGATTCGGATACAGGCATGGGGCTCTCGGTCCTCAAGTCCAGTGTGGCCCCGGAAACCTGCCGCGCCAATCAGGCGAAGACCGCGTCTCAGTCGAATGTCACCTTAGGTATCAATTGATTTACTGATGCGGTGCTCGGGCGAAACACTTAGGGAGAACCGGACTGGAAGAGGATCAGACCGGATGGGAGGCAAGCCGGGTCAGGGGGCGGCGGTGGGAGGCTTGGGAATGGACTCGCCGGTGACGAACCACATGTGGGGTTCGAGGGTGGCGTAACCGGCGGCGACGAGGGGGTCGGCGGCCATCAGGGTTTTGGCTTCGTCGAGGGTCATGGCCGAGAGGACGAAGACGCCGACGATGGAGGGGGAATCGATGAAGGGTCCGGCGATGCGGACCTTTCCCTGGGCGTTAAGCCGGGTGTAGAAGTCGAAGTGGGATTTGAGGGCGGACTCGGGGATACCGGCGGCGGCCTTGGGGGTCTTTCTGAGGATGATGAGGGGCAGCTGCACCATGGTGTATTTGGCGGCGGGGTCGGACTTGAGTGCTGTGGAGAGCGGTTCGCCGAGGCCGGCGGGGGCGTTCCAGAGGTGCATGTCGATGAGAAGGCGCTTGTTGACGACGGCGGGGTCCTGAGAGGTCCAGGCGACGGCTTGATCAATGGACTGGCAGCGGTAGATGACGATGCCGCGGGGACCGCCAGGGGTGGGGATGGGTCCGGCGGCGAGCAGGTGGCCTTGAAGGGCCATCTTGGTCATGTGGGCGAGATGGGCGGATTGGATCTGGTCGAGCTGGTCCTTGGGCAGGTCGGCGCGATTGGGGAAGGCGTTGAGGAAGCCGAAGCAGTACTGTTCGGCGTGGAGCGCGGGCAGAGCGAGGAGCAGGCACAGCGGAAGGGCCCAGTTCATCGTATGAGTATAGCCGGGACGCGGAGGGCGGAGGATCGTCCAGAACCGTAGGATGAGGGGTAACACGAGCCCCGAACAGCAGGATGTCCGGCGGACCTCTTACGAACCGGATTGTGGATTCGCCAGCGGGCCTTACGACCGGTGGCCGGGACCCAATGACGCTGGTCCGGGAGGAGGGAAGCCGGCTGGTCGTGGCCGAGCACATCTCGCTGGAACCGGCCCAAACGTGACTATTGGGGCCGCTGAAGTTGCCCGCCCCAGACTCGGTTCGCTATACTAACGGGTGCCGCATCACGCGATGGGCCCGTAGCTCAACTGGCAGAGCAACTGACTCTTAATCAGTAGGTTGAAGGTTCGATTCCTTCCGGGCTCACCACCCTCTTCCCTTTCCCCTTCAATTCTTCACAGATAGGTCCGCGCCGAAACGGTAGGTTCTGCCCGCGCGGGCGGCGATGCCGATTTCCTTGCCGGCGTAGCGGACCTTCAGCGGTTTCGATTCGACGGCGTGGATGGCGGCAGATACAAGTTTGCCGCTTTTCCAGGAGATATCGACGCGGAAGCCGCCGCGGGCGGTGAGTCCGGTGACGGTGCCCGAGGCGAGCGAGGTGGGGAGGGCGGGTAACAGGTGGATGAAGCCGGCCTGGCCGCGCTGGACGGGGGAGAGCGAAGTGGGAGTGGCGTATGGGTCGTGGGATTGGAGCAGGAGTTCGACGATGCCGGCGGCGGCGCCAAAGTTGCCATCGATCTGGAAGGGTGGATGGGCGTCGAACAGGTTCACGTAGAGGCCGGAGCGGGGTTTGGCTCCGGCGAGGGCGGGGCGGACGAGGTTGCGCAGGATGAGATAGGAACGATCGCCGTCGAGCAGGCGAGCCCAGAGGTTGATCTTCCAGCCCATGGACCAGCCGGTGGCCTCATCGTCGCGCATTTCAAGCGACTTGCGGACGGCGGCGAACAGATCGGGCGTGCCGTAGGGGGTGATTTCGGCTCCGGGAAAGAGGCCGAACATGTGCGAGACGTGGCGGTGCTTGTTATTGGGGTCGTCCACGTCGTCGAGCCATTCCTGAAGCTGGCCGAGACGGCCGATCTGGTTAGGCGCGATACGGGGGCGGAGGTCATTCAGCTTGGCGCGGAGTTCAGCATCGGTTCCGAGGATTTCGGATGCGGCGATGGTGTTGCCGAAGAGGTTGCGCACGATCTGATGGTCCATCGTAGGACCCATGACGAGGCCGCCCTGCTCGGGGGAGTTGGAGGGTCCGGAGATGAGCCACTTCCGCTGGGGATCGGGGACGAGGTAAGCCGCGAAGAACTCCGCCGCGCCGCGCATGAGGGGATAGGCGGTGTTGCGAAGAAAGGCCTCGTCGCCAGTGACGAGGTATTGTTCCCAGGCGTGTTGGGCGAGCCATGCGCCGCCGGAGGGCCAGATGCCGTGGTCGGAGGCGTTGATGGGGGCTGAGCCGCGCCAGAGGTCAAAGTTGTGGTGGAGGACCCAGCCGGGGGCTGCATAGTGCTCACGGGCCGTGACGGCGCCGGACTGGGAGACCTCCTTGAGGGCATCGAACAAGGGCAACTGGCATTCGGCGAGATTGGCGCTCCACGACGGCCAGTAATTCATCTCGGTATTGATGTTGACGGTGTACTTGCTGTCCCAGGAAGGCGTGTTCGAGTCGTTCCAGATGCCCTGGAGGGTGGCGGGCTGGCCGCCGGGGCGGCTGGAGGCGATGAGGAGATAGCGGCCGTACTGGAACAATAGGGCGACGAAGGCCGGGTCGGGGGTATCGGCGAATTTGAGGATGCGCTGATCGGTGGGCAGGGCGGCGGAGGGCGAAGCGCCGAGGTCGAGCGAGACACGGCGGAAGAGGCGTTGGTGATCGGCGATATGGGCGGCGCGGATGGATTTGTAGGACTTTCCGGCGAGGGCAGCGAGCGTGGCTTGAGTGCGTTTGGTTGGATCGGCGGAGACGTCCCGGAAGTTGACGTGGTTTGTCGCGCCGGCGAGCAGGAGAGTCACTGCGTTGGCGTTGGCAACGGAGATGCCGCCGTCGCGGGCCGTGACCTGGCCGCCCTCGGCGATGACCCTGAGGCGGGTCTCGAAGCGGATGGCGGAATCGGCGACCGCGCCGGTCATGACGATTTCGTTGGCGGATGAGGAGATGGAGGTGCTGGGGTGGGCGGGTTGGAGCGTGGCGGTAAAGCTGAGGCTGCCGGGTTTCGAAGCGGTGAGGCGGACGGCGATGACGCCGGCGGGATGGCTGGCGAGGACCTCACGGGAGTAGGAAACGCCGGGTCCGTCGAAACGGGTGGAGACGATGGCGGTGTCGAGGTCGAGGGAGCGCTGGTAGGTTTTTGCGTTGACGACGAAGTCAGAGAAAGTTAGGACGATCTCGCCGAAGGCCTGATAGGCTTTTTGGCGGACGGGTTGGCTCATGAACTCGCGCATGGCGAGGTCCTGGGCCTCCTTCTGGCGGCCAGCGATGAGGAGTCCCCGGATCTGGGGCAGGAAGGCGGCGGCACCCTTGTGGGCGTAGTCGTGGGGCCTGCCGGTCCAGACGGTGGATTCGTTGAACTGGATGCGCTCGACAGGGACCCCGCCATAGACCATGGCGCCCATACGGCCGTTGCCGACGGGCAGGGCCTCTGTCCAATTGGCGGCGGGGTGTCGATACCAGAGCGTGTTGGAGGAGGCGGGCTGGGCGAAGAGGGGGAGAGCCTGGGCGATCAGGATGAGGACGAGAGCGAGCCGGGTAGACATATTCAAGAGCATGATGACACGGCGATGAGGGGTGCGGCAGGCGGCTGGGTGGGATTGGATGAAAACGGGCAATGCCGGTACGCACTTAGGACTTCACCCCCGTCCTGAGCATTTGATGGTTGAGGGCGGTGTGGTTGGTTGAAGTGCGGCATACCCGCCGCCGCAAGCGGCGCGGCTGGCGGCTGAGTGGACGCTTGCGTTGGGCTCGAGAAACTGGAGGAACGCACCCGCTTTCCCACGTTTGCGGACTCTGCTTTCGGGGGCTCAAGTGAACGGAGGGGTAAACGCACCCGCTCAGTCGAAAATCCCCCCCGGAGGCCCGCTCTCTGCGTTCGCGGTTCCGCGAGTAAGGCGTGCATTTTCATCCACTTTGGTGGCCCCAGCGGGGCCATCCGGACTCTCTTCGTTCGCGGACTCCTCGCTCGGGGGCGCCATGCGCACTGAAGCGCGGCCACGGGCGGCCACGCGCCGCCCCACAACACACCACAACACACAGCGCATACAGCGCACACACCGCTCCCTCACGGTCGCGGCTCCGTCCGGTTGGATAGAATCAGGCCATGCGAATTGCCTATGGCGTGGTGTTGTTGCCGGTGATGCTGATGGCGGCGGAGAGGCCCGTCGATCTGGTGAATCCGTTTGTAGATACACACAAGTCGAGGTGGTTCTTCTTTGCCTCAGCGGGGCGGCCGTTCGGGATGGTGAAACTGAGTCCGGACACGCAAATGTACGGGACCTGGAACTCCGGCTATCTGTACAACGAGAAGTACATCCGCGCGTTTTCGCATATCCACGACTGGCAGATCGCGGGCGTGCCCGTGATGCCGGCGACGGGCACGATGCGGGGGCACCTGGGATTCGAAGGAGCCAAGTCGGCGTTTTCGCACGACAAGGAGACGGCCAGGCCGGGCTACCACAAGATCTACCTGGAAGACTACGGGATCACGGCCGAGTTGACGTCGACCAAGCGGGTGGGATTCCACCGTTACCAGTTCCCGGCGGCTGAGCAGGCGCACATCTACTTCGACGTAGGGGCGCGGATCGCGCATGGGCCGATTTCGGACGCAAAGCTGCGGCGCGTGTCTGATAGAGAACTGGATGGACTGGCTGTGATGGCGCCAACCAACAGGCGCAAGAAGCCGCTGACGGTGTATTTCGTCATTCATTTGAACCGGCCTTTTGAGCGGTTCAGTGCGTGGCGTCCGCTCGCGGGAGAGGCGGGCAAGGAGAAGCCAGCGAAGGAGGTGGTTCCAGGCGGGGTGAGCGAGGTGACGGGCGCGGAGACCGGCGGTGCGGTGAGTTTCACGTTCGCAAAGTCCGAAACGGTGTTGATGAAGGTGGCGATCAGCTACGTGAGCGTGGAGCAGGCGCGGCTAAACCTTGGGACGGAACTGGCGCATTGGGATTTCGACCGGGTGGTGAAGGAGTCGGAAGCGGAGTGGAACGAGTATCTGGGGAGGATGGAGGTAGAGGGCGGGACGCGCGAGCAGCGGGTCAAGTTCTACACCGACCTGTGGCATGCGCTGCTGGGGCGCGGCGCGTTTAGCGACGCCAATGGCAAGTACATCGACAACACGGGCGAGATGCCGCGCGTGCGGCAGGTGCCGCTGAACAAGGCGGGCAGACCGGTGAGGGACACATACAACTCGGATGCGTTCTGGGGAGCGCACTGGACGCTGAACGCGCTGTGGCCGATTGCCTGGCCGAAGACCATGAACGACCAGGCGGCGTCGCTGATCGACTATTACGCAAACGGGGGGATGATCGCACGAGGTCCAAGCGGCGGCAATTACACCTTCGTGATGGTCGGCGACCAGGCCGTGCCGCTGATCGCGGCGGCTTATTTCAAAGGGATCCGGGATTTCGATCTGAAGGCGGCGTATGAGGGGTCGCGCAAGAATGCGTTCCCGGGCGGGATTCGGGATCATGCCGGGTATGAGGCGGGGGCGAATGCGCAGGGCGGCGGGATGAAGTATTACGTCGAACGGGGCTACGTGCCGGTGGGGGCTTTTGGGACGGGGTCGCATCGGGAGGGCGCGGCGCAGACAATGGAATACGCGTACCAGGACGCCGCGCTGGCGAATCTGGCGCGGGCGCTGGGGCATGACGAGGACGCGAAGGCATTCGCGGAGAGGGCAGGGAACTGGCGGAAGCTGTTCGATCCGGCGGCGGGCTACATCCGGCCGCGGAACATGGACGGCAGCTGGTATGAGCCGTTCACGCCGACCTGTGAGGGATTCAATTGCAGGGGGTTTGTGGAGTCGAACTCTGCGATTTACACCTACTTCGTGCCGCAGGACTTCCCCGGATTGATCGCGTCGCTGGGCGGCAACGAGAAGTTCGTTGCGAAACTGCAGAAACAGTTCGAGCTGGCGGCTCCGGCGCGGTTCATCACACCGCACGGAAAGCACGGGGAGAACTGGATCGATTACGAGAACCAGCCGGCGTGCCACATGGCGCACCTGTTTTCACATGCGGGCGCGCCATGGTTGACGCAGTATTGGGTACGGCGGGTGAAGCGGGAGGTGTTCGGCGACATCACACCGCAGGGGGGCTACAACGGGGACGAGGATCAGGGACAGATGGGGGCGCTGGGAGTGCTGATGGCGATGGGGCTGTTCGACTCGACGGGCGGGATCGGACCCGAGCCGCGGTATGAGATCACCAGCCCGCTGTTCGATCGCGTCACCATCTGTTTGGACGGGCACGGGACAGAGGGCAAACGGTTCGTCATACGGACATTGAACAACGCTGCGGCGAACGACTACATCCAGTCGGCGCGGCTAAACGGGAAGGCGTTGGAGGGGCGGTACTGGATCACGTACAAGGAACTGGTGGCGGGTGGCGAGTTGGACTTGACGCTGGGGCCCAAGCCGAACAAGCAATGGGGCATGGCGAAGCGCTGAAGGGTTCTATTTGACCGAGTTCTGAAGGTCGCGGCCGAGGCTGGCAGCGCGCTGGGCGAGTTGGGCGGCGGTGCGGATGTCGGCCGAGTGGATCTTCTCGGCCTCGAGGATGAAGCCGCGGACCCGTTCGGCGGTATCAGCCTGGGCGCCGTTCAGTTTGGCCCCGGAGACGGCGGCGAGACTGGCGCGGGCAGAGGAGAGAGAGGACTCGTACTGCTGCTTATACTGGTCGCGCTGGCCTTCGTCGAGCAGTTCGCCGAACTGGGGTGGCTTGGCG
>CAZSBK010000021.1:0-4342 GCA_964604945.1 uncultured Candidatus Solibacter sp.
GCTCTCGATCAGGATCGCGTTGATGACATAGTCCTCGGCCATGTTCATCTGGTCGCCGTCGTAAGGCAGCTCCTTGCCGTCAGTGAACATGATCTTGCCGCGCATGCGCAGGTTGGCGCTGATGCTGCAGTGGTTGAGGATGCAGTGCAGGATTTCGTGCGCGACGATGAAGAGGCGCTGGTTCAGACTGAACCGGAAGAAACCCTCGGGGCCGGTGTTGAAGATCAGATTGCTGCCGTCCGTCGCTGCGATGGGGATGCTCGGGTCGTTGGTGAAGATCGCGTCGGTCTTCTTGCCGGTATTCTGCAGCATGGTGTAGAAGATGTGAGAGAACGCCGGGCAATGCCAGATCAGCGCTGCACGCGTGTCGGACCACAGCTTCTCCTGCTTGGCGTCAAGCTGTACGATTGGAATGTTTCGCATTGGTCATCTCCTGTGTCGCCTCCTCGATGAGGCACTTGATCATAAGCAGATCGGTTGTGGGTGCGGTGACGAACGGATATCTGATGAAGAGCGTGCCCTTGCTTGCCATCACCTGCGATGCGCGGTCTGTGATGAACTTGGCGTAGTCTTCGTGGCCATTCTCTTGCAGTCCTGTCTTGGACGCATCAGGCCACGGGAAGAACTGGATCATCACGACTTCGCCTATCATGTAGGCGACGCACACGCCCTCTTCTGGCGTCACGCGAGCGGTGTAGTACTCGTTATGGATCGCTCCACCCTCGTAGCCAAGATGGATCAGGTTCTCAGTCTTCTTCATCACCGAAGATAGCGACATCGTTGGTCTCCGAAAAGAAGTCACCGTCGGTGACCATAATGGTAGGAGCGCGCTTGTCTTGGATCATCATCGCCTTGGTGATCAGCTCCTTGGCAGCCTGTCGTGCAGCCTTGAGGATGATGGGGTCCTTGACCTTCACGTTGGCCGTGTCGTGGTCAACGCGCAACTCGATTGTGATCGTGTATGCCATGGCTACCTCCGCGAGTAAGTGGTGGGGACTGCGATCTGGACGGCACCTGCCTTGTGAGCTGGTCGGCACGCTCGCATCTGCTTCGTCTTCTGTGGATCGCCCGCCGGGCATAAGCCCGATCCGATAGTTACGTCCACCACGTTCACACGCTCTCTATGAGCTAAGTCCCCGTCTCGATCACTGGCCCTTCGAGACCAGTGCAATCGCCGCCATCAACGAGCTGTTCTTGCGAGCCCACTTGTCGAAGGCGTTGTTGGCAACCAGCATCGGCTGGCGCTTACAGGCGGTCGTGGCGAACGTCACGCTGAACTCGGTCGGCAGGCGCTCCATGTACTCGACCACCGCGGTGGCGTCCTTCTCCTTGATCATGTGCGCCAGCTGGTAGCACACCAGCATGCACGCGTCGGGCTTGGACGGCACCTTGACGCCCTTCGGGTCCTTGACGATGTCTTCGTACTTCGGCATTTCGCGCTCGAGCTTGATGAACGCCATGTACTGCGCAGCGCCGGCACCCATGATGCCGCTGATCTGCTCGGCAGTCGTCTGGTCGTCGGGCAGCACACCGCCGTTGCGCTTCATCTTCACCTGCAAAAGTCTATCGACCATGCACAGCGAGCGCGGCGTCGTCCACGGTCCCTGATTGTCTGGCACCTTGCCGTCGAACACCACCTGCGGGTTGGCCTTCGCGAACGTCAGCGTCGTCGGCATGATGCCGTGGTCGATGGCCCACGCCTCCCAGCTCGGGAAGTCCGGGTCGATGTTGAACTGGTTCTCACGATTGATGACGAAGTCGAACTCCTTCGTCACACCAGAGCGATCCTCCTTGCGGTTGCCCGCGGAGATCACAGCGATGCCCTTGTGCAGGCGATGCGGACCGACTTCGCCCTTCAGCTTCAGCTGAGCTGCAGCCTTCTTGGTGTCGCCGTCGGCCTGCGACCACTCGTCGAGGAACACGATGCCGCGCTTGAACGTGTTGATGTGCCGGCCGTGCGGGTACTGCTCCGTCGGCTTGGTCATCATCCAGTTCGGCGTGGTGAACACGCTGGCGAGCGAAGTGGTCTGATCGGGATTGGTTACCTTCGTGGGTACCATGTAGCCCAGCAAATCCGTCGGCTGGTAGGTGGCGAGGAAGCAGGTCGTGAAGCCCCACTCTTCGCCGTCGCGCTTGGACAGGTGCTGCACGAGGTCCTCGACGAAGTCCGACTTGCCGGTACCGGGAGGGCTCTGCAGATGGCTCGCAATGCCGGCGTCGATATTGTCGATCAGCGGCTGCTTCAGATCAAGAAAACGCATGGTGTTATCTCCAGTGGGTGAATGGTTCGATGGTTAGATGTATTCGCGCGCTTTCTGAGTGCGCAAAATTCGGTGGCGATCCAGCTCAGGCAGCTGGTCGAACAACACACGGTTGACCACCAGCAAATTGTATTCCGGATAGAGAGCCGAAACGATACAGCCCTCCGTCATGGTGCGGTCGTCATCAACGAAGCGCCACAGTCGAGGAAGCCCACCGTCAGGGCATAGTGCAAAAGCCATCGTCATCTCCTGTGAGGCTCCGTTGATGTAGGTGTGGGGACAATCAGCCCTCGCGGACCAGCGCAGCCGTGGCCGCAAGGTACACGATAGCGCCGTGGAGCTCGGCAAGGGCCTTGTCGGCCTCGCCACGCCGGAGCATGCCCAGCGCCTCCTGAGCCTTCTTGGCGGCCTGCCCAGCGGTGAAGCCCGTACCGAACATGCGGCCGTTCTCCATGATGGGTTGGCGGTGGAAGGCCCGCCCGTTCGCGTGCCGCTGCAGCCCCTTGCCATAGGCGGACTGATCGTAGGCAGCCTGCAGCTCGGTGGCGAGTGTCTCGTAGCCGATGGCGTTCATGCCCTGCAGCGTGCTCACAGCCAGTGTCCGGTCGGGCGTGGTCTCCTTCGCCTTGCGGATCGCCCATGCAGCCTTCGCTGCTGCACGACGCTGTGCGGTCGTTCGTTTCTTTGCCATGTTACCTCGTGAAGTAAGGACCGATTAAACCCGGCGATCCTATTCCGGGAACTTATGTGCCACTCTCCTGTGACTTGTCCAGATCGTCGAGCACCCGCGCCGCTTTAATGCAGCAGTCCCGGAAACTCCCCACACATAGCTCCTGCCGCGTAGCGAAGCCGCCTGATGCGGGTTTGACCAGCTGGCCTAACAGGCTGTGCTCGTTCGCTTCGGTGCGCCAGCCTCGGTTCTTGGGCACGATGTTGCGCTTGAGCAGCAGCCCGTACCGCTGCAGCTCGTCGTTCACCAGCTTGCGCAGCTGATCGTTCTCGAACTGATCGGACTTATCAGGGACGTGGTCAGCGAATAGTGATGCCGTCCCCGTCAGCCTGATCTCCTTCAGCTCCAGCACTCCGTACGCCACCATCCGCACCGCGCTCATGATCGCCTACCTCCAGAAGTAACCACGCACAGACCTTCTTGAGCGCGTCAGTGCCGGCACATGCCTGCCTCTTCTGCGCACCATCCTCGCGCGTGTAAGTGATGCCATACCACGGCGTACGCTTGTTGCCGCCGATGGTAAAGCCGCATCTTATTTCGGTGAGCTCCGCGCGAATTTTACGTAGATAGTTGCGGCGCTGCTGCCGGTCCATGGTGCCGTCGACATCAATGATGCCCCAAGCCGCCCAACGAATGTGGTTCATTTTGCTTTCTCCTTGAGTCGTTCGGCGTGAGTGCGCTCCACCTTGGCGCGCCACACGTAGTACCTCACTTCATCGGGACTTAGGTGCAGCGCCTTAAGCGACGCGGCCAGAACCGCCTCGGAGGCGTCGCCATTGACGAAGTCCGCAGTCCGCGCCGCAATTAACTCCTGCGTCTCCGCGTGACTTCGTCTCATGGTTACCTCCTCGGGTTACTCTACCGTCGTTTCGGGAAGGTAGTCCTCCAGCATGCTGAAGTCCGCGTCGTCGAGCACAACGAAGTCCTCGAGATTACGGTCGAGCATTCGGTTCAAGAGCTTGAGAACCTCCAGCGTCTGCTTCGCCGGATGCGATTCGAGCATGTGCTCGACATCGCGGTCGACCATGTCCCGCATCTCCTTCTCGCGAGCGTCGTCGACCTTTATTCCGTTGTGTTCGGCACCGCCGCGGAGCTGCGCGTAGGCTTGGTCTTTGAGCCGGACAGTGTCTTCGGCGATGCGCCCTTCGCCGGCGATGATCGCTTTCCCGATAGCAGCGCGGCAATCTCCGGTGGGTATTGAAATGTACACTTCTTCGTCTCCTTCTTGGGTGGTGGTGACTTCTTAGGTGTGGAGACACGCTCAGTCACCGTGACCGTGCCGTAGGGTGCGTGATAGGGCCACGGCATGAAGGCATCGTGGACTTGCTTCGTGATGAACTTGACCATGAGT
>CAZSBK010000021.1:4442-61581 GCA_964604945.1 uncultured Candidatus Solibacter sp.
TTGCACGGCAGGGCTACGGTAAACGTAACTCGGACGGGACGCCGGCTATAGAGCACACGGTCACGTCGTATACGATAGCGACTGTACCTGCATCTTCACGTTCTCGCTTGCTCTAGACCATACAGCCTTTCAGCGCGGCCATCGATCCACTTACCATGCTGCTCTACTTGAGCTACGTGCAAACTTGTAACCCCGGCAGGTAACCAGCCTGCATCATAACAAATCATCCCGAGATGCTTGCTCTTTCGGACCAACGGTCTGCTCGGTGTATTGAGCTACGGGGTATCGTCTTTGTGCACCTCCAGTGCATGCGGATGATGGTGCATCAGAAATCTGTAGGCGCACATCTCTTGTGTAAGGCCCAGCAGTCCTGCTCCCCTTTTCTTTGGGTTGTCTACGACGTAGACAGCCCCATGCTTATGCTCACTGTCGAAGCCGCTAAACGGCCTGAACACTGCGCCAAGCAGCACTGCTCTCGTAAGTGCAAGCTCAGGCGTGAGCCCTCTAGCTTCGAGCTCTGCAATCGAGACTTTGACACGATCCAGCCACGTCTCCATTGATCATCTCCGCTAACAATAAGGCTTCTGCCTCAGCTTCGCCCGCGATCCAGCCGGTTCATCTTTTCGGTAATGGCCTCCCGAATAGCGGGCACAATCGAGCACCGCACCAGAGGCGACGAGAACTTTTACGACATCGCGGCCAGCAACGTCACATCGTGCAACCGTTCGTTGGTGGCTAGCTCCAACAGGTGTGCACACGACGCGTTCATTTCCGACAAGATGATGCAGAGCTTCTCGCGCTGCTGCACCGTTAGGTTCGGACAATTCCTCCGCGTCCACACCCCATAGTCGGATGGCTTGATGATTGACATAGATCGTGTCTCCGTCATGCACTGTTGCGATGCCGCTGATTGTGGCGGCGCTGATCGTTGTGAATGCGCAGATGCCTAGCACGCTGCATATGCTCATCGTCGTTCTGCTCCTGATGCCGCCAGCTACGTGCAATTCAAATTATTCCCGGATAGTTTTCACTATCGCGATGCCGGGCCACCGCTGCTGGAATTAAGAGACCAGCGGCTCACCCGACTAACGGGCGTGTTCTGAGTGCGCAACATTGTAGGCGTGTATCGACGCCTCGTTCTTTTCCGGAATGCGTCGGGCGTCCTACCTTGGACGACGATGAACTAGCCAACGGTGGGGAAGTCGAACCCCACATACCCGATCTCTTCAGACCCTTCCGGCTCTTGTTGCGTTAGATTTTCTTGTCGACGATGTTCACCGCCATCTCGCGGGTGTATCCCTTCTCGATCATGGCTTCGATCAGATCGGCGCGCGTCTCGTCCGACTTGTACTGCTTGAGGCGCTCGAGGCACAGGTCGCTGATCTTCAGCGCAGTGTCGCTGGTATCCTTCAGACCGTGCGACGCTTCACCCGTAATGAGACCCTCGACCCTCTTCTGGATCGCAGTCCACTCCTTCTCCAGCGTCTTGTCGGCTTTCGTCTTGGTGCAGGCCGCCTCGATTTGCGCATCGGTCAGCTCGGTGTCGCTGCTGATCTGCTCGCGTGCGGTGTCCACGATGGCAGCGAACAGCGCCTTGGGCTTGAGGCCAGCGCCCTCCATCCGCTCCCGGATACGCACGCACCGGTCGCCGACGGCCACAGGATCGCTCAGGGTGGTCATGCAGCCCATCGCAATGATCTGCCGCAGCTTGGAGGCGTTCGCCTTGGAGCCGCCGGCGGTGTGCTCGGAGTGCTTGCTGTCCATCGCCGTGTAGGCCTCGTAGACCAGCGTCGCATCGTCCTTGCCGCCACCTTGCGGCTTAGCGGTGGAGAGGATGCCGTCGGCCGCCGCCCGTAGCGCGCGCAGCCCGAGCCTACCCAAAGCACTCGCACCCTCTCCACTCGCCTTGCCGAACTTATTCACGTCCTTGAAGAAGTCGCGGCGCATTTCTTCCGGATTGGCCGGCTGGTTGTGTCCCGCGGCAGGCGGTTGATCGTTACCCTGTGAGGTAGTCTCCTCGATCTCGTGCGGGGCGCGCGGATCGGGCGTGTCGAGTTCTGAGTGCGCAGGCTCCTGCACCGCGGGCTGATCAGCCAGCTGTTCGAGCACCTCATTGGCGTGCTCATCCGCGACGACCACCTCCGTCTGCCCCTGTTCGTCCACCTGCGTGGTGAACACCGGCTGCACGTTGTTGGTGTTGGGGATCGCACCGTCGTCCTCGACATCGAGGATCGGCAGTCCCAGATCATTTCCTTCAGTCATTGTCCACTCTCTTCATAGCTGGCCGGTTTGCCTCTACCCCAAGGTCACAGAGGTCCCGGACCGATCACCGCATCGAGTGCGGAATTAGTTTAATTGAATTGTTGCTGGCCTATTATGCAGCGGACCAGCGCGCAGATTTTCTAATTGAGGCGTCAACATAAAATCATTCAATGGCTACTTCATGGCGCACCTCCCATGGTCAATGATTTGACGCTCCACCCCGTCCACATTACAGGATCGGCGAACTGGAGCGTTGTGTCAGCTGCAACCACCCAAAAGATGTTTGACCGTCTCGTGAACTGCCAGCGCCGTGGCACACCACACGAGGAGGCAAACGGGCAGGCCAATCGCCCAGATTACTATCATGTAGTAGTCAGGCTTCCACGATCTGCACCGCAGCATGTTTCGGAGGCTATACCGTTCGATGGTCATGGTTCACCTCCATGTGGAAGCCGTTCTCTGCCAGCTCAGCCATACGCGCCGTGAGTTCGCGCTCTATCTCTGCGAGCCTTACGGCTTCGCGATACTTGGTATCGCTCATTCGTTGCGTCTCGAGCAAACACTTCGGCCGGGATACGCAGAACGATATGTTCACCCGGCCCAGCTTAAGGAAGCGGATGCCGCCTACCTTACGCAAGCTGATGTTGAAGATCGGTTGCGCCATTGTTCACCTCCAGTTGTCGGGCCACACGGCATAGAGAAAGAGGGCAATCGAGATCGCACCGAGGACGGCTATGAGCAGGTCCGTCATCGTGGCGTCCCTGATTGTTCGATATAGTCCAGCCGCGTCAACTGCTGATAGCTAGGCGGGAACGGTTCATCGGTGAACCACTCAATCAACGCCCGGGTGTATTTTCCATCCACACACGAGCCGCCGTCATACCGCACGAAGCGACCGCGGCTTGCCTCAGTCTTGAGGCGAAGCGTGCCCTTATACTGCTTGCGTACCCCGAGCCTGGACAACTGCACGAGGTCGCCTTTCGAGAACATGTGGGCCATGTTACCTCCTAAGGTAAGCGTACCTAATTACCAATCACCGCCACATATGTGGCTCGCATTGGCGAGATCACCACAATGTTGTGAATGTGGCGGAAGGGCACATAAGTTCCTTTATGAACAAATCTCGGATATTCTATAGTTCCATGTATGGAATAAGAACATATGGAACCATTGAAATCGTTGAATGAATTCTAAATCTATATGTTATGCTGGAAAAAACAATACAGCTACAGCTTTGGATGGTTAGATGGTTGGCCGCCGGAACCGTTTGATGCGGGCCGGCGGCGCCTCCCTACACGTACCATGTTTTATAACAATACATTATAGAATAAGAAATAGTATAGTAGTTACAAGGACCTGGGGGTCTCTTATTCCACTAAATCCTTGTAACCGTTTGATATCACTCTTCTTTTCGCTGCGGTGTTATCGCCCCGCGAGTTCGCTGCGAAGCGCCGCATGGAACGCCTGATTGAGTGCGTGTTTGTGTTTGATGCTCGCGCGGATGTCGTCGCTCAACCTGCAACCATTGAACCGTCGCTTCTTCGAAATCTTCTTGATCGTGTACGGCGCAATGAACTGCGGATCGTCAGATGGTTTGGTCTCGACCTTGGGACCGACGGCTGCGCTGTGCGGTTGCACTATCCCAAGGCGTCGACGCCGCTCAGCCTTCTCACGTTCGGTCAGACCGTCCATTCGATACTGTCGGTACATTGATACCTCCCAAGGTTAGATGGTGTTAGCGCTCGACGCTCGGTTCATGCTTGCTTGGCGCAGTGTTCAGAGGCATCGGAGCGTGAGCGCTAACAGCATCCAACCTTGGCATTGGCAAAGGATGCTGGAAACCACCGGCCGGATGTCCCTCAGTGAAGTTTCCTATTCGTCGCCTCTACCAGTGTCGCAATTCCTTACCTGAAGTGACCGTTTCTCAATTGGAGCGCTAGGAGTAAGCGGCCTAGCGAGCGGTGACCTTGCGATGGCTTTTAACAACCCGTCGGATCATAGAGAGGTTTGGTGGTTTCGTTTGTTCCGTCCCAGCGCTCTAGTGCGAGCGTCTATCCGGATTTACCGTTGCCCTTTTGGCCACGTTACCTCGTGAGGTAACAGCGTCCGATGGGTTAAGGTGGGAGGACTAGAACCATGCTTGTCAGGCAGGGTCCGACTAAGAGCGTGCTTGTTTTGGCCGTCGCTCAGGTCCCGTAAGCCATCTTCCGTGAGCCACATGCTCGGAGCGTTCTTACACTCAAGCCGTGGGGACGGGTTACCCCGGGGGGTAGATGGACAGGCCCCCCGCCCACCCCCTCCCCGCTTTTATTGGGGCCCCGACTGTTACAGATGACCCAAAAAATAATTGACCCCCCTACCCAACCGATAAAATCATAAAAAATCCCAACCCAAAAACTTTGCCCCCACATCACACAAAAGTGACAACACGATGCTTGCGTGTGATGGTTAAATGATTTACAGGATTAGGGACTTAGCTCAAATTAGAGCAAGGGCCGGCCTCTGGAGGCCGTCACCCTGATGTCGGCACCGCTAGCTAATCCGACAGTCCCTCCAACCCTCGAGGCCCCATGTCCTACACAGACGCCCAGAAATTCCGCGCCGCTCGTGCCGTCTTGAAGTGGACGCAAACTGAGCTCGGCAAAAAGGGAGGCGTTTGTGCGTCGACCATCGCGCAGTTCGAGAGCGAGAAGCGCGACATGTATCACAACAACAAGGTGGCCTGCTGGAAAGCGTTCGATGACGCGGGCATTACCTTCCGGGGTAACTTGATGATCTTCAACCCGCCCGCGACGAGCCGACTTAACAATCAAGAAGGCGAGCAAGGGCAACCCAAAGAGGAGCTTGCAGCCAATGCTAGATAAAGTCGCATACCCAACCGTAGGTAGAATTGTGCTCTATCACGATCCGGATCACGTCGAGCCGTTCCCCGCCATCGTCACGGTGGTCAAAGCGGACCGCTATACGATCCCAGTTCTTACAGTCTTCCTCCACGACGGCGCGCGCGTGGTGCAGGACACGCGGCACAAGGACGAGCTCGTCAAGGACCTCGCCGGCTGGGCGTACTGGGACTGGATGGACTACCAGAAGGGGCAGGCCGCCAAAACGGAAGCGCTGCAGCTCCAGCTCGAGGAGAGCGTGAAGCAGATGGTCAGCGCCGTGAAGAAGCCCCTCCCAAAAGACGTGCCGGAGATCTACGAGCGCTACAAGAACGAGGCCTCGACGCCGAGCTCAGTGGATGGTAAACGCTGAGCCATAGGAGCCCCTATGCGAGATAACCCCCGCCCCATCGGATACACGGAAGTCCAGCGCTCGTGGGTTGGAGACGGTAACCCCGACATGCCAGTACTTATGCTCAACGAAGTCTACGCGGTGACCGCCCGCGATCAGCCGGAGTTGATGCCGTACGGATCGCGCGTTGAGATGGTGTTCGATGGGGCGGGGGTCCCGCATTTCACGATCTACGTCGGCTTCGTGCCGCGGAGAGCCACCACACCGCCACTCGATCCTCGAAACATGAACGGTGCGCCGTTGCCACGGATTGGCGACGTGTCTCCGGAGATGGCGGTCAACCCCGGGTACAAGGAGCAGAAATTTGGCCGAGGAACTTAGGAAGCTTGGCGGCGAGATCGACACGCAGTTCATCTATCGCCCCGACGAGACCAGCATGGTGCAGGCAGAGGCGGCCGTACGTGCGGATCAGGAGGCGGTCTGCGGGTACAAGCTGATCATGCTGAAACAACGCACCATGGAGCTCGCTGACGAGAAGGGGCGCTATGTGGAGGTGTTTGTCACCTACGGCCCCCATCCGGTCGCGGAGACCCCGTTGAACCCGCCTCCGCCCGCGCCGCAGGTTCAGCCCCAGCCGATGGATGGCACCATCGTCATGCAGCCACTACCGCCCGGGACGAGGGTGGTCACCCAGGAGTAAGCGGTTTGCAATACTCCCGACGCCGTGATAGGGATCGCTCGTAGAGCGATTTGCAGAGGGACTTCGCATGACTGGAGCCACCACTATGCTACGTAAATTCATCTTGGCGGCTTGTATCGTCTCGTTTGCAAGCCCCGCGTTCGCCGCCTCCAAAGCTTTTATCTCTGAGTATGCCATCATCGGGCAGACCAATACGTTCAATCAGCCGGCGCAGATCGCCACTGAGCCGACACTGGTAGACCAGACGCCGGTCGACTTTAGCGGAGGAGCTGCATCTTCGGCAGCGTTTGGCACCACCACCAAGTACATCCGCATCCTATGCGACACGCGCTGCGCCGTGAAATTCAGGCCAGCGTGTGCAGGTGCGGCCGCAACGATTTCCAGCAAGCCGCTACCTGCCGATGCTCCGGAATATTTTGGAGTTAGGCCCGGCGATTGCGTGTCTGTAATCGCGAGCCCGTAGATGAAGCCGATAATCGCCGCGGTTCTCATAGCTTTAGTCACAACGTCTGCTGCATTTGCCTTTGGGCTTGGTGGAGAAGGCGCGAACTTCGGCCGGCTCGGTGCGATCAGCAGCAAAAAAGGGGCTGGGGGCGGTGGCGGCGGTAGCAATTTCCGGGTTACAAACACAGGCGATTTCCGTGTGACCAGCACGGGAGACAGCAGGGTCATATCACCATGAAAAAAATTAGTTTAGCGCTTCTGGCGTGGCTTGCAGTTGCTACGCCGGCGTTTGCTGCGAACATTGACATTCCGGCGCTACCGGCTGCAGCCTCGGTTGGCGGGACGGACCTCAATGAATGTTCGCAGGCCGGCACTAGTAGGAAGTGCACCGCAGCACAGATCGCGGCGTATGTGTACGGGCTCGCATCGGGCGACCTCACGGCGAACGGCACCGGCGGGCACACGCTGGCAACGGTCAACGGTAACGTCGGCAGCTTTGGCAGCACGACGCAGTGCACGTCGATCACGGTAAACGGTAAGGGGCTTATTACGGCTGCGTCGCAAGCGGCTTGTGCACCTCCGTTCTCCGCGGTAACCGGCCGGTCCACGCTCGCGCAAGCTCCTCAGGGCATTGCCAACTCGATCTGGATCAATCCAACCGGCTCGACGGCGGACATGCAGAACTTAGCGGTGCCGGCCTGCGCCAACGACGGCACTCATGCGCTGGTGTACGTCAACGGTTCCGGGCTGGTGTGTGCCACGATTACTGGCACAGGTACTGTGACCAGCATCGCAACGTCGTGCGGTGTAGTCGGTGGCACTATTACGACGACGGGCACCATTCGCGGCGCGACAAGCGACAGCACCATTTCAGGTACCAGCTATTCGATTGTCGACGGTGACTGTGGCCTTATTAAGCGGTCGACGAATGCTGCGCTGACGACCATCACGGTTGGATCACCGGCCGGATTTACGAACCCGTCGAACTGGTTCACCACAATCAAATCTGACGGCGCAGCAGGCGTGTCTATCGCCGTGTCTGGCGTCACTATCGACGGAAGCGCCAGCCCGATCACGGTTGCCACTGGTAGAAGTCTTGACCTGTATTCGGATGGGACGAACTACCACACCCTGCCCGGCAACGGCGGGGGTGGTTCAGGGACCGTTACGACGACAGGAACGCCTGCCAGTGGCAATCTGGCGCGGTTCTCCGGTGCTTCATCGATTACGAACGGCAACATTTCTGGCGACTGCGCGACCAGCAATACGCTGGCGGTGACGTGCCCCGGCCTGACGCCGCCGAATTACAAGGCGACCTATTGGTACCTGGCTTTCCCGCCAGCTCCCATGACGACAGGGCAGACGTTCACCGCCGGCCAGATTTATTGCCGGCTGTTCCAATTTCCTCGGCTAGTGACGTTCACCAACGTCGGTCTGAGCATGACAACCGGCGTTGCCGCAGGCAATATCCAGATTGCTTTCTACACAAACGACGCGTCGACCAATCTTCCCGGCGCGCTCATTCAAAGCACCGCAAGCATCAGCACAGCGACCAACGGAAATAAGTCTGGCGCGCTGGGCGGTGCGGTCCAGTTCGGGCCGGGAGGCTCTTCAGCTGGGCGCGATGTGTGGGGCTGTGTCAACAGCGACAATGCTACGCACGTTGCGAATGCCTACAGCAGCAACTTCAGCCTTGTAGGCTCTCTGATGGGTGCGCCGACGCAAGCGGGAATTGTTCAAAGCGGCGGCTCAGGTGGCCTCGACAACATCAGCTGCAACGGCGCTAACTGCAACACGGGAAGCAGCACGTACGGGACCTGGCAATCCAGCCTGGTCGGGTCGACGTGGACCTATAACAACTTACAGTCGCGATTTCCGGCGTTGATGTTCCAAGCTACCTCTTCTCCATAAGGAATATGATGAAAGTTTCTCGTCGCGACTTCATCCACGCCGGTTGTGCGGCTGCACTAATGACGATGCCAATGGCGTCGATTGCGCGACCTCGGGGCGTGACGGCCTCCCCGACTTTCCTAAATCCGTTGTTGTCGCAACGAAACGTCATTAATCTTTGGTACCCAGACGCTGAGTGGAACTATGGGCTGATCGACCATATGATACTCGGAGATAACATCATGACGCCCTATGGGGCCACGTTCAACAATGCGTGGTCAGGAGGGACCAAGACGTTCGGCCAAGTCGTCGACCAAAACGGATGGGTGAACGACGCGAGCGGAAGTGGCCAGACGTGGGGTGGAGGCGTCCGCATGCCGGCATCCGCCGACTTCAATGGCCCCTACGTCATCCGCTGGAACGGGGATGGGAAGGTTCAATTTGCTGCCGGGACATGGACGGAGGAGCCGACCTCTATCGTGCGGGCAGGAAATGCCAACAGCACCACGACGCTGTCCGGATTTACCGATGTCACCGGGCTATGGCCCGGATTTACCGTTTCAGGGGTTGGCGTCTCTGGTGGCACAAAAGTTGTTTCGATTGATTACTCGGCAAAGACAATCGTCGTCAGCGCAGCTGTGACCACGGGGACTGGCGTCAGCTTCACCTTCACCAACGGGAGCTACACGAAGAACGCAAACGGTCAGTGGACGAACACTACGGGTGGCAACGGATATGTCGTTGTCAGGAACTCCGGGATCACGACCCCACCAAATGGCCTGCTTGGCATCCAGATCGCCACGACCGGCCTCGGTGGGGCTATCAGCGTTTCGTCAATGTCGTGGTCAGGTGGTCTTGTCACGGTCACTACTGCCGCTCCACATGGCCGCCCTAACGGCTATACGCTGGCTCTGACTTTTGCCGGCGCGACGCCCTCGTCGCTTAACTCGACGGTAGATTGCACCGTGACGGGCCTAAGTACATACACCTTCCCGCTTGCTGCTAACCCGGGGGCAATCACCGGCACGATCACCTACACCGCTTTCGTGACAAACCTGCGCATCTATCGGTTAGCAGACGAAACTGACTTCATGCCAACGTCGGTCGGAGGCAACGGTTACGTATGGCGTCGTCCGTACAAGCAGCTTTGGGTGAATATGCGGCCGGCGGCCATTCGGTTATTGAACCATGTCAACGGCAACGACAGCATAGTTTATCGCTTTGAAAACCGTTCGCTGCCGACGAAGGCCGGCGCTAGCAGGAACGTGACGGCCGGGCCTGCCTACGGCCCCACGTCTGGTACGAACCAAATTACGCTTTCGGCAGTGTCAACTCCGACCACTGGCAACAAAAACTTGACGCCGGGCGCGATGACGCACGGCGAGGTCTGCTACACGCGGTTGGTGAATGCGACCAGCAGCGGCAGCAACACGATCACCGGGATTACGCAAGCCAACCCGGGTGTGGTCACGACGTCCGCGGCGCACGGTTACGCCAACGGCGACAAGGTGTGGTTCACCATGCCGTATCCTGCCAATGCGCCGGCTTCGATGAAAGAACTTGACCGTGTAGCTTGCATCGTTGCAAACGCTACCGCCACGACTTTCGAACTCACCGACCTTAACGGCGTCAACATCAACACAACCACGTTTACCGCGTTTTCGACTACGCCGGGCACCAACCGGGTGTACAGATACGTAAGCCTAAACATAGGCGGTCGCGGCGAATTTCCGGTAGTGCAGGGCGGTTCCGGTAACGGCAACCCTTCGTTCAACGCCGGCGTCAACGGGCTTACTGGTGACACCTACTACACATTTTACTTCGACAAGAACCAAGCGGGCACTCGTACGGCAGGGGCTGCGCCGGGGTGGACGCAAGGCGCTTGGCTGGTCAGAAGCAACGCCCCGTGGGGCGACGTGCCAATAGAAACCTGCGCTGCACTGGTGGCGGAAGTGAACCTGCTCGCTGTCTCGCAAGGCGTGAGCCAACCTATTCATCTTTGGCTCACCTTCCCCGCCACTGGCTTGCTCGACTGCGACCCCGACTACACCGCGCAGTCGGACTACCCGTTAAACGCGATCAATGCCGCGATGAGCGGTGGCTATGGGTGTATCGGGCTCAGCGCCACGGCTGCTAGTATTGTCGTCGAGTGGTCGAACGAACTTTGGAATTTTGGCACCTTCGTCGCGAACTACACCAACTGGCTTGGCTACCTGCGCGGCACGTTGAACACCGCGAATTTTGAAAGCATCCAAGCGCTGCGGTCTACCCGCATGTCGCGGTCAATCAAGGCTTCGTCTCCGTGGGCGTCGCGCGTCTACACCACTCTAGGCCTGCAGGGCATTCGCGGGTGGGACAGCCAGAACAGGTATACTGCGCTGGGCGACCTTGTCAGTTCCAGCAACATCATTTTTACCGACCCGTGGAACAACTGGGGCAGCGCGACGCCGCTTAGTTTTCACGACGCGGTGAACCCGGCGACGTACCTGCAACCGACACAGACCTACAGCGACACGGTTAGCGGTACTGGCACACTGGCTGATGACAGTGCACTGTTCAACGGCACCGACAACAGCGCCGTGGTCAACGCTACGTTCACCAACGGCGTGAACTCGATTGCCGGGACGAACACTTTTACCGCCGGCAACCGAGTAATTTTCCAGACCACGGTCGGAAATTTTATTGCCGGCACGCCGTATACGGTAAGCAGCACCGGCCTTAGCAGCTCAGCATTCCAACTCACGGCGGTCGGTTCGTCTACCATCATAACGCCAAGCGCGAGCGGTTCGGCGTCAACGGTCGCGGGCGGCAACTATTCGGGCGCGGCCAACCCCACGCAGGCGATCGCAAATTTCATCACCAGCATCAACACAACGGGAACTGGCGGACAGCAAACCATCAACAACTACTGCAGTCAGGCGAGCCCGGGGACCGGCATCCTTGCCGCGATCAATACCGGCGTTGTCGCCAACGGCAACAAGCGTATTATTCAGTACGAAGGCGGCACCGACTGGGCATGCAATACCGGCGGCTTCGTTAACGCCAAAGTGCTTTCGGCAAACGATGCCCTGTTTATGAATGCCATAAACCAAAGCCAGCAGTGGGCGACGGCGCAGGCGCAGTTCTTCGACAACATTAAAACATTGTCGAACCACGGACCGGGGGCGCTATACTTGTATTTGAAGTTGACCAGTGACTTACGATGGGGGTACGCGCAGCCTGATGTGTACAAACTAGGCGTCGAAGGCGACAACCTCACGACGCAACCAATGTGGACCACGATGGCCACGCGTAACGCCGCGCTATCTGTATAGGACCATCAAATGCAGCGCGACGGAAAGCGAAAATGGTTTGTGATGGAGCCGCCGGCGGTCCCTAACGCCGCCAACGATCCAACTGAACAAACGCCGACCTTCGACGTTTACGCTGTACTTCGCGACCATCTGAGATATGTTGCGCTAATTCATACCGAGTTGCGGCGGGCCCGCCACGACAAACAGGAGATGGAAATGAAAGTCTCTGAACTCTCTTCGAAAGTGGACACCCTGATCAGCGTCGCCAATGACGTCAAGCGCCGCGCCGATGCCGCGGGCTCAAACTCGAGCACGGGCGCGCCCGTCATGAGCGCTCCGGCCGAAGACGATCCGGAAGTCGAACGCCTCGCTCACCGCATCGACGACGCTGTGGCGGTTCTCCGCGGCGAGAAGTCGGTTGACGGCTCTTCGAACGCGTCCAGCGATACCGGCACTCAGCCGCCGGCGAACCAGTTCGACCCAAACTCGCAGGTGCCCTCGGCTCCTTCCGCCGAAGCCCTCGCGACGGACATCAATTCGCCGCAGGCTCGCGACCCGAACGCGCCCCTCTAAGCTGATCACAAGTTCGTAATAGTTGCGCCCTTTCCGTTGACACACGGGGAGGGCGCAGTTACGTCTGGGGTACCCCACAAGGAGACCCCCATGACAGAAGACAAGCGCGACGAAGATCACCCCGCCATCAAAGCTGCGCGCGCAATCCGCGAGCTCCACGTCGAGACCATCGCCATGATGGACGGCGGCTTCGTGTTCGAGAAGAACGGCACGAGCGTCAACGACGAGATGCGCTCCGCGTGCAGCGAGCAGATCATGCTCTGCGACGAGATCATCGCCAACGCCGTCGACATCAAGAAAAAGTCGCTGCTGGATGTGCTCACGCCGGTAACGCTCGAAGCGAAAGAGAAATGTGAAAAGGCGCTGGAGGACGCCAAAGACCCTCTCCTCCCGGAGATCGGAAACTATGACAACGACAACCCCCCCAGCTAGTGGATGACACACCTCGATGCGAAGTGTGCTTCGGTACCATGCCGTGTGAAGCGCACGCCAACATCGAGCAGTGGGATGGCGTTACCACCCTTTCAATCGATCCCACCACTATCATTGCCAGCGCTCACAACGCAGATTTAGAGTGCGTCGTCGTGGTGGGGATGAAAAAAGACGGAACAGAATACTTCGCTTCCAGCCACGCCGATGCAGCGGAGAGCATGTTCTATCTGCAGCGGGGCATCTACAAGCTGAACAAGATCATCGATGGAGAAGAAGTTGAGCGCGTCCGAAAAGACCCTGCATAAGTTCACATTCGACCAGCACGTCGAGGTGGTCGAAGACAAGCAGCACGTTTACGGCCCCGTCGTTCAGGTGAAGGCGCTGATCGACGGGCATGTCTGCGCCGAGCACAAGCTGCCCTACTACGGCTGTGTCCGCGGCAATGACCACTACACCCTCTGCGAGGGCAGCCTTCGCGAACTCTCACCCAAAGCCAAAAGGAGAATGAATTGAACAACACGCAACTGACTGCAAAGCAGCTGGAGAACATCGCCAAGCTGCAGCAGATGAAGCTGAACTGTCGTCTGGTGGCGCTGGAGCGCGCGTGCACCATCATGGCGATACCGGGCTTTATCGACCGCTCCATTCCGGAGCACGGCGCAAACTCGGTCACCGTGATCACAGCGATTGCCATCGCCAAGGAGCTCGAAGGCTACATCCTCGACGACATCGAGGAAGAGACCGGCGAAGTGCTGAAGCAGGCACAGGCGAACCTGAGCCGGCCGCAGATCGTGAGACCCTGATGCGTGGCGTGCGCCTCCGACGTAGAGAGATCATCGAGATCATCGACCTCTACCGGTGGGGCGCACCTATGCGCGACATCGTCGACCTATACGGCATCTACAAGACGACGGTGAAAGACTGCCTCAAAAGGCACGGCGTACCGATGCGCCGTAACGGCGCGCCGACCATCGCGAACCCCAAGCCACATCCGGGAGTGAAGTTGGTTAAGTCCAGCCGGCCGCAGATACCTGCCGGCGCACGGGTCGTGGACGAGTGCCAAGGACCCTTCCAATTGCTGCGTTCATCTGCCCGTGCGCAACTAGACAGGCGTACTGCAGAGCGTCAATCGGGTGCGAATATTGGTTCTTGTCGGGTAGCGGCTTCCGCGTCCCGTTCCGCGTCTTCGCATAGCGATAGCCTCCTGCGAGACCGCGGATGATCGTCGGGCAGTAGAGCTTGTCAAACAATATCGCTCCTGCACCCCCTTGCTGCTTCAGCAACCATGCTTCCACCGCACGCAACCGAGGATCGAGATCGTTGGTCGGAGCAGGTAGCGCCTTGAAGCCCATGCGCTTGAGCACGTCGAAGGTGCTCTCCTCGTAGATCGAGCTCTTCGATACGCCGCTGGGATCGCCGATGATAATGATTGGGATGCCCATGTAGCAGGGCTTCATCAGAACGGGTCGAAGGTTCTGCTCAATGTGGCCCTGTAGTCCGATATCTTCTGCAATGACTTCCTCAAGCACAAGCAGTCGACCGCGAGCATCCATCTGAGTGATAACAGAACAAGGGTCTCGTCCGAAGTCCTGTCCGATGATGAGAGGCGCAAATGTATTAGGGATAAGGCCCTCTGCGACGTGGAAGCTCGACTTGAAACTCTCTCTAAATACCGCAGTGCCCGAAGGGTCATTACCAAATTGCGCGTGCACGTATCGTTTGATCCAGTCCGGATTTGCGCTGCGGGCAAGGCGCTCATAGTAGACCCTTCCCTGTGCGAGCCGAACCGGATCGTCGACGTCGAGCTTCATCGTCTCCGCAGTCTGCGTCAGCCATGCTAGGTTCTCTGCATACTCCTCGAGGCCGCCGGGCTGGATATAAATCTCCCAGTCCTTGGGCTGCTCGACGTCCATGAATTTGTGCCAGTCGGAACCTTCCGACGGCATGTTCGTGTCGGCGATTATTCCGAACCACGACGGAGTGCCGCGAGCGCCGCTAGGATAGCGGCCACATCTACCGGCAATACCAGCGACGAGATTAACGTCCATTTCGATGCATTCAGACATCCACGCCCCGGTAAGCTGCATAGACAATAGTCGGCGTTGATCTTCTGCGTCTTCGAGGGGTAGGAGAAGCCACTCGGACACGACATCTGCGAATTCGATGATGACGACATTGTCCTGCACCTTGTAACGGGCGACGCCGCCCAGCCAGCTCATAATATCTTTGAGGACAGTGTCCTTGAGCTGTTTGAGGGTCTGTCGCACAACGGCGAAGCGGGTGTAGCGGTAGCCGTCCGGCGCGCGGTCTTGTTCGAGGGCCTTACGGAAGAGCTCGAAGATGCAGCCGGTGGTCTTGCCGGAGCCGACGGGGCCCGCAATCAAACGTCCGAACGCAGCACTCTTCATGAAGGCCGCGACCGTGGGCGGCGCGTCGAACTTAATTGCTTGGGATAGCATCGATGCTTTCTTCGAAGGTCTGTTCGAGGGGTGGGGCGTTCACGACGGCGGGCTCGTGCTCGATTACCTTGTGGGGTAACTGCTTGTCATAGACCAACTTGTTGTCCGCGCCTAGATTGATGATCACTTGCACGCGGTCGCCGGGCGCGCCGGCGGTAGGAGCCTCAGTCTGGCCAAGCCGGGCCCACTTCGATGCCAGCTCCAACGCCTTCACCTTGCCCGTTAAATTCTCGTCCCTGTCGTTTAGGCGCGCGTAGAGTTCGGGCAAAAACTCTTCGATCAGGGATGCCGACTTGACCCGGACCCGGTCTTCGGCGCTGTCGATGGAGGCCCACGAGCGTACCTCGGCATCGAGGATACGCTTGAAATGGGGTAGCTTGGAAATCTCCTCGAACTCTCGCTGCGTGAGATCGTTGGCGAACAGGATGTCCGGAAGGTCCTTCACACCCATTGCAATTTGGCGGGCGAGCTTTACAAGCTTCACCTCGTCGTACACACTGGCCGGGATCGTCGGGTAGTCGGAAGGCATTGACATGTCGCCCATTGGGTGGGGCCTTTCAGTTGTAAGTTCGCTCTGAATAGCATATAGGCGAAGGATGGTCGACACACTACCGCAAAACGGCGTGCTCCGCGTGGTCCCGGAAGGGGCCCTCCAGCGCTTTGAGGCAAGGCAGGCCGCTGAGAAGCGGAAGGCTGAGGACGAGCTTAAGCTCTCGCAGGTCGCGACCACCAACCTCGCCGGCTACATCCGCAGCCAGTTCGAGATGATGAAGAACCACCGGAACAGCCAGTCCGGATGGTCGGAACGTATGGCGGAGGCGCTGCGCACCTTCAACGGCGTCTACTCTTCCAAGAAGCTTTCGGAGATCGAGAAGTTCGGCGGCTCGCAGATTTACGCGCGGATAACCGCCGCCAAATGCCGCGGCGCGAGCAGCCTCTTGCGAGATGTCTACCTGCAGGCCGACCGGCCGTGGGGCTTGGACCCGGGCCCCGATCCGGCGCTGCCGCCCAACATCATGAATTCGATCCAGCAGCTGCTTCGCGTTGAAGTCGCGACGATGGAGGCCTCCGGGCAGCAGGTTGACCCGACGGCGATGCGGGACCGGATGAACGGCCTGATGACCGCGGCGCGCCAAGCAGCGAAGAAGAAAGCCGCAGCGCAGGCCAAGATCGCGGAGGACAAGATCGATGAATATCTGGTGGAGGGGAACTTCTATAAAGCGCTGGCGGAGTTCATTGCGGACCTGCCCATTTTCCCCTTCGCTTGCATCAAAGGCCCAGTCGTCCGAATTGTTCCTTCTCTTAATTGGGAGAACGGAACTGCGATCAGCACTCCCCGCCCGCGAATGTTCTGGGAGCGGGTATCGCCATTCGACTTGTGGTGGACCCCGGGCGCAGGCGATATCGAGAATGCCTCGATCATCGAAAGAAGCCGTCTTTCTCGTGCCGACCTGAACGATCTGCTCGATCTGCCGGGCTACGACCAGAAGGAAATCCGGGCGGTCCTAGACGAGTATGGCCGCGGCGGTATCAGCGACAACTGGGACGCGACGGACAGCGAGCGCGCGGTCAACGAGAGCCGCGAGAACCCGATGATGAACCAGTCGGGCATGATCACCTGTCTGGAGTTCAACGGCAACGTGCAGGGCCGGATGCTTCTTGAGCAGGGTATGGACGCCAAACTGATCCCCGACGGGCTGCGCGACTACATGGTGCAGGCGTGGCTCATTGGTCAGCATGTGATCAAGGTCCAGCTCTCGCCATCGCCGCGCAAGCGCCATAACTATTTCATCACAAGCTTCGAGAAGATGCCGGGTACCCCCGTGGGTAACGGGTTGACGGACATCATCGCCGACCTCCAAGAGGGCGCAAACAGTACTCTCCGCGCACTCATGAACAACATGGCCATCGCCTCGGGTCCGCAGGTCATGGTGAATGACAGCAAGCTGTCTTCCGGCGAGGACGCCGACGACATGTATCCGTGGAAGCGCTGGCACTTCGAGGACGATCCGGTGAATGGGACCGCGCAGGTGCCGATCAGCTTCTTCCAGCCGAACTCCATCGCGCAGGAGCTGCTGACCGTTTACGACAAGCTGAACGCAATGGCTGACGACATGAGCGCGATCCCGCGCTACCTGCAGGGGCAGAGCGCCGGCGGTGCCGGCCGTACCAGCTCGGGCCTTGCCATGCTCATGGGCAACGCGTCGAAAATACTTCAGGCGGTCGCTGCCAATATTGACCGCGACGTGTTCGATCCGCTACTGACAGCGCTGTACGACATCATCATGATGACGGACAACTCGGGGCTCCTGACCGGCGAAGAGAGCGTGCGGGTCATGGGCGTGACGGTCGCGATCCAGCGCGAGACGCAGCGCAGCCGCCAGCTCGAGTTCCTGCAGATCACGGCGAACCCCATCGACACGGCCATCATGGGCCCCGAAGGGCGCGCACAGGTCCTCAGGACTGTATCGGAAGGCATCGGCATGCCGGGGGCGGAGATCATCCCGTCCGACGACGTGCTCAAGGAACGCCAGCAGCAGGCGTCTCAGGCGGCTCAGGCCGCTGCGCAGGCTCAGGGCAATCAGGCACCGAAAGGTGGAAACGTCACTGGAGACGCGGGCCCACGGGTCAACATCACCGGTGGTCCCCAGTAACAGGAGAGAAGAAACATGGCAGGTAAGTCGAAGGTCATCAGCTCGAGCAAGCCGGCGTTCGCAAAGGGCGGCAGCGGCCATATGTTCGGCAAGCAGAGCGCCGGGCCGAAATCCCCGGGCGTAAGCCACAAGGCCCAGAGCGGCAGCGGTGGCAAGTGGGCCAAGGGCGGCAGCGGCAAGATGTTCGGCAAACAGAGCGCCGGCACCCGCACTCCCGGAAAGTCGGGCAAGTAGCATGGCGAAGAACCCGTTCGGAAGTAAGCAGGCCCCCGCCTTCTCGAAGGGCGGCAAAGGCGGCAAGGGCTCGGAGATGAAGAAGTTTCCGGCGAAGAAGGGCGGCATGTCTGGCGACAAGCCCGGCGTCCGCAAGGCCCTCAAAGGAAAGTGCTGACATGGCAACCCCGAAGTCGAAGTCCAGTCTAATGCTCGGCAGTAAGATGCCGAAGGGTAAGCTCGGGGCTTCGACTTCAGGGGCCAAGTCTCCCTTGCTCAAAGGTGTGAAGCAGCACAAGGGCAAAGGCTCGCAGATCACCGACTTCTCCGGTGCAGTGCCCTCGTTTGGAATGACAGGACTGACCGGTGAAAGTTAGCCACCACAAGGGCAAGGGTGCCCAACGAATTTTTCCGGGGCGTGGCGCGCTTAACGATCTCGTTAAGAAGCGACCCTCCATCAATAGCTACGCGAAGGCCACTCCGAATGTCGTGCGGAACGGCCCCAACGTAGTGGGTAAGAAGCCGTGAGCATCACGCCTCCGAAACCCAAGGACGAGCTCCAAGCTGTTGCCGCCCGCTTGTCGAGGGCCGCGCCGGAAACTTGGCAGGCGTTCATCAAGGCCTTCGACGTGTACAGAGCTGAAGCTTTTGATCAGTGTGTACAAGCGCCGGCCGACAAGGTATTGAAAGCACAGGGACGGGCACAGCAATGCGTTGATCTCTTCTCCCTGTTCAGCACAGCTCATAAACAGCAATAGGAGACTACGACTATGGGTACCAACAGCCCGTACTTCCCCAACAACGTCCTCTCCGACGTGGAAGCCATTGTCTACCTCGGAGCAATGGTCGCGGCGTTGAAGGGCAACACCTACCTCACCAAGGCCGGTGCCGGTCCCTTCACCCTGACGGGTGCGGAAATGATCGGCACCATCGTCGAGTATAGCGGTAGCACCACGGCTGTCGCCGTGACCACCGCAACCGCCGCGCAGATCGTCGCTGCCATGCAGGCGGCCGATGCGAACGCCGGCGTCGGCTCGACCACTGTGTTTGGCATCGTGAACGATAACACGGCGTCCGGCGCGATCACGCTCACCGGCGGTACCGGTGTGACGCTGGTTGGTCCGGGTACGACCGAAGGCAACATCGCGATCACCACCATTCGTCGGTATCAGATCAAAATCCTGACCCTGACCACGGTGAGCTTGACTGTCATCGGCAACTAGTACTAGCTTGGTTGCGTCCATCCACCCCCCTCGGATGCTTGGACGTTTCCTCCCAGACTTACCCCGGGGCGCACACCCCGGGGTTTTTTGTAACCGCTGGCCTAACACCCAGCCACACCGTCCGCACCGCCTAGCCGTGCCGACAAGGAGAGCAAGATGGTCACTAAGGTCTCTGATCTGAAAGGTAACAACCGCCCAGTCGATCCTGACGTCGTAATGCCCGAAGCAGTCCGCCGCGCCGCAGAGCGCTCCGAAGCAGCCCAGCGTGCAGCCTACCCAGATCAGGTGCAGCCGGAGCCGAAGATGGCCCAGCCGGCCACCACCAAAGACGGCATTACCATTGTGGAAAACCCACAACCGGAACCTCAGCCGCAGCCTCAGCCTCAGCCCGAACCCCAGCCTCAGCCTCAGCCAGAACCGCGCCCACAGCCGCAAGCTGTTACCCCTCAGGGTAACGATGCGGAGACGTGGGAGCAGCGCTATCGCTCCGCGGAAGGCCGCCGCGTGAAGCTGGAGCAGCAGCTTGCCAATGCAGTCGACCGCATGGGTGCTATGGAGCAGATGCTGCAGGACCTCAAGAACGCACCGCCGCCGGTGGCTACCCCGGCCACGCCTTCAAGGCTGATCACCTCCGAGGAGGAAGAACAGATCGGTCCCGAGATGCTCGACATCATGGGTCGGCGCGCGCGGGAGATCGTGTCTCCTGAAGTCGCTGAGCTCAAGGCGACCGTGTCGCGATTGGAGAGCATGCTGAACGGCACCGTGAAGCAAACCAAGCAGACTGCTCAGCAGGCCATGCACGCTGAGCTTAGCGCCAAAATCCCGAACTGGCAGGAGATAAACCAGCTCAACGAATTCAAAGCATGGTTGGCCTTGCCAGACCCGTATTCTGGTGCTACTCGTCACAGTATGCTTTTGTCAGCGTACGCGGAGAACGACACTCCCCGTGTTCTGGCTTTCTTCCGAGGCTTCGTTTCTGAATTGGCTGCCACGACCCCCGCTGACGAACCAGCACTTGTTCCGGCCGCTGCCCAACAGCCGCCGAAACCCGGACTGGAAAGCCTAGCGGCACCGGGCAGAGCCAGAACTCCGGCACAGACCAATGTCCCGGCTGAGAAGCAGATCATCACCACGGCCGACGTCAACGCTTTCTATGCCGCCAAGCGGCGTGGAGAGTACGCTGGACGCGAAGCAGAGTTCGCAGCCGCAGAAGCGGAGCTCTTCCTAGCGCAGCGTGAGGGACGCGTCCGGGCTAGCTAACCCCACATCTCAGCAAGAAGGGCGAAACGCACATGCCGTTTCCTGTCGCATCAGGGGTCACCACCCCTCCGATCTACCCCGCGGGTACCGCGGGCAACGGCCTCTCCGGTACCGGCTACATCCCGGAAATCTGGAGTGGCAAGCTCATCGAGAAGTTCTATGCGTCCACCGTTCTGGCCGCTATCTCGAACACGGACTACGAAGGCGAAATCAAGGGCCATGGCGACAAGGTCAATATCCGGACCAAGCCGACCATCACCATCCGCGCCTACCTCGCCGACGCAGCGCTGGAGCTTGAGCGCCCGCAAGGCAACCGCGTTGTCCTGAACATCGATCAGGGCAATTACTTCAACACCATCCTCGATGACGTGATGAAGGTTCAGTCCGACATCTCGCTCATGTCGATGTGGTCGGAGGACGCCGCGGAGCAGATGAAGATCGTGATCGACCGGGCCGTTCTGCTCGGCATCAAAGATCAGGCTGCTGCCGCAAACCGTGGTCTGACTGCCGGCGCGATCACCGGCATGCTGAACCTCGGCGTTACCGGTACCCCGCTGTCCGTCGTCTCGTCCCTCACGGGCGCGGCCGCCGGCGACGTGGAAATCCTGACTGTCATGCTGCGTCTGGGTCAGGCCCTCGACGAGCAGAACATTCCGGAGACCGGCCGCTGGATCATCATGCCGACGTGGTGTGCGACCATGGTCAAGCGTTCGGAGCTCCGTCAGGCTTACCTGTCGGGCGACGGCGTCTCGATGCTGCGCAACGGCCGGCTAGGCATGGTGGATCGTTTCACCCTGTACACCTCGAACCTGCTCCCCTTCGGTACCGCTGCCGGTCTGGCCGCGTCCGAATTCCTGATCTACGCCGGACAGAGCCACGCGCTCACGTTCGCGACGCAGATGACGGAGATGGAGACCCTGCGCTCCGAGCTGACCTTCGGTCAGATCATGCGCGGCCTGCAGGTCTACGGCTACAAGGTGCTTGACGGCACCGCGCTGGCTCAGGCCGTGGTTGTGAAGTCGGTGACCTCGGGTGCACAGACTGTCTAAGTAGTTGGGGCCGGGTAACACCGGCCCCTTCCCTATCTACGAGGACATCATGGCGCTCGAGACGGTCGACAAATATGTCAGCTTCATTCGTGAGCTCCTGCAGGACGAGAAAGACACGCCCTACAGGTACTCCAACGCGAGCATAGTTCGCGCGCTGTCGCTTGCCCTCCCGGAAGCCAAGAAGCTCCGTCCGGATTTGTTTCTCAACGTGACCATCCCGACATTCGTGACCGCCGACGCGACGCTCACGACCACCGTCGTGCCGGTGGACGAGATGTACCGCCTAGCGCTCGCCTACTTCTGTGTAGGCATGATGCAGCTTCGCGACGACGAAGAAGTTCAGGATCAGCGCGCGGCCGCGTTCATGAGCATGGCCACCGCCAAACTCACGCAGGTGGCGTAATGGCAGCAGCCGATATCACGCGCTTGATGAACAACGCCCGCGCTCGCCTCGCCGGCGCGACCGATCAGTTGCTGCAGATCGAGCTGTTCAACGTGATGGACGAGTTCTTTAAGGGCTCGAACGTCTGGAACGAAGACATCGATATCATCATCCCGGGGCAGGACCCGGCGAACACCCAGTACGACGTCACTCCCTCTGGCCCGTCGCTGGTCGACAAGCTGCTGTGGGTGTTCACGGTCGACCCGAACGAGCCCACTGCGCGCGGCTCGCAGATTGGTGCGTTCATGTCGACGCCCGGCGTGCTGACGCTGGCGAACCAACCAAGCAGCGACGCCACCTACCGGGTAACCGTCGCGCTCACCGTGCAGGACCCGACAAAGCGGGACGGTTATGTGACCTTCCCGGCGTGGGTGCTGGCGAAGTATCGCGCGACCATCCTTGACGGCTTGCTGGGAAATATGATGTCTCAGCCCCAGAAGCCGTGGACTAATACACAGCTCAGCGTCTTCCACATGCGTAAGTTCAAAAATGGCGTGGCAGCCGCGCGTGTCGAGTGGACCCGTAACAACACCTACCGCCGGCAGGCTTGGGTATTCCCGGGTGGCTTCTCGCGGGGCTCGCAAAAGGGTCGGAGCAGCTGGGGCGGCCCGGCGTAAGGAGCACATATGTCTAAGAGCGACACGTTCGAAAACGATATCCTTAAGCTTATATTTAACGCGACGGCGATTGCAAACATTGCCGATAATGCGGCCGTGTCGCCGCTGACAAGCCTATTCTGGGCGCTCCATACGGCGGACCCCGGCGACGCCGGTACACAGGCGACTTCGGAAGCTACCTACACGAGCTACGCGCGCGTAGCGGTAGCGAGGACCACCGGCGGCATGACGGCGGCCACCGCGGGCTCTACAAGCCCTGTAGCGAACGTAGACTTCCCTGCTTGTACGGGTGGCTCGAATACGATCACGCACGCGTCGATTGGGGTAGCGTCTTCCGGTGCCACCAAGATACTCTACAGCGGCACGGTGACCCCGAACATCGCAGTCTCGAACGGTATTACGCCGCGCCTCAACACTTCGTCGACCATAACGGAGGATTAGATGGCTGAGCCGAAAATCGTGGAGGGTGTGTTCTCGTCATCGAACGCCAGCGCAATGGGTGGCCGAAAGTCGCCCCTTGCGAAGCTGATCGAGCAGGCCATGGCAGACGCCGTGTTGAAGTCTCATGCAGCTGGCGTCTTTGATCCAGACGAAGTTCGCGACGCTATGCTAGCGGCCCGCGCGCAGGTCAAGAAAGACTACAACGAGCTGATGGCCAAAGCAGCCGAAGCTTACGCCAAAAAGCTTGCAGCAGAGGGGTAACCCCCCAAGGTAACTTTGTAGATGGCTCGGTTTGCTAACTCAGTCTTGTTTTCGCCGGCGTCCGGGGGCGTTACGGACTTCATTGTGAGCGCTGCTGTGCAGGGCTACATGACCCCCGCGCTCGCCGGTGCCGTCACTGGGGTCTACAAGTACCGTGCAGAAAGCGCAGACCTGTCTCAGTGGGAGATCGGGGAAGGCACCTACACTTCCGGTACGACGACGCTCACGCGCACCACGGTGCTCTACAACAGCGCGGGGACTGGTACGGCTACCGGTCAGTCTGGAGCAGGCTCTAAGATCAATTTCAGCACGCCCCCCAAGGTTGGCATCGTGCAAGCGGTGCAGGACATGTTGGAGATTGAGAACGCTGGGTCGTTTACTTCTTCTCAGATTTTGCAGGCGCGCGCGAACATTGGCATTCCCATAGGCCAAATTCCAGGCGAAACGAGCAACACTGCGGCTACAGCGGGGCGTATTGGGGAGGTCATATCTGCGACCGCAACCATTGGTTCTTTGGTAACTGGGACCGGCGTAGCCGTTGTTTCGATTACGCTTACCGCAGGCGACTGGGATATTTCCGGCACTACACTATTCACCACGAGTGGCGGGACCTCCGTTAACGATTGGTCCTCGGCTATTTCCACGACCAGCGGGTCAGTTGTAGCGGCGATTACTGGCACTCTCGCCCAGCATGAGCGCTATGCCCCACCTCAGTCCGACCATAGTGCTTCTCAAAGCATCTCGCCAACCCAAGTTATCCTTAGTGGCTCAACGACCTACTACCTTAATGTGAGAGGTGACTTTACCGGAACGGCCCCGTCCGCGACTGGCATCATCCGTGCTAGAAGGGTACGCTGATGTGGCAGGTACCCGGAACTATTCCTATAGCGGCGCTGCCAGTTGGCAGCTCGACGATTGCTGGCGTTTTTTCTTCGGCCGGTGCCAGCGCAGTAGCAGGAGTGGGGCGCGCGACGGCGTCTAGTGTGTTTGCCGCGAGCGGCGTTGGGGCTTTTTCTGGCGCACTCAGAGTAACGGCTTCGTCCGTACTAAGCGCTTCAGGCGCTGGAAGTATGACGAGTATAACCGGCACGGTAATCGCAGGCGTGCTGAGCAGTGCGGGTGTGGCAAGTATGCTCGGGCGTGGTACAGCCGTCACGCCGAGTGTGTTTTCAGCCGCGGGAGTGGGCTCACTACTTACGATCAGCTACGCCTTCTATGGAGACAACGAGACCGCTAAGGTATACCAAGAACTTAGAACTGCTTCCGTATCCATGGAAATCAGGCTACTGACTAAGCTCGACGCGGATCGCGAAGAAGAAGTTGGCGAAGAAGAGAGGGTCGCCGGCCCGCCCAACCGAACGAGGCATTGATGGCCCTAGCCAGATACACTAAAACGCCCACCGAAAAGAAGCGGTATCAGATCGACTACACTGACTGGTTGGACGCTGGCGAGCTCGCGGCTGACGTGACCTTTGCGGTGTTGAACAACACTGTAGTCACACCGCTTGTGGTAGGAGACAAAGCAGTTCTCCCCAGCGGGCTGGGCGTGCAGTACTATATTTCGGGCGGCGCTATTGGAGTGACTTACGAAATCACAGCCACGCTCACGACGAGCTCCTCACCGCCGCAGATCGAGCAAGATAAAATTCTCATGACGATCCGAGGGCCGTAATGACCATTCAAATCAAGCACGCGTTTACTTCGGCCAAAGGGGACGGCGGCGACGCGACGCTCGTGCGCCCGTCCAACTGGAACGCGCTTCACACCACATCGATGGCGACTGGCAACCTTCTGGGCCGCCTGACTGCTGGCGTTGGCTCATTCGAGGAAATCCCTGTCAGCGCCTACATGGCCTCATTGCTGGCTTCAGCGGATGCCGCCGCGCTTGCTGCTGTGCTTGGGCTGTTCACTACCGGAGACGTGAAGTTCACGTTCGCTGCCGCT
Source organism: uncultured Candidatus Solibacter sp. (assembly GCA_964604945.1). Classification (GTDB taxonomy): domain Bacteria; phylum Acidobacteriota; class Terriglobia; order Bryobacterales; family Bryobacteraceae; genus PNKE01. The sequence continues at coordinate 29,831 of CAZSBK010000021.1, forward strand.
GCACCCACCGGCTGGATATTGATGCTCGGCGGTACCGGAGCCCCGCCATCGACCATCGGCAACGCAGTGTCCGGTGCAGTTCTGCGTGCGAATGCTGATACGCTGGCGCTATACACGCTGATCTATAACGCCGTACCAGATACGGACGCTCCGGTGTCCGGCGGCCGCACTGGCAACGCCGTCAACGACTTCAATGCGAACAAGACGATCCGCATTCCCAACCTAGTCGGCCGCTCGCCCATCGGCGCTGGTGGCGCAACCGATGCGCCTCCCGGCGGTGGCAATGCCACTACGGCCAAGCTCATTGGACGTGGGTATGGCGAAGAGAACCACGCGCTAACCTCCGGCGAACTTGCTTCGCATTTCCACGCTGTAGGTATCAGCGATCCGGGTCACAGCCACCCCGTAAACGCAAACGCGTTTAACTCTAGCAGTAGTACTGGTGGAGGTGGATTTTCAATTCCGGCTCCTACGGCAACCAGCGTAACTGGTTCCGCAACTACTGGAATTCGCGCCACCAGCGCTAATGGCCTTGACACTACGGCCTCCACCGGTTCCGGGACGGCGCACAACACGATCCACTCTTCTATAGCGCTCAACGTGATGGTGAAACTCTAACAGTTACTTCGCGAGGTAAGATCATGGTGGCAGCCGTATTTAAACGCGACGCGTTGTTCTTTCAGAGACTGGCCAAATCGAACGGGCTCTATGCGGGCAATCTGGACGGGAAGTGGGGACCGCTCACGCAAGGCGCAGCAGATGCTTGGGACAAACTATCCGCTGCCACGGCGAAGACCTACGGCACGTTCGATGCGCGGACTGAAGAGAACATTGCGTCGCTAGTTCCCAAGGCGCAGCGCGCCGCCCGGCAGTTCTTGGTAGCGTGCAGGGTGTTTCCGTACACGGTCAAGATACTCTCCGGTGGACGGACCTACGCTGAACAAGACGCGATCTATGCTCAGGGCAGAACCGAGCCGGGCAAAAGGGTCACCAACGCGCCGGCCGGAAGTTCCAACCACAACTTTGGTATCGCTTTCGATGTCGGCATTTTCGACGGAAAGAAATATTTCGAGGGCAAGACAAACGCCGAAACGCAAGCGTATATCTCCCTACGAAAGTTAACCAAGCCAGCGGTGCTGGACCTTGACTGGGGCGGCGATTGGCGTACCAGTAAGGACTACCCGCATTACGAGCTCCACACCGGACTTACAATTAAGCAGGTTCGGGCTGCGCTGGAGAGTGGAACCGCATACGTCTAACCCTACGGAGACACCATGGCCCGCCTTTTTCTCGTCCTACTTATCATGCTGCTCGCCGTCGACCCTGTTCTGGCCGACACCACTGTCACGTCGACGGCCCCGTCTGAGACGACCATCAATGTCGGTCAGCTGCTGGCTCCGTGGTTGCAGCTCCTTATCGCGGGTGTTGTGTCGGCCATTCTGGCGCTGCTGGGCTGGGTGACGAAAGTCTTCAACGACAAGATGAACTTGTCGGGGAACGCCTCTGTGCTCGCCATCGAGGGCCAAGCCCGCGACACGCTGCAGTCGGCGCTCACCAACGCGGCTGGCCTCCTCGTCATGAAGCTGGGCCCCAAGCTCGACGGCATGAAGATCGACGTCAAGAGCCCTCTTGTGGCCGACGCCATAGTGACTGTGAACAAGCTGGCCGGCGATGCAGTTCGGCGCTTCGGGATTTCGCCCGAGACTATTGGCGCGCTCGTCATTGCCAAGGTTGGCGTCCTCACGGCTCCCAATCCCGTGGTCAGTCCGGAAACTCCGGCGGATGTATCCCCGGAAGACAGTTCGAGCACCAAAGCGGCGGCGACAGCGTACAAGCAATGATCAGCTTCACCACCATTGGGGCATGGCTCGCCAGCCCCTTCGTTGGCTTCTTCGTGAAGGTGTTGATCGATTGGCTCAGCTCACGCCGGGCTCAAGACACAGCCGATGCCAACGCTAAAAGCCTTGGCCGGCTGGAAGTAGCGAACAAAGTCAACGCCGAGACCGCGGAGATAAAAGATGCGATGGACGGCGTTGTTCGCCCTGCCGATACTGATGTTGCTGACAGGCTGCGATCCGGGAAGTTCTGAAGGCGTAATCGTTACTCACGTAGTCTGTCTCCGCATTAACGAATACGACGCCAATACGCAAGAACGCGCCTTGGCGGAATACAATGCGCTACCAGCAGGGTCAGCGCTCCGGGTGTTCATCGGTGACTATGCGCAACTGAGAGAGCAGGTGAGGGTTTGTAGGGCTAGGGCAAAGCCTGTATAGGTTGCAGGTGGGTCGGCGGACCCGGCATGGGGAGCATCATGACTGACGGAATGCCATCGGAGGAAGAGCTCTTCCAACTTGCTCTCGGTGACACTGCTGACCCAGAGGTGCGGTACAAATTGCTTTCCTATCGCGTTGCAGTTCTAACGCGAGAGAAAGAAGGCCTCGAAAAGAGGATGGCCAAGCTCGAAAAAGCATATATCATGGGAACCGGTATCTTCTGGGCGCTTCCTATTCTAGGACTTGTCGTCGGGTACCTGTCCTCCAACTGGAGCTGGATCACGCGGCCGTGGATCAGTCGAGGAGGCTCCCCGTGATACTGAACACGCATATGCTCGAAGACATCCGAGAGCTTTGGGGCTTCAGGAGTTTCAGGGCTCGAATTTTTTTGGCCATTTTCCCCACCACTATTGCTCTCGTCGTCGGGCATTTTGCTACCGATCGTCAGCACCCATACGACTTCTTCGTTGAAGAGAGCTACGTCGAACCGCCGACAGGATCGCGCGGTCAGGAAATGACCATCAACTGGAAGGTGAAAGAGCATCGCGTGTGCCCGGGCATCGTAGAGCGCCAGCTTGTAGACCCGAAGACAGACGTGCTGATCGCGGTCTACGACCCGGCACCGACTGACACCAGAGGTGCTGAGGACGGATGGCTGCGTAAGACCTTTCGCGTACCGAAAGACATCCAAGCTGGAACTCTCGCCTATCAGGCGAAGTTGACCTACCATTGCAATTGGCTGCAGAAGTTGATGCCGGCGATTGCAATCAGGTACACTATTCCTCGCCTTACATTCTACGTGGAGAAATGATCGTGGCGAAGAACCCAAACAAGATCGTCCAACCGGGGCTGCACATGGACACCCTGTACCGGGCGCTAAAGGACACCTTGAAAAAACCCTACATTGGGGTTACTCAAGGCGGCTCGTCCCGCAAGAACAGCGGAGCGAGAGTTGCTGCAGTGATATCAAAACCGAAACAAACAAAGGACATCTAGATGGCCGAAGATACCAAACCGGCGGCAGCTCCCGCTCCGCAGACCGCCCCGCAGGCGGCTCCCAACCAGCCGCAGAACGGCAACACCGTCATCCAGCGCAATGCTGCTCAGGCAGCGGCTGAACTGGCCGAGCGTCAGAGCAACCAGCAGCCGGGTAACTTCAAGCCGGCGGTCGGCGCGGCTCCGACCCCCAAACACCCAAAACATAACTCGATGATCACCAACCCGACCCCTATCCCACCCGATACGGACCCGTCGAAGCCGGAAACTCTTCCGGAAGGTCTCGACGCCGGCACCATTGCGGAGATGGCCGCTGGCCGCGCCGCGCTGGCGAGGAACAAGTCCACGGCCGAAGCCCTCGAAGATGCGAACCGTCGGCGCGCCGCCGGCGAACAGCAGATTGCGACCAACCCGGTCGACGCCACGACCAAGACCGCGGAAGTTCGGAACAAGGGCTAACAAATGGTATCCGTCCGGATTTCACCGTTCGGCGGAATGGTGCCAGCAGTCGATGATAGACTGCTGGCACCAAACAACGCTGCCCTCGCTCAGGACACTTGGACCTACAGCGGCGCGTGCATGGGCCTGCCGGTCAAGAAGACGATCTACACGCTGGCCAACCCCAACGCAGCCAAGGTCTACCGCCTCCCAAACAATTACACCGACAGCCTCCATCTCAGCGACAGTAAGTGGCTGGAGTTCGCGCACAGCGATACTGATGTGTTGCGGACGCAAGTTGTCGACGACACCTTCGACCGATATTACTGGGCCTCGCCACTCGACGTGCCGCGGTACATGACCCAAGCGCAGCTGATTGCATCGGCCCCCGCGCTCGCTGGCGCGTACGTTCTTGGCATCCCGGCTCCCGGGGCGATCTCGGGCATCGTCTCTGGCGGTGTGAGCGCGACCCTCAAGAGCGTCGCTTATGTGCAGACGTTTGTTTCTGCGTACGGAGAAGAAGGTCCGCCGAGCGCGCCGAAGACATACACGGCGCAGAAGATCGACGCGACCTACACGATCACCTACGCGCAGCCGGACCCGCTCGATCTTGGGACTAACCGCAACATCACGAAGATGCGGCTCTACCGAACCATCACAGCGACGAACGGTACGACGACTTATTTCTTTGTCGCTGAAGTCGCCGTCGGCACGGTGTCTTTTGCGGACAACGCGGCGACCAACACCGATGCTGTCATCGCGTTCAATGCGGAGCTCGGGAGCACGAACTGGCAGGGTCCGCCGAGCGATTTGCAGGGGTGGGTGAGCCTGTCTAACGGCATCGTCGCAGGCTTTCGCAACAATGAAATTTGGTTCTGCGAACCGTTCCGGATGCATGCATGGCCGGCGATCTATACGCTGGCGGTCGAGTACCCCATCGTAGGTCTGGGCGTTCAGAACAATTCTCTCGTCGTGTGCACGGATGGCTTCACATATTCAGTCTCCGGCGTGCATCCGTCGTCTATGTCGTTGTCCAAGCTGGGCGGCCTCATGCCGTGCACGGCGCGTGGCGGCATCGTGAGCACCACCGAAGGCGTCTACTTCCCAACTCCCGGAGGGTTGGCGCTGGCGAACGCGGGTGGCATCGTCATCGCAACGAAAGAGCTGATCCGGAAAGACAAGTGGAACGCACAGGTATCGCTGACGACGCTGCGCGCGGCGATGCTGGGCAACGCGTACTACGCCTTTGGTCAGAAAATCCTTGGCGTGTTCCAAGCCGATGCATTCCAAGCCGACATGGTGCAGGCGGACGACTTCGCCGGCGCGAGCAACGGGATGCTGATCGACCCCACCAGCGTGACGGTTGCGTTCAACAAGCTGACGTCGAGCACGCCGCTCACGAATATCATGACTGACGTGTGGTCCGGCGAAGTATTCGTCATCGTCAACGGTATCGTGCAGTGGCTGGACATCAGCGACACGCAGCGGCAGCGGGAGCCCTTCATATGGCGTTCGAAAGTCTTCCAAGCGGGGCAGAAGAAGAATTTCCAAGCGGCCAAAATATTCTTCACCGTGCTGCCGAACACGCCTTCACTCGACCCGGTGGAAACTATCGGTCTGATACAGACGCTACAAAGCGACCAATACGGCTTGTTTCGTGTGTACGCGGATGGGGAGCTGGTGATGTGCCGGGAGCTCCGACGGAGTGGCGAGCAGTTCCGTTTACCGTCTGGGTTTAAAGCTGATCTCTGGCAGTTCGAAATAGAAGCGCGTGTGCAGCTCGACAACTTGCAAATAGCAACCAGCCCCACCGAACTACAGGCGGCCTAACATGCCAGTAAAATATCCAGCGATCCCGGAGCCGCAGGCCGACGTGCTTTCGCTCCGGACGTCTTCTGCGGCTCTCAAAGAGACGGTTGAGATGCTGACGCAGCAGCGCGGCAACAAGCTCAACGCTGCGGTGACGTGGCAGGACTTGGTTGACCTCGGCCTCGCATTGCCGACGCAGGTGCCTCGTTGAAGATCGAGATCAACAACGTCGCCCATGGAGCGCTTATCGCCGCGGCGATCCCGCGCCCCTACGACGCTGCGCACAGCATGGTGATCAGCCGCGTTACCTCAGAGGGTAACTGTATGGGCGGGGTGATCTACGACGACTACACTGTGGGCTGCATCTTCATGCACCAAGCCTCGTTCAGCAAAAACTGGCTGACCGGGAACATGATGTGGATGGTCTTCGACTATCCGTTCAATCAGCTTGGCGTGCGGAAAGTCGCTGGCGTCGTGAATTCCCGCAACGAGGAACTGCTTGCTTTCAACCAACGGCTGGGGTTTAAGGAAGAGGCGCGGATCAAGGACGCATATGCTGACGGTGACATGATCATCCTCACCATGGAGCGAGCCGATTGCCGGTGGCTGAAGATTAAGCCGAAGGTTTACGGAGAGGACCCCCGGGATGAGTGACGAGCCGAACGTTCCCAGTGCACCGGATTACGGCCCCTATCTCCAAGCCTTTTCGCAGATCGCACAGCAGGCGCAGCAGCACGGCACGGAAGCGCTGAAGTGGGCGCAGGATCAGGTCGCGAACAACAAGGACCTTCTCGATCAGGTCAACAAGGGTCTCGTCGACACGCAGACGACGTTCAACGATGCCGCCAAGCGGACGCTGGCGCAGTCGGGTGATCTGACCCAGACGGGCATTCAGAACCTAAAGGATCAGTACGCCAAATACGCCGACCCGGCGCGCAAGGCCGACGCTATGGGTCAGGCCGGCGCACAGGCGGCGCAGGCGACCGAAGCCGCGCGCAAAGCGTCTATGGCCGAACTGGAGAGCTACGGCGTCAACCCGGGCGCGGTGCGCTTTGGCGGGCTGGATGCGGCGGCGCGCCTTCAGAGCGCGGCCACGCGCGTCGGGGCGGAGAACATCGCCGGCCGGCAGAACGATGCGCTCGCCGATCAGACGAACCAGCAGATCATCAACGAGGGCAACATCCTCGGTGGGCAGTCGAATGCCAACGCGGCCACGGGCGCGGGTGCGGGCACCGGCGCGGTCGGTGCGGCGAACAGCACCACCTCCACCGGAGGCGGCGTCCTCGGTACCGGCCTGCAGTGGACCGGTGCGGCGACGGGAGCCAATCAGGCGGCGACGGGCGCGCTGAACACCAGCTATCAGAACCAAGTGGATCAGTTCAAAGCCGAGAAGTCGAACGATAGTGGCATCGGCAGTCTCCTCGGTTTTGGAGCCAGCTTGCTGGGCAAAGGCGGCGCGTTTGGCGCGGGCGGCGCGCTGGCGTTCCTCGAAGAAGGTGGCGCGGTCGACGACATTGGTGGTGGCGCTGTCCCCGTGGAGATGTCGCCGTCCGGCGGCGCGCAGACTGACGACGTACCAGCAGTGGCCCCCGGCGGCCCGGCGCGGCTCAACGGCGGCGAGTTCGTCCTGCCGAAGGATGTCGTGAGCTGGATGGGCGAGCAGCAGCTGCAGAAGCTTATCGAGAAGGCCCGCACACAGAAGGGCGAAGCTACCGCGAAACCGCAGCAGCGCCCCGCCGTCGGCCCGCAGCCATCTGATCCCGCGTTCCAGCCCCGGCCTCAGGCCTCGCGCGGAGCACTGCCCGTTTAAGGAGTAGCACTGTGAGCTTTTCAGCTGAGATGAAGGCGTTCCTCGGTGCCTACCAGACTGGGCAGAAGATCAACGCGTCCCGCACCGATCAGGAATACAAGGCGGCGCTGACCGACAAGACGCAGAAGGCCACCGAACGCGAGAACGATCCGGCCACGCTTGAGCTGGAGCGCAAGACCGCGGAGGCCAAGCTCGCCAAGCTGTCGGACAGCCTCCTCACGGGCAAGGCACAGCGCGGAGCCATCGGCGCGCGCACGCAGCTGACGCAGGAGCAGATCAGGCAACTCCGCCAACAGGGCCTCGGGGGCACCGGCCTTCTGCCGCCGACTGACAGTGTGGGTCCGGCCGGCCCGGTACCGCAGGGGCAGGGCGCGCTTCCGATTGGCCCGTCCACCATGGTTTCAGAGCCGGAGATAGACCCGTTTCCGCCCGGCAGTCAGTACAATCCCGGCGGCGCTTACGCGATGGGCGGCATGGTGCCCGACGACGAAGAGAGCGAACTGTCTCCGGATGACGAGGTCGGCGAGGGCGAGAGTGGGGGCGTGCTGCCGATTACGCCGGTGGCCGCCCCTGCCAATGCGCCAACGGATGTGAGTGCGCGCCGCCGTACGGAGCCCGCGATGCGTGGCATCGAAGGCATTGTTGCGCCGGGCGTGGTGCAGGACGCTGTGAAGGCGGGCATGACTTTCGGTGCACGCGAGAGCGGTCTGGCGAATGGCGGCGCGGTGGCGTCCCCCCGGACCATGGCAATGGCCAAGCAGATCGCGGCGGGCGCGGGCGGCCTCTCCGAACAGGAGATGGCGGCGGCGAAGAAGGCCGTCGACCCCGAAGGCAAGCTGACCGAGAGCCAACGCAACATGGCTGCGCTGGGCAGTGTCTACCAGTACTGGGCCAATCAGGGTGATCCGAAGCGCGCCGAGAAGGTTGCGTTCCAGATGCTGCAGTACTACCGCAACGCCAGCCAGCGCTACGCTGCGATTGCGGCGAAGGCGGCTGAGGGTGGCAACGTGGACCTTGCGACCAAGGCCGCGCTGAAGGCCTATCAGAACGTCCCCGACGGCAACGACATGCATCTCGAAGTCGGTGAGAACGGCCAGATCATCTACCAGATGACCGGACCCAAGGGTGAAGTGATCCGGAAGGGCGTTGCGACGCCGCAGCAGCTCGCTGCCAGTGCGATGGGTATGGCGAGCGGGGGCTTCGATAAAGCGCTCCTGAGTGCCGCTGGCGCGCGTGAGGCGGAGCAGGGTGGCAAGGGTGCTGTGGGCGGTGCGAAGGCTGGTCGCACGCAGAGCGCCAGTGACCGCGCCAAGGAGGAAGAGACCGCGATGGGTGCGGTGGAGGCCCTCAAGGCGAACTGGGCGAAGGACGAGAAGAACAAGGGCAAGGAGCCCGACGAGACGATGTGGGAGCAGATGGGCAACCTCGCGACCCATATCATGCAGGGCAACAAGGTCACCTCGAAGGAGGCCGCGCGCGCCGCCGACCTTCTGATCAATCCGCCTCGCAACAAAGAGGGCGGCGACTTCAAGCTGTCCATGGGCGACGACGGCGTGAACACGATCAAGTTCAAGAACGGCCTGAGCGTGAAGCTCGACGACGATCAGCTCGAGCAGGTGCAGAACGCGCGCGCTGCCCGTATCAAGGCTGCTGCCGATAAGGAGGCCGCGGACAAGGCTGAGGCGGCGAAGCCCGGGTTACTCTCCAAGGTAACCGAAGGCGCGATCCAAGTCGGCAAGGGGCTGGGTGAGGACGGCGACATCAACCCGGTGAAGATCGTGGCCAAGAAGGTTGGCTCCACGGCGGCCGGCGCGCTGAAGAGCATCTACGGAGAGCACATCCCGCAGAGCGTGGTCGACGCCGTCGAAGCGACGAAGGGTGCCATCAGTGGTGCAGTTGACACGGTAGGCGATGCAGTGAAACGTCGCGTATCGAACCCGAATGCGGGTGCAATTCCGGTGGACGCTGAAGACCGTCCGCTGTAGGGGTAATTCATGGCTGACAACAACTACCTCGCAGGCGAGTACGAAACTCCCCAAGAGAACAAGGCGGTCGGTACCGCCGCTGACTTTGGGAAGACGCTGGGTGCGGGGGCCGTAGACATCGGCTCCAACATCGCCGCGGGCTCCAGATATTTCTACGAGCTCGGAGGTAGTGAGGCCGGTGCGGACATCGCGCAGGGCCTGCAGAAGATTTTCGGATCCACGGCGGAAGCTGTTCGCGACACGATGAACCCCGAGACGAAGAAGCTGGCTGCAGCCACGCTGACGTCAGAGGAGTTCTGGGCACATCCGGTGCTGGGCACCGCGCTCAAGACCACGGGTATGCTGCCGTCGGTGGCGGCGCTGGCGATCCCGGGCGGACTGATGGCTGATGCCACGGCAGCCACGATCTTCGCTGCCGGTGCAGGCGGCGTGCTCAACGCGGACGCGGGCCTCGACGAGTTCTACAAGCGCCTCGACGGTATGAGCGATGCGGACCTGCAGGAGCAGAGCCCGAAGTACCGCGCAATGCGCGAGATGCTCGACGAGAAGGACGCGCGCGCCAAGTTCAACAAGATGGCGCAGGGCTGGGGCCCGGCCATCAACGCTGTTTTTGGAGCGCTGTCTGGCGCTGTAGGCCCTGCTGGCGTCGCCGCGCGCGGCATGGCGGTCGGTGCGAAGAAGGCAGTGTTGGGTGCCACCGAGGAAGGTGCACTCAAGGCCGGCGGTCTGGCGGCTGCAGAAGGCGCTCTGACGAACGCTGCACAGGAGGGCGTCGCTGACGTCGCGCTACAGAATGCTGAACACGAAGCCGACCTGCGTCGTGAATTTGATATTGCACAGACTGCGAACAAGGCGCTTGAAGGCGGCGTTCTCGGTGGCCTTTTGGGGGGTGTGGTTGGCACTGTCGCCGGCGGCGCGAAGAAGGCACGTCCGCCGAAAATACCCGATGAAGTAGCCTCTACGGACACGCCGGACGCGCAGCTCAAGACTGGCTCTACGGGCCAAGCTGCCAAGCCGGTGGAGTTCGAGGCGAACCCGCAGAACGCTCCGACCGTAACGGACCGCGACCAAAGTAAGGCCAGCCCCAAAACCGCCGCACCGAAAAAGCCAATCGACCAGACGCAGCCGGTAGACCCGGGCATCGCTGCTGCCGTCGCGGCGAACGATGGCGGGGCTCCGACGCAGGTGCACCCGACGGAAGTCGCGGCCGCTACTGAGCTCCAGCCGATGACGGAGCGCACGCCCAATGCTGCGATTGACGCCATCGACGCCGCCGAGAAGGGCGCGCCGCCCCCGGTACCCGCCGAGGTAACGCCGCCGCCCCTCGACACTGGCATGAACGTGCCAGAGGCCCCGGCGAGCATCCCCGAGCAGATCAAGCAGATCGGCACCGGCGACCGTAAAGCCGTCATGCTGCCGGTCGGCACGAAAGTGCCTGCTGCGCTGACGAACACCGCGTCGGGCTACAAGCGCTTCACCAATAGCCGTGGAGTTTTTATCTATGATCCGAAGCTCACAAACATTAAGGAAATCAATCAGCTATCTAAGGTGGGACGAGAGAACGAACTCCTCGGTCTTGGTCCGGTCTCTAAGCCCGAAGCCGTCGCCTCTGCAAATGCTGGCGCGGCACCTGTGGCGGTCACTGAGAGGACCCCTGCTGGTGTTGAGGTCAAGGCGGCGGCCGGTACAACTGACACTGTTCCCGCTCAAGTCCCTGCCCTTGAGGCCCAGAAAACCCCCGGGAATGTCGTCGCTGTAGAGACGCCTGCGGCCGTCGTAGAGAAGCGCAACGCTGGTGGGGGCCGGATACTCCCCAACCTCGCCACGACCGCTGAGACGACGCCGCTGAGCGATATGGCCTATGTTGAGAAGCGTCCGGCCGATGAACCCGGGCCCGGGAAGAACTACCGCGGCGAGGCCGGCAAACTGCGCGACGAGAAGATCGCCAAGGCGAAGCACATTACGGAGCGTCACGCGCCGGACGTGGAGTTCGAGCGCGCCTATCTGCAGAGCCCGGCAGTCCGCGACAAGATCATCGAGCGCGCGCAGCGCATGCTCGCCGACGCCAAGGAGGCTGGCCTCACCATTCAGGCCCAGCTGAAGAAGTCGACCAAGGGAGATGCTACGAGTGACGATCCGGCAATCCAGATACTTCGCCTCGCGAAAGACTTGGATAAGGTCGCCAGCAAACACAAAGAGGGTGCGGCGCGCACGGAAGCCACCAAGGTATTCGCCGAAGCCGAGCGCCTTATCCGTGCAGGACATTCTGACGAGGTCCTAGCGAGCCGCCGCGAAGAGGGCGACGCGCGCTTCAAGAAGAACGTCGCCGGAGAACAGGTTGCTGCAGCCACCACCGTGCAGTCGGACGCCGCTGTGGCCGCCGACGAAGTCCGCATGGAGGGTGGGGCCAACGAGAAGATCGTCGGCAAGGACGACGTGACGACCAGCACGCCGGCCAGCGCGAAAATGAGTGCGCGCATCGACGACGGCACCGAGAAGGTCAAGGTCGGCAACGAAGAGGTGGTGCGTGCGCGCGCCGCCGCGCCGGCGAGAGTTCTGTCCGCTGAGGAGAAGGCGGCTGTGGCCGCGCGGCTGGGGCTGAGCGTGGTGAAGGGTGCGCCCGAGCGCGCGCCGACGAAAGCTAAGAAGCCCACGCGCAACGAAGAGATCGACGCGGCCGAGCGCTGGCTGGCGGCGAACGACCCTAATCGCAAAGTCGCGGTGCAGAAGGAAGCGCTGCGCGTCGACACGAACCCCACCCATGCCCAAATCCTCGCGGGCAATTACAAGAAGGGACACCGCCGCGTTGAAGGACTTCCATTCACGATTGAGAACCCGAAGGGCGCTACGCGTCGTGGATACGACGACAACGGTAACGTCACATGGACCGTCAAGCGAATGCCCGCCGACTACGGATATTTTGGCCGTACTCGCGGAGCAGACGGCGAACATATTGATGGCTTCGATCTACGTACGGGAAACCGCAATTTTATCGTGGATCAGCTGGACACTCGGACCGGCGAGTTCGACGAGCACAAAGTCTTCGTGCGAGCCAAAGACGAAGCGCACGTCGTTGAGACTTATCGAGCGGCCTTCTCCGACGGTCTAGCCGACGAACGCATGGGTAACCTCCATGAGGTAACCCGCGACGAGCTGCACGCTTGGATGGACAAGCCGCAGAGTGAGCCTGTCACGAAGACGCTTCTTGACCGCGACATGGACAGCGTCAATTTCGACGTCCCCGAGGGAAAGACGAACGCACGCACGGCGCTCGACGGTACTGAGTTCGTCTCTCAAAAGGAGACCACCGCCGGGGCGATGCTCGAACAGATGGACCTGAGCAAGGTCCCGGGCGTGCAGGGCGTCGTGTCGCGCTTCGTGCAGCAGCAGCTGATGCGGCTGGCAAAAGACGTGGAAGTGCATCTCGTGTCCGCCGAAGACATGCAGAAGCTGTCCGGAGCCAATGCTTTGGGGCTGCACTTCTACGACAGCGTCACCAATAGCCGCAGCCAGATTTTCATATCGACCGATACGAAGCCGACCGGCTACGACGTTGGATCGCGCAACCATGCGCTGCTTCACGAGCTGGTACATGCGGTGACCGTGCGCGAGATCAAAAACGTCCCCGGTGCGTCAGCGATGATCACCAAGCTGATGCAGGCGGCGTTCGACCACGCAGTCGACAGCGGCGTCGCCAGCAGCATCGCAGCGGGCAAGACCAACCTTCGCTACGGCTTCACGAACCCGAAGGAGTTCATGGCCGAGGCACTGAGCAATCCAGAGTTTCAGAACTTCCTATCGACAGTGCCTATCTCACGCGCGGACGCACAGTACCTTGGCATCCGTGCTCAGGGACGCACGCCGACCGCATGGGACATGGTCCGCTCGCTGGTGAAGAAAGCCATCGAGAAGGTCACGGGCGTGTTGCCGCAGTTCGACAGCGCGCTCGACGGCATCATGCGCGTCGGAGATATCCTGACCAGTGCCCACAAGCAGGACTTCCTCCTGCCGCGGGAACGTGCTCGCGCCGCCCACGAGCTCGTCCAGAAGGACGCGCTCAAGATGGTCGACGATGCGGCTGACTTCGTGAAGAATTTCATCTCGCGTCCGGAGAACAACACGCCGGAGCGTACCGCAAAGATGCTGAGCTTGCGCACGCTGGAGAACATCGGCCAGCTGGGTAACAGCTTCTTCCAGAACCGGGTCGTGCAGAGGATAAGCAATGCCGTTGAAAAGCGACGGGTCCGAGCCGAGCGAATTGCCGAGCTCGCCGAGCCAAACATCCGAGAGCATGCCCGTCTGCGTGCTGAGAACCCGGAAGCTTACGAGCAGCTTTCCACATTGCGTTATGCTGCTACCTTGGCCAACCTGCACCCGGACGTGCCACTTTCAGACCCCGCCAACTCCCACCTAGCGGGCAACAAGATCGTTGGCAAATACGTGTGGCAGAAGGCGCAGCATGCTGAGCTGAACCGCATCTACAACAAGCTGCCCGAGGACTTTAAAGCGCTGTTCCGCGCTGACGGAAAGTACTTCCGTGAGCAGCAGGAGATGATGGCCAGTGGCATCCAGAACAATCAGATACTCAAGCTCTTCGGTGTCCGCGACGCGGCGCTTGCTGAACGTATCCGCACGGGCAATCTTACTGATGCTGATCGGCAGGCCCTTGGTGGCAATCTGGAGATCATCGAGGAAGCAGGGAAGCTAGCCAAGATCGAGGGCTACTACGTACCGCTCATGCGGCACGGAGATCACGTCGTTCGTGCAGACACCAAGGTTACCTTGCCGGGTAACGCGAAGGTCGTTCGGGATGGGGCAGGAAAGATAATCCCCAACGAGTTCGAATTCCAAACCGCCAAGGAGGCGGAGGCGTATGCAAAAGCATCACCCCTTGAAGCGAGCATCGAAAAAGTGTGGCTCGATCCCAAGACAGGTGAGCGCTTGGGGGCCGACGAACTGGATAGTGTTGATCGCTATCGGGTCACAGTGCAAAACCGACACGTCGAATTCGTCGAGGGTAAACGTGCAGCGGAAGCGCGTGCCGCTGAACTTGCTAAAGACGGAGGCCTTACTGTCTACGAGGTGGTTCCTCGCAGTGTGGAGCCCAACGCTCGACAAGGTGCCGAAATATCGACAGCGCTTGGACGTCTCGTTAAAAAACTTGAGCGTTCTGACGCTTACGAAGCTGCGTCTCCCGCCGAGCGAGCAACGATGCGTCGTGCCATCGAAGAGGCGGCTCTCGCCTCTCACGGGTCTACGCGCATCTCGTCCAAGGCGCTGCCACGGCGGAATGTAGCCGGGCACAGCGAGAACGCTGTCAAGGATATGTACACTTATGCACAGAGCGCCTCGCGATATATCGCGGGCCTCGAGCATAACGCTGAGCTGGAAGCCGCCGTCAAGGAGATGAACGAGCAGCTGACGGTCGACCACTCCAAGGGAGGTCTCTACGCGCGGACGCAGATCGCCAACGAAGTCACGAAGCGACTGCAGGGCGACAACGGCTACCAGCAGGGTGGTAAGCTGGCCCCCATTGTGAAGCGTGCGCTCAGCGCCAGCTTCACGGACAAGCTGGGCTCGCCTGCCTACAGCATCATCAACGCGATGCAGGTCGGCATGATCACGATGCCCTACTATGCGGCCAAGTACGGCCCGGGTCGGACGTTTGCGGCGCTAGGCAAGGCGTATGCCGACATTCAGGCCAAGAGCGTTCTGGGCAAGGGTGCGGCGGCGACCGTGCGGCAGATCGCGAAGAAGGGCGGCGCTGGCGACCTGATGGGTCTCGTGAAGGCGAACCTGTCTGCAGACGAGAAGGCGATGATCGACGCGCATCTGGAACTGGGCACGATTGATAAATCGGCCGGCATGGAGGTGGGTGATCTCGTGAAGGACTACTCGGGTGTCGGCGGGAAGGTGGACGCTGCACTGGGCTACCTTGAAGGTATCGTTCGGGAGATGCCGAAGGCAGTTGAAACCGTGAACCGTAGCGTGACGGCGCTGGCCGGGTACCGCATGGCGCGCGCCGCGGGTGAGAGCCACGCGCAGGCGGTCCAGAGTTCGGTCGATGCGGTGAACAACACGCAGTTTAACTACAGCACGACGAACGCGCCGCCGGTGTTCAACCATCCTTTGTTCAAAATCGCGCTTCAATTTAAGAAGTACGGCCAAGGAATTTATCAGCTGATCGGTAGTCAGATTGGGCGCGCGATGCGCAACGAGCGGCCGGGTGACCGGGCGGAGGCCATAAAGACCCTCGTAGGCATCGCAGGGACGCACATGGCGATGGCTGGCGCGCTGGGCCTGCCAACGGAGCCGTTCAAGTATCTGCTCATGGGTGCCTCTGCTGCAGGCCTCCCAGTGGGGACGTGGAGCGATGTCGAGGACAAGGTTCGCAAGGCTGCGGCAGGTGTATTTGGAACGACTGGGGGTGAGGCGTTCAGTCGTGGCCTTCCTCGTCTCCTTGGGCTTGATCTTGGTCGCATGGGCCTTGATAGCGTGACGTCGTTTGGAGAGCCGCGCGGCAAGAAAGAGAGCGATGTGAAGAGCTGGCTTTTCGACAGCGTATCGGGACCCGTGGTGTCGCTGGGCGGTGACTATGTGAAAGGGCTGCAGGCAGCGGCCAACGGCGACTTCGGTAAGGCGGCCGAGCAGATGATCCCGCTCAAGGCGGCGAGCGACAGCTTACGCGCCTACCGTCAGGCGACCGAGGGCAAGAAGACCGCCGGGGGCAACGAGAAGAGCGCGCCGTACACGCCCAAGGAAGCCGCGCTGCGCGTGCTGGGCTTCGGCAACGCGCGCGAGGCTGAGGAGGGTGCCAAGACCTCGAAGTTCTATCGGGAAAGCGCTGCTGGCAAAGAGGAGCGCACGGCGCTGGTGAACAAATGGACGAACGCTGCGCCAGCTGACAAGACGAAGGCGTGGGCTGCGATCCAGAAGTTCAACCAGACTGCGCCGCCGGAGCAGAAGATCAACCCGAAAGAGTTGACCGACAAAGCGAAGCGTGATGCAAAGGCGGCCAAGGAAATGGTGCTGGGCATCAAAACCAACAAACGGGACAAGAGGTTCCTCGATGAAGGCGCTTACTACAATACTCGCTGAGAACGCCGGGCTCTTTGTGCTGGGCTTGATCTTTGGGCTGGTGTTCACGGGCATCGTGCTCGATCAATTGGGGTGGCACTGATGCATGGCCCCGGAGAGGACCCGTACACGGTGCACGAAATCAGAAGCGAGGAGGACGCCCTTACAACGCAGAACGGATCGCTACGGGAAGGACCTGTATAATGCCAAAAGGTGTTCGCGATCCGAGCTCGCATCGTACGCCGGAGCAAATCAAGAAGATGGACCGTGGCTACAACGCCACGGAAGAGATGCGTCGACGCCGCGGCATGCAGAACAAGGCGCGCGCCATCGTCGCAAAGGACCTTGGCCATGCGGCCATCGCAGGCAAGGACGTCGACCACAAGGTCATGCTAGATCATGGCGGCGGCAACGCACGGAGCAATTTGCGCGTGCGGACCCAGAAGCAGAACCGGGGCTGGGCCCGGGACAAATAGGAGCATCACATGAGACTATTTATCGCCATCGTCGGCGCGCTTTGCGTTGTGCTTTTCAATGGCAGCGAGGCAGCTGCGCGCCGTGTAAAGCAACTGCCCGGCGTGTTGGAGACCCCTTCGTTTTTCAACATCTTTCAGCCACCAGCGAATTTCACGAAGCAGCGCAATGCTCCAACCCGCAACCGTATCGGGGACTGGAGTACCCCACGCCATGCCGGGGTCGGCCCCCGGCCCGGTCGCTGGTGCGGCTGGTTCATGCAGCACGACACCGGCGTTACCTCCGCAGGTACCGGCCTCAATCTCAACCGTGCAATCATGTGGGCGCGTGTCGGTCAACCTACTTCTCCTCGAGTTGGAGCTATAGTTGTGTGGCGACACCACGTCGGGCGCATCGTAGGTGGCGAACCCGGTGCTTGGGTGGTGCGCTCCGGGAACGATGGACGAGCAGTGCGTGAGCGCGTCCGACGTTTAGATGGTGCAGTGGCGTTCAGAGCCCTATGACTGTTTTTAACAAATTGCTGATCTCGACCATCTTGTCCTTCAGGCCGCGGTTGTAAGCTGTTGCCATAGTGATGATGACCCAACGCAGGTCCCAAGCGATGTGCAGCCAGATCATTTGCTAGGTATCGCTGGCTGGAGGGGGCTGTCGCTTGCCGCCCCAAGCTGCAGAGTATTTTCGTTTTTCATAGACGACCACCTCCATGGTTGACCAGCGGTACCTGCACTTGAGGCACTCGCGCCGGCGAACGACTGTTACGTTTCGTTGCACCTTACCTCGCAAGGTAATGTGGCAGGGCTTGCGGCGGGTCTCGACGACGCGGCTCTTGCCGAGATCAACCGGTCGCCGGCCTCCTTTTACGGAGCGCCGGCATAGCGGGCAGAATGTGCTCACGCCATCCGCGGGAAGAACTTGCCGCGCTTCGGCCACTCTACGAAGTTGATCGAGATCACGCGGTCGAGGTCGACGTGACCATCGAAGATGTCCGACTTCACTTCGAATATCTGCGGCGGCTCTTTATCAGCAGCCCACCTAGCACGGGTGTTCCAAGCCTTCACCATCGCATCATAGGCCTTGCGGCCGTCCTTAGCTTTGTTGAAGCGAAAGATCAACGGCTGCACTGGCACGTCGTACATGACCATGACTTGTGCATTTTCGGTGGGTGTGGGTTCTTCTTGCATGGGTTCTCTCTTTAAAATGTCGACGATGTTGTCCATCATATCTCGTCCACGAAGTTGAGATCGGGTGACGATGCGAGATCGATCTGGATGATGTTCTCCTTGGAGAAGGCCAGACCGGTCCCTCCACCAAGAAACCCGACCACAGTGCTTGTGGTCATGGATGCTTTGAGTGCTTCCATCAGCAGATGCCGGGACTTGCCCGACTTCTTCAGCCATTCACCGAATGCACTCGACGATATGCGCATCAGCTTGTCGTTGATGCCGATCTGCACGACGATACCGTTGAGCCGTGAGATATCAGATGGTCTAATTACCTGCACAGCATTCGGTGTGTTCGGCTTAGGGGGCTTGCCCGGGGAGATGTGGATGCGATCCGTCCATATCACCTTGTTCCCCGCCTGCATGTCCTTCAAGAAGGAAGACATGATAGACGATATGTTGATAGTCCTCGTCAGATCGACCGTTTGCTGTCCCCGTAGCGACCGCATAGTGTCGAGTGAGGCTAGCATAAAGCTCTTCAGCTTCGCTTCGTCGAAGACCGCGTAGCCTAACGTGTTCGCGTACCGTGCACCGAGCAAGATGCATGCAATCAAAGATATCCAAAAGCGCTCCTCCTGATGGGACTTGGTCTCGATGTTGAGCTGCTTGCTCAACGCTGCCATATCAGCTTCGATTTGAGGGAAGTTTGCTCCAAGCCACTGGGCGTACTTCAGCCCAACACTCCCGTAGTTGGTATTCAGCTTGGATAGCCTGATGGTAGCTTCCGACGTGTCGATCAACCCAGTCCGCGACGGCGAAGCTGGCACCACCGTGTACTCGAAGATACGATACAGGCCCGCCAGCGTTGTCTGCGTCTGCTGCGTGACGTGATCGATCAAGCTGTCGTTCGATGCAGAGACGACTAACGTCTGCCAGTGACCGGGCTCTTTCATCTGCGCGTGCTGATTGAGCCGCGACTTTTCCTTGCCTTGTGCAATTTGAAAAGTCATGTTGACGAACTTCTTGGTGTCCTCGTCGGTTTTTAGCTCGTCCCAATAAATGGGGAGCGAACGTACCTCGCCGATTTTCTTCATCACAGAATTCTGCGTATCTGACAAGGACTGCACTGCGCGAATGGGATCGCCCCAGACAGCCTGCGCGATCCTTAATGCAGTAGACTTGCCGATGCCACTTTCTTTTGAGTAGGCGCTCATGAGCATGCCAAGGTGCCCAGTGAACATCACAAGGGGTGCAGCGAAAGCCGAAGCCACAATTGCTTCCAAATCGGGCCTGCCTTGCGACGTGACTAGTTTTACCGCATCGAGCCAGTATGCGTCGGAGCCTCTCGGCTTGTACTGTTGGTTTACTACCGGGTTGGCGGTAGCGCTCGGCGAGCTTCCAGCAGGCGTCCAGAGCTGACCACCATATATAAAACCTTCCGTCTGGCCGTTCTTGTCGTGCCAGCCGAATGGAGCACTCGCCACGCTGTCTTTTATCTGCTGCAGCTTCTTCACCCATGACACAAAGAAGTCTCCCGAGTATTTATCGTTGGCGGGTAGCATGAAGCCCTGCCGCTGCAGGGTTTTCTTCATCTCGTTGGTCCCGATGTACTCAAGGTCGATGCTGATCTGCCCGACCTTGTTGCGCTCCACGACGGTGTCGAAGTGGAGCATATTCGGGTCCTTCTGCAGCCAAGCATTCATCATCGGATAGTCGCTGATGGGAATGCTGATCTGCTGTTGCGGGTTCGCCGGGTCTGCCACCACCTTGCAGATGATGTTCGCCTGCGTGCGGATGAAACCCACAGGCATATCGGAGTTACCTGCGGAGGTTACAAACCCGTGTACTGGCGGCGCTGTTCCAGCTGGCGCATTTGCCGGCTGGCCGGAGACTGCTCCGAAACCTCCTGCCTGAGTAACTGCACCTGACACCGCTGGAGCTGCTTGAGTGCTGCCGAGCGCAGCTGTTGCGCCTCCAACAAAAGCTCCTGCAGGTGCTCGCTGTTCAAAGTTAAGCGGTGATTTTCCTTGAGCAAAGAGAGCGCAGCTCTTGCAAGCTGTAGCTCCCGTTGCCGAGATCGTCGCACAGCTGGGCCAGCCAAGACCGCGCTCACTACGTTCTCGGTCCTTGCGGTCAAAGAACTCGTCCGTACTTTCTTTGGTGTATGTCGCATGCTTGTCTCCCATGCGGTGGGCATCAGCACGCCCACCTTTTGTAAAGGTTGAGATGAGGGTGGTGATGTTCCAGAGCGGGTTGTTTAGCCCGGCACCGCCACTGTTGACTGCATCACGTAGGAAGCCGCAAAGTGGAGTGATGTTATCCAGCTCAGGAGAAGGCCAAAGCTGATCGAGCCCAACCTGTAGCTCAGAAGGAGGAGCGGTGACGGGCCGTAGCGGAAACAGGGATCGGTCGACTGCCAGCGAACTTTGTGCCGCTGGTACTCGTCCAGCATATACCTGCAGAGGATCGCGTATACGATTGAGGCTATAATCGAAATCAAGAGGCTGACCGATAAAGCGAACATGACGCGCAGGCTCCTGCTTGCGGTTGAGGGTGTCGGGGATGCGCAGCACGCGGACGCTGTCCACGGTGCACTGGGTATCGCACAGTAAGCCGTTGGCCTTCGCAGCCTCGGCGAGCGCGAACGCAATGGGCGTCCACTCGTCGGGCGTGAGTGCGCGGTCCACGCACCAGTAGAAATGAAACCCGCCTCCGGAGTGTACGATCATCGTCGGCTTGGGCAGGCCGACCGCCGCGATGAACTTCATCGTCTCCTGCACGGCCTCTTCCGGAGAAGCGTACGAGACCTTGGTGACGACGCCGGTGACCGGATCGACCTTGTCCGGCTTGCCGTAATCGACGTCGAGGAAGAAGCTCTTCAGCGCGATGGCGTTCATCGCCAACCGGATCGGCGCGTTGTAGGCGCGCGGGAACTTGCCCTTGGTGGTCTTGGCGTCGGCAGCCATCTGCGACGACATGCAGGCGTAGACGTCCAGCGTGTTGGAGCCGTTCCGGAGAGCGAACTCGAGGGCCTTGCCAGCTTCGCCGGCGGACTGCACGGCGCGGCCGGTCCATGCCGGCTTGCCGTCGGGGCGCGGGGTGGTCGGTGGAAAGGTCCAGTGCAGATTAACGAAGCCGGGCTGACCCGGCTCTGGCCAAGGCACAACTCTGGCCAGATAGATTTTAGCATTCTCGAACATCGAGGTTCCCCGCCAGCCGGAGGGGGACAATCCCCCCTCCGGTCGTTTCTTATTAGCCGTTGATCAGGGCATTCAGGCGGTCGTCGATGGAACCTTCGAACGCTGAAACCACACCCGGGGTCACGGGCGGGGCCGCTGGAGCAGGGGCAGGCTGCGCTGGGGCGGCTGCTGGTGCGCCTCCCTCCGGGACCGCACTACCGAAGCCCGTCATGGCGACGGCGGGCTTGGCGGCTTGGGCTGGGGCAGGAGACGCCTGCTGGGCAGGAGGCGAGCCCACTGCTGCAGCCGGTCCGAAGCCGCCCGCTGACGCTGGAGAACTTCCGTTGCCGTTTGGTGCGGGCTGGGCTGGAGCTGCTGGAGCGACGGCACCGAAACCACTGACTGGAGCAGATGCTGCAGGCTGTCCAGCTGGTGGTTGAACCACTGGTCCGGCGGCCACTGGTGCGGCGGGTTGGGCGACGGCGGGAGCTGGAGCGGGTTGAGCTGCAGCGGGCTGAAGATGCACCTGTTGCGGTGCGACTGCGTTGCTCGGGATCGGCTCAAGGAACGCCGCGGGAGCGTTCTGAGCGGCGGCCGGGGCCGGAGCAGAGCCCTCGTTGACGACGCGCGCCACCTCGGGGCTGTCCCGCATCGCCAGCACGATCTGGGCCTCTGCCTCGGTGAGCGGCCGGATCGCATCGAACTTGAACTTCGGGAAGCTCTCCGCCGGATCGAAGCTGATTTTGATGCCCATCGAGAAATACGGGTACCCCATCTGATGGTACCGCTGGTTGAACGCCGCCAAGTCCTGCAGCGACGCTGCCGGGCAGCGCAGGAGGAGCGCGCCACCAAAGCTTTCGTTCCGCAAATCGGTCAGTGGAACAATCGCCATGCGCCGGTGATCGCCGCACGCCTTGCCTTTGCCGCCGTTGGCCGCCGAGCCCCACGCGTTCCGCGGGCAGGTGGCGCAGACGTTGGACTGCTTCTTCGGCACGCCCTGATCCGGCACGATGCCGTTCGCCGACGCACAGTCGGGCGGGGCGTTGGAGTTTTCGTCCCAGCCGTTCTCGTACCATGTCTTCGAGAGCTGAGCGTTCGCCTTGAGGATGACGACTTCCACCGAGCCGCGGGGGCCATCGCCGTCGTCGCGCATCAGGTTCAGCGAGTTCCCCTGATACTGGATCGACCAGACCTTGCCACGATATTTGAGCAGGCCGTAGCCGCCGGTGATGCCACCTGAAAGATCATCTGCCGCCTGAACCCCTTGGAAGGCGGACGCTACCGGGGTGTTGAAGCTGGCCGGCACAACGATTGCTGTCGACATAAATTCTCCTGAGATACTAGGGTTGGTGGGTGTGGTTACTTGGTGGCGCGCCGGACGCCCACATCTTGAAACGACGTGAAGTTAACGCCGGGCGGGGCGACGCCATGCTGCTCGACGTATTCGCGGATCGCGGTGACATTAGGTTTTTTGTCGAGCATGTCAAACGCCGCCTGCGTCACGATCCACGACCAGAACATGTCGATGTCTGCGGCGCTCGCGCTGTACTTTGTCGAGAGCGAAACGGTCCCGCTAGACGTTTTCATGTTGTCGGCGTTCACCGACTGAAGCGCAGACTTCAGCTCGTCCTTGATCATCTCCATCGTGTCGGTGATGGGCTTCATCTCGGCGGCGTGCTTCTCCTTCAGCGCTGCCTTCATGTCGCGCAGCATGACGAACTGGCCAACACGTTTTTCGACGTCGATGGCCTGAGCTGCGGTCGGTGGGGTGGGAGCTTGGTCAGTCATCGTTACCTCCTGAGGTTATATGGTCCGGACTGTTTGAAACTCCGGCCTTACCACTCTTCGTTCGTGTCGGCGAACATCTGCAAGAACTTATTCTGCACGTCCTGCTTGCTCTGCAGCAGCTTGTAGATGCGTCGCTCCACCGCAGTACTCTGCAGGTGGATGATCTGCTGTTTGTGCTTCTGGCCTACTCGTCGGATGCGGTGGTTTGCTTGGTCGTAAATTTCCAGCGAGGTGATTGGGCCGAACCAGACGACGGTGTCAGCAGCAGTGAGAGTAATTCCGTGCGCGAGGCAGGCGGGGTGAGCCAGTAGCACTTTGAGCTTACTGGTGTTCTGGAACATATTAAAAATATTGTTCCTCTCTTTAGCCGGCGTAGCACCCGAGACAGTCGCATAGTTGATCTTCTCCTTCATGAGCGCTTGGCCGATACCCTCAAGCGCGTGGATAAACGGCACGAAGACGAGCACTTTTCGGTTGGTGCTATCGATGGCGTCCACCAGTGCTTCGATGCGCTTGATGTTGTCCAGCGGGATCGTCTTCGAATTGCCAGCCTGATCGGTCGTGTACACCCAACCCATGCTGATCTGCATCAACTTGCTCATGGCTGCACCGGCGTTCGCCGCGGTGACCAGCTCGCCGTTGGTGAATGCGTGCTGGCAGTGCGCCACGATGGCCTTGTACGCCTTCTGCTGGATCGCGCCCATCTCAACGTCAAGGAAGCGCTCGATGCACTCCGGCAGCTCCTGCACCTCGTCGATGGTAAACCGAACGCTCGGCTGCATCACGTCGTAGGCGTTCTCGACGGCGTCCGCCTTCGGCACCCACTTGTTCAGATTACCCAGCGGGTACATCACTTGAGACCTGAAGTGCGAGAAGTACCTCGGCACAGTGTCGGGCGTCACCACTTTGCACTGATAGAAAACGTCCGTCGGCGCGTTGGGCATCGGCGATCCGGTCATGCCCCAGACCCACGGCTTCTTCGCCGCGAGGCCGACCATAGCCTTCGTGCGGTCGCTCTTGTTGCGGAACGCCGCGAGCTCGTCAATCACGATCACGTCGATATCGGTGCGCGCGAGCAGCTCTTTCTCGAGAACTTTAATCCCGTCGTGGTTGATCACGTAGATGTCGGCGCTTAGGTCAGCCAGCGCCGCGCGCCGCTTCTTCGCGTCCCCATGCAGCACAACAACTTTGACGTTGGGGTCGATCTCGAACGTCTCCCGCTGCCACACAAACTGCAGCGTAGATAGTGGCGCGACCACCAGCATCTTCGTCGCGCGCTTTTGCTGCTTCAGATAGAGGAAGCTCCAGATCGCGCATTTGGTCTTGCCGGTACCCATGCCGTTCAACACGTACGCGCGGCGCGCCATCGTCAACAGCGCCGCAGTTTTCTTCTGTACCTCGAACGCAGGCTTGCCCACCGTCTGCGGGAACGGATATTGCGTGAGGATCGGCGCAGGCGCTTCGAACCCCAGCTTGCGCAGAAGGTAAACCTCCGTCTCCGCGTGCGGCACGAGAAGCCAGTCGCTATCCATGAAGCGATGCGGCTTGCCGTTGGGGAAGAGATTTACAACAGCCGGCTCGGCAGGGACGCCGATCAGCTTATGCTTCGCGCTTACTATGGTTTGCATCTTTGATCCTTTGGAGAGCTACACGAAGTTGGAATACGCCGGCCTCACTGTCGATCACGAACGTCATACCACCGGCAGCCTGAGTGCGCGCGATACAGTATTCCTGTCGCGGCGTTGGCTTCTTTCCGGGGGCTTTAGTCTCAACGGCGATGTATCGCCCATAGTAGCAGATGATGCAGTCTAAGTCACTCTCCCCCATGCCTGCAGGTACCGGCCAATAGGCCTTTATTGTGTTGCAGGAGTAGTCACCGACGTCCACCTGCTCAGCAAATTCCAAGATCAAGTCCTTTACCAGCTTCTTGATCTTACCTTCGGGGGTACCAGCCATGTCAGCCTGCAATCATTAAGAGTTTGGTCTTCAGATGGTCCGACGGGAATTCGAGTGCCGGCTCTTCGTGCGCGAAGATCAATTCGCCGGGCCGGCGGATGCGGATGCCCGGTATCTTGTTCTCCTGCCGCACCGAAACTTCGGTCACAATCAGGTAGCCACACTCCATGGGGTCGTACTTGGTCTCGCAATACAGCTCGAACTTGTCGAGGATGATTGCCGCCAGCTCCCGAGCACCGGCGCGCTTACGTTCCCAAGCTTTGTCGCGGCCCATGTTGTGCCACTGCTCAGCACGCAACCGTTCGCCTTCATATCGTTTTGCCCGCGTCATGCGCCACCTGTCACGAGGAGGATTTTTGTCACCGTAAGATGGCTCACAAATGCTTGCGCTGGCTCTGTCACTGTGAAGATCAACTCTTTCCGGCCCGGCGGAGAGGTCGGGCACGACCGGAATACGTCGAGGGTAATTTCCAGCTTGTCCACGTCCCATGATGTTACGAACTCCAAGTCCTTCGCCGGGATATTCTCTAGCAGCCATACTCCACCCTCCCGTGCCCAGTCCGCCAGCTTGATGCGTGTGTAGCTCGCAGCACCGATGGCCATACGTCCGGCCATCATCTCGTTCTGCGTGCTCAGCTGGTACTTTTGCCATTGTGCGGGCATTGCTTCACTGCACACCAGCTCTTGCACATCCCGGACGGCGTTGGCGGATAGTTCGTGTGCTTGTGCGCCGTCTCCATCGCCTCGATCCGATGCCATATCCCTCTCCACATCCCGGGCATGTCTTCCCGATAAAACGTTTCGCTACTTTCGCAGTCGTCCTTGAGCCACACATAACAAGAACGAACCGCCTTCACCTGCGGAAACTTTGCGAAGATGCACGCGGCGGTCAGTGCCAGCTGCACGCTATCCTCGAGAATTTTTCCAGTCTTCCAGTCGACGGTAAGTGCGACGTCGCCGACGATCCGCATGAAGTCGCACTTGACGCGCAGCCACACATTCGCATCGAAATTACCCACGGAGGTAAACTCCTTGCTCATGGCAAGGCCTTCCTCGACGTAGATGTCACCCCCGGTGCCGATCACCTTCACAGCCCACGCCTCTGCGTACGGCATCGCCGCCACCAGATCGTGCGGCAGCGGGACGCGGTTGGGGCCGCAGCGCTTGGCGAGCGCATCGTGCACGAAGTTGCCCCACTTGAGCTGCTCGCCCTCGGGCTCCTTGACGTTTTTCATGAGGTCGATTTCGTAGTGCCGCTTCGGGCACACCTCGAAATTCTTCATGCGGGAGAAGCTCCACGCGAAGGGCTTCTGACGAACTGCGCCTGTGCGCGTGGAGGTAACGACTGCCATTATGCGGTCTCTCTTGCGACTGCCTGCGCTGCCTTGGCTTCGTAATGTGCCTTCCGCAGATCAGCCTCCAGCTGCTGGATGACGCGATCCTTTTCGCCGATCTTGCGCTGTTCGTCACGCAGTTTGCCGGACAGCTCCGTGAGCTTCGTCTGTAGCGAGACAGCTATCCCTTTGCTGACTTCCAGCTCGCGCTTCGACGGCGCATCGATCTTGTCGACGGCACCCTGCAGCGCGTTGAGGGCGTCGACGATCTTCTCGGCGTGCTCTTCATTGGTCGCCACAGCGATCACGTTGAACCGATCCCGCGTGCCGATGCGACGGCTGCACACGGACACCTTCTTTGTGCCCGGCGTAGCCACTGACATATATGCTTCTTTAGCCAATTCAGCCTCCCATCATCCGCACTTTTGTGATCAGGGCGTCGCTGGGGAACAGTGCGAGTTGATCCTCCAGCACCACCGACTGTCCGTCGTTGGTCAGTATCCACGTAAACGCCACATCTCCGACGCTTCCATATTCGATGAATGCAAACGCTCCGGGCACAACGCTCGGCTGCCAGCCCATGCGCATCTCCATCTTCTCTTGGAGAGAGTACACGCGTGGCGGCCGCGGGCCTCGATAGACAGCCTTATCAACAGAACCAACCGGGTAATTCGCGCGTATCGCTTTAAGTTTAGCTATCTTTTCTTTCAAGAACTGCGAATATTCGTCTTTCCACACGCTCATTTCGCGTCTCCATAGGTCTGGCCGGACTTGATGTCGCAAGCCAGCGGCAGGTTCAGCGCCCAGTCCACCGGCCGGTTCATTTCCTCGCGCATGATTTCCTTCACCTGCCCGACGAGCGCATCAGGCACCACGTACGCCAGCGCGTCGTGCACCTGCAACGCCAGCTGGATAAACCCCCACCCCGCTGCCTTCAGTCGCGAAGCGATCCGGGTGGATGCATCCATGACGATGCAGCGTGCAAGGGCCTGCACAATATTCTCAAGAAGGGCTCCTCCGTAGAGACGTCGAGGCTTTCCGGCGTGATCGTAAACCCAGCCATCACTGGTCTGTCGGAGGTTGTGGTAGTGCAGGAATAGCCCGTTGGGGAGTGAGATACGTCCCTTGAAGAACACACAAGGCCCAATAGAAAAGCTACCGGGACCGCCGGCAAGAATAGATATCGCATTGTTCAACGCCTTCCACATTGCCGGCACCCCGGGGTAGGTGCCGCGATACGTGTTGACGATCAGCATGCTCTGTTGGTCCTGCAGGATAAGCTCCTGCCCTTTGTTCGTCAGCTTCACTGCTTCCAATGATTTTACCCGGACTTGGTGCTTGAACTTCACCCAGCCGAGCCCAAAGCCCAGACCCAAAATCGAAGTCTTACCCAAGAACCGCTGCTCCGCCGTCACCTGCGAAACGTCCACATGGAACACCTTCGCAGCAAAAATCTTGTAGGGGTCGAGCCCCAACCGAAACTGTTCGAGCAACTCCCATTCGCCACACAGAAACGCAACGATGCGTGCTTCGATCTGCGAGCTGTCGGTGTTCACCACCTTGTAGCCAAGCCACGCCATGAGTGCGCGCTTCAGATGGTTGATCACTCCGCGGCTTGGGAAGTTCTGTACGTTGAGCTGCCAGTCGCCACCGAGGCGATGCGTGTGTGCCGCACCGTACCTGAGCGGCATCGGTGCGAGTGAAGTCCCGGGCTGCAGTCCACGCCATGCTAGATAGCTAGGGGGCCATTGCAGCTGTGAGATGTTCAGAAAGCGTTTTGTTCTAGTCTCTTCTATGGTGCTTTTGTGACCTAGTCTTGCTGCAACCAGAGCCTGAACATTGGTGTCGCTATGTTCCTCGAGATCGGTGAAATCTTGATCAGCTCTACTAAATGCCCATGTTTCTCGTCCAGTAGTAGGAGAGACTTTACGAGGAGGGTCAACTCCCAGAGCGTTAAGCAATTGGGCAAATTTGTCGTTGGACATGAGCTCTGGGCATTTTCCGTTAGCGTCATAAGTGAGGCCGGAATTTGTGAGCAGGGCTGCTTTGTCATTGATGATATCCGTCAGATGTTGGCCGAGCTCGACGCCGTTCAGGTTGAACTGCGGGTGCACCGCCATCATGAGCACGTTGTGCAGCACGAGGAGTTCACTGGGCGGGAAGCCCTGCCGCATGATCTCTTCGAAGATCAGCTCCGCGATCTCGCTATCGTCTCCGCAGTAGGTCTCGTACTCCTGCCACCACCCTGCAGCGCGGATATCCGCGGCATGGAGCCCCATCATCTTGTGGACGGCTGTGCCTTTGTACCGGCCTACAATGTGAGGGCCCGCCACCGCCAGCGCCACGCTGCGCAGCTCGTGCCCATACCATGCACGCACCATCCCCATCACGTCGACAATCAGCTTGGGGATGAAGTTGTAATGCCACGCCGCGATGCACGCATCGAACAACGAGTTGTAGCTCAGCATGATCGTGTCGTCGGGATTGAGTAGCTGGAAGAACTGCCTGATCTTGTCGCCACTCAAGTTGAGCACCTTCTTGCCCGGGCGCTTCACGGATAGCATGATCACTTCGAAACGTGGATCGAGGATATACTCCACCGGCGTCATCTTCCGCAGGGAGTAGTCTCGGTCATAATAAGTTTCGAAAATCGATGGTAAAGCGTTCAGCCATTACCAACCTCCGTTCTCATTTCCAGCGGATCATGCGAACCATCTGGGAGACATCAATCTGCTTCATGTTTGGAAACATTGCAGCGATATCGACCTGCCTATATTTGCCAGTAGCGTAGAGAGCGCGAACCTGATCCGCTATCACTTTAGAGTGTTTTATGTATGCTCCGCGGTTGCGCGCCTGCACCTCACGGGTAGCCCACTCGCAATTGGCTTTCGAGTAGCCGAGATGATTTTTCTTTCGTTCGAGGGTATGTTTTGGTGTCGGCCTCCGACCCATGTCGGCGAGAAAGTCTTCAAATCTTTCCCATCTTGGATCGATACCTTTGTGGGCGTACCTCCGATTATCTTTACAGTTAGAATTGCGACAACGATTGCGCATTGCTTGCCACGCACGGTACTCAGGCGAGGCAACCCGCTTGCCGTTTATCTGCCTGACTTCACCGTGAGACCGCATTTGACTTACCTCAGTTGCTGAAACAGAACACCACGCGGTACTCTTCGCCTTTTTCGGGCTCATACATACCAAACCAATATGCCATCGGGTAGGTAACTGCGGGATGTTCGCCAAGCAGCAGCGCCTCAGGCGCGTCATACATTGTAGCTAGTTTGACCTCGAAGAACTCCTGCAACGTGCACCACGAATGCGAGTGCAGATCACTATCGTCTTCGGGGTATATCGCCCGAACAAGCTGGCTTGCGTCATCAGGGAGGCCCTTCGGCCCAGGCCCGTCGCCGCGAACACCAGCCAGCTTAGCGAAGGTATCATAATTGCGAGAGCTGGCCCGCCTATAATTAACTTTTCGCTCCCATTTATCGACGGGGCCCTTAACCCAATCAGTATGGCTTCGATCTTCCTCGATCCCTACCCATTCGCCGTTGATCTTCAACTCCAAAACAAGATGAATGTCTGTGCCCATTTGACTTACCTCCGTGAGTAACCTAAATCTGGAGGGCGCGGTAGCGCCTCCTGTGGGTGGGAGTGAGGCGGCGGATTTGTCCACCGGTCCGCCGCCTCTTTTATTAAAATCGACTGACCCAATCCTCTTCGAATTTGATCTTCGGCATGTCCACCGCCATGATCTCCACCTCACCCTCTTCAGGTGCGGGGACATCGTCGCCCAGCAGGGCCACCGTGGTCAACAACGCCGCGGCGTCGCCTGTGGCCTTGCGCAGGGGGAGGCTGAGCGCCGGCGCATTCTTCACCGGCTTGAACGCCCCAAAGCGTTGCAGCCATACGTCCATGCGCGTCGTCTTACCCGGCTTACACAGATGCGAGATGGTCGGCATCAGGTAGGTCAGTTGAGAGCCGTGCGTGCAGAGCTTGTTGAGCTCTTTGAGGACATGCTTCGCCATGCCGAACCGGCGGCCGACAGCATATCGGTTCTCCATCCAGCCGATCACGCGCTCGCCCAGCGCAACTTGCGCGCTGTTTGCGGGTAGCTGCCACACCGGAAACTTGGGGCGAAGCGGGGGAGTTTTGTAGGCGTGAGTGTGTATGCGGAAGCTGGCACTCACTCCGGCAACGCCGTCGACGTTAGCCGGGATATCGACCGTCGTCCACTCAGACTGCCCGTACCCTTCCGCGACCTTTGATGCCTCCAGCAGAAGCGCTGCGTCGCGCGGGCTGCAGAGCAGGCTGAGCAGCTCTTCGTGCGTCATGCTGAACGTGTTCAGCCGCCGCATCAACGCGCATTTCTGTTCGAGCTGCCCGATCATCGTTTCGAGCACTTCGTCGTGCATCGCTGGCATTGTTACCTCCGTGGGTAGTTAGATTATGGCGGTGACGCTCCGGACTTTAACCGGAGATTTTCGACCCCCTCGGCCTGAAGGCGCGTCTACCCCGGTGTAAGCAGGGTAATATAGGGCGGAACGTTCTCAGCCTTGCGGCCTCTTCGTTGAACTACGTCACCAAACGGTTTACTTGCCGGTCTGCTTGGGGATGTCGACCACGTCACCCCACGGATACTTCGCCGCCGGGTAGACGTTGCCCCAGATCACATGGTACTTCGGCTCGGTACGCGGGAAGGTGCCCATGCCGTCGGTCAGGTACACCAGCGCTTCCGGCTCGAGGCCAAGCCGTGCAATCTCGTCGAACACCGGGATGAAGCTGGTGCCGCCACCGCCGGGTGCACCCTTGGCCCTGATGCTGTTCAGATCAGAGGCTTCTTCGGCGTAGTCCGTCCGGTGAAGCTTCGCGTCACACCACATGATGACGAGTTCTTTGGGTCGGACGTCTTCGAGAATTCCGGCCATTTCAGCCATAAACATATCAAGCTCGACGCTACCAGTTGAGCCGGAAGTGTCAACGCCAACAACCACAGTGCCAGCACCGAAACCAGATCGGCCGGGTGCGTAGATATTACGTGTGATAAGGCGACTATCAGGCCTGCGCCAATCATAACCCCCGCTGCCAACTTTGCGAGCAAATAACGCTTGGATTTGTTCACGCCAGTCCACCTTGGGTTTGAGGACAGCGCTGAGTGCGCGGTCTACTTCGGCCGGCAAGTTACCCATTGCACGCGCCGCGGACAAGCCCGCCTGCAGCTCGGTGTCCCACTGAGCCTTGTTGCGGTTGTTCATCGCGGTCTGCTGATCCTGACCGGTCGTCGTGCCCGGTGCCAGATGCTCGTCGAAGCCCGGCTTGCTGGCCTTGTTGCCGTTCGGGGCCTTCTTGTAAATCTTCCGGTAGGTATCCAGCGAGTTACTTGCGGAGGTAGCGATGGCCGCGTCGTAGAGACCCAGTGGCTTACCCTGCGGGTCGCCGTTCTCGGTGGGGAACTGACCGACCTTGCTCTCG
>CAZSBK010000022.1:0-61336 GCA_964604945.1 uncultured Candidatus Solibacter sp.
CGCGGTTATTTCGGCAGCAGCGACAGCACGCCCGGCGACGGGTTTGCGATCACGTGGGCGGCGATCAGTTTGCCGAGGCCGTCCACCTTGGCCTTGGCGGCATCAATGGCGGCAGCGACCGCGGCGACGTCGCCCTTGATGACGACGGTGATGTAGCCGCCGCCCAGTTTTTCGCGGGCGAGCACCTCAACAGCGGCGGTTTTCAGGGCCGTGTCGATGGCCTCAAAGACGGCGGTGAAGCCCTGGGTCTCGATAAGTCCGACGGCGAAATCTGAATTCATGGACACGGGTTTCACTCTTTCCTTTCGCTTGGCTGGCGGCGGCGGCACATGGACTGTTGCCTGTTCGAACAGGACGTTGTAATCGGGCGGCGGATTGAAAGCCGCCTCCGAACCTGATGCAGGCGATGCGATGACATCGACGACGCAAGCCACCTGCATCTGGCGGGCGATCTGCTCGGCGGCATCCGCGGCGGCGCGGGCGTCGCCCAACGGCCCATGCATCTTGATGCAGACGCCGGGCTGGTCGTTCAACTCGGCTTGCAGGACGCGCACACCGGCGGTCTTCTCCATGGCGTCGAGGATGACCATAGCCGGAGACCAGCCGCCGACTTCGACAAAGACTACCGAGTCTTCCACAGGCCTCCCTTGCGCTCAAGTTCGGTCATGACCTGAAAAACGATCGTCTCGAGCTCGTCCCTGGCGATGGACTTTGGCGCGCAGCCGCCAGAGGGCGGCGCGACCAGATCGTTGGATGACAGCATGCACTGCAGGATGCCCGTCAACGACTCCTTGGCCGCTTCCTGCTTGGCCGTGAGGGGCTGGCGGCCGTGGCCCATGTTGAAGCCGCGCAGTTCGGCGCCGACCCGGAAGCCATCGGGGAACTCGTATTGGGACAGCATGTGATCGAAGAGTTCCAGGATGCGGAATTGCAGAGCCATGGCCTGGTCAAGATGGCCGGCGCGGAACAGGTCGTAGAGCTTGCGTGTGAGTTCAGGGACGACGTTGGATGTGGCGTTGGTGCCGCCGTCGCAACCGGTCAACATCATGGGCGCCAGGACGACGTCCCAGCCGGTAAGAAACGAAAAGTCGGGCCGGATGGGGCGGATCGAGGCGATCATGCGCATCATGAAGGCGACATCGCCCGACGAATCCTTGATGCCGACGATGCGGGGGAAATCGGCGGCCAGACGGGTGATGGTGGCGAGGTCGATGGGACTGGCGAAGAGAGGAATGTTGTAGAGAGTGACGTCGATGGGGACGTTTCGGGCGATCTCGGCGAAATAGGCGTAGACGGAATCGGGAGCGAGCCGGTAGTAGATGGGGGATACGATGGCGACGGCGCGGGCACCGTACTCATAGTAAGTCTCGCAAGCCTTGATCGTTTCGCGGGTATTGGCTTCAGCCGCTCCGGCCAGGACGGGGACGCGGCCGCGGGCCTCCTCGCAGGCGATTTTGGCGATGCGGCGGCGTTCCTCGGCGGTGAGGCGGGTGAACTCGCCGGTGGAGCCGTTGGGATAAAGGCCGTGGACACCGGCGTCGATCAGCCAGTTCAGGAACCGGCGGAACTCGGTTTCGTTGACCTGCCCGTTGGCGTCAAGCGGGACGAGCGTCGGGGTAAGAATGCCTTCGATTTTTCCGGCCATGACTGGATACTGCGAATCGTACGCTTTCCCGATCATGATACTGGAATTGGATACCTGGCCGTGCGGCGGAGCCGGTTGTGCCGAACGATGTTGCTGTGGACGCACGGATAAGAAAACGTTCTGGCACCGCTTGGGGCTGACGGACGTGGAATCCGGCCGGGTGTGCCGCAACAGCAAGAGGCCCCGAACCGGAATCCGGGGCCTCCTGTCGTCGCGCTTGGCGGGCGTCACCGCCATCTTGCGGGCGAACTCTAATTGCGGCGTTTCAGGGTGGGCCGCTCGTCCGGGTCTTCGGTCTTCTTCTTGTCGCCGCTTTCAGTGCCGACGGGCTCTGTCGAACCGGGCGACTTACGCAATGTCGGGCGGTTGGGATCGTCGGGGGTGGTGGCGCGGCGGCGGTTCTGCAGCATGAGGATGCGGCTCTTGACGTCTTCGAACTCAGATGTCGTCACGACGTACTCGGGCCGTTCTTTCAGCAGTTGTTCGATGTTGGTCTGCGCCTTGACGATACGGTCGCCGGTCGGCGGATGGGAACTGAACCAAGTGGCGATGGTTCCGGGCTTGCGCTTATTCATGGCTTCCAGCTTCTCGAAGAAATCGACGAAGCCGTTCGGATCGTAGCCGGCCTTGTACATATATTGCAGGCCGAGCAAATCGGCCTCGGACTCGAAGCCACGCGAGAATTTCAGGAAGCCCATGGGGATGGCAATCGAGGCGGCCTGGCGGATGCCGTAGCCGGTCCAGCCGCCCATGAAGATGAGCGGGATGGTGGCCAAATTGGCCAACTGTCCACGTGTAGCCTGGCGGGTGCCGTGGCGGGCGGCGATATGCGCGATTTCATGACCCATGACGCCGGCGATTTCGCTTTCGTTGTCAGCCAGGGTGAGCAGGCCGGTGTTGACATAGAAGAAGCCTCCCGGCAGGGCCATGGCGTTCGGCTCTTCGGTGTCGATGACCTTAATGGTGACCGGGAACTGGCAGTCGGAGTTGCGGACCAGATTCTGGCCGATACGGTTGACGTATTCGGCGATCACGGGGTCGTCGACGATCTTGGCCTGGCGTTCGATCTCTTGGGCCAGGCCCTTGCCAAGCCCGATCTCCTTCTCGATCGAATACCAGTTCATGCCCTTGCTGACATCGCGCTCGCCGATGGCCTCGACGTCCTTTTTGGAGTTCTTCTTGACGGTTTGAGTCTTCTCGCTGGTCTTCTTCTTCTCAGCGGTTTTCTTGTCGTCGGTCTTCTTTTCGTCAGTGGTTGTCTGCGGGGTTGTCTTGGACTCCTCCTGCGCCAGGGCGGGAGTGGCACCAAGGGCAAACACGATGCCGAGTCCAAGGATTGTTGGAAGAGTCAGTTTCTCAATCGTCATCATCGCGCCGCTCCTTGCGGGCTCCACCTGAGGCAAGTATACGCTTGGCTGACGGACCCGCTGCCTACTGTGTGTAACGTACACTCGAATAGATGGGTTACAACGAAGCGGGGACGCGGGAAATCTGGCAGCAGTGGCGGGACGAGTTCCCCGTCACACAAAGACTTACGTACCTGAACCATGCGGCGGTGGCGCCGCTGTGCCGGCGGTCGGCCGAGGCAATGAAGTGGCTGGCCGACGACGCGCTGGAGAACGGGTCGCTGCATTACGACAGATGGATGAAGTGCTACGACGACTTTCGCGTGGCGGCGGCGGGGATCTGCGGCGCAGAGCCGGGCGAGATCGCCATGGTGAAGAACACGTCGGAAGGCATTGCCACGGTGGCGTTGGGGCTGAAGTGGCAGGCCGGTGACAAGATTGTGGCGTTCCGTGAAGAATTTCCTGCTAACTTCTACATTTGGAAGAAGTTGGAGGAGTGGAACGGCGTTCGTGTGGAGTGGCTGTCATATCTCGATCCGCTTGAAAAAGTGGAAGAGGCGGCGCGCGGCGCGAAGCTGCTCGCGATCAGTTTCGTGCAGTATCTCAGCGGCTACCGGGCGGATCTGGAATCGATTGGCGGCATCTGCCGGAGGCACGGTGTTTTCTGCTTAGTTGATGCGATTCAAGGACTTGGCGCGTTTCCGCTCGACGTCCGCAAGATGAACATCCAGGCGCTGGCCGCCGATGGGCACAAGTGGCTGCTGGGTCCAGAGGGGCATGGCGTGCTCTACATTCAGCAGGACTGGCAGGACCGGATCGAGCCGGTCGAGTTCGGCTGGACAACGGTGAAGGGCTACGCGGACTACTCTTCGCGCGACATGGCGCTGCGGACCGACGCTGGGCGGTATGAGTGCGGGACCCTGAATACGATTGGCTCGTTCGGTCTGACGGCGTCGATGCAGTTGCTGCTGGAGGTCGGTATCGACAAAGTGGCCGCCCAGGTTCAACGGCTTGCCGACCAGCTCGCCATCGGAGCGCACGCGCGCGGATATGAGGTGCTGGGCGGCGAACGGGCGGCGAAAACGGGTGCGGGGATTGTCAGCATCCGAAAACCGGATGTGGATTCGCGGATGGTCTTCACGCGGCTGCGGGAGGCGGGCGTGATGTGCGCGCCAAGGCAGGGGTGGGTGCGGCTGTCACCGCACTTCTATGTCAGCCCGGAACAGATCGAGCGGACGCTGGACCTGTTGATCTAGCCCCTCGAAGTCGTTTGCATCAGGCAGGAAACACGCAAGCGACAACTCAGATGTGGCTCTCCGGTCACCGGCGCCAGTTCGGTGCCATCGAGGGCTTTCGCGGCGAATCCAATCCGCCCAGCGCGCACCCAACAACGATTTCACTTGCTATATACTTCCCAAGTCCAAGTGCTGAAGAGGAGGACTCCGGTGATGCGCGAATTGGAAGCATGCCTGATTCTGACGACCCTGCTCGGAGCGGCGTGTCCTGACCTCGCCGCCCAGACCCGCCCGCGCTTTTTCCCGCGGGGCAGCTATGAGGTTCCGGATGCGGACGCTGAGCTGAAGACGATGGCTAAGGCCGGGTTCAATCTCTTCGTGTGCCACGACAAGGCCTGTCTTGACCGGGTTGCGGCCGCTGGCGCACGCGCCTGGGTGCCTCTGCCGATGCAACTCGGACGCGCCCCCAAGCTCAAGGACCGTGTGGACGCTCTGAAGGACCATCCGGCGGTGGCCGTTTGGGAAGCGCCTGACGAAATCGTCTGGAACCTCACCAAGAGGGAGGCGACTCTCAATGGCATTAACTACGTCCAGACTGCACCCGAGTGGTGGAGCACCGATCCCGGCGCGCTCGACGAGGCATACCGCAAGGCGGAGCCGGATATTGACAAGTTTCGCGAGGGCGCTGCCTACGTTCGGGAGCTCGACCGGAACCGGCATCCGATCTGGCTCAATGAGGCCGCACAGAGCGACATGAAACTCATCCGCCGGCTCATCCAATCGCTTGACATCACCGGCTGTGATGACTATCCCGTCCATGGCAACTCCCGGCAGTTGTCGCGAGTGCCCGATTCCACTGATCGCTACGTGCACATTGGGCGTGGCCGGCCGGTGTGGATGGTGTTGCAGGGCTTTGCATGGCGCGAGATCATGCCAAAACGGACGGAAGGCATCGCCTATCCGTCATTTCGCGAGACGCGTTGGATGGCCTGGACATCGATCACACACGGCGCAAGCGGGATCTTGTATTGGGGGATGAATGTCCCGATCGATGGGCGGAAGTCGGGTCCCATCCCAGCGGGATTCCGCCAGTCACTGTACGCGATCGCCAGCGAAGTGGCCGCACTCGAGCCGTTCCTGATCGAGCCCCACTACCAACCAGCCCGTGTTTCGCCCGTGAAAGGCGAGCGGGGAGTGAGCCTGACCGTACGCCGCTCCGGTTCAGACTGGCTGGTGGCGCTGATCAACGAAGACGACAAGCCGCATTTTGACGTGGAAGTGACTGGTCTGTCCGAACTGAACAGGCGCTCGCTCCAGCAGATCTATGGCACCGAGCGAGTGGATGTCGGCGACGGCGCGTTCGTCACCCGCCTGCTGCCGCACGAAGTCAAGTTGTTCACGACATCTGGCCGTGGTGAAGGTTCGTTCCGCCAGGGCCGGGACTATGCCGGCGTCCAGAACGCCCAACCCAATTCAGGCAAGTGACACGTGCCAAGAGCCCGTGACGCCGGAAGCCGGGGTCCGGGCTCCTGGAGATACGTTGTCGCTTGCGGTTGAAGCGTTTCCAGGAAAGGGGTCGTGTGTTGCTGATTCGCTCCCCCTTTCTTGGCCGCGGGTGCCCTCGATCGCGATTATGTGGCGATATCCTCTTCGAGTACCTTGAAGCCCATCAGATCGCCCAACCTCTTGAGGCCGCGCATGTGATTGCCATAGAACACCGACCGGTGCAGCATGGGCATTGCGCCGGCATACTGCGAGAGGTCCCCTGGGCTGCCGGCTTGCACGATGGCGCCGCCGCCCCAATTGAGGAACAGGTGCCGGGCATCGCGGACGGACTGGGTAAACTGCGTGCGGCAGGCCAACGGGCTGCTGCCCGTCTCGGTGACCTTGCCGGGGACGGCCAGCATCGTGTCGAGGTTCACGAGTTTGGCCATCGTGACCGGTTCGCCTACCTGCCACTGCACCTGCAACGCGACCCCGCCTCCGCTGTCCGTCTGGTTCCGAATAATGAACGGCATGCGGCTACCGTCGGGCCGCTGCGTAAACGAGGTGCAATGGAACTGGACCAGTGCATTCTTCGATTCGTCGATGACCGGGTCGGTGATGAATCCGGGCGCGCGGAACGCATGGGCGAAAAGTAGCATCGTGAGCGCGGAATCGATGTCGCCTTCGCAGGCGCCGACCAGCCCCAGATCATTGAGCTTGCTGAAGGTGAGACAGGCGCGCGGGGTTCCCATGCAGGCGGCGCTGCAGATCCCCTGGGCTTTCTCCTTGATCATCAACTGCTTGACCGCCAGGTAATACCTCGCCGAATCGATAATCTCCTGACGCGTGGGTTCGAGAATTCCAATGGCCGGCTTGATCCAATAGTTCTCCGCCTCGGCTTCGGCGAGCTTGGGGTCGATCGCCTTCGCGATCGCAAGGATTTCCGCGTTCTTGATTGTCACTAGGTCGGCGCCAAGCTTGTTTTTGACCTGCTCGGGCGAACAGGAGGCTTTCGTGCCACGCGGGCCATCCACAGCCAGGATTCGGGTCTGTTTCATTAAGGCGGGCACGCGCAGCAGGCTGACGGCTTCGTCGAGCTCGCCCCGGTCTGTTGTGGAGAGCAGTAGGACTTTCCTGTTCTTCCATTGCTGGTGCCACATCCACCCGTGCCCGCTGAACGGCTGAAAGAAGGAGACCGCCGGCTTGTCCACTCCGAAATTCAGCTTCTCCAACGTGGCGTAATCCCCGCCATGGCCGGAAAGCCAAATGAGCAACAAACCGTCGGCTGCCGCGGCCCGGGCCGCGATCTGCGCCACGTCGGCCGGCGGGATGGTCTCGCCGCCGACAAAGGTGACGTCGCCAAGCTTCTTCTCGAGGTCGCCGAGGTAGTTGTTCATCTTCGTGACCTCGTCCTGGCCCCAAGTGAGGTATTGGACGCTCTTGCCGGCGGCGTTTGTGGTGGCGCCGGACCGGCCGATGAAGAGCTTGTGGATTGTCGCCGGCCGCAGTTTGGGCCACTCGTCTCTATCCGAACCCGCCGACGCACGACCGGCAGGCTGCCCGGCCAGCATGAACCCGGCCGCCGTGCCGGTTCCCAGGAACGTCCTGCGGTTTGGCCTGTCAATATTGCTCATTCGATCTCTCCTATATGATTCCGTGACTGACTCCCCATATCCGGCCATCTCACAAGCCACCAACAACTGCCGTCCCGTCCATCGCAGGCGACGCCACGGAGCGGTGTCCTGTTACAAAGAGCTGAAAACGGTGAGTTCGCCGCCACGTCCAAAGTACGCTCTCCTGCACTGGATGTCCATGGGGATACCTGCCATTGAGCGTATTGTTCTTCGAGATTCCTGCGTCAGTAGTCGAGAACTTTCGCGGCGCGGTAGGCGCTGCGGACTTGCGCCAGTTGCTCATCCGCCTCGATCAATCCGAGCGACTCCACCATTCTGCGAACCGGCATCTGAAGGTCGTTCGACCAGAAGATTCCGCAGTCTTCGTCTTCGTAGTAGCGGTACCCGATCCTGGCGCCGTACTTCTCCTCCAGAGCCTTGCCGTTGCGCAGTTTGGACGACCACGGCAGGACGGCGTAGCTGAGGTCGATCTCCTGTGCGAGGACCTGCCCCGGGGGCTTCAACTGGGCGAGGATCTTGCCGGTCGGCTCAAAGACCGAGGCGTTATGGCGCCATGTGCTCGAAACGATATAGCAGCGGTCCTGCAAGGCGCGGGCGGCCGGCTGGGCTGTCTGTGGGGACTGGGTGGGCCAGGCGATCAGTTCAGCGCCCTTGCGCGCGAGTTCCTGCCAGCCGCGGTCGAATTCCATGTCGTAGCAGATCTGGATGCCGAGTTTGCCAAAGTCGCAGTCGAATACCGGGAACTCCTTGCCTGGAGTTGAACCACCTTCCATCCGCTTGCCATCGGGCGAGACCACCAGATGCACTTTCCTGTAGATGCCGGCCAATTCGCCCTTCCGGCCGAACAGTACGGCGGCATTCGAACAGGACTTCGCCGACTCCCTCAAATAGGTTGGGGCAACGACATAGCAGCCATGCTCGCGCGCTTTTCGCGAAAAGGCGTTGCTGAACGGACCGTCGAGGGACACGGCGCAGGCGAAGGCATCGCCGCCAGCCTCGCCGGAGACCGTCGTTTCCGAAAGGATGGCCAGATCCACTCCGCGGCCAAACTTTCTCTGCGATTCCGCATGCATACCGTCAATGAGGGCAGTGAGTTCGTCCAGCCTCTTTTCCAGCCCTGGGTGTTTCACCCAAAAGGGCCGCATCGACGTTCCCACGATCAACTTCCGGGGCGGCAAGCCCGAGGTAGTTCGCAGCGTGTTGGAGTGAGCAGACGCCGTGACCGCGGCCCGGCCGACGGCTGCCGAGCCAATACCGGTGAGAAGAGTCCTTCGATTCACTGGGCAACCTCCTCGTCTCAATCCTTGCCGGCTTCACCTGCCGCGTGCCTGAAGCAAACTGGTCACGACGCGGGTGAGGTCGTCTTCGACCTGATCGGTGAAGGGAGAAGTTTTCGGCTCGTACCCACCTTCGGCGAAAGCCTTCTTCGTCGCCAGGTAGCCGAACCATCCGTTGGCGTAGCCGAAATAGAAGGTATGAGCGAAGGGCGAGCGGTTGCGAATGTTCATCGAGATCTCGCAGAACAGTTCGACCGGGGCAGACCAGAGGGCGAGGTCGTCATTGATGATGAGCGCGCGGACCGGCATGCGGATGACCCCTGCTTCGCCCTCGGCCGCCTTGAGGTAGTCGCCGATTTCAGGGGTCCAGCCGAAGCCCGCGCGGCGCGGAGTCTCGACGATCTTCTGGATCGGGCGGAGACGCACCTCGGCCCCGGCCGTGCGCATCGAGCTATTTGCGGCCAGGATCTTGTCGCCCAGAAGCACGTTGAACTCGGTGATGTGAGCGGCGCGGAAGTCGGCCTGGACCGTGTAGATGGGGGCCAGGTCGCCGGCCGCGCCGTTGATGAACAGCATGGGCGCGCCGATCTTCTCCTCGACATATCCACTCACTGTGCCGGCGGCGTCGCCGCTGATCAGTTTGTTTTGCGGGCCGAGCGCCGTGCAGTGCATCGAATAGTTGGCGATCAAGGCAATGGGCGCGCCATCGGGGGTTTCGAGACGGATGAGTCCGATTTGGCGGTCCACGAGTCCGTCGGGATTCAGGCCCAGCGAAATCTTGCCCTCGGGGTCGCGGGCCCGGCGGTTGATATTGGCCGATGCGAAGCCTGTGCCGGACACGAGGCGCGCGGGTGCGAGTTTCGCCCGGGCCTCCTTGATGGCGTCGATAAGAGCCCGTTGCACGAAGGCTGTGTATTCGGTGTCGGGCGGGTGGCCGTAGCGTTCCGGCATCATGAGCTTCGCCATGCCGTGCGGCCCGACCTCCGGAGCCGAGTGCGTGTGGGTGACCGTCCACCAGACCTGGACGGGATCGATGCCCGTCTCTTTCTTCAACTGCGCGGCGAATTCGTCATAAACCGAAGGGGCGATCAGGCACAGGTCGGTGGAGGCCAGGAAGAACTGCGCCGTGCCGTCGTCCAAAGCGACGACGCGGTGGAAGATGCGGTCGTGAACGCCCGTGGACTGACGGGGCGGGTAACCGGCCAGCCACTTGCTGGATGAAGGAGTGATGTCCACCTTGACGGCGGCGGCGCGGAATTGACCGGTTTGAGCGATCGCTCCAGGCGCGGCC
Source organism: uncultured Candidatus Solibacter sp. (assembly GCA_964604945.1). Classification (GTDB taxonomy): domain Bacteria; phylum Acidobacteriota; class Terriglobia; order Bryobacterales; family Bryobacteraceae; genus PNKE01. The sequence goes on from CAZSBK010000022.1 coordinate 9,914, forward strand.
AGCAACACTGCCATCAACGTTCTGAATAGAATCGAACTCGGAATCAGCTCCCCATTCCTCATCGCAAGCTTCTCCTTTGTGATCTAGAGCGAGCCGGACTCCACCGCTGGCAGCACTTTCTCGAAAGCCGAGATGATGTCGTCTTCATCCTTCGTGGTCAGGCACGAAGGGATCGCCAGCAGAACACTGCGTTCGAAGAGGCTGTCGGCTACCGGGCACAGACCCTTGCCGTACTCAACCGGACTGCCGCTGTTTGCGGGGAGGTTCCACGGGAATCCCTTCCCGTCGACGCTGGCCCGTTTGAGTAGGCTCAGGTTGTTGTAGTAGAGGTGGAGGCCCCACTCGGTCATGAGGATATTCGAGACGCCCTGCGGGGCGGTGCGGATGCCCTCGGCGCGCAGCGCGTCGCGGGCCTTTTGTGCGGTCGCGGCGTCGCGATAGGTAGTGATCAGGAAGCAGCCCGTGTCGCCCGCCGGATCCTGGATCGAGCGTAGAGTGACGCAGGTGAACTTCTCGAGTGCAGCCCTGATCCGGTACTTGCTGCCGCGCATCGCAGCGACGATTCGCGGCAACTTCCTCAACTGCACGCGAAGCAGGGCCGCGCGCATTTCGTCCATCCGGCAACCCAATCCCCATAGTTGGATATCAGGAAGGTCGAACATCATCCGGCCCTCGTCGTTGCGTGGATAGCCTAGGTCATGGCAGGCGACGGCGCGGCGGTGGAGTCGAAGGTCGTCGGTCACCACGCAGCCGCCCTCGCCGGATGTCATGTTCTTATTCATCTGGAAGCTGAAGATGGCCATGTCTCCGAAAGCGCCCACCTTGCGGCCTCCAATGCTGCCGCCGGCGCACTGCGCGCAGTCCTCGACCAGGAAGAGATTGTGGGCGCGAGCAACCTTCAGCACTTCCGGAACGTTGCCGGGTGTGCCACTCATATGAACCATCACGATTCCGGACGTGCGCGGGGTGATCTTGCGGGCGACATCGGCGGGATCGAGGCAGAAGGTCTGGTCGATATCGGCGAAGACAGGGATTGCCCCGCGGTTGACCACCGCCGCGATGATCGAGACCCACAGGTACGCGGGCACGATCACTTCCTGGCCCGGCCCAACGCCGAGCGCGCCAAGGGCGACGTGCAGGGCGCCAGTGCCGCTGCCCACCGCCACCGCATGGCGAACGCCCAGCATGGCGGCAAACTCCTGTTCGAAGCCGGCCGCCTCGCGCCGGAGGTCCATTCCATAGAAGCGGAAAGGAGACCGGGAGCGGACGACGCGCAAGACGGCATCCTCTTCCTCCCGATCCATGAAATGGACGCCGGGGAACTCGAGCGGCAATGGGAGCGTCCTCACTGGGCTGCCGCCGTGGATCGCCAACTCCTGGGCGCGATCGACAGTGCTCATGTGTTGTCCGTCCTCAGGAAACGGCCCGGTAGACTTTGCGAATCGCGGCGATAATGTCGTCCGTCTCCCGCTGGGTGTACTTCGGATCGAGCAACGGGCCGGCAAACCGGTCGAGAATGTCGAGCGTCCGCGGGCATGTGGCCGGGCCGTATTTGATCGTCTTGCCGCGCGCTGAAGTCCACGTCGGCCAGTCCGGATGCACCGTCACCTTGTTCACGATATAGGGCAGCACCGGCAGAACAACCGACCCGCCTGGCGGCCCGACAGGGACGTTTTCGGCCTTCATCAGCGCCTGGAACTTGACACGTTTGTCCTTGCTGTCAAAGCGCAGGAAGACGGCTGTGCCCAGATCGCCCGCCGGATCCGGCAGGTGGCGGAAGCGAATGCCTGGCAGATCCCGAATGCCGTCGTAGACGCGTTTGGCGTTGGCCCGCACCGCGTTGACGATCCGGTCCAGCTTCCGTAGTTGCGCCAGCATGACTCCGCCGGTGAACTCGCTCATGCGGTAATTCGCACCGACAAAGACGTCCAGGCTGGGCTTGCCGACGATGCCGCCGTGAAGTCCGCGCAGTGCGCCCAAATCGTGGAAGCGGGAGGCTCGCTCGAACAGCACGGGGTCGTTGGTTACCACGGACCCACCCTCGCCGGCGGTAATGGTCTTGTTCAACTGGTGGCTGTAAATGGAGATGTCGCCCATCGAGCCCAGCGGCTTGCCCTTGTAGCTGCCGCCGACCGACTGGGCGCAGTCTTCCAGCACTTTGATGCCGTGTTTGCGCGCAATGGGAAGGATGGCGTCCATGTCGGCGGGGCAGCCTTGCAAGTGGACCGCCATAACGGCCTTCGTTTTGGGCGTGATCCGGTGCTCGATGTCGGATGGGTCGATGTTGAACGACTCGTCGATTTCGGCAAAGACCGGCAACCCGCCGGCGCGAACCACCGAAGTGGCGGAGGAGTGCCAGGTCCAGGCGGGGATAATAACCTCGTCGCCCGGCCCAATCTGGAGCGCCGCCATAGCCGCTTCCAAGGCGGCAGTGCCGGACGTCACGGCGAGCGCGAACTTGGTATTCATCCGCGCCGCGAATTCCTTTTCGAAGGTGGCAACCTTCATTGGCGGCTGGCTGCCCCGCCCATACCACCGAAATGGCCGGCCGGTGTCGAGGACCTCGATCAGGTGCTGCCGTTCCTGATCGTCGTAGTATTCCGGCCCCCAGTAATCAGGGACCAACGGCGTTTCCCGGACGGGTTTGCCGCCTTGGGCGGCAGGCGCTGGCGAAGCGCCGCCGGCCGCAGCCGCGATAGCTCCAACGAATTTCCTTCTATCCATGATCAGAGCCGCTCCTTGGCTTCGATTTCGATCTACTTCGGATCCTTGGCTCGCGCCAGTTCGACGCCTGCCGTCGTGACGTGGTACTTCGCCAGCATATTCGGTTTCTCCCAGGCCGGTAGGGCTTTGGGATTCTTGACGTACTCAAAAAACTGCCGGGTCACTTGAGCGAAGTGGGCTTCGTGACCCACGCGGTGTCGGTCCGGAAACGTGAGCCGGAACTCGTCACCGCGCTCCTCGATGCCCAGTCCCTCGAAACTGGTTCCAAGCGTGCTGACCTTTTTGCGCAACTCTTCGGCCACCTCTTTCCTGAGCGCGGCCGAATTCGGGATGACATAGACCTCGGGCCGGAAGTTCTCCGGACTGCCCTGGCGAACCTCGACACGCGCCTTTGTGCCGCGGAACTTCGCAAAGTAGGAGTCAGTGGGCGGCGGTCCTTCAAAGTCCCAAAGAACGTTCATCTGGACGTGAACGCCGCGCAGTGCGTACGAGACGAAGTTGTTGCAGAAGTAGTCCAGCTTCCCGTCTTTGATGCTCCCTGACAGGGATGCGGGGAATTCGGCGACGCCGGTGACACGCCGCCACTGCTCCTTGTTGAGCGTGGTGGGCCAGTGCCTGCCATCGAGCACCTGGATGTCTCTTCGGTAGTCGAGGGCCTGGTCCGGAAACACGGTCCATTGGACCAGGTCGACCAAGTGCGTGCCCACGTCGGCCAGCGCTTCGCCTTCCTCCCTGACATCGAAGAACCACGCTGGCCGCAGACTGGGGACGCCGGCCACCGACTTCATCAGCCGGTGCACGCTCTCCATGAACACCGCCGGGTCTTTCGGCTCTCCCGGAAGGATGGTTCCGAACACGTTCGGCGCGTTCACCAGCGCCCTCTGCAGGAGAGAGGTGACCTCGAAGCGCTCGGTCATGATGTCGTACGCGACCAGGCCCTTCTTTTCGGCCAGGTCGAGCACTTGGGCGATCTTACTGAGATCGCCAGGGTTGAGGATCCACGGCTTGTCCGCCAAGGCATTCAACCCAAACTCCACGGACCGCTGGACTTGCACGATCTTTTCGCGGTTCCGTCCAGAAAGCACGACTACGTTTCCGGGGCGCTCCTTGAGCATTCGCTCGAGGAAGTCGGGCCCGGTGTGGATGTCCAGCCTCCACACCGTCGGGTCGATCGGACGTTGGTTGAAACGGGCGACACGGACAAGGTGCTCGGTCAGGTCAAATCCGAGGGGCGCATAGATGGAGACTTGCGGCGACACGCCGGAGTACATCTCCTTCTGGACAAGCGCGGCATGAAAGTGCGCGGGGTCGAGGGTAATCAGACGGACTTCACTCATCGGTCCCGATTGTGGCACAGAACCTTTGCGCAGTCGTTCCCGCGGCGGGTTTCCGGCTGCCGCGCCGGCCGCCATCGATCCCACAAACTGTCGTCGATCCATCAGGACTCCTCCTCGCGCAGGCGCAGTTTCCTGCCGGCCACCAACCAGGGGCCACCACCCATTAGAACTCCGTTAGGACTTCGTCAGGATCGGGCCTCTTCGGGCTGCGCACCATTGTGACCAGCAGGAGCGTGGCCACGCAGGGCAGTATGGAGGCCACGATCACGACCGGCTGAAAAGAGAACTTGTCGGTGACAACACCGATCATGAAAGTCGAAATCAGGGTCCCGACACCGGCGGCGGTCCCGCTCAATCCACTGACCGAAGCCACGGCACGGGTGTGGAACACGTCGGCGGGCAGGGCCAAGAACATGGTCGAGCAAGCGCCGTAGGCGAAACTCGCCCAGGCGAAGAGCAGGATTAGCAGTAGGTAATTTGAGACGAACGCAGCGGCGATCAGCAACAACATGCTCGGGCCGAAAACGCCGAGGACCATTCGCCGGGCGCGGCCCACGGGCCAGCCCTTCGCGATCCAGTAACTCGACAGCGCGCCGCCGCAGAAATTGCCCAGGTCCGCGCCTAGAAACGGCGCCCAGAATCCCAAAACGCTTTGTTCCAGCCGGAATCCGCGACTCAGTAGGTAAAGGGCAAACCACTCGGCAACCAAATACCAGTACGGGTCCAGGAGGAAGCGGCCCAGCATGATGCCCCAGGTCTGCCGGTAGCGAAGGAGCCGGCTCCAGGGCGTGGCAGGCAGCGCGGCCGACGTGGGCGGCTGCGGCGCGCGTCCCTCCCGGATGTAGTCCAGCTCTTCGGGCGACAGGCGCGGGTGCTTTTCCGGCGTCTGATAGAGCGCTCGCCAGGCCAGAAGCCAGAAAAAGCCGAGCAGCCCCGTGATGAGGAACGCCGGCCGCCAGCTACCGAATGTGTGGTGAAGGTACAGGACAAGAAACGGCGCGATGGCTCCGCCAATGGAAGAGCCGCTATCGAAAAGCGCTACAGCCCAGCCGCGTTCCCTGGCTGGGAACCATTCCGACACCGCTTTTGTCGCGCCGGGCCAGTTGGCCGCCTCGCCGACGCCGAGAAGAAAGCGAAAGATGCGGAACCCGGCGATGCCCTGCGCCAGAGCCGTCAGCGCGGCGATGGAGGAATAAAATGCCACGCTGAGGCTGAGCCCGCGGCGCGTGCCGAGTTTGTCAACTACCCGTCCCGAGACGCTTTGAAAGATGGTGTAGGCGACGCGGAATGAGATAAGTACAGTGGCGAAATCGGTGTTGGTCCACTTGTATTCGTCCTTGAGAAAGGGCGCGAGGACACTGAGAGTCTGGCGGTCGAGATAATTGATGACAGTCGAGAGGAAGAGCAAGCCGCCAATCCACCAGCGAAGCCTGCGAATCGGAGCCTGGCATGTCGATGCGGACACAAGGTCAGCGTGCATGGACTCCTTTCGGTCAGAGCATCGGGCGCGGCCCTGGGACCATCCTGCATTATATGTGGAGTGCGGCCGTCCCAGTTCCTGTTCGTTGGCATTTGTGTCGTTGGCATTTGAGTGCGCGACACCAAGATTGATCCTGAGCGTGCAAGGGAAGGGGGACGGCCCCATTTCCCCGTGCCGGGGACCAGCCCGGGCTGCGGAGAATCGGTGTATGGTGGGTACCATCATGGTTCTACTGGACATTCGAGTGTTTGCGGCATGTTCCGCGCTGCTATTCACGGCTGCCTGCGGCCAGCAGTCAACAACGGCTCCGGCCGCTTCGCCGCGGACGATCAGGGTGGCTCAGTCGGGTCCAGCCGACGTAGTAGGCGCCGGCAACGCCGCGCTCCAGAAGGCGGCGGACATGCTGAAGCCCGGCGACACGCTACTCATCGGCGAGGGCACCTACACCATGGAGGACAGCCTGTTCGTGCCCAGCGGCGTGACGGTCCGGGGCGTGGCGGGCAAGACCATCCTCAAGAAAAATGCGGGCGTGCGGACCTCGCTGGCCGAGGATGGCGACTATGGCGAAAGCGCCCTCGCCGTGGCCGAACCGGGTCAGTTCCACGCCGGCATGGGAATCACGATTCTCGATGACGTGCAGTCGCGCGGGTGGGATGTTAGTGTCACTTCCGTGACCGGCGTGAAGGGGCCCTACCTGCTTCTCCGGCCACCGACGGTCCGGGACTACGATTTCGAGAAGAAGAACGCGCGCGTGACGAACACGTTCCCAATCCTCTGCGTGATGAATGCCGAGAAAGTGTTGATCGAGGACATCACGGTGGATGGCAATCGCGAGGAGAACGACTACCTTGACGGCTGCCGCGGCGGAGCCATCTACCTGAACACAGTGCGCGACGTGACCGTGCGGAACTGTGTGGCCCGTAACTATAACGGTGACGGTATCTCGTTCCAGATCACCGACGGCGTAAAGATCCTCAACAGCGAATCCTACGGACACGCGGGTTTTGGCGCGCACCCCGGCACGGGCAGTGCGAACGCCCTGATCACGGGCTGTAAGTTGCACAACAACGATGACATCGGGCTGTTCCTCTGCTGGCGCGTGCGCCACGGCCGATTCGAAGACAATGTGATTGAGAATAACGGCCACCACGGCATTTCGATCGGCCACAAGGACACTGACAACGAATTTGTAAACAACACCGTCACGAAGAATGGCGTCAGCGGAGTATGGTTCCGCGAGGAGTCAGTGAAGAACAGCGGCCACCGGAACACGTTCCGCAAGAACCGGGTGCTTGATAACGGCGGGGCCAAGGGCGGCTACGGCTTCTATATTGCTAAGAACGTGGACGGCACAGTGATCGAAGACAACCGGATCGCCGATACGCGAACCGCTGGCAAGACGCAACGGGTGGCCATCGAAAGGGCTCCGGGATCGGGTTCAGTCAAAGCGACAGGCAACGAAATCCTGAAGGAGTAGCCTGGCAGCCGAAAGCCGGGACCTCCCGGCACACGCTTGCTCGCGGTTCTCACCTCGTCCGGGTCCGCTTACCGGTCTCTCCGACTGCCCTTTCCACTCTTCGAGCCGCACGCGCTGATTGCCGTCAAATACAACTGTTGCGAATTGTTGATCCAGATTTCACGGCTCTGTAACCCGAGCTTGTTTCTCTGGTAGTCGGAACGACGACAATCGATGATCTTGACTCTCCGCCAAGCCGCTTGCACTTTGCTCATTGCCTCAGTCCTCTGTGCGCAATCTACGCCGCAGAAAGGAACCATCACGGGAGACGTGCTGGACGGGGCTACGGGCCAACCCATTCCCGGCGCCGTCATCAGTGCGGGAGCCGTCCGCACAGTTGCCAGCGACGCGGGCAAGTTTCAACTCGAACTGGCGCCTGGGAGCTACAAGCTGGTCTTGCAGGCGCCCAAGTATCTCGATTCGACCGTTGAAAACGTGGTCGTCCAGGCCGGCCAGGCAACGCCGCTCACGACATTATTGGCCCTCGCGTCGAATGTCACCACCGTTGAAGTCAAGGAGTCTGTTGCGCCGGTCATGGCGACAGCCGAATCCATGCTGCAGGAACGAAAACTGGCAGCGGCGGTGAGCGACTCAATATCGGCGGAGGAGATCCGGCAGTCGGTGGCGTCGGATGCCGCGGGCGTTCTCCAGAAGGTGACCGGCGTGTCGGTTGTTGATTCCGGATTCGTCTTCGTTCGTGGCCTTGGCGAACGATATTCCTCGACGATGCTCGACAACGCCGTGATCCCGACGACAGAGCCTGAAAAGCGAGTGGTTCCGCTCGATCTGTTCCCGTCCACGCTGATCGAGAGCATCAAAGTGGTGAAGAGCTATACACCGGACCTACCGGGTGAGTTCTCGGGCGGTGTCGTGCAGTTGTCGACCGTCGATTTCCCGAAGGAGAAGGTTCTCAAGTTCTCCGCCACCACCGGGTACAACACCGTCACAACCGGCAAGCGCCTTCTCTCTTACCCAGGCGGATCCACCGATGTCTTCGGATTCGACAACGGCTCTCGCTCGCTCCCCTCGTCAATCCCGTCCGATAAGCGGTTGATCCAAGGAAGCTACACCGCGGCCGAGTTGCAGCAGTTCGGCCGGTCGTTTTCGAACAACTGGGAGCCTACCCCGATCTCGACAACGCGTCCCGAACAGAGCTATTCGGTCGTAGGCGGCAACACGTTTGGCCGCATCGGCATTGTCGGCGCGCTGACGTTTTCGAACAAGCCGCAGAACCAGTATGAAACGCAGCGCTACATCCGCCAGGGCTCAACGGGTCCGCTTATCTTCACCAACTATGAGAATTTCAACAGCGGTACTGAGTCGGCGCGGCTGGGCGGCGTGCTGAACGTAGCGTTCAAGCTGACCGGCAACCACAAGATTGTCTTCCGCAATACACTCACCCGCGACAGCGACAAGGAAGCGCGCGAGTTCACGGGTTACGACGGTTCAAACGACGGCACCCTATTCTCGCAGCGCCTGCGCTGGGTGGAGAGGGGGTTGCTGTCGAACAGCGTTGAGGGCACACACCTGTTTCCCTCGGCTGGCAACAGCCAGATCCGCTGGCAGTTCACTACATCTTCGTCCAGCCGCAACGAGCCGGACATGCGCGAAGTGATCCGCGGCCAACTCGACGACGGGCGATTCATCTACCTCGGCCTCTCGTCCTCTGGCCAGCGCTTCTTCTCCGATCTCAACGACCGAATCTACGAACCCCAGATCGAGTTCTCCAAGCCCTTCTACAAAGGGAGTCTCACGGGCATGTTCACGGCCGGCTTTCGCGGGACCTTCCGTGACCGCGATTTCCAGGCCCGGCGTTTCCGCTATATCCCCAAGAAGACCTCGACGCTGGACCTCTTCGCTTCGTCCAACGAACTCTTTGCGGCTTCCAACATCCGGCCGGATGGCTTCCAGATCCTCGAATACACCCGCGCGACGGACCGGTATGACGCGACCATGGATATTTATGCGGGATACGCGATGGCCGACTTCAACATCGGCCCCCGCTGGCGCTTCGTCACCGGCGTCCGTATCGAAGACGCCGCGATCAACGTGAACACCGTTGATCCGCTGGTGCCAAACGCACAGGCGCAAACCGCTTCGCTGGTCAACCGCGATCCGATGCCCTCGGCCACCGTGATCTACTCGATCACCCCGCGGATGAACCTTCGCGGCGGCTATGCCCAGACCGTCTCCCGTCCCGACTTCCGCGAACTGTCGCCCTTCGACTTCAACAATGTCTACGGTGGTTTCGTCACCCAGGGCAACCCGGACCTGATGCGGGCCAAGATCAAGAACTCCGACCTGCGCTGGGAGTGGTTTCCTGGCGGCAGTCAACTCATCGCCGCCAGCGTCTTCCTGAAGGATTTCAAGGACCCGATCGAGGTGACCATCCTCCCGTCCAACGACCTCCGCCAGACCTTTGTCAACGCCAGTGGTGCGCGCAACGTTGGCATCGAGTTCGAGACTCGTACTCCCATGAGCCGCTTGCACCGGCGCCTGCGGGAGTTTGGAGTTCAGGGGAACTTCACTTACGTCGATTCGACCATCGACATTCGGGAATCCGACGCGGCGCTGCTGACGTCCGCCAGCCGGCCTCTGCTCGGACAGTCCAGATACATCTTCAACGTCATCACGGAATGGAAACGCCCGAAGTGGCGTTCCGACGCGCATTTCGATGTCAACTACGTCGGCCGCCGCATCTCGGATGTCGGCACCTTCGGCGTCCCCGACATCTACCAGGAGGCAATCACCTCGCTCGATTTCAGCTATCAATACCAGGTTGACGAGACCGGCAAGTATGCAATCAAGTTCACCGCCGAAAACCTCGCAGACAACCACTACCACTGGACCCAGGGTCCCTTTACACAGCGGAGTTTCCGGCTTGGCCGGACTTTCTCGGCTGGGCTGACCGTGTCCATCTTCTGATCGCTTTGAATCGTCGAAATCACTCCGGTCTCAGACCGGCAAAGGAGAACTATGCGTAAACTGTCCTTAAATATGGCCGCCGGGTTGGTCCTGCTGGCCGCATGCCTGCAGGGTGCCCCGCCGCTACGCGCCGCCTCGGCGGCCAGCGTTCAGCGTGCGGCGGCGCTCGACATTCGGGAAACCGGCATTGCCGCCTGGATCTGGACCGACAAGATCTGGTACGGCTTCGGTGAACAAGCCACGCTCCGATGGACCGTCGTCACCGACGGCGAGACCGGACCCTTTACCATCGTCGCCTACCGCCAGAACAACCAGACCGGCGTGAAGACTTACATGCCAGGCAACTCCGTTGATGTCACCGACATCCTGGGCAAGAAAGCCGGGGAGTTCCAGGCCTTTGAGATCGCCGACACTGAGAAGGGCGTTCTTCTTGGCGAAGGCGGCTTGGTTGGCAGCGAGACCGGGGTCATGCCGGACGAACCGGGCATGCACACTTTCGTGGTCGAGTTCCGCGCCGCCGATGGCCTGCGCATCCTGAAGACCTGCTACACCAAGTTTGTCGTGATCAGCGATTTCCAGGATGTGACCGGCAGTATCTCGGAGGACACCACCTGGACCAACGACAAGGTCCACCGTCTCCATGGCGTAACCTACGTAAACAACGGAGCCACGCTGACGATCGAACCCGGCACCGTTGTCATCGGCCAACCCGGTTCCGAGCCGCCGTCGGTTCTCGTCGTCACCCGCAACGGCAAGCTGATCGCCGAAGGCACGCAGAGCCGTCCGATCATCATGACTTCGGCTCTCGCGCCGGGCGAGCGCAGCCGCGGCGACTGGGGCGGGCTGATCATGCTCGGCAAGGCGCCGGTCAACGTCGGCGCCAACGCCGGAGGCAAGGACAACACGGCCGGTGAGTTCTACATCGAAGGACTGCCCGCCGGTGAAGACACCAAATACGGCGGATCGGATCCCGCTCATAGTTGCGCCTCTCTCCGCTATGTCCGCGTTGAATTCGCCGGTTCGATCTTTGCGCCGAACAACGAAGCCAATTCGTTCACCTGGGGCGGCTGCGGCACGGGCACGAAGGTGGATTTTGTCCAAGCCTCCTACGGGCTCGATGACTCCTTTGAATGGTTCGGCGGAACTATGAACGCCAGCCACCTCATTGGCGGGCTGGGTGCGGACGATTATGTCGACTTCCAACTCGGCTACACCGGCAAGATCCAGTACGGCATCTTCTATCAGGATGAGGACTCGAAGGGCAACCGCGGTCTGGAAGGCGACAACAGCGAATACGATCAGGGCGCCTCCCCACTTTCGAAGCCGGAGTTGTACAACCTCACCTTCATAGGTTCTGGCGCTCCCGGATTCGACGAAGCCAACGCGCCCGGCATCTACCTGCGGCGCGGCGCTGGCGCTTCGATCAATAACACCCTCGTCACCCGGTTCTATTCGACAGGCGTCCAGATCGACGGTACGTCCACCCAGGCCCAGGTCGAGGCCGGCAACCTGGACATGAACGGCATCCTTCTGTGGAACAACGGCATCGGCGCAGGTTCCGGCGATACGCTGGCGTCGCAGGTTCATTCAGGCACACTCACATTCGCCGAAGGGACTCGCGGCAACGGTCGTAACTTCATGGTCTCCGACACCCTGATGCGCCGGGCGTTCCAGTTCAACGATCCCGACTTCAGGCCACTGGCGAATTCGCCGATCCACCGCGCTGACTGGATTCAGCCGCCCGACAACGGTTTCTTCGACCAGTCCGCCCGTTTCGCCGGCGGCGCTGGCGAAACCGAATGGTGGAAAGAGTGGACCAGCTTCGTGACTGAGTCAGCAATCCAGAAGTAACCGGCCATTCGCCCTCCCCTGAGGGACCACTCGTGGCCGCGGCGCCGGAGCCCCATTCCAGATCAGCCTCGTGCTTACCTGACATGGGCCTCCGGCGCTGTTTTGTGTCCGGCCCGCGATAGGCGGCGGACTTGCGCCTATTCGTGGCCCGCATGCATCCAATAAACACGCCATGTACGACCATCTCGCCCAAGTCCTCCTCGCCGGCATCGTTCTGCTGGCCTTCAACGCCCAGGCAGCGCCTTTTCCCGACCCCAAGATCGACGACACGCGCGCCCCGCAGAAGTCGATCCGGAAGGCTGTCTTCGCCGGCGGCTGTTTCTGGTGTACGGAGGCGGTCTTCGAGTATGTTGATGGCGTCGATAAGGTGGTTTCGGGCTACTCTGGCGGGACAAAGGAGACGGCCGATTACGAATCGGTCAGCACCGGACGCACTGCCCACGCCGAAGCCATAGAGATCTCGTACGACGCCTCGAAGATCACCTACGGGCAACTGCTGAAGGTGTTTTTCGAGATCGCCCACGACCCCACTACCCTCAACCGCCAGGGTCCCGACACAGGGCCCCAGTACCGCTCCGCCGTCTTTGCCCTGGACGCCAACCAGAAGCGCATCGTCCAGTCCTACATCGCCCAACTCGATGCCGCCAAGGCGTTCCGATCCAAGATCGTCACCGAAGTGGCCGATTTCAAGGCGTTCTACGAGGCCGAGGGGTACCACCAGAACTACTGCACCCGGAATCCGCGCAATCCCTATGTGATGTTCAACGCGCAGCCGAAGGTGGAGAAGCTGAAGAAGTCGAAGCCCGGACTTCTGAAGAAGAAATAATCGAGCGTCTGCGCATCCGGCGCGAAGACCGCCCCCTGGCGGGGGATAATCGTGGCATGCGATTGTCCGCTGCAATTGTTATATTCGTTTTCCTCCCAACCCTGGTCGCCCAGTCACCTGCTCCTGTGCCCGCGCGGGCCAAGCCTGCCGCCGAATCGAAACCGGCCACACCCACGCCGCCCGATCGAAAGGCGTTCACGGATGCGCGCGGGCAGAAGGACCCGGCGGCAAAGTTGGCCGCGCTCGAGAAGTTCCTCAGGGATTTCCCCTCAAGCGAGATGACGGCGATGGCGCGCCGCGAGATCGTAGGCGAAGCGATGAAGCGGAACCCTAAGGATGCCGTCCGCCGAACCAAGGCGATGAGCCGGCGGCTCGATCCGGTCGATGCGGCCGCCCTCAACCGTTTCCTGGCAGCGGAGCTGGTGAAGGAGAAGAAGCGTCTGCCTGACGCCGAGAAGGCCGCGCGACAGGCGCTCAAACAGTTGGAGTACGCACCTTTCGCAGCCGCCGCCCGCCGCCAGGCCGAGTCGACAAAGGAACCCGCTCCGGCTGAGGAGGCGATCCGTGCCAGGTACGCCAACGAGCAAGCCCAGATCAAGGAGACGCTGGGCCAGGTCCTGCTTGCCCGTGGACGCACGGACCAGGCGCGCCAATCGTTCGAAGAGGCGCTGGGAACAAATCCTTCTCTTAGCCCGGCCGCTCTCGCCCTGGCTGGCTTGTCAGAAAAGGCGGGCAACCTGGAGAAGGCGCTCGAGTATCACGCCCAGGCGATGCTGGCCCGGCCATCTCCGGAGTCCCGAAAGCGATTCAGCGAGGCTTGGAACAAGGTGAAGGGCGGGGAAGCGGGACAAAAGGAATGGCTCGACGAGCGGTATAGAAAACTGTTTGCCAGCCCGCTGCATCCGGTCAAATACACGCCCGGTGCCAAGCGCAGCGGACGGGTGGTGCTGGGCGAACTGTACACAGGTGCCGGATGCCCGCCCTGTCTGGCCGCCGACCTCGCCTTCGATTCGATGATGGAGCGGTACGGACATTCCGATTTCGTTTTTATCGCTTTTCATCAACACATTCCGCGTCCCGATCCGATGAGCAACGCCGATACAATCGCGCGCTGGAAGTGGCTGAACGGCCGAGGTGTTCCGACCTACGCCATCGACGGTGTGCAGGTTGGCTTCGGTGGCGGTTCGAGGGATGCGGCATCGCCCATCGAGACCGTGCTGCGTGACCGCATCGATGCCCAACTGGAGGCCGCGCCCGGTGCCGGCATCAAACTCCGGGTCACGCGCGACGGAGGGTCGATTGCGACCGTGGCGGAAGTCTCAGGCGTCACGGTGGATTCGCCTGACCTGGTGCTGACTCTTGTTCTCCTGGAAAAGGAACTCACCTATTCGGGCGAAAACAGCTACCGCTTCCACCCGATGGTTGCCCGCTCGATCGCCAGTTTCCCGCTGGAGGGGGCCAGGTCGAAATCAGCAACCCACCGGTTCGACGTTGCCGCCGTTCAGGCGAAGCTCGTCAAGCACATCGACGAGTTCGAGAAATTTGATGAGCGGCACAACAAAGAAGGCAACTTCCGGTTCGCTGAACGCAAAACGGCTGTGGACGCGAACCACTTGGCTGTGGCGGCATTCGTTCAGGATGCCAAGTCGCGAAAAGTGCTCCAAGCCGCCTACGGTGAGCCCGTCAGCCGGTAGTGCTATTGTCCGTCGGGCTGGACCGGGAACCGGCCCAGTGGTCCGGCGCGGAGAATGATCTGTTTCTCCACCGGGAACGGGTAGACGACTAACTGGCCGCCGGCTTCCTTTGCGACGGACGGATCGGGAGCCAGGAAGAAGCCAAGTTCGAAGTAGGCGGCTGCCTCGGTCAGTGTCATCGGCGTACGGCGCTTGTAAGGAGTAAACAGCCGCAACGGCAGCATCAGGCTGATCTTTTCGCGGAAGACTTCGCCGGGCTCCACACGGGTCACGTAGGGGACCTCGGGCTTTTCTACATCGACATCGGGCGGGACGGGGATGATTCGTTTGGCCAGGATTAACGCCCCCGCAGCGGGTTGGACATAGACCAAGTTCGAGTCCGCTTCTGGCCCGCCCGACGCGCCGGTCCTGTGAACGACGTTGAACAGGAACGCGGTCTTGTCGGAGCGGTTGCGGAATTCATAGCCCAGAAGCAGGGATGAAGGCGAGGCCTGGATGGCGACACGCAGGTCGCAGTCCTGGGCGGTGGCCGACATCGATTGCGGCGCAGGGTTCTGCATGGTGGACATCTCAGCCGGTTTCCTTTCCGAGTTCACGCAGCCGGACGGTGCGAGCAGTGCGGCGGCGATTCCCAAAGTTGCGCATCTTAGCATCGCTTGCCATCAGTACCATTTCCGTTCAGGTTGTGGAGGCGGCCACTCTTTCCGGATCTTGTTCTCGTTGTAAGGGTACGTATCATAGGGCGGGATGCCTACTGCTTCGGCCTCTCGTTTGTTGGTCTGCGCCTTTTTTGTGGGATCGGTGGGGTCCGCTTTCCCGTCGTTATCGTCCGTGCCTGTCTTCATCTGGCCTTTGCCTGCTTGCTCGGCGTGGACCAGTTCGTGCGCCAGACCGACGGCGGGCGGACGCGTCTCCCAGTCCTCGGTACCGATCGATTTGCGGTCGGGGTTGTAGCTCACGGTCGCATCCGAGCCCGCGCCGGGCGTGCCATCGGCATTCTGGAATCGTCCGCCAGGGTTGGTGTAGCCGCCACACTCGTTGCCGCCGGTGGTCTTCTCAATCTTCACTTTCTTGTCGCCGTTGCCGATCGCCTTCAGGAGTTTCTCGCCGGTCGGCGTTGAGGCGATCTGGCCGAGAGAGAACATGGTCTTCATCTTGAATTCCATGTCCCCGGTGATCGTCATCGACTTGCCCACCTGGACATCGCCGTTCGGCAGGACAGTGACTGGCATTCCCGCGATGTCAGCGGGCGGGGTTGCTCCCGCTCCACCGCCAGCCGCCGCACCAGCCCCGCCGCCCGCAACTGCTCCGGCAGCGCCGCCGCCGCCGCCGCCACCACCCGATCCGCTGTTGCCGATCAGGACAGTCGGGCAGCCCATGGCAATCTTGTTCGGCGGACCGATCGCCTCGACGATGGTGTCGCCCATGCGGCAGGCGGGCATGTTATTGATCAACACGGTCGGGCTCCCGTCGATGACCAGTCCGGGGCCATGCGGGGGTATCGGCAGCGGCGTCGTGCAGGCATGGATGTCGGACATGCCGCCGGCCATCCCCGAGATCGCCGATCCCATCGCCGC
The DNA here is from genome assembly GCA_964604945.1 of uncultured Candidatus Solibacter sp. GTDB lineage: Bacteria > Acidobacteriota > Terriglobia > Bryobacterales > Bryobacteraceae > PNKE01. The sequence goes on from CAZSBK010000022.1 coordinate 25,844, forward strand.
GGCGCTTGCTGCTTTCGTCGCCTCCTCGGCGGCCTTGGCTGCCGGTGCCCCCGGCGTGCCAGCCGCCGCGAGTGTGGCCGCTTCGGCGACCTTGATCGCCGTGTCCGCCACCTGCTTCATCGCCTGGAGAGCCGACGCCATCGCCGCCGGGATGCCGCGCCAGGCGGGCAGCATTCCGATGAGCGTGTTTATGCTCCCAGGGCCGCCGGTCAACACCGGTGGCAAGGGGTGAACGACTGGGTCAGTGATTCGCGCGGCTGGCGGCATGATTCTAAGTCTGCTGTCCCCTTATTCTGCACCAATTTGCGCTCCCGGTCACGCCTGAACGGGCGCGGACCTCCGGCGAAAAGAGCGTCTGGCCAGGATAGCGTCAAACGGAGGCGGATTCCATCGTCGGACCACCGGACCCGAATGAAGCGACCTTGCAGGTCCGGGTCAGACGATACAATCTGTGCGTAAAAAATTATTGACACTATGTACTATTTAACATACTCTAGGGCTAGAATATTTGACACTCTCAGGGAGACGCAAATGAACCTGTCCTATCAAGAGAAGTGCATCCTCGGGCCATTGGCCGCTATGTTGATCGTCTATGGCAACTACTTTGCCGGGTCGATGATCCGGTGGCTGAGGGGCGGAACCGAGGACGGCGAGATTGGGCGGTTGCTGGGCACGCTGGCGTTACTAGCGGTGATCGAGGTGGCGTATCAGATCGCGATGGCGGTGATCGACCGGCCGGCGCCGAAGGACGAGCGGGACCGGATGATCGACGCAAAAGCCACGCGCAACGCCTATGGCGTCCTTGCGGTGAGCATTGTCCTGGTGATGGGGCATGTCATCTTCTCCGAGGCGCTCCCTGGACTGGCGTGGCCGTTTCTTCTGATCACGCCGTTCCTCCTCGTGCAGGCAATGCTGGGGGCGCTGGTGCTGGCTGAGGTGGTGAAGGGCGTTACCCAGCTCTACTATTACCGGGCGGGGATCTGAGATGGGCGCGACAGGGATTCGGAACCGGATCAGGGAACTCCGCTTCCACGCCGGCGAGATGACGCAACAGGCGCTGGCAGAACGCATCGGGGTGACGCGGCAGACGGTGATCGCGATCGAGCAGGGCAAGTATTCGCCGTCGCTCGAAGCAGCGTTCAAGATCGCGGAGGTGTTTGGGGTGAAACTCGAAGACGTGTTTCAGTACCAGGGGGATGCTGAAATCGAGGTACGTCACAATGACTGAGAGGATTCAGGCGGCGCTGAGGGCGTTGGGCAAGCGGATTGTGGTGGGGTTTGAGGATGCGGCATGAAGCAAGAATCAGTCCCGGCCAGCAAAGCACTCTCCCCAAGTGAGCAGGCCAAACTCGACTGGCTGCGGGCGGCGGTCCAGGAGGGGCTCGATGAAATCGATCGAGGCGAAGGGATCTTGCTGAACACCGTCGATGAGATGGACGCGCTGGTTGGGATCAGGCGCGGGCTGGCGGATGTCGAAGCGGGGCGGGTGACGACGTTGAGGCGGTTTGAGCGGGAATTCCGGAAGAAGCACGGCCTGCCAGGGCGTTCCCCCAGCGCAAAGCCAAATAAGTAAACGAGAATCGAGATTGACTGAGTTGTGGCCGATGGAGGCCGCAATTCCCAGATTCACAACCGCTCGTTGTTTCGTGGGCATGTCCTGAGTTCTACTGGTCTACTGAGACAACATGGAACAGTACCGCGTATTCATCTCGTCCATCATGAACCGCTCGGTCGAAGACCTTATCGCCGAGCGCGAAGTGGCCCGCCGCGCGGTCGAGAACTTCTCTCCGATCACTCAAGCCTGGGCGTTCGAGGCGGAACCTGCCTCGTCAAAGCCGCTCTTGGATTTCTACCTGGATGCAGTCAAGACTTGCGACCTCCTCGTTATGATCCTCGGTGCAAAGATTACCAAACCAGTCCTGGCGGAGTATGAGACCGCAATCGAATACCAGCGTCCAGTCCTCGCGTTCTTCAAAGGCGTGTCAGAGCGGGAGTCAGGAGTGGAAGAACTCCGCGCCAAGCTCGACGCCAAGTGGGACGGTTTCGAGAATGCAACCGAACTTTACGAGAAGATCCGCCGTGCCCTTGGCTCTGAAATGTTGCGATTGGTGCGTGGGGAAGAAATCGATGCGAACCGGCCGGGCGACCGCCTTGCCCGCCTGCGTGCTTTGAAGGGCCAGAATCGCTTCATCCGCCTCACTCCAATGATCCCTCGGTTCCCACACGGCCAGTTCCGCATCGAGGAAGTGACTGCGACGGCGGTGAAGTTGTACAAGCTCTCAAACAGTCAGGAAGTCACGATTCCCGCGCCACGCATTGAGGATGTGCTCGACAACGGGGCGGACGCGGAACCGACCATCGTTCTGAACGGTCGGCTCCAATATTTAACCTTGCCACGCGTCTGGCGGTTCTTTCCCGAGAAGCCACCTGAAGACGATCAGCTAGGCATAGGATTCGGAGCCATGCAGCCGCTGGAAGATCGCGACCTGGACCCTCGCATCGGCGACTGCGGGTTTGTGCGCGCATTCGCAATGCGGGCAGAACTCCCGTACAAGAGACAGAGAGGGTTTGAGGTCTTCTTCGACGATCAAGGTAATCACCGGGTCTGGGGAAAGCTGATACTGCTTGTTCGCCCGAAACGAGAGGGTGAGTAGAGACGATTCCGAGAGTGTCCCACCATCGGTAGCACTGGCCCCACAACCTGTAAACCGCAGTACCACGGGGAACTTGGGACTTCCTTAGCCGCCCAATATCTCGGGTGGGTGGCGCGAGGGCGCAAGCCTCGTACAATATTGAACATGCGCGATTACGAGAAGTTGGGTCAGTTCTATCTGGGCCGTCTGAAGGACAGCGAACAGAAGTTGCATTACGATGCCAAGGATCTGGTCACCCATGCGGTGTGTGTGGGCATGACTGGATCGGGCAAGACGGGGCTGTGCGTCTCGCTCATCGAGGAGGCCGCGCTCGACGGCATCCCGGCCCTGGTCATCGACCCCAAGGGCGACCTGGCCAACCTGATGCTCGCCTTCCCGCAGTTGCGGGCCGAGGATTTCCAGCCCTGGGTGAATCCCGACGAAGCGCGCATCAAGGGCATGGAAGTGGCCCAGTTCGCCGAGCAGCAGGCGGCACTGTGGCAGAAGGGCTTGGCCGGGTCGGACCAGGACGGCCAACGCATCGCCGACATGCTGGCTGCGGCCGATTTCACAGTCTATACGCCAGGCTCGGACGCCGGCGTTCCGGTCTCGATCCTCGATTCCTTCAAAGCGCCGTCGGCCGAGGAGTTGGACGACCGCGAGGGCTTTCGCGACCGCGTCTCGACCACCGTTTCGAGTCTGCTCGGGCTGGCCGGCATCGACGCCGATCCGGTGCAAAGCTGCGAGCATGTCTTCCTGTCGAATCTCTTCGACCACAAGTGGCGCAAGGGCGAGGATCTCGACCTCGGCGCGCTGATCGCTCTGATTCAGACGCCGCCGTTCACCAAAGTCGGCGTCATGGACATCGAGTCGTTCTACCCGTCGAAGGACCGCTTCGGCCTGGCCATGGCGCTCAACAACCTGCTGGCGTCACCCGACTTCGCGGCGTGGCTCGAAGGCGAACCGCTCGACATTCAGCGGATGCTCTACACGCCGCAGGGCAAGCCGCGCGTGGCGATCCTGTCGATCGCGCATTTGAATGACAGCGAGCGGATGTTCTTCGTCTCATTGCTGCTCAATCAGACGCTCGGCTGGATGCGGCGGCAATCGGGTACGTCCAGCCTGCGGGCCATCCTTTATATGGATGAGATCTTCGGCTACTTCTCGCCGGTGGCCAATCCGCCGTCGAAGCGGCCGTTGCTGACGCTGCTGAAGCAGGCGCGCGCGTTTGGCCTGGGCGTGGTGCTGGCGACGCAGAACCCGGTCGATCTCGACTACAAGGGCCTGGCCAATACGGGCACCTGGTTTATCGGGCGCCTCCAGACTGAACGCGACAAGCAGCGCGTCCTCGAGGGACTCGAAGGGGCCACCGCGACCACGGGCGGCAAGTTCGATAAGGCGCAAATGGAACAGACCCTGGCCGGACTGGGTAGTCGCGTCTTCCTCATGAACAATGTCCACGACGACGCGCAGGTCCAGTTCTCGACCCGCTGGGCGATGTCCTACCTGCGCGGTCCGATGGGCAAACCCGAGATCCGCCGCCTGATGGCCGGCCGCAAGACAGAAGCCGGTGCGGAAGCGTCCACCGCCGCTGCCCCCGCAGCAGCCAGGGCCGCCGCGCCCGACGCGGCATCGACGGCCCGGCCCGTCCTGCCGCCCGGCATTCCGCAGTATTTTCTGCCGCTGGGCGGATCTGTTTTGCATTACGAGCCCTGCATCGTCGGCGCCGCCCAGGTCCAGTTCCAGGACGCCAAACAGGGTGTCGATCAGTTGCGCCAGTCGCTGTTCGCCGCGCCCGTGACCAGTTCGGCGCTGGCGGTGGACTGGGCGTCGGCCGAGGTGCTCGACCTGCCGATCGAGGACCTTGAAAAGGAGCCGGCCGCCGGCGCGACCTTTGCCGAGTTGCCCGCCGCCGCCGCCAATCCCAAGAGTTATGCGGCATGGCAGAAGGCGTTCGCCACCTGGCTCTACCAGACGCAGGCGATCGAACTCTGGAAATGCTCTTCAACAGGCCTGGTGTCGAAACCCGGCGAGAGCGAGGGCGATTTCCGTATTCGAGTACAGCAGGCCGCGCGCGAATTGCGCGACGTGCAGGCGGAGAAGCTGCGGCAGAAGTACGCGCCCAAGTTGCAGACTTTGAATGACCGGCTGTTCCGCGCGCAACAGAAGATTGAAGTGGAGAAGCAGCAGGCAAGCAGCCAGAAGATGCAGTCGATGCTGACCATCGGCACGTCGCTGCTGGGCGCGTTCCTGGGGCGCAAAACGGTGAGCGCGGCCAACGTGGGACGGATCGGCACGGCGGCGCGGTCGATGAGCAAGATTGGCAAGGAGTCGTCCGATGTCGGAAGGGCGGAGGATTCGGCTGAGTTGATCCAGCAGCAGATTAAAGACCTGGAAGCGCAGTTCCAGGCCGATGTGGATGCCCTGCCGGCGGTCGGGGCGGAGACGCTGGAAAGTGTTTCCGTGAAGGCGAAGAAGACGGGAATCAATGTGCAGTTGACCGCGCTCGGCTGGCGGTGAGATACCGGCACCTGCGAGCGTCCGGGCGAGATCCCGGCGAGGCTATGGGATAATCGCAAAGAGGCGACATGGACGATCAGGTCAGAGAACAACAACTCCCGTTGGGCCCGGCGCCGGACGGATTGTTTGACGCCATTGACGCCGATCTGGCGCGCGAGGCCGAATCCAGCGGCATTCTGCTCACCACGGCGGATTCGATCATCAACTGGGGGCGGAAGAATTCAATCTGGCCAATGTCGTTCGGCCTGGCCTGCTGCGCCATCGAGATGATGGCGATGACGGCGTCCCGGTTCGATATTGCGCGCTTCGGAGCTGAGGTTTTCCGCGGTTCGCCCAGGCAAAGTGACCTGATGATCATCGCCGGGAGGCTGTCGAACAAGATGGCTCCGGTGGTCAGGCGGCTCTATCAGCAGATGCCCGAGCCGCGTTGGGTGATCTCGATGGGGGCCTGCGCCACGTCGACGGGCGTATTCTCAAACTACGCCATCATTCCTGTGAACCAGGTGATCCCGGTCGATATCTACGTGCCTGGATGTCCCCCGCGGCCTGAACAATTGATCTACGCGATCATGCTGTTGCAGGAGAAGATTCAGGCGCAGCGGGGCACTCTGCGCGACGTGCTGAACCTCTCCTGAGCAGAGTTCGAGTTTTTCTCACGAGCGAACTTCCCACGCCGATAAGGGCAGTGAGCGAGCCGTCCGGCCCGTCTCATGGGAGGTGAATCGTGGAGATCGGAAAGGTCGATCAATCCATCGGAATGGCCGCCATTCTGCCCGCCGCCCCACCCGTCTCGCCGGAGCAACGGGCAGAGCAGCAGCGCATGGTGCAAGCGGTGAAGTCAATCAACGAGGCCGGGTTGTTTGGAGAAGCCAGCGAACTGACGTTCAGCTACGACAGGACATCGAAGAAAATGGTCCTGAGACTGGTTGACCGCGAGACGAAGGAGGTGATTCGGCAGATTCCTCCGGAGTACCTTTTGCGGCTGGCCGACGACCTCGAAACACGCTGATTCGCGGCTCACGCAAACGTCTGCCTAACATCCGGAACCGACACATGACCAATGCCAATCCGTACCTCCAATCGCTTGATGAGGAAGTTCTATCAGCCGATCCGATCCATCTGGTTCTGCTGTTGCTCCGGGGTGCCCGCCAGTCGACGGAACAGGCGCGCCGGGCACTGAATAATGAACAAGTGCGTGAACGCGCCCTGGCGATCAGCCGGGCCATCGAACGCATCGGCGAGTTGTGTCGAAATCTGGACTACGAGCGGGGAGGCGAGATTGCCCGGCGGTTGGCGGCGCTGTACGACTACCTGATTTACCGGCTCAACGAGGCCAACATGCACCAGACTGAAGCGCCATTGGCAGAGGTGTCGGCGCTGCTGGTTCCGCTAATTGAGGTCTGGAGTGAAATGGAAATAGCGAGGCTGCCGGATGCCGCGGCGACCGGTTCGGACTCCCACCTGGCCGCGAATCTCTGCGCGTGATAGCCGGCATCCAGGGCCGAGGGCTGCGCCAACAAAACCCACGAGGGCGTGTGCACAGACGCCCCTATTCGCGTGCCCGGACGACCGGATCTGCCGGGGTTTGTGGGTGGGCTGTGAACCTGCGAAGCGATTGAAAGCAGGCCTGACCTCACTCGAAGATCGGAGCCGGCGAGCCCATGTCACCCGCGATCCAATAGACTCTGAATAGAGGTCTCATACACCAAATGCGTCTTGCCACCTACCTTTCGCCCGGCCAAATCGCCCTGCCCGGCGTCATCCGCAATGAAAGGGTCTTCGGGCTTCAGCCGGCCGGATTCCACACCATGCTCGATGTCCTTCAGGGCAGTTGGGGCGCACGGTCAGTAATCGACGCCTACCTCCAAACACTGCCTGCCAGCGCAGGTGTGCCGCTCGGCGAGGTCACCCTGCTTGCGCCGATTCCGCGTCCACCCAAAGTGATCTGCGTTGGGCTGAACTACCGCGATCATGCAGCCGAGGCCAAGCTCGAAGTCCCCTCGACGCCAACCATCTTCAGCAAGTTCTCGAACGCGATCACCGGTCCTGGCTCGCCGATCATCCTGCCGAAGAACTCCGTCAAGCCCGACTACGAGGCCGAACTGGCTGTGGTCATCGGCAAGGGCGGACGCCACGTGCCCAAGGAATACTGGCACCGCCACGTCTATGGCTACATGTGCCTGAACGACGTCAGCGCCCGCGATTTCCAGACGGCCACATCGCAGTGGCTGATGGGCAAGACATTCGATTCGTTTGCGCCGACCGGACCTTGGATTACGACTGCGGACGAGATCGCAGATCCCCAGGCCCTGCCCATCAGCCTGGAGATCAACGGCGAGGTGATGCAGAGCTCGAACACTTCCGAAATGATCTTCAAGATCCCCGAGTTGATCGCTTTCCTGTCGAGCGTGTTCACCCTGGAGGCCGGCGACATCATCACGACCGGGACGCCTGCGGGCGTCGGTTTCTCCAAGAAGCCGCCGCGCTGGCTGCGAGCCGGCGACGATGTCGTTGTCAAGATCGGCGGGCTGGGCGAACTGCGCAATCCGGTAGTTGCGGAGCGGTAAACGGAGATGTTTTCGCGGCGCACGCCGGCCAGTTTCACCCTGAACCCGCTGACTCGCGCCGTGGCGGAACGGCGCGCAGCGGGACGGCCTCTTGAGGACCTGACGATTTCGAATCCGACCCAGGTTGGCATTGACTACCCAGCCGCCACCTTGCTCTCCGCCCTCCACGATCCGCGCTTGCTCGCCTACGAACCCACGGCCAACGGCTTCGCCGAAGCGCGCCGTGCCATTGCCGCCTGGCACGGCGGACTCGATCCCGAGCGGCTCATCCTGGCCGGAAGCACCAGTGAAGCGTACGGCTGGCTGTTCAAGCTGCTTTGCGAGCCCGGCGAAGCAGTGCTGGCGCCGAGGCCGTCGTATCCGCTTTTTGACTGTCTGGCCGGGCTGGACTCAGTTCGTTTGGAACACTACACGCTGTTGGAAACCGACGGCTGGAGAATTGATTTCGAGCAGATTGAACGCACGGCAAGCTCCAGCGTCCGAGCCCTGATCCTGGTGAATCCCAACAATCCAACGGGTAGCTATGTCCATGAGGACGATTGGGCGACGCTGCTGGAACTGGCGGCGCGGCGCGATTGGGCGGTCATCTCGGACGAGGTCTTCTTCGACTACCAGTGGCGGCCGGCGGCGCGGCGAACGGGTTTCGATGATCATTCTGGGGCGCTGGTCTTTACGCTTTCCGGGCTGTCGAAATCGATCGGTTTGCCGCAGATGAAGCTTGGCTGGGTTCACGTCGCCGGGCCAGACCGCTTACGCAATGAGGCCTTGGAGCGGCTCGAATGGATCGCCGATGCATATCTGCCCGTCAGCGCGCCGGTCCAGCATGCGGCACGGCACTGGCTTGGGGCGGGGCGGGTGATTCAGGACTCGATCCGGCGCAGGTGCCTGGCTAGCCTCGATGCACTGCATGACGCCGTTAGCCGGAACCCTGAGCTTCGATTGATGGAGCCTGAAGCGGGGTGGTCAGCCGTGATCGAGGCACCTCGGGTGTTGACCGATGAACAATTGTCGATCGAGATGGTTAACGCTGGCTACCAGGTCCAGCCGGGCTATTTCTATGACTTTGAAAAGGAAGGCCGGCTGGTGGTCAGTCTGCTGGCCCGCCCGGAGCAGTTGGCAGCCGGAGTTCGGGCCCTGAGCGAGATTGCTCGAAAAGCGGGCTGTTAGGCGATGATCCGGTGGGTGGCGCGGGGTTACTGCAGACTCGGCTCTTGGCGAACCAGGACGCCTGGCCGTCCTGGCCTCTCGGTTTGTACCGGCTTCAGTGAGGCGCTTGACGGCAAATCAGCAAAATGGACCTGTTTGACTGGTTTCGCCGGCACACGCTAAACTGCCTGTTAGAGGTCAATGAATGCCCGTAACTGAACCCGCCCCTGCTTCCAACCAGACTGCCGCCGCCAGCGTCTTCCTCCTGGTCGGCCCGCCCGGATGCGGGAAGGGAACGCAGGCCGAACGGCTCGCCGCCCATCTTGGGGTCCCTTCGATCTCCACCGGCGAGATGATCCGCGCCGAAATCAGGGCCGGAACGGAATTGGGCAAAGTGGCCGCGGGCGTAACGATCACCGGCGGCCTGTTGAGCGATGATCTGGTGAACAAGATCGTGGCTTCCCGCCTCGGTCAGGCTGATTGCGAGAAGGGTTGCCTGCTGGACGGCTATCCGCGGACGGTTGAACAGGCGAAGTACCTGGCGGCGCTGCTGGATAACAAAGGCTGGAAACAACCCATCGTGATCCACATTGACGTGCCGTCGGATCTGCTGGTCGCGCGCACGTGCAACCGGCGCTTCTGCCCGCAATGCAAGGCCATCTACAACCTCGCCAGCCATCCTCCGAAGGTGGCCGGCAAGTGCGATGCCTGTGGGATTGACCTCCAGCAGCGCGCTGACGACTGCGAAGATACCGTCCGCAACCGACTGGTGGCCTACGAGCGCAGCACCGCGCCGCTGATCGGCCACTATTCGGGTGGCAATTACACCCGCATTGACGGCACCGGCAAGCCAGAAGCTGTTTTCGCTGCCATCAAGACGGCCCTCGACGCCTAGATCCACCCTCGACTGGCACTTGAGCGTGACCGCCCGGTACCATGGAATGCATGAAATTCCTGGCCGCTGTTGTTCTGCTCAGTGCGCCCCTGTTCGCCCAGTTGAACGTTGAAAGCCTGTTCGGGCCGGAGACCCCGACCGGACCCTACAAGCACCCTTCCAGCATCGAGGCGCTCGATAACGGCGATCTCATTTTGGTCTACTATGGCGGCGAGGGCGAATATGCCGGGGGTACGGCGCTGTTCATGTCGCGCAGACGGGCCGGTGAGACCAAATGGTCCGCGCCGGTCCAGATTGCAAGGGATCCTTTCTACGCGCTGGGCAACGGCGTCATCTGGCAGGCGCCCGACCGGACCGTCTGGCTGTTCAACGTGGTCCGGTTCGGAGATTTCTGGTCCACGTCGAGGATCGCCGCCCGGATTTCCCATGACCGCGGAGTCACGTGGTCCGACCCTTCGCTGCTCCGGTTGGATGAGGGCTGGATGGTGCGCGGCAAGCCCATCTTGCTCTCCTCGGGCAAGTACCTCCTGCCGATCTATCACGAGACCGGTACGGACCGGGAGGTGGTCCCCGTCGGCACAACCTCATTGTTTCTGATCTACGATCCATCGACGAAGAAGTGGACCCCGTCCGGGCGCATTCGTTCCCGTCTCGGCAATCTGCAGCCTTCGCCCGTCGAGATATCCCCTGGCCATCTGCTGGCGTTCTGCCGGCGAGGTGGCGGTTATGGCGGACAGAAAGATGGCTGGTTGGTGCGAGCCGAGTCAGATGACGGCGGCATGACCTGGACCGAGGGGCACGACAGCGAGTTTCCCAACCCGAATTCGGCCGTCGAACTGCTTCGCCTTCGTAGTGGCAAACTTCTGCTCATTTACAACGACAGCTTCTCAGACCGCACACCCCTGACCGCCGCGCTCAGCTCCGATGGGGGGCGCACCTGGCCGGTGAAGCGCAATCTGGCCGCAGGCAATGACTCATTTGCCTACCCCAGCGCCGTACAGACTCCCGACGGGCGAATCCACTTGGTCTTCACTCGCGACAGCCGTCGGGTGGTGAGCTACGTGAGTTTCACCGAGAGCGAAATCGTCTCGCCCTCCGGGCGCTGATTAAGATGTTTCCGGCAAAGATATCGAACCATGCTTGAACAATTTTCACTGAACGGCAAGACCGCCCTGGTGACCGGCGGCAACGGCGGACTCGGGCTCATGATCGCCTTGGGCCTAAAGGAGGCCGGTGCGCGCGTGATCGGCGCTGGGCGCAATCCGGCGAAGAATGCCGCCGCCGCCGGGCAACTCGACGGCTGCGTCTCGCTCGATGTCACCAATGAGGCTGACGTCGACTCGCTTTTCGAGTCGCTCGGGCCAATCGACATCCTGGTCAACGCCGCCGGATTCGCTGTCGTCGGCCAGTCGACCAAGGTGGAAGCAAGTGCGTTCCGAGGCGTGTTGGATGTGCATGTCACCGGGTCGTTTCTTTGTGCCCGCGCCGCCGCGCGGAGGATGCCCAAAGGAGGCAAGATCATCAACATCGGGTCGATGTATTCGCAGTTCGGCTCGCCGGTGGCTGGGAGTTACGCTGCAGCAAAGGCCGGAATCCTCGGGCTGACGCGAAGCCTGGCAGTCGAACTCGCCTCATGCAACATACAGGTGAACGCCCTCCTGCCGGGCTGGTTCGAGACCGATTCCACGCGCCCTCTGTTCGCCACCCCGCTCGGCGGGCGCATCCTCGAACTCACTCCAGCGGGGCGCTACGGCCAGGGCAGGGAAGTGGCCGCCGCTGCCGTCTTTCTCGCATCCGATGCGGCCAGCTTCATCACGGGGGCTGCTCTGCCGGTCGATGGGGGTTATTCGATCACCGGCGGCCTGACGGCCAACGATTGGGCCCCGTTCCTGTAACATCCAAACTTGCGCTAACGCCTATGGCGCAAGGTATTGTAATCTCGAAGGCCAGGGATCTCACCATGAAGACACAATCGACCAACTGTCTCGCGCTCTGCCTCGCCGCCACACTCGTCTCGTCTTTCGCTCTTGCGCAGGAGGCAAAACCGAAGCGCGATCCCGATGTGCCCTATGTCCCCACCACAGAACGCGCCGTCGAGGAGATGCTCAAGCTGGCCAAAGTTGAGAAAGGCGACGTTCTTTACGACCTCGGCTGCGGCGACGGGCGCATCGTGATCACCGCTGCCAGCAAGTACGGCACGCGCGGCGTCGGCATCGATATCAACCCGGTCCGCATCGAGGAGGCCAGGGCCAATGCCAAGAAGGCCGGCGTCGAACATCTGGTCAAGTTCATCGAACAGGACCTGTTCGAGGCCAAGATCAGCGATGCCTCAGTCGTCACGCTCTTCCTGTTGCCCAGTGTCAATCTGAAGCTGCGTCCCAAACTGTTGGCCGACTTGAAGCCCGGCACCAGAGTCGTCTCAAACACCTTCGACATGGGCGACTGGAAGGCCGAAAAGGAAACCGCCCTCGAAGACAACGACTACGAGGATTCCTACCTTAGCCACAAGTTCTTCCTGTGGACGATCCCCCAGCGGAATGGGAAGTAGTCTTTGGACGTACAGGCAACGAAATGACCCGATCGTCAGCCGGCTTGCTCAGCCGGCGGCGAGGGGCCATTTTCCGTGCAGCGGTCTGTTCCTTACTGCGGTCGCGGTTTGACGTCGTAGGGCGGCGTCTTGCCCGAGTGCACGTCCTGCAGCCGGCGATGGGTCGTTTTCATCGCTTCGATCATTTCCGGATACGGCCGGTCCATCACATCGACAAGTCCTATGTTGTAGTTCTCCCCGTCCATGCGGCCCAGCGACGGCTGGTCCACCCACTGGAACCAACTCGACCCGATGAACGCCGGATGCGAAGCCGCCTGTTCGACATAGAAGCGGTAAGCCAGCCCGCGCTCCGCCTGATCACGCACCTGCACCAACCCCGCAGCCAGCCCACGCTCAGGTACGCCGAAATGGAATTCGCCGACGATGATCGGAAGTCCCGTGACCTCATAAACACGGTCCATCACCTTCGGATCCACCTGGGTTGAATACACGTTCATGCTGTAAACGTCAAAGCTCTTCGACGCTGTCAGCATCTCGATCGGCGGCACAGCGCCGCCGAACCGCAGGCCCAGATTGAGATGGTTCGGGTCGTGGCGCTTGATCGCCGCGTTGATGACCTCCAGGAACCGGTCAAACGCTTTGTAAATGAACTGTTTCCGCCGTTCGGGCGTATCGCCGGCCGCCAGAAACGCCTTGGCTTCACGCTGGATCGCACTCGGCGGGCGGTCGAGGATGACGTCGACCACCAGAGATTCCCGGCCCTCCCAGGGAGGCTCATTGGCGACGAAATATCCCAGTAGCCAGGGATCATTCTTGCGCGGCGCGCACTGTTGCTCGGCTTCCTTGTCGACGAGTTTGGCCCACTCCTCAGAATAGACGTCAGGCATGCCCAAGTAGCCCGCACCCATGCCCCAGCCGCGCATGTTCACCTGGTAGGCCTTCCTCTTTGCGTCCCACAGCCGCTGGTCGCTCCAGTTGCCGATGGTGTTCAGGCCCCAGGCGTCAAGCCGCATCATCGCCAGGCCGATCCACTTCGTGCTGTCGGCCCCGCCATGCCGCCGCGCCAGGTTCCAAGAGTAGAATCCCGTCCGCGGGCGCCGCGTTGGGGTAGGCGATGGCTCCACCGGCGGCATCGCCGCCACGTAATTTTCGCGTCCCTGGAGCCGCGAATCGCCACCGCCATTGCCCATGCCGGTCGAACTGGTCGAGAAAAACAGATGGCCCTCGGGATCCACAAACCACCATTTCCCGTCCACCTTCTCCACTTGGAAGAACCCAGTCGCCTTCGCCTGGGTGTTGAGATAGCCGCCGTACTTGCCGTAGCCGTAGCCGCCTTGGCTGAGTTTGGCCTCCTCGGCCGCCCACTCCTTTTTCAGTTGGTCGAGGTTTTTGATTTTGCGCGGCCAGTCGCCTGGAATCCATTGGCCGAACTGATCGACGACAGGCAACTTGTCGATAATCTCCGAGCCCGGATCGTCCTTGGCCAGCATCGCCGACCGGATCTCAAGCACTGGCTTGCCCAGCGGCGCGATCATCGTCACGCCGATCTCCTGGACGGCATTCAACGGGCCATAGACGCCTCCGGTGCTGATCCAGAAGGAATTGCGCGGCACCTTGCCAACCGACGCCAGATCGTGGCCGGCGCGGTTCGGCTGGCGGTAGTACTGCAGCGGTACGGCGGCCCGGATCCAAACATTGGCCATCGGCTGTATCTGGCGGCGCTGCACTGTCCGGCCGCTATAGAAAGTCAGCCAGAAACGCTGCGGCGACGACGCCTTCATTTCCAGCACCAGGAAGTTGTAGGGCGACCAATCGGACGGCAAGTCCGAGTTGAGATCTCTCAGAACCCACTTCTGGGTCGCCTCGGTCCCTTCAAACACCACTCTTTGTGGCGCGGCCATCACTGGCGCAACCAGCAGCATTGCGAACGCGGCCGATCTGAGCAACTCACCGGTCATGCGAATGCTCCTTTTCAGACGCCCGCCCCTGACACCGCGGGGCGGCTTCGCATCCACTATATGCAATTCATGGCCTGGCGCAACGCCTTCTGTGTCAATCGCGCCGCGGGGAGTCCCTTGCAGCCTTCACACGTTTCAGTTGGCTACATCCTGGCCAAGGCCTTCTTGGCTATCGTCACAGCAACTGCCTTGGCTTTTGCCTCCGGCGCTCCCATGAGCAGGACTGTCACCACGACGTGTTTGGCGCCCTTGTAGGCGCCCAGTTGCTGCATCCCGTAGCCGGGACTGGCCGCGTACGCGCCGTCGCCGATGCCGGCAACGACGGTGGCGGCGATCTTCCGCTTGTTCAACTCAGTCGCTGTCTTCTCGGCGCTGTCTGCCGGCTCCTTGGTGGTGAGCAGGAGCGAGACCAGCGACCCCGTCGCGCCCGCCTTGAAATCGCAGACCAGCTTGTTGGTCGTGTTCAGAGCGCCTTCGCTGATGCTCACTCCGGCGGCCTCCTGCACTTCGGCCCGGGTCACCAGCGCACAAGGCGACACCGCGGTCTGGGCGTCTGCCAGCGCGCAGCACAATGCAATCAGCAGGTAGGGCATGAGGGTACGCATCTTGCAAATATCGTACCAGAATGTCCGAAAGAAACAGGCCAGATCAAGAATAGCATTCGCCTAATTAGTCGACCAACGGCTCTCGCGTCGGGTGCCTGAAGCCGCTCGGTCTAATTTCGTTTGCAGTTCTTGGCGTGGGTTTCATTGTTCCCGTCAACATTAGTGTCTTCACTCGCGCCCTGTTTGGCAGTTCATCGCCACTCGTTCAGAGGGGTGGTAAGTCCTTCATCGTCAACCGTGGTGCAGCATTCCCTGAGTGGATCTCCCCTGCGCGACGGATGAGCGCCCGCGTAGCGGCGTCGAGCCACTTTTTCTCTTTGGCCGCAAAGGGCGTCACGTTGGCGGTCATCTTTCGTGCGATGTTGTTGTCCCCACGCTCGGTACTAAGTTCACCAACCCACCGCAGGACCTGCGGATCGACGCCGAGTTTCTTGCTCGCCTTCCCCCTTCCGCCAAAACGCCATTCCAGAACCGTGAGACAGAAGTAAGCCATCGCGGCGAGTGGCTCTCGGCCATTTCGGTAGCCTTCATAGCGGTTCCAGAGGGTGCGTACGTCGGGATTGGCTTCAAATGTGGTTGGGGGTGCAGGATAGGATTTTAAGGTACAGGTGCCAGTGGCCACGCATTTCACGTCCTCAAGAACGCAGTCCACCGTGCCAACGACTTCTGTCCCAGGGGGAGAAGGCTCGCGGTCGATGACCTTTCCATCTCTGAAATTGAACACGAATTCCCGGTTTCCGCAGGAGAGCGCAACGTCAATCTCCCAACTCCAGAGGTACTGTTCGACTGCCTTTCTGGCGTCCTCGATCGCTTCGTAGTGTTCTACCAGATCGACACACAATCTACCTTTGTCCAAGATTGCATTAAAGACTGGCGTGGTCCACGGCTGCGGTGGTGGGCATTCGAAAGCCCAACCCGACTGGAGTTCATACTCGAGCCATGAAACATGCGGGTCGTTCATTGTGTCCTCAATGGTGCCTATGAGGTTCTGTTCGCAATCCTCGCCAGCCAGCACGGTTCAAATCGGCCCACCAGTCCCTCAGTCAAACGCAGGTGCACGCAGACCCGGCTGGGTGATCGGATGCACCTTTACTTTCGGCGCGTACTTCTTCACTTGCTCCCGGATCTTCGCCGCCGGACCGATCAGCAGGAACTGGAGGTTGTCGTTGCAGTACCACTTGCGCGCGGCTGCGTTCACCTGGTCGAGCGTCAGCGAGTCCAAGCGCGAGTAGTAGTCGTCCACCTCGCCCTTGTTCAATTCAAACAATTCGATGTCACCGAGTATCCCGGCCAGCTTGTCGGCGGTTTCCAGTTCCTCGGTCGGGAACCTGCCCTTGATGTAGTTGCGGGCTGAAAGCAATTGCTCCGCGGTGATGCCCTTGGTTCGCAGCCGGGCAAGCAGATCCAGCGCGAGATCGATGGCGCGCACCGTGGAATCCAACTTCGTGTAGGTGGAGATGAAGACCGATCCGGGCAGCCGCTCCTCGTCGAAGCGTGAACGTGCGCCATAGGTTAAACCCGAATTCACCCGCAGTTCGTCGTTCAGCATCGACGTGAAGCGTCCGCCGAAGAGCGTATTGATCACCTGCACGGCCGTGCGGTCCTGATCGGTACGCGCCAGGCCGGGCCAGCCGATCATGAAATAGGTCTGGGTGGCGTCGGGCTTGTCGATGAGCAGGAGACGGGGTGAATCGAACCTGACGGGCGCGGCCTGGCGCGGCTTGTGCTCCTCTCCGGCAAGCAGCGCCGAAGCAATCTTCTCCAGTCGCGGGCCGAGGGAGGATGCGCTGAGATCGCCGGCGGCAATCAGGATCAGATTCCTGCCAGTGAAGACCTTCTTGTGATAGGCCAGCACGTGTTCGCGTTTGAGCGAGGCGAGCGTCAGTTCATCGCCCGGCAGAGGTGCGTGATAGGGATGGCCAGCCGGAAAGAAGAACGGCCCCCAGTATTGCCCGATGGCATCGCCCGGATCGTCCTTCACCGACCTGGCGTTGTCAATGGCCTGGGCCAGCGACTTGGTGAACTCCGATGCGGGGAAGGACGGGTGCAGCACGATTTCTTCGAACATCGCCAGCGAGGCGTCCTGGTTGCGCTTCATGTATTCGATCGCCACGAACGTTGCGCCGGGCGTGGCGGCGGTTTCGAGTCTTGCCCCGAGAGAATCGAGCTTCCCGTTGATCTGCTCGGCGGTCATCGACGACGTGCCGCGGCGCAGCAATTCGGCTGTGATGGGCGCCAGTCCGGCCTGTCCGGCCGGGACCGCTTCGCCGCCTCCGCGGAAGATGGCTCGCAATGTAACCAGCGGAACGTCGGGCTTTTCGATAAGGATGAGCGTGGCTCCGTTGGCCAGCGTCTTCTTGGTGAACGGCGGCAATTTCACGGCCGGCGACTGCGCCAGCAGGATACCGCAAGCCATCACGAAGAGTATCGTTCGGGCGATCACTGGGCGCCTCCTTCACTCGAAACCGGCCCGCCGGCAGTGGGTATGAGCGTACCCACCGTCCGGTTGGTGTCCCTGAAGTACTTGGCCGCCACGCGCTGGATGTCGGCTGCGGTCACCTTTTCAAGAGACTCGGCCACAGTGGCCAGTTTGGCGTATCCCCCAAAGAAGACTTCGAACTGGCCGATCAGATTCGCCTTGCCGGAGATGGTCTTCAGTGACCTATAGAAGTCGGCCAGCTTCTGGGTTTTGGCCTTCTCCAGCTCGGCAGCCGGTACCGGTTCGGCTGCGAGCCGGGCCAATTCATCGTAAAGGGCCGCTTCGGCCTTGGCCGGGTCGACGCCCGATCGGACCTGAAGGCTGAACAGGTATTGGCCTGGATCGAGCGACGTCTGGGTGCCCGATCCGATGTCGAGCACCAGTTGGTCGCGGTCCACAAGGCGCGTGTAGAGGCGCGAACTGCGGCCCGTCGACAGAATGGCCTCAACCAGTTCGAACACCGGCGCGTCGGCATGGCGGGACTCCGGAACGTGGTAGCTGACCAGGACAATCGGCAGCGCAGAGGGCCGTTTGACGACGATACGGCGCTCGCCGAGCTGTTCCGGTTCCTTCGTGCGGACAGCCGGTGGCGGGGGCTGCGAGGGGATCGGTTCAATGTACTTCCTGGCCAGGGGGAGGATTTCGGCTTCAGTGACGTCTCCGGTGACCACCATGACACAGTTATTTGGCGCGTAGCCCATCTTGAAGTGGGCCTTCAGATCGTCCATGGTCCAGGCTTCGATATCCGAGGCCCAGCCGAGAACCGGCCAGCCGTAGGGATGGGCCGTGTAGGCGGCCGCGCCCACCTGCTCGTAGAGCATGCCGAACGGGTTGTTGTCCACCGAGCTGCGGCGTTCGGAAAAGACCACGCCGCGTTCGCTTTCGACGATCTTGGGGTCGAAGGCGAGGTCGCGGATACGGTCGGCCTCCATGTCGAACATCAGTTCGAGAGCCGACTTGGGGAACCAATCGGTGTAGGCGGTGATGTCGCGGCTGGTATAGGCGTTGTTGCTGCCGCCAGCCTTCTCCATTTCGATGTCGAACTGCTTCGGGCCGTACTTCTTCGCGCCGTTGAACATCATGTGTTCGAAGTAATGGCTCAAGCCCGTGGCGCCGGGGCGCTCGTTGCGGGAACCGATTTTATAGAAGAAGTACATGGCGACGTTGGGCACGTCGTGGTCGGGGTGAATCAATATCTTCATCCCGTTCGAAAGGGAATGCTCGCTGATCTGGATGCGCTGCGCAGGTAATGCCGCACAGAACAGCAGGAGCGGCCAGAGAAGGCGCGTCATGAGACTACGGTAACAGAGGGAGCCGAAAAGGGGCCAGATGCGCTGAAATGTTAAATTGCGGCCTGGTCCGGTCGAAATATATGTCTGGGCACAGTTTGAGCCCACGAAGCGGAAGACCGCGCGACGATGTGCCATTTGCGACTCGCGATCGCTTCCACGCTCGTTTTGGCCCCCCTGGCCGCCGTTGCCGGGGATCAGGCGGAACGGGCGGCTACCCTGCCGCCGGAATTGATGGCGGTACAGTCGGCCTGCAGCTACACGCTATCGGTGCCTCGGGTCCACGTGTCGGAAGCAGGCGCGGCAGGGCAGGTGGATGTGTACACCCAGCCGGGCTGCCTTTGGACGATTTCATCGGCACAGAGCTGGGCGGTGGTGGACCTGCCGGCGGTGGCATATGGGGAGAGTTCGGGCTCGGTTACGTTTCACGTCATGGCGAATCCCGGAGCGCCGCGAGTCACCTATCTCGCGATAGGCCCAGTGCTGCTACAGGTGTCGCAGTCTGGCAGGTCACCGGAGCCAGTGGCGGCGTTCAAAGATGTCTGGGGCGGGGTACGGCTGTCGCGCTACGGGTCAGGGGCTCTGGTGAACGGGGGAGGGGCATTTGACTCGAATCCGGCTGCGGCACGGGCACCGAACGGGGACGTCTATTTCGCGTGCCGGGACCTCTGGAATGCGATCTGGGCATCCGTGTACAGGGCATCGACCGGGACATGGGAGGCTTGGCGGTTCGGCGGCGGATTGACGGCCGGGCAACCGTCGATTGCTGTGTCGCAAGCGGGCACAGCGTATGTTGCAGTACGGGATGTGTGGAACTCGTACTGGTTGCTGACATACAACGGGAGTTCGTTTGGCACGTGGATACCGCTGCAGGGAGTCTTCGTGACGGATCCGGTGATTGCAGCCTCGGGTGATGGATCGATCTACGTCGTTGGCAAGGACAACTGGAACGGGCTGTGGAGCGGACGGGTGTCGGCGGCGGGGGCGTTTCAGGGGTGGAAGTTCGGCGGTGGAGTCGTGCAGGGGACGCCCGCCGTGGCCGGGGGCACCGACGGTGCGGCGTATGTGATTGTTCGGGATCCCTGGGACGCAACCTGGATGGCCAGGGTGATGGGGGAAACCTGGTTGAGTTGGTCAAACGGGGGCGGGATTCTGTCGCGGGACCCGCTGGCGGCGGCCGATGGGGCGGGAGTCATCCACGCGGTGGTACGGGATCCGTGGGGTGGATGGTGGAGCCGGGGCTTTATGGAAGGGACTGCGGCTGGATGGTTGGCGTGGGCGTCGAGTGGGGGATCGCTGATCGACGCCTCGCCAACGGCCGGTCCGGGTGGACTGTTTCTGGCCGGGCGCGACGCCGCGGGCGCGTTCTGGTGGTACGGCCAGGCGTCGAATTTGTGGAACAACATGGGGTGGAACGGGACGGTCGGGGGGGCACCGTCGGCGGCCAAGTGATCCGCGTATTTGAGTTCATTCATCCACATTTCCTTCCGATAAGGTCATTGAAGCCGAAGGCCCGCCCACGCCCGTTAGCGTTCCAACCACGAGCGCCGGGCGACAGCCGGGCCGGAGGTGAACGGACTTCGCGCGGCCTGTTACTCAGGCTGCGGCGAAGAAAACAAAGGAGAGAAGGAGTAGATCGTGATGACAGGCAGAACAAGACAGCGCTCGATGGGCTGGGCCGCAACGGCCTCGATGATGGTCATGACCGTGTTCCCGGCGATGTTGATGGCAGAGACGGTGAATCTACCAACGGCAAGCGCGATGACACGAGTGGCCAAGCGCGTGGCTCCGCAGTATCCACCCGCCGCCCGGCAGTTGAATGTGAGCGGCAGTCAGGAAGTCGAAATCACAGTGGACGAGCAGGGCTCGGTGGTGGATGCAAAGGTTATGAAGGGCAACGCTATGTTCAGCATGGCGTCGCTGGCGGCGGTGAAACAGTGGAAGTTCACGCCCCTGCTTCAGGACGGCACGCCCAAGGGTTTCACCTCCGTGATCGTGTTCAACTACACCAAGTAAGCTCGCCGGGCTGGTTTCAGGCTCCGCTTGGGGCCAACGTGCAAACCGCCGCCCGCGCCCTCGCCGCGCAGCCCTGGTCCGTTCCGGCTCCCTTAGAATGGACGCATGGCCTCGATTGCCGGTCTCTGCCTGCTCCTGGCCGTCTGGGCCGCTCCGCCGCAGCCGCGCCAGGAAGCTGACTATCAGGCCAAGGTCACGGCTGTCACCGACGGCGACACCATCGAAGTCCTCCGGCAGCGGACCCGCCTGAAGATCCGGCTGTTCGGCGTCGACGCCCCAGAAAAACGGCAACCCTTCGCCGAACGCGCCCGGCAGCGCGTGGCGGATCTAGCCTTGGGCCGGACCGTCACCGTGATTCCGCGCGGCAACGACCGCTTTGGCCGCTGCCTCGCCTGGATTGTGCTGCCGGGAAACTCGAACCTCAACGAAACGCTCGTGGCCGAGGGTCTGGCCTGGTGGTTCAGACGCTATGCGCCCCACCAACACCGGTTGGAGGAGCTTGAACGGGCCGCCAGGGATCACGGCGCGGGTCTCTGGGCCGAACCCGATCCCACCCCGCCCTGGCTGTGGCGGCGGGCCCGGAGGAAATAGAATAGCCTGCATGGCCATGAAATCGTACCGGAAGGAGCTCTGGTTCAACGTCGGTGCCAGGCGCGGACTGGTGAACATCACGCCCCAGGTCGAGTCCTGCCTCCGTGAAAGCGGTGTCAAAGAGGGCCTGTGCCTGGTTAACGCCATGCACATCACCGCCTCGGTCTTCATCAACGACGACGAGTCCGGACTCCACCACGACTACGACCTCTGGCTCGAAAAGCTCGCCCCGCATGAGCCAGTGAGTGGTTACCACCACAATCGGACGGGTGAGGATAACGCCGATGCCCATATGAAGCGCCAGATCATGGGCCGCGAGGTGGTGGTTGCTATCACGGACGGACGGCTCGATTTCGGCCCGTGGGAGCAGATCTTCTATGGCGAATTCGACGGCCGGCGCCGCAAGCGCGTCCTGGTGAAGATCATCGGCGAGTAGCCGGCATCTTCCGGCCGCCCTGGTTCAGCACCAGGCCGGTCACTTTCCCCGATTCATCGCGCTGGAAAGTAATTTCGGCTTCGAACTCCTTGGCGGAAAAGGTGGTTTCGTTCTTCGGGTAGATGGCGATTTTGGGTTGCCCGGTCGCCTGCGTGATGAGTGAGTCGCCCTCCAGGGTGACGGTCAGGATGAAGGTGGGCGACAGCGCATACTCGCCCACATACTGCTTCAGCGTTTCCACTGGCAGCTTAACTGCTTCCGGCGCTTTCGGCAAGTCCACGCTCCTGCCCATCGCCAGCCAGAACAGGTCGTTAGCTATATCCCCCGCTTTAGACGGAGTCACGTTCGACAGTGCCACTACCACTAACTTCTTTGATGGAACCCTGAAGATCATCGTCGCGAAGCCGTTGATCCCGCCCCCGTGGCTATGCACTTCGACGCCCGCGCGCTGTTGCACATTCCAGCCGTAGGCGTAATTATTCAGCGCCGGCGAGAAGTAGCGCTTGTAGTTCGCCTCGGTCAATAAGCGGCCGGATCGGAGTGCGGCGTCCCAGACCATGAGGTCCAGCGTGGTCGAGTAGAGGCTGCCGGCGGCGTGGGGGATAGTCATGGCGAGATATGGCGCATTGGCCAGCGTGGCCCCGCCCTTTTCGTAGCCTGAGGCCCGGCTGGGCAGTACGTCCGAGGTATTGTCGTAACCTGTGTCGCCTATGCCCAGCGGCGCGAAGATGTTCTTGGTGATGTAGGACGCATAGCCTTCGCCGGCCGCCTTCTCGATGATGTATCCGAGCAAGACATAACCGGAGTTCGAATAGGAGAACTTGGACCCGGGCTCGAAGTCGAGCGGCTTGTCCACGAAACGCTTCAGCGTCTCGGCCGGCGGCGAGGGGATCATCATCGTCTTCCCGTAATCCGGAAAACTGGTGAAGTTGGGGATACCCGAGGTATGTGACAGCAAGTGGTGGAGGGTGAGTGGTTTCCAGGCGGCCGGGCAGGGATTTACGTACTGGCAGACCGGGTCGGCTATCTTCAACTTGCCCTGCTGTTCAAGCAGCAGCACGGCCATGGCTGTGAACTGCTTGGTGATCGAGCCCAGCCGGAACTTCGTCTGCGGCGTGTTGGGGATGTCCCATTCAGCGTTGGCCAGGCCATATCCCTTGCTCAGCAGTGTCCGGCCGTCGACGGCGACCAGCACTGTCCCGTTGAACTGGCCCATCCGGGCGTAGCCCTGGGCCTGTTGATCCAGTCGTTCCGGGGTCACCTGTGTTTGCGCCGCGGCGAAGGCGCAGAGGCAGAGCAAAGAGAAGAGTCGAAGTGTCGGCATGGTGATGCTGCCATTATCGCTACAATCGGAAAGAGTCCGAGTATCGATTAAATGCCTAGCCTCCTGGAACGCCTGAAACAAGGCATTCAAAAGACCCGCGCCGGTCTCGTTGACCGCGTCGAAGACGTTATCCACGGTAAGAAGGAGATCGACGCCGACCTGCTGGAGGAGTTGGAGTACACCCTCATCAGCGCTGATGTCGGCGTCCGGACGGCGACCGACATCCTGGAAACGATCCGGCAACGGGTGGCGCGGCACCTGGTGAACGACGCCTCGGAACTCAGACAACTGATTCAGGAACACTTGCAGGGCGTGTTAGAGGCCTCCGAGCGCCCGATGACGAGGCCGGCCGAGCCGCCGAGGGTGGTCATGGTGGTGGGGGTGAACGGCTCCGGAAAGACGACGACCATCGGCAAGCTGGCGCAGCGCCTGAAAGAGGACGGCGAGTCTGTCCTGCTTTGTGCAGCCGACACATTCAGGGCGGCGGCGATCGAACAATTGGAAGTCTGGGCGCAGCGCACGGGAACCGAACTGATCCGCCAATCGCAAGGTTCTGATCCCAGCGCAGTGATCTTCGATGCGCTCCATGCCGCCAAGGCTCGCAAGACGACGACTCTCATTGTGGACACGGCCGGCCGGCTTCATACCAAGGAAAACCTGATGGCCGAGCTGGAAAAGATGCGGCGGACGGCGGTACGGGTGATCCCCGACGCGCCGCACGAAGTCTGGCTGGTGTTGGACGCAACGACGGGGCAGAATGGACTGGAGCAGGCACGGCGATTCACTGAATCGGCCGGTGTGACGGGTTTGATCCTGACTAAACTGGATGGGACGGCCAAGGGCGGAATCGTGGTGGCGATCGCCCGCGAGTTGAGCTTGCCGATCCGCTATATCGGTGTTGGCGAGCAGGCTGACGATCTGCTGGAGTTTGACGCCGCCAAGTTCATCGCATCGCTGTTTGAGAAGTAGCGACGAGGGAGGAAGGCAGTATGCCGGCCGGATACCTTGAACAGACGCTTGAGCTGGCCCGGCGGGGCCTGCACCTGACGTCGCCCAACCCCTGCGTCGGGGCGATTTTGGTCAACGGCGGAGAAGTGGCGGGGTGCGGATTCCATACCTTCGCCGGGGTGAAGCACGCCGAGACGCTAGCGTTGGAGCAGGCCGGCGAGCGGGCGAAAGGCGCAACCCTGTACGTCAACCTCGAGCCGTGTTCGCACCAGGGGCGCACGGGTGCGTGCGCGGACGCGTTAATCGCGGCGGGGGTAGGGAAAGTGGTGGCGATCACGGCCGATCCCAATCCGGAAGTGTCGGGCCGGGGCTTCGAGAAGCTTCGGGCGGCGGGGATCGAAGTCATCGTCGACGGCACGCTTGAGGCCGAGGCGCAGAAGCTGAACCAGGGATTCTTCCACTATATGAGGACGGGCCTACCGCTGGTGACACTGAAATCGGCCTTGACGCTGGACGGCAAGATCGCGGCGCCGGAGGACAACTCGGGCTGGATCACGTCGGAACGGGCGCGGGAGCACGTGCAGACGCTTCGCCACGCTCATGATGCCATGCTCACCGGAGTGGGGACCGTTCTTTCCGATAATCCCATGCTGAATGATCGCAGCGGGTTGGAGCGGTCGCGTCCGCTGTTGCGCGTGGTCGCCGATTCGATGTTGCGCACGCCCCTGGATCACAAGATTGTCGAGTCCTGCCAGAGAGACGTACTGATCTTCTGTACTTCCGTGGCGCCAAAAGAGAGACGCCAGGCGTTGGAGGCCAAGGGCGTTGAGGTGATCGTGGCGGACAATGAGCAGGGCCGCGTGGATCTGCGGGCCATTATCGGTTTGCTCGCGAAACGGCGTTATCTGTCGGTCATGATTGAGGCTGGCAGCAAACTGAACTGGGCCTTGCTGGAGGCTGGCATCGTGGACCGGGTGTTCTTCTACTACGCAATCAAGATCCTCGGCGGGTTGCAGTCCCTGCCTGTGGCCGGCGGCTCGGGCAAGCGGACGCGCATGGAAGCGATCCATCTGAAAGACCTGACGCTGCACCGGATCACCGAGGACGAGTTTGCGGTCGAGGCTTGGATGCCCAAGGCGTAAACCATGTTTACCGGCATCATCGAAGAGATTGGGGTTTTGGAGGCGGTGCTTCCGGCGCAAGGAGGCGCGCGGCTCAGGCTCAGGGCCCAAATCGTGATGGCGGATCTGAAGGAAGGCGATTCCGTTTCCGTTAGCGGCGTCTGCTTGACGGCAGTTGAACTGCGCAGAGACGGCTTCTCAGCTGACGTTTCGCCGGAGACAATCAAACGAAGCACCCTGGGCGGATTGACGCCCGGATCCTTCGTCAACCTGGAAAGGGCCTTGACCCCGAGCACCCGCATCGGCGGGCACGTTGTCCAGGGTCACGTTGACGGAGTGGGCGAAATCGAAGCGATTGAACAGGTGAGCGGCGAATACTGGTGGCTGACCGTACGGGCGGGAGACGAGCTAGACCGGTATCTTGTTGAAAAAGGGTCAGTGGCGGTCGACGGCATCAGTCTGACTATCGCCGAAGTCGAAGACGGACGCTTTTCCGTGGCCGTGATCCCGCACACCATCGCGCAAACCACCCTGAAGCACTACCGGGCAGGCAGTCGGGTCAACATTGAGACCGACGTCCTGGCGAAGTACGTCGAGAAACTGCTGAGAGCTTCCGCCTCTGAGGGCGGCAGGCTCACCGTCGATCGTCTGCGTGAAATGGGCTGGTAGGTCCGGCTTCTGCGGATTTCCCTACAACATCATTCAAGAATGTGATATTCCTGAGTGCCTGGAGGAATTTTTGTGGACGACGCAGCGCCATTCATGCTGTTACTGATGCCGATCATCTGGCTCGTCATGCTGGCCGTGATCATCTTTCCGCACTGGAAGATTTTCCAGCGCGCCGGATACAGCGGAGCGATGTCGCTTCTGCTGATCCTGCCGCTGGTCAACATCATCGTGATGTTCTGGTTCGCGTTCACGGAGTGGCCGGCGCTGCGCGGCCGTCAGGGAGGACTCAGATGAATCCCGAAGACGCAGTAGGCGCAATGGGCGCACTCGGCGGCTTGCTTGCCGGGGGCCTCGTGGTGGTGCTGGTGATGATCCTGGTGATGGCGATTCTGCCAGTGATCCTCTATTGGAAGATCATCTCGAAGACGGGTAACGCAGGGCCAATTGCGTTGCTGATGCTGATCCCACTGGTCAACTTGATCGTGATTTACTGGCTGGCGTTCGCGGATTGGCCCGCGTTGCGGCAGGCCGGGGGGGCCTATCCGTCCCAGCCTGGCATGTATCCGCCACCGATGCCGCAGCAGCAGTACCCTCCGCAACAATACACGCCGCCACCGGACAAGGCATACCAGCAGCCACCATCGCAGTTCCAGCCGGACCCCGCGCGTTTCCAGCCACCGCCCTCCGCTCCGGCCGCGCAAGCCTTCATGTTCTGCGGCAATTGCGGGTCGAAGCTGCCTGCCGGGTCGCAGTTCTGCACCAATTGTGGCGGCCGGACGAGCTGACACGCCCGGAGCCGGATTTCGCTGGCACGGCCTTCCCGCGGCGCAGGCCCCTGCCTGCCGCCTCGATACCCGTGTCGCCGCTTGGCCCGTTTCCCTTCATACCTGGCCGCCGCAGCCGCCCTATGTCCGCTGCAGATAGCTCTGAACCACCGCTTCCACCGTTTGGCGGTACTCAGCCAGCCGCCCGACCGAGTCCGCCTCGAACCGCAGGACGAGGATTGGCTGCGTATTCGATGCCCGCACCAGTCCCCAACCGTGTTCGAACAGCACGCGTGCTCCGTCGATTTCGATTGTCTTATGGGTGCGC
Organism: uncultured Candidatus Solibacter sp.; assembly: GCA_964604945.1. Classification (GTDB taxonomy): domain Bacteria; phylum Acidobacteriota; class Terriglobia; order Bryobacterales; family Bryobacteraceae; genus PNKE01. The sequence goes on from CAZSBK010000022.1 coordinate 52,681, forward strand.
TTGAAGTGTTCGCGGACCTTCGCCACGACATCGAACTTACGGTTGTCGTCGCAATCGACGCGGAGTTCGGGCGTGACAATCATTTTTGGAAGGCCTGCGGTCTGAGCCGAAAGCGGCTGGCCGGAAGCGGCGACGATTTCGAGCAGCCGGCAAGCGGCATAGATGGCGTCGTCGAAGCCGTAATAGCGGTCGGCGAAAAACATGTGGCCGGACATCTCGCCCGCCAGTTCCGCGTGGGTCTCCTTCATTTTGGCTTTGATGAGGGAGTGGCCCGTCTTGTACATGATGGGATTGCCGCCCAGCCGGGCCAGTTCGTCATACATTAACTGCGAACACTTCACTTCGCCGATGAATGTGGCGCCGGGCTTTCGGGAGAGGATTTCGCGCCCAAAGATGAGCATCAACATGTCACCCCAGACGATGTTGCCGTGTTCGTCCGTGGCGCCCAGGCGGTCCCCGTCGCCGTCGAAGGCCAGGCCGAGTTCGGAGCCGGTTCGCGCCACCGCCGCCTTCATCTGATCGAGGTTGGATTCGACGGTGGGGTCGGGATGATGGTTGGGGAATGTGCCGTCCGGCTCGAAGAAGAGTTCCGTAGCCTCGACATTCAGCTTCGCCAGCAGTCGTGTCAGCACGATACCGGCGGCTCCATTGCCGTTGTCGAAGACCGCCTTCACGCGCCGCGGGAATGAAAACGAAGCAGCGAGTTCGTCCACGTAAGGTGTGACCGCGTCGACTTCGGACAGCGTACCGCAGCCCATCTCGAGGTCGCGCTCAGAGATCATGCGGTAGATTTCCTGGATGTCGGCGCCGTACAGCGTGCCGTGGCCGAACATCGTTTTGAAGCCGTTGTACTCGCTGGGATTGTGCGAGCCGGTGATCATCACGCCGCCGTCGGCTCCGAACTTGTGGACCGAATAGTAAAGAACAGGCGTCGGGACCATGCCGAGATCGACAACATCGGCGCCCGAGTTCAGCAGCCCTTCAATGAGGGCATCGCGCAGCCGCGGCCCGCTGAGGCGGGCGTCCCGGCCGACGTTGACGGTATGTGCACCCTTGCGAAGAAGAAAAGAGCCGATGGCGTGGCCGAGCTGCTTGATGCCTTCCGAGGTCAGTTGGACGTCCGCGATGCCGCGGATGTCGTATTCGCGAAAGATAGTCTGGTCGAGCATGGCGTTAACTCCCTATTGTCGCCGAGCCGGCGGGACTTGTGGGTGGAGTCGGGGTGACTCGATATCGGAGTCGACGGTACTTTGATGTATGATTCATGGCGTCGGGTTCAATCTCCCAAACTGGAGGCGATGATGGAATCGAGCATCTCCCGCAGATCCTTGATGGCGACGGCGGCTGGCGCCGTGGCCGGCGCGGCGGCGAAAGCAGCGGAGGCCCCGCTGCCCTCTGTGCAGTTCGGCCCGCACAAGATCAGCAAGTTGCTTATCGGGACCAATCCGCTGATGGGCTACTCGCACTTCAATTCGATCCTGGACCAGACCATGCGGGAATGGATGACGCCTGACCGGCGCGTCGAGACGGTCCTTCGCGCCGAGGCCGCCGGCATCACCACTTGGCAGCTTCACTACCATCTCGACACCATGGCCATCGTCGATGAGGTTCGGCGCCGTGGCAGCAAAATGCAGATGTTCCTGCTCAGCGACTTCGAACTCCAGAAGGACTTCAACATGATCCCGGCCGTGGCCCGCAAGGGCTTCCTCGGCATGGCTCATCATGGGAACCGCACCGACGACGCCTTCAGGGCGAAGAACATGGACCGTGTCAAAGAGTTCGTCATGCGGGTGAAAGACGCCGGGCTGATGGCCGGCGTGTCCATGCACAACCCGGAAGTGATGGACTATATAGAAGATTCGGGCTGGCCGGTCGATTACTACATGACCTGCTTCTACCGGGTCAGCCGCAGCCGCGAAGAGGCTCGCGCGCTCATGAACGGAGAAGCGCCGCTCGGCGAAACGTTCCTGGAAAGAGATCCTGACCGGATGTCGGAGCGGATCAAGAGAACGAAACGGCCTTGCTTCGGCTTCAAGATTCTGGCCGCAGGTCGCGCCGGGTTTGGCAGAGAACAGATCGAGACCGCCTTCAAGGGAGCGTTTGAGCGCATCAAGCCCAATGACGCCGTGATCGTGGGGATGTTCCCGAAATTCAAGAACGAAATGCAGGAGAACGCATCTATCGTGCGCTCACTGCTGGCGGGATGACGCTGCCCGGCCGGCTGGCCTAGGACGCGGCAGTCTCCCGCGCGGCATCGACAACGCGGGCATGACGCCAGAGGCGCTCCAACCCGTAGTAGTCCCGCTTTTCGGGATCGAAGATGTGGACCAGCAGGTCTCCGTAATCGCCGAGGATCCATTCGGCGTTGTCGAATCCCTCCACGCTGTGCGGCAACTCCCCGGCCTCTTTCTTCATCTGAAGGGCGATCTCGTCCCAGATGGCCTGCACCTGGGGCTTGTTCCGGCCCGAGCAAATGAGAAAGAAATCGGCGAAGGAGGTGACTTCCCGCAGGTCCAGGATCTTGATGTCCATGGCCTGCTTGGATGCAGCAGCACGCAGGGCGATCTGCCACGTGGGGGTGTCCGTGGCGGAAAAAACGCTTGCCCCAGTTTCGGCTGTGTTACCCAAAGGTGCTTTGGAACGTCTCCTTATTCGGTATCGTACTACAATTAGAACAGTGCGCAATCCTTTTGTTTCTTACATTTTATTGATTCTTTGCGCGGCAGGGCTGAGCGCGCAGACGCCCAACGTCGAGCGCTTGCGTGTTCTTGTCGAAGCTGGCGCCGCCCCGCGGGCGGCACTGCAAAGGGCTGAGGCTGAACTCGGCGACGCCAACGACGAGGCAATCCTCCGCCGGACGCTCTATGGCACATCGCGCATCGAGGATACAACGGAAGAACAGGCCGCCGAGATGGTGGCTGCGGCGCGACGCCGCGTCGAGCGGAAACAGGTTCGTTTGGACGAGTTGAAGCCTTTGGTCGAGCAGGGAATTTATCCCCGCAACTCGTTGACGCCATTGGTCGAAGATCTTGCGGATCTCAACAAGACTCTGGAGTTGGCTCTGTCCCGGGAGCGGTTTTTGCGTGAAATGGCCGAGATGGCGCGCGCCGAACAAAGTTGGGAACGGATCGACGCTCTCGCCGAAGTCCGCCCATTGAGCGAACGTTTCGATGGCCAGGGTCTGTTTACCACCGCCCATTGGAAGAAAGTCCTTATCGCCTTTGAGTCGGCGTTCAGCAAGCCGATCCCGGTCAGCGCCAATGGCGAAACCGCCGTTCACAAGGCGCTGGGCTTCGACCACCGCGGCCGCATCGATGTCGCTTTGAATCCCGATGCGCCCGAGGGCGTTTGGCTGCGCGACTACCTCACCATGGAGAAGATCCCCTTCTTCGCCTTTCGTTCGGCGATCACCGGCAAATCCACCGCCCCGCACATTCACATTGGCCCCCCCAGCCTGCGCATCAAAGTGGCAGACTAGGGGACTGGAAGCCATGCCTGCACAGATCGAAACCTATATCCCTGAGGAGCGAATCCAGCTGCGTGTCGCCGAACTGGGCGCGCAGATCAGTGCCGATTACGAAGGCCAGTCGGTCGTCCTTGTGGGCGTACTGAAAGGTTCATTCATGTTCCTGGCCGACCTCTGCCGCCAGATCACCGTCCCCTCTCGTCTCGACTTCATCGGCACCAAGAGCTATGAAGGGACGACGACGACAGGCGAGGTTCAATTGACACGAGACCTTGACCGCCCCATCGAGGGTGAGCATGTGCTCATCGTTGAAGACATCATCGACACCGGCCTGACCCTCAGCTACCTGAAACACGTCTTCGCCCAACGTTCGCCCGCCTCGCTCAAAGTGGCCGCGTTCCTCGACAAGCCGTCCCGCCGCCGCGTACAGGTTGAAGGCGACTATGTCGGCTTTGTGATCGAGGACAAGTTCGTCATCGGCTACGGCCTGGACTTCGACCAGCGCTACCGGAACCTCAAAGACGTCTGCATCATGGTCGGGTGACCACGCCCGGTTTCGTTTGGTCGAGTGTTATCACCTCATCGAATGTGATAACATGACGGCATGATCCGGACGCAAATCCAGCTTACCGAAGAGCAGCAAGAAATGCTGCGAGCGCTGTCGGTGGAAACCGGCAAATCGATGGCTGAACTGATCAGAGAAGGCATCGACCGGCTGGCCGCGAACAATCCCAGGGCCAATCGTCAGCATCTCGTTGAACGCGCCGTCCGGCTCGCCGGACAGTTTTCTTCGGGCAAGTCCGATGTCAGCGCGGCGCATGACCGCCATCTGGCCGAGGCATTCAAGTGAGCGTCGTCTTTGTCGATACCTCGGCCCTCTATGCAGTCCTGGACCGCGACGATTCGAACCACGCGCGCGCCGCGGCCATTTGGCCAGGGCTGCTGAGGGAATCGACTCTCGTCACGCACAATTACGTCCTGGTGGAAACGGCGGCGCTGATCCAGCACCGGCTGGGACTGGGCGCTGCACGGGCCCTGGCAACCGAAATCGTGCCGCTGCTCTCGGTCGGATGGATCGACCAGCATCGCCACGCGGCTGCACAGCATGCCGTCCTGGCGGCCGCGCGTAAGCGTCTGAGCCTGGTGGATTGCGCCAGCTTCCTCGTGATGCGTGAATGCGGCATTGAGCAGGCGTTTTGCTTCGACGCGCACTTCAAGGAGCAGGGCTTCGAAGTTCTGCCTTAGCCGGTCACTGGCATAGAATGGTCGCGAGATCATGAAACGCCGCGACCTTCTTCAATCGTTTCCCTTCGCCGGGTATTCGCTGTACGTCTTCGCCGGCCCGGCTGCGGCCCAGTCACCGCAGCGGGACTTCGGCGTTGTCTCTCCACCCGTTGCCCGGCGCCGTCCCTCACCAAACGAACCCCACATGACGTTGGTGGATCTCAAGTGCGACCTGATGGTCGCCGGCGGCGGACTCGCCGGGCTCTGTGCAGCCATCGCGGCCGCGCGCCACGGGGCCAAGGTCGTCCTGGTGCAGGACCGATCGCGGCTGGGAGGCAACTCGTCGAGCGAGGTCAAGATGCACGTTGTGGGGGCGAATTCGCACAAGAGCCGCCCCGGCTGGCGTGAAGGGGGAATCCTCGAGGAGATCCGTCTGGACGACGCGGCCAACAATCCGCAGCGCTGCTTTGAGCTGTGGGACCTGTTGCTCTACGACAAGGTGATGTCGGAGCCCAATATCACGCTGCTGCTCGAAACTTCGCTCTATTCGGCGTCGATGAAATCCGGGAAGATCGACCATGTCCTCGCCCGCTGCGACAAGAGCGAGCACATCTACCGTATCGCGGCTCCGCTGTTTCTCGACGCCACGGGCGATTCGCGACTCGGCCTCGAAGCCGGCGCCGAGATGCGCACGGGCCGCGAGGCGCGCTCGGAGTTCGGCGAAACGCTGACGCCCGAGAAAGCCGATCAGGAGACGCTCGGTTCGTCGATCCTGTTTACGTCGAAGCTGCACGACCGCCCGATGCCGTTCACGCCGCCCAAATGGGCGCGCAAGGTGACGCCCGAGCAACTCCGTTTCCGCAGCGTCAACAGTTGGGAGTACGGCTACTGGTGGATCGAGTGGGGCGGCGACCTGAACACGGTCTGGGACAACGAGCGCATCCGGTTCGAATTGCTGTCGATCCTGCTCGGCGTTTGGGACTACATCAAAAACAGCGGCGCGCACCCGTCCAGCGCCAACTGGGCGCTCGATTGGATCGGCATGATGCCCGGCCGCCGCGGCAGCCGCCGCATGGTGGGCGATGTCATTCTGACGCAAAACGACCTGATGCGTGGCACGTGGCCCGATGCGGTGGCCATCGGCGGCTGGCCCATGGACGATCATCCGCCGTCTGGCTTCGACCGCTCCGACGTCCCGCCCAATACCGTCATCCGAACGCCCGAAGTCTTCAACATCCCGCTGCGGGCGCTCTACAGCAGGAATGTTTCGAACCTCTTCATGGCCGGGCGCAACATCAGCGCCACCCATGCCGCGTTCACCTCGACGCGGGTGATGGGCACCTGCGCCGTCGCCGGTCAGGCCGCCGGCACAGCCGCCGCGCTCTGCTTGAAAGACGGGCTGCTGCCCCGGCAGTTCGCCCAAGACACCGCCCGTGTCGCCCGTCTGCAGCAGGTCCTGTTACGCGACGATCAAAGCCTGCGCGGCGTGAAGAACGAAGACCGGGAAGACCTTGCGCGCCAGGCCAAGGCCGTGGCTTCCTCCGAGGAGATGCACGCGCCGGCGGCGAACGTCAATAACGGCTGGGTGCGCGACATCCCGAACAAGGAAGTCCATGAGTGGCAAGGCCGCATTGGGCCATCGGGCGCTTGGATTGAGCTTCAGTGGCCGAAGCCGGTCCGCATCGCCGAGGTTCAGTTGACCTTCGATTCAGGATTCCAGCGCGAACTGACGCTCACCGCCCAGGATGGCGCAAACAAGGGCATCATTCGGGCACCTCAGCCCGAGACTGTGAAGGACTACCGCATCCTGGCCGGGGACCGCGTGCTGGCCGAGGTGAAAGGCAACCACCAGCGGTTGAACCGGTGCAGGTTTGACGCCGTGACAACGGATAAGCTCCGCATCCAGATCGACGCGACCAACGGCAGCGACCTGGCGCGTGTGTTCGAAATCCGGTGTTACGGCTGACATTGCCGCAGAGAGTAGATGTGCAGGATCATATCAATCCCTGTTCGTGGCAATTTCTATTAAGGTCAACAACGAACTCACCAATCGACTTGAAGTAAGGGTTGAGGGCTCCGCGCTGGATGCAAATGTGCTTTCCGAGTACATGCCATCGGCCGACAAGGATGCCGTTGAGGCGCACGATCTCCTTCTCAAGCTCTTCCCCAAATTCGTAATCCTGAATAAGGCCGGCCGCGTGAGCAATGCAATTCCGCACGTGGGTGAGGACCGTGAAGTTACCAATCACCTTCTCGCACCCAAGTCCGATCTTCTCATCCAGCCTTGAGAGAATCCGGACTATATCTTTCGTGCGCTTCGTGGGCGGTTCGATAGGATCCTTGAGAGCTGAGTTCAGAGTGACTGCGGCCCACTCCACAGCCGTGGTGAACCCGATTAGAGCGCCGTAACGAACGCGAAGGGGCAAGCTGATCTTGAACCGGTGCTCTAAGTTTTCAAGTAGGTGTTCACGGTAGCCAGGGACATCAACGTCACTTGAGGACGTCTCAATCCGAGCGCGGTTCTCGTGGTATCGAATGTCGAGACCCCGTTCGGCGGTCTCCAAGAAATCGACGAGATCCCCCGCAAGGATCTGGAAGTCCAGGGAGTAGTAGGTTCGATGGAGGAATTCGTGCGGATCAAATTGTGACATGGCTTCAGCCTCAAGCGGAGTCTACTCCACACAGGGGCCGGGTATTCCGTTGAATCGCAATACAGTTCAGCGTAGATTAGTGAGGAGAGACGTCGATTCTCCTCGTAAGGAGTGTGCCGTGCGGTTTCGTCTATGTCTCGTCGGTCTTTTCATCCTTTCAGCAGGGGGGGGGGCCGCGCAGGATCGCGCGCTAGAAGCCGGTACGCCGGGCGTGACATCTCCGGTTCCCGTTTTCAGGGTCCCGCCCCAATACACGGAGCGTGCAAGAAAGGCTCAAATCCAAGGCAAAGTGCTCCTTTCGGGAGTTGTGAACGTAGAGGGTCAGATTGAGTCGATCTCGGTGAAACGTAGCCTTCACCTGGATCTCGATCAGAAGGCCATTGAAGCCGTCCAGCAGTGGAAGTTCAGGCCGGGCACCAAGGATGGGCAGCCTGTCCCCGTGCGCTGTTACGTTGAAGTGGCTTTCAGACTAGTAAATAGACCTGAATCGGAGAAAGACAGACAGGCGCACACAGACCAGGCCCCGAACACCGGTTCCAGGGGCGAGGCAGGAGTTCAGCCGACCGTGGTGGCCCCAGATGGCCACGATGCTCAGCAGCGGCAAATGCCTATTCCAGTTCACAGAGTGGAGCCACAATACACTGAAAGCGCGAAGAGGGCCGGGGTCGAGGGAACTGTGCTGCTCTCCGGTGTGGTCGACGGGGATGGTTACTTCCAGTCCATCAGAGTGGCACGGAGTCTCCACCCAGAGTTAGATCAGAAAGCCATTGAAGCAGCGCAGGAATGGCGATTTCGGCCAGGAAGCCTCGGCGGGAAAGTCGTCCCAGTCAAAGTGAACATCGAAATGGCCTTTCGTTTGTTACGAAGTCCCGACGCGGGACCTGCAACCACTCGAATTGAAATGTCAGAACCAGGGGGAGCACCTGTGCGCGAGACATCCGAGAGACTGGTTCGCCTGGCAAGTGAGGATGCTGCGGGATCAAGCCGCCTCAGATGGTCGGAGGGTTGCCCGACGTGTGCGAAGTTCGTCCAGAAGGGGATTACTACGAAGGCTGTCCAGAACTCAGATCTCGTTGTCTATGCGAGCTTGGTGGACACGGGCAAGAACCTGCGAGCTTACCTCACAGTGAAAAACCGCACGCCGAATCGAACCTTCGAAGTCCGCCCGGAGCTTATGGCCATCGATGTCGATGGTCCGAACCAAAAGTCTATCGCCTCGATCCCACCGAGACGTTTCATCGAGAGGGCAGGGAGCAAATCCAGGAATGCGGTTAGGGCCGCCGCACTCAGCGGGCTTGGTTCCTCCATTCCTCAA